>CAZTHL010000100.1:0-12268 GCA_964613585.1 uncultured Mycobacteriaceae bacterium | reverse complement strand
AGGTTGGACGCGTCCATCGCGCCGCCCGAGGTGGCGCCCGCCCCGATAACGGTATGTATCTCGTCGATGAAGAGAATGGCGCCGTCGAGATTCTCGATTTCGCCGATTACCGCCTTGAGCCTCTCTTCGAAGTCCCCGCGATAGCGCGTGCCCGCGAGCAGGGCGCCCATATCGAGCGCGAAGATGGTGGCGGTCTCCAATACCGGCGGCACATCACCCTCGACGATCCGCTTGGCCAGCCCCTCGGCGAGCGCGGTCTTGCCGACGCCCGGGTCGCCCACATACAGCGGATTGTTCTTGGAACGTCGGCACAGGATCTGGATGGTGCGCTCGACCTCGTCGTCGCGCCCGATCAGCGGGTCGATCTTGCCGCGGGCGGCCTTCTCATTGAGGTTGATGCAGTAGGCCTGCAGCGCCTCGGAGCCCTTCTTCACCACCTTCTCGCCGCCGGACTCCTCGTCGGCGCCGGAGACCCGGCGCTGCTCGTTGCGCTGCGGCGACTTGGCGATGCCATGGGAAATGTAGTTGACCGCGTCAAAGCGGGTCATGTCCTGCTCTTGCAGGAAAAAGACCGCGTGGCTCTCCCGCTCGGAGAACAGGGCGACCAGCACGTTGGCGCCGGTCACTTCCTCCCGCCCCGACGACTGCACGTGGATGGCGGCACGCTGTAGGACGCGCTGGAAGCCGGCGGTCGGCTTGGCCTCGTCCGGCCGGCGTGTGATCAGATTGGCGAGCTCGCTGTCGAGATAGCCCACCGCCTCGTTGCGCAGCTTCTCAAGATCGACCCCGCAGGCGCGCATGACTGCGACAGCGTCCTGATCCTCGATCAGCGCCAGAAGCAGGTGTTCAAGGGTCGCGTATTCGTGCCGCCGTTCGTTGGCGTACGCCAGAGCCCGGTGCAAGGTCTGCTCGAGATTGCGCGAGAGCATGGGCCGTTTCTACCTCGAAGTAGCGTCGTCTTGCCACGGCGCCTCGTTCGGCCGCCGGACCTGCCTGGCCCGGCCGTCGTGGGAGCGCCCGATCAGTCCTTCTCCAGCGTGCATTGCAGCGGGTGCTGGTGACGGCGCGCGAAGTCCATGACCTGCGCCACCTTGGTCTCGGCAACCTCGTACGTGAACACGCCGCACAGACCGACGCCGCGCCGATGGACATGCAGCATGATGCTTGTCGCCTCTTCCCGGCTCTTGTTGAAGAACCTTTCCAGGACGTAGACGACGAACTCCATCGGCGTGTAGTCGTCGTTCAGCATCAACACCTTGTACATGGACGGCTTCTTGGTCTTCGGCCGGTTCTGCACCACCACGCCGGTACCAAGGCCATTGTCGTCGTGACGGTCGCCTTCGTCCATAGTGACCCGTGTCCTGCCGTTCTCCGGGATCGCCGCCGAAAGGGTACCTCACATGATACGAGATAGGCGGCCGCCTGCCAAAGCCCAACCTCGACGGGCGCGGCCAAGCCTCCATGTTCCAGGGCGGCCACGCGACCGGCCCGCCGGGCTGCGGTCCCGCCCGGCGCGCCCCGCCCCGAAGCGGCAAGCGGGTGGTCGGCCGCCGGTTCCCCGACCGCGGCAGCGCCGGGCCCCGGGGGTCATGCGGCCCCGGTCAGGCGGCTCGGGTCATGCGGACAACGCTGGCCGCCATCCGCTCGTTGAGGGGTGCCACCACCTCCCGCGCGAGCCGCAGCGACAGGTCGGACAATCGGCTGCCGTTGGCAAGCATCTGCTCAAGCGCGATCCGAGCGCAGCCGTTCTGCAACTCCACCAGGTGATTCGGGGTGCGCGCCGTGATCATCGACCGCCCTGCCAACAGACCTTGACGCGCCATGCCTCGGGACAGCGCGAGCCAAGTGGCACCGACATCGCTCAGCCCCTTGGACAGCATGGTCCCGGTGGCAACCATCGCCTCGGCGTTCGCCTGTGCGGCCGACGCCACCTCCATGACCGCGTCGTACAGTCGCCGATTCGCTTCCGCGAGTTGATCCTTGCCCAGGCTCTGCGCCTGAACCAAGTTGCGCAGGGCCGCCTGCTCACTCGCCCTGATCGCCTCGTCCACCGTCTGCTTCGTGGCAGCGATGGTGTCCTCGACCGCCTTGACGGCATCGTTGGTCATCTTCGACGGGGCCATGGTGGTCGCTCCTTATCGCTGTGACGGGGTCGCCCGGCGGACGATCGCCGCGGCGCATGTCACGCGCCCGGATGCCCAGGCCTGTTTATGCTGCACCGCAACATAAGGCAGCTTACGCTCTGCGGCGAAATTGTCAAGTCATTGCCTTTGCCCACGGATTCGCTTCGGCGGGGGTCCCGCACGGTCGCCTTCGGACCGCCACGCCGACGGGATGACGGGTCGGCGCGCCTGCCAACCCGGCGGCGCCCGGGCGCGCCGTGGCTGCCCGAAGACTGACATCATGGGCAAGCCGGCATCAGGGGCCGACCAGGCCGTCGCGGCCAAGCTCCACCGTGAAGCAGACCCGCCGCTCCTCGCCGAGCGGCGGGCAACGGTCACCGGCCCGGCCCTCGGGCGGCGCGGCGGGCCGAGGCTCGCGAAATCGCACACCTGTGGTGTCGAGCCGACGGATCAGCTCGTCAAATGTGAGCCGCTCGAACGCCGACGAGGGATGTCGAAAGCCGGTCATGAACGGGCGGCCGCCATGGCAGCCGAGGATGAGCCAGTAGACGCTGCGGGACGACAGCCGCAGCCCGACCGGCGTCGGCCCGAAGGCACCGCTCTCGGCCAGCCGGGTTCGGAGCTCCGCGAAGGTCTCCGGCGGCAGGTAGGTGGTCGCCTGGGTCGGCCGGATCGGCGAGCCGGCGCCGTCCGTGGCGAACAGGACAACGCCGCGGTCGACCGTCTGGCGCATCAGCGCGCCGCCGTCGTCCGTCGGCACGATGTCGTAGCCCCGCGCCTGCTCCTCGAAACGGGCGTTGTAGACGAGGCGATAGCGCTCCTCGAAGCGGCTTCCGCAGGCCGCCCGGATGTCCGCCCCGTCAAGGTAGCTGAGCCAGGTCAGCCGCTGGGTCAGCAGGGTGCCCGCCGGGCCCTGGTAGGCGCACCCGGCCACCGCCAGAACCGCAAGTAACGGCAGGGGCCGGAGTCGAGTCCTGCCCGACCGGAGACGCCGTCCTCGCGGCTGTGTGGTGTCGATGCCGCGGCAACGGCAAGACGCCAACGCTTTGTTTACCGGATTCCAATAAAAACTGGACACGAATTTGGCTTTTCTCTTAGCGTAGCCAGGAAGGATCGGGACGTGCACGGGGGCCGAACGATGCAGGGGGCCGCGGTCACCTCACAGCCGGACTCAAGGCGCGCTGCCTGCGCCTTGAGCCGATGCTGCTTTCCGCCCGCAGCGGGCTGCGGCGCCGTGCTGGCGCTTCTGGCCGTTTTACTGATCATTACTCTGCCGTGGCAAGCGCAGGCCAATCCCCGCTATGCCGGCCTCGTGATCGACGCCGTGACCGGCGAGGTGTTCTACGAGGAGAACGCGCAGCGGTCGCTGTACCCGGCCTCGCTCACCAAGATCATGACCTTGTACATGACCTTCCAGGCGATCGAGTCCGGCCGTCTGTCGCTGCAGCAGTCCCTGCGGGTGTCGAGCCATGCCGCCCGGCAGCCGCCGTCCAAGATCGGCCTGCCGGTCGGCGCCACCCTCAGGGTGGAGGACGCGATCTACGCCCTGGTCACCAAGTCCGCCAACGACATCGCCGTGGTCCTGGCCGAGGCGATCGGCGGCTCCGAGAGCCAGTTCGCCCGGATGATGACCGAGCAGGCGCGCCGTCTCGGCATGACCCGGACCACGTTCCGCAACGCCTCCGGCCTGCCCGACCGACGCCAGAGAAGCACGGCATGGGACATGGCGAGGCTGACGCAGGCGATGATTCGCCACTACCCGCAGCACTACCATTTCTTCGGCACCCGGCGCTGGACCTTCCGTGGCGTCACCTACCGCAACCACAATCGGCTGCTCGGGCGTTATGACGGGATGGACGGCCTCAAGACCGGCTACATCAACGCCTCGGGCTTCAATCTCGTTGCCTCCGTGCGCCGATCCCGGCTGCGCCTGATCGCGGTCGTGTTCGGCGGCCGCACGGCGGCCTCGCGCAACGCGCACATGGTCGATCTGCTCGACCGGGCCCTCGCCACTGAGCGGGCGCGGCACCTGGTGGCGCATGGCAGCGTGCCGTTCCGGCCGCCGCGCCCGGCGCTGCATCCGCGCGAACGCGTGCCGGCCGTCACCGTGGTGGCCGAGGCGCTGCCGCCGGCCGGACCGGTCCGGCTGCGCCCGACGCGGCTCGCCGACGCGCCCGCGGACAGCGCGCTGCCGGCGCAGCTGCGGCGCTTCCCGCAGCCGCCGGCGCTGCCGGCCATGCGCCAGATGTCAACGCCGACCGTGGCGCAGGCCTCGACCCGCCCCCTGCAGATCGTGCCGGTGCGCCTCGCCGAGGCGGCCGGCCTCGACACCGCCGAGGCCCCCTCCGGCGAGGCGGTCGGCGACGTCTCCGGCAGCGACGTGATCGAGCCGCCGAGCGGCTGGGGTATTCAGGTCGGCGCCTTCCGCTCCCGGACCGAGGCGGAGCGCGCCATGGACCAGGCGACGTCGGCGGCGCCGACCCTGCTCAGCCGGGCGCCGCGCGACATCACCGAGGTCGGCACTGCCTGGGGCCGTCTGCACCGCGCGCGCATGTTCGGCTTCACGGAGAGCAGCGCCGGCGCCGCGTGCGAGCGGCTCCAGGCGGCCGAGATCGCCTGCCTGACCCTCGCCCCCGACCGGCACGCGGCGCGGTAGGGCGTTTTTGGGTTCGGCGGCACCGTCGTCCCGCTCCCGTGTCAAGCCGACATGCCGCTGTTCGTCACGTCCGAGCTCGGAGCGTGACTCTGGGACGACACCGGAATGCGCTTCGGGGGATCTCCCTCCTGCGCAGGCCGCCCTTCGACGACATGTCCACGGCGATGCGCCAACGCCGCGCACGGCGGCTGATGCGCGGACCGGTCAAGGGTCCCGCTCGGCCGGCATCATGACAAGCGATGATGCAAGGCCCGGCGCCCAGGTCGGCGCGCGAGGCGGCCGCGGCCCTACACCGAGCCGTGGCAGTGCTTGTACTTCTTGCCCGAGCCGCACGGGCACGGCGCGTTGCGCGGCACCTTGCCCCAGGTCGCCGGATCGTCCGGATCGGCCTCGACCCCGGCCGGCGGCATCCGCCGCACCGTGCCGCCCGCGGCGGCAGCGCCGGTCCCGGCCTCCGCCCGCAGGCCGGCCCCGCCGCCGTAGGTGCCGGTCGCCCGGGCCTCGGCCTCGCTCTCGGCCGGGGCGGCGGCGAGCGCCGGGTCATGGCGGGACTCGCGCAGTGGCAGCCGCTGCCGCGGCGCCATCGTCTCGGCGACCTCCTCCGGCCGGCTGACCCGGAGCTCGACCTGGCTCAGCACCATGGTCACCGTCTGGCGGAGCTGCGACAGCATCGCGTTGAACAGCTCGAAGGCCTCGCTCTGGTACTCGCGGAGCGGGTCGCGCTGGCCGTAGGCGCGAAGGTTGATGCCTTGACGCAGATGGTCGAGCGCGAGCAGGTGGTCCTTCCATTGCTGGTCCAGGATCTGCAGCAGCAGGTTCTTCTCGGCCGCGCGCATGATCTCGGGACCGTATTGCGCGGCCTTCTCGGCCATCTTGCGGTCGGAGGCGTCGCGGATCCGCTCCTCGATCTCCGGCTCGGCGATACCCTCCTCCCGGGCCCAGTCGGCGAGCGGCAGCTCGAGCGCCAGGGTCCGCCGCACCTCCTCGGTCAGCCCGGTGATGTCCCACTGCTCGGCATACGAGTTGGGCGGGATCGCCCGCTGCACCATGCCGGCGAGCACCTCGTGGCGCATCTCCGTGACCATCTCGCGCACGTCCGACGCCGCCATGATCTCCTTGCGCTGCTCGTATATGACCTTGCGCTGGTCGTTCATGACGTTGTCGAACTTGAGGAGGTTCTTGCGGATCTCGAAGTTGCGCGCCTCGACCTTCTGCTGCGCCTTCTCCAGCGCCCGGTTGATCCAGGGATGGACGATCGCCTCGCCCTCCTTCAGGCCCAGGCGCTTCAGCATGCCCTCCAGCCGATCCGACGCGAAGATGCGCATCAGATCGTCCTCGAGCGACAGGAAGAACTTGGAGTGGCCGGGGTCGCCCTGGCGCCCGCAGCGACCGCGCAGCTGGTTGTCGATGCGCCGGCTCTCGTGCCGCTCGGTGCCGACGACGTAGAGCCCGCCCGCCGCGATGACCCGAGCCTTCCGGTCCGCCACCTCGGCATGGATCGCCTCGATCCGCCGGGCCCGGGCCTCGGCCTCCTCGAGCCCGGCCACCTCGCGGGCGATGCGGGCGTCGACATTTCCGCCGAGCTGGATGTCGGTGCCGCGGCCGGCCATGTTGGTGGCGATGGTCACGGCGCCGGGCTCGCCGGCCAGCGCGATGATCTGCGCCTCCTGCTCGTGGAAGCGGGCGTTCAGCACGCTGTGCTTGATCTTGGCCTTCTTGAGCTCGCGCGCCAGTCTCTCGGACTTCTCGATCGACACCGTGCCCACCAGAACAGGCTGCTCGCGCGTGCTGCAGTCCTGGATCAGGTCGACAATGGCGGCGTACTTCTCGTCCGCCGTGCGGTAGACCTCGTCATCCTCGTCATCCCGGCGCACCGGCAGGTTGGTCGGGATCTCCACCACCTCGAGCCCGTAGATCTCGGCGAACTCGGGCGCCTCGGTCATCGCCGTGCCGGTCATGCCGGCCAGCTTCGGGTACAGCCGGAAGTAGTTCTGGAAGGTGATCGAGGCCAGGGTCTGGTTCTCGCGCTGGATCGGCACCGCCTCCTTCGCCTCGAGCGCCTGGTGCAGCCCCTCGGAGTAGCGCCGGCCCTCCATCATGCGGCCGGTGAACTCGTCGATGATGACCACCTTGCGGTCCTTGACGATGTAGTCGCGGTCGCGCTGGAACATCTTGTGCGCCCGCAACGCCTGATTGACATGGTGCACAAGATTGACATTCCGGAGATCGTAGAGGCCGCTGCCCGGCCCGGTGCCGAGCATCCCGGCCTCATCGAGCAGCCGCTCGATCCGCTCCTGGCCGCCGTCGGTCAGGGTCACGGTGCGCTGCTTCTCGTCAAGCTCGTAATCCTCGTCGGTCAGCTCCGGGATCAGCTGATTCACCCGTATGTAGAGCTCCGAGGAATCGTGGGACGGGCCGGAGATGATCAGCGGGGTGCGCGCCTCGTCGATCAGGATCGAGTCGACCTCGTCGACGATGGCGAAGCTGAACTCCCGCTGAACCATGTCGTCCAGGCGGAACTTCATGTTGTCGCGCAGATAGTCGAAGCCGAACTCGTTGTTGGTGCCGTAGGTGACGTCGGCGGCGTAAGCCTGGCGCCGCTCGTCATCGTTGAGGCCATGCACGATGCAGCCGACCTCGAGACCGAGGAACCGGTAGATCTGCCCCATCCATTCGGAGTCGCGCCGCGCCAGGTAGTCGTTCACGGTGATCACGTGAACGCCCTTGCCGGTCAGGGCGTTCAGGTAGACCGCCAGGGTGGCGACCAGGGTCTTGCCCTCGCCGGTCTTCATCTCGGCGATCTTGCCCTGGTGCAGGACCATGCCGCCGATCAGCTGGACATCGAAGTGGCGCTGGCCGAGCACCCGCTTCGCCGCCTCGCGCACGATGGCGAACGCCTCCGGGACGAGCGAATCAAGCGAGGCGCCGTCGGCCACGCGCGCTCGAAGGCCGTCGGTGCGGGCCCGCAGATCCTCGTCGCTCAGCCGCTCGGTCTCGGCCTCCAGCGCGTTGATCGCGGCGACCGCCTTGCCGAGCGCCTTCAGGGCGCGATCGTTGGTCGTGCCGAACAGCGTGCGGGCGAGCCCACCGAACATCGAGACCTCAAGACAGCGGTTGGATTATTGGGGCCGGCCGGCGCGGGATCCCGCCGAAGGCCCCGCGAGACATAAGGTGAACCATCAGGGGTGTCAACGAAGCGCCGGGAAAGCGCCGGGAAAGTGCCGGGAACGCGCCGGGAACGCCCCGGGGCCCGGCCGCGGGCCCGGGCGCGGACCGGCTCCCGGCCGCCCGGCCGGAACGCGACCGGCGCGCGCCGGCCCTGGGGCCCGTTCGATCACTCCGTTCCGGCAAACAGGAAGCCATAGGGCGGCAGCTCGAGCGTGCCGCCGCCGAGCCTGCCGCCGCCGAGATCGGGCAGTCGGCGCTCCGTCAGCTCCGTCGCCAGGGCGGCGCGCTGCGGCCGCTCGCTGAGGTTGAAGGCGCACAAGAGCCGGTCGTCCCCATGCCAGCGCTCCAAGACCAGCAGCGGTGGCGGCACCGACAGGAAGCGGATGTCGCCATGGCGCAGCGCCGGCCGGCCGCGCCGAAAGCGCAGGAGCCGGCGCGCCGTCATCAGCGGCGAGGCCGGATCGGCGAGCTGCCGGTCGACCGCCCGGCGCCGATGAGGCTCCTGCACCGGCAGCCAAGGCTCGGCAGCGCCGGGCGGCGCGAAGCCGGCGAACGGGGCGGCGGCCTGCCACGGCATCGGCGTCCGGCAGTCGTCCCGGCTCTTGCGGTCGGGCCAGAAGGCGAGGCCCTCGGGATCCAGCATCCGCTCGTAGGGAACCGCGCCGTCCGGCAGGCCCAGCTCCTCGCCCTGGTAGACGAAGATCGTGCCGCGCAGCGCCAGCAGCAGCGCCATGGTCAGCCGGGCGAACCCGGCCGGATCGCGCTCGCCGCCCCAGCGGGTGACGACGCGCGGAAAGTCGTGGTTGCCGAAGGACCAGGACGGCCAGGCATCGGGCCCAAGCTGCCGCTGCCGCTCCACGGCCCCGCGGATGAACGCGGCGTCGAACGGGCCGTTCAGCAGGATGAAGCAATAGGCGGTGTGCACCCGGTCGGGACCGTCCGTATACTCGATCATGCGCTCGAGCGGGCTCGCGCTGGCGATCTCGGCCACCGCCATGCGCTCCGGGTAGCTGTCGAGCAGGCGCCGCAGCCGGGCCACGAAGCCGAGGGTCTCGGGTCGGGAGCGGTCGTGCAGGTGGCGCTGGAAGTCGTAGGGCGACCAGGCGTCGATCCGGCCGGTGGGCGGATTGTCCCTCAGCGCTGCGTCGTGGAAGTAGAAGTTGGCGACGTCGAGCCGGAAGCCGTCGACGCCGCGGTCGAGCCAGAAGCGGGCGACCTCGCAGATCGCCTCCTGCACCGCCGGCTCGTGGAAGTTGAGATCCGGCTGGGCGCGGTGAAAGTTGTGGAGATAGTACTGGCGCCGCCGGGCGTCCCATTCCCAGGCCGGGCCGCCGAACAGGGAAAGCCAGTTGTTGGGCGGCGTGCCGTCCGGCCTCGGGTCGGCCCAGACGTACCAGCCGGCCTTCGGAGTGTCGCGGCTCGTCCGGCTCTCCGCGAACCAGGGATGCCGGTCGGAGCTGTGCGAGTAGACCTGATCGATGATCACCTTGAGCCCGAGCGCGTGGGCGCGGGCGAGCAGCCGGTCGAGGTCGGCGAGCGTGCCGAAGCGCGGATCGACGCCGCGGTAATCGGCGACGTCGTAGCCGAAGTCGACCATGGGCGAGGGAAAGAACGGCGACAGCCAGATCCCGTCGACGCCGAGCGCGGCGACATAGTCGAGCTTCTCGATCACGCCGGGCAGGTCGCCGACACCGTCGCCATCGGTGTCCCGGAAGCTGCGCGGGTAGATCTGGTAGAGCACGGCGCCGCGCCACCAGGGGGTCATGGCGTGATCCTCTCGGAGGGTGCTGCCCGGCGCCGGCGGACAAGAAAAGGCCCGTCTCCGACGCCGGCCATGGGCCGGGAGCCGGAGACGGGCCTGTCCGGAGCCGGGGCCGCCGGCCGACGGGAGCGGCGGTGTCGCCGTCCGTCGGCCGCACGGCGCGGCGGTCAGGGATGCTCCGCCACGACCGGGTGGCCGGCCGGCAGGGTTCCGGCCACGTCGGGGCCGGTGGCGTCGCCTGGCGCGCGCAGCGACGGGTAGTCCGGCAGCATGCTGACGCCGAGCAGCGGCAGCGCGGCACCCTGGTGGCAGGTGGTGCAGTTGGCCTTCGGCGCGTCGCCCTCCGGCCCGAGCCGGTAGTCCGGCAGGATCGGCGTCAGCGGGACAATGTACTCCTGGTTGATCGCCCGGGTCATGTAGATGCCGTGCCACGCGTTTGCCCGCTGCGGCGTCGCCTGCCCCCACGAGCCGAACGAGCGGCTGTTGTGGCAGTAGGTGCAGTTGACGCCGAGCGAGTTCGACATGTGGATCATCAGGGCGTAGCTCGCCTCGGTCTGCTGGATGGACATCTCATAGTCCGTCGGCAGCGCCGTGCGCGGCTCGACCCGGATCACCCCCGATTCCTCGAGCAGCGGCGTGAACGGATCGGTCGGCAGCGACGTGGCGCCGATGCCGGCGATGTTCTGGCCGGCCCGGCCGCGGGACAGGCCGCCGGCTTCGGCCATGGGCGAGCCGCTGTACCATACCGCCTGCGGCACCGGCTGGCCGCGGTGGCAGGTGTAGCAGGTGACGCCGGTGTCGCCGACATGCTCGGTCCAGTCCTGGTTGACGTGCCAGGTCATCTGGATCATGCGCGACGACACGCGCTTGGCGTAGGGCTCGTCCGACGCCAAGTTCTCGAGGTTGTGGCAGTAGGCGCAGCCCTCCTCCGGCGACACCCATTCGGTGATCGCCGTCATCAGCCGGATGAACTGCGGATCCGGCAGGTGGCCGAGCAGGGGCACGTTCTCGTAGACCTCGGAGGCGAGCGGCGCGCCCTCGGTCGGGATCTCCGGGATCGGCTCCGGAACCTGGTTCGCCGCCACCAGGTCGCGCTGCTTGCGCGGGTTGGTGACCTCGACCATGCCGAGGCCGCGGAAGCCGGTCTGGTCGGTCTCGATCGGCGGCCGGTCCCAGCCCGGCCGGAACAGCATCGCCGCCGTGAGCAGGACCACGACAACGACGGCTAGGATGCTCACGGCTCTCATTGTGCTGCTCCCGGGCTCAGCGTGGCGGCCGGGTCGACGACCGGCGTCTCGGGGTAGGGCGCCACGATGCCGTGCTTGATGCCCCACAGGTACCAGTTGTCGACCACCGTGCCCGACAGCAGGATGCCGATGCCGCCGGTCACCGCCGTCAGCACCGCGAACCACCAGATCCAGCGGTGGATCGACTCGAAGGTGGCGTTGAAGCCCATGGTCCAGCGCCAGAACAGCGCGCCGCGCTCGGCCGCCGTGCCGCGGTCGGTCGCCTGCTCCACCTCACGCTCACCGCCGAGCTTGCTGACCGACAGGATGGTGCCGCCGTGCATGGCGAACAGCAGAACCGAGCCGTAGAGGAAGACGATCGAGAGCGCGTGGAACGGGTTGTAGTAGAGGTTGCCGTAGCGGATCGAGAAGGCCGTGGTCCAGTCGAGGTGCGGGAAGATGCCGAACGGCACCGCCTCGCTCCAGCTGCCCATGAGGACCGGCCGGATGAAGCCGAGCACCAGGTAGAGGAAGATGGCCGAGGCGAATGCCCAGGCGATGTGGGTGCCGAGGCCGAGGGCGATCGCGCGGCGGTAGGTGCGGACCCACCAGAGCAGGATCGACGCGGTCAGGAAGAAGCCGGCCAGGAGCCACCAGCCGCCTTCCTGGAGCGGCGGCAGGCTGAGCCCCCATTCCGGGCCGGGCGGCTCGAGCGCCAGCCAGGGCAGCTGGCGAACGAACTCGACCGGGTCCCAGTTGACCGAGGCCCACATGTTGAGGCCGATGATCTCGATCGCGATGAAGCCGCAGAGCAGCGACAGGAACCCGGTCGTGCCCAGGTAGATCGGGCCGATCTGGGCGTTGCCGATCTTGCCCAGCAGGTAGTTGAAGGTGCCGTCGCCGACGCGCACCGCGTCGCCGGCCGGCAGCGCGATCCCCGGGTTCGGCACCGCGCGGGGCTGCACGCTCGTGAAGATGTTTTGATAGTCAGGCATCTCACCGGGCCCCCCTCAGGACCAGATCGGCAGGTTGAGCCACCAGTTCCACCATTCGGGCCAGCCGGTGGTCCAGAACGGGCCGCTGATGACGATGCACACCGCGCTGAAGAAGCCGGCCGCCAGCGCCAGGATCAGGCCGAGCCGGTGGATGCCGAGCGTGCCGATCGAGTAGCCGATGAAGTCGCGGAAATAGGTGTCCTCGTGCTCGGGCGACTTGACCACCTCGCCCTTGCCGGGATTGAGCGCCGACAGGATCAGGCCGCCGTGCAGGGCGAGCGCCAGCGTCGTGGTGAAGAAGAAGGTCACCGCGAGCATGTGCGCCGGGTTGTAGTGGA
>CAZTHL010000099.1:0-12775 GCA_964613585.1 uncultured Mycobacteriaceae bacterium | reverse complement strand
GCCCATGGCCTTGGCCATGGCGCTCAACGGGCCGGTCACGAAACGCGACACCACGAACCAGGCGGCGAGCAGGGCGACGAGCGAGCCGCCGACGCACAGCGCGACCAAGGTCCAGAGGCCGGTGCTGTAGGAGCGCCGCTCCTCCTCGGTAAGCTGGGCGATGAGCGCGTCGTTGCGCACCTTGACGGCGTCAAGCGCGGCGTTGAGGCGCTGGCGCTGCGCGCGGCTGGAATTCTCCGCGGTGAACTGCACGGCTCCCGTGACACCATCGGTCCGTGCCGCGCGGATGAAGCCCTCGCGCTGCACAAAGTAATCCTCGATCGAGGCCTCGAGCTCGGCGAAGGCAGCCTGCTCCTCCGGCCGCACCAACGGCTGCCACGCGGCCAGCTGGCGCCGGACCTCGGCGATGTGGCTCTCCATCTTGTCGGCATAGCCGTTCGCCTTGTCCTGGCTGTCGGCGCCCATGGCACCGCGGCCGTCCATGACGTTGGCAAGGATCAGGCCGTTGACCGATTCGGCATAGAGGGCGCGCGTGGCGGCGTCCTCCATCTTGGCAACGGTCGTGTGGTAGCTGGCCAGGGCATAGATGGAGTAGCCAGCTACCATGACGATGACGACCACCAGGCTGCCCAGCACCAGACCCAGCTTGGCCTGCAGGCTCCAATCGGCGAAACGGCTCATCTTTCACAGGCTCCGGCGGGTCTCGGTATCGGTAAACAGGCACGAACCCTAATACGCAAGCATTACCGAGCTCTTAATTCTGTCGCGCGCAGCGCTCGATTGCGCCGTTTCTTGTCAGCGCACTTTATCCAATTGCTTTTCTTTGGACCGGGCTAGTGCTGTTCTGGCAGTCACGGAGTCGAGACAAGACGGCTCGGCCACGGCGTCTTGCCGGGCCAGACCCTCTTCCCGGCCAGGAGCGAGGCCGGTTGCCGCCCGGCAAAGCCCCGAGGCGAAAGGTCCCGCTCGACAGGCCTCGCGACAGCCGTTACCGTTGGACGCGTTCGCCGGCAAAACACTCCATAAGGTTGCGGCGGAGCGAGGGCCGATTTCGGATGACCGAGCTTCTGTACCGGACTGACCCCTATGTCGCGGCGTGCACCGCGACCGTGGTCGGGGTCGATCGGCAGGGCGTCGTGCTGGACCGCACCTTGTTCTATGCGGCCGGCGGCGGACAGCCCGGCGACACCGGCCTGCTGCGCTGGTCGGGCGGCACCGCGCCGGTGGTGGACACGGTGAAGGGCGGCACGCCGAAGGACGCATCCGCCGAGGCGGTGCTCCATGTGCTGGAGGATGGCGCAGAGCCGCCGCCCATCGGCATGGTCGTCGAGGCGGAACTGGACTGGCCACGCCGCCACAGTCACATGCGCATGCACACGGCGCTGCATCTGCTATGCTCGCTCGTCGAGGGAGACGTGACCGGCGGCCAGATCACCGCTGAGAAAGGCCGGCTCGACTTCAACCTGCCGGGTCCCGTTCCCGACCGGGACGCCCTGTCACGGTCTTTGGCGGAGCTGGTCGCGGCGAACCACCCGGTGACGGCGCGATGGATCGACGCGGCGGAGCTGGCGGCGAGGCCGGAGCTGGTGCGGACCCTGGCGGTCAAGCCGCCGACGGAGGGCGGGCGTGTGCGGCTCATCCAGATCGGGTCCGACGGCACGCCGGTCGACCTCCAGCCCTGCGGCGGCACCCATGTCGCCCGGACCGGCGAGATCGGCGTTCTGACGGTTGGCAAGATGGAAAGCAAGGGGAGGCAGAATCGCCGGATCACCTTGCGATTGAGCTAAGGACGGCCGCAACGGCGCGGACCATCATCGAGACCGATCGTTTTGCCCCACAGCGGAGGCCCAATTGTCGTCGATGAGCGCCACGCCCGGCAGCCCGCTGGTCACCCCGGACTGGCTTGAAAGCCGCCTCGGCGAGGAGCGTGTGCGACCGGTCGAGGTCGCGTTCCGCATGCCCGGGCTGGAGCGGGACCTTGCCGCCGAGCATCGCGTTCAGCACATTCCGGGCGCGGTCCTTCTCGACATAGACGCCCTGGCGCAGCCGGGCTCGGACCTGCCGCACATGGTGCCGTCGGCCGACCGCTTCTCGCGTCATGTGGCCGAGCTCGGCCTTGGCAATCGCGATCGTGTGGTATGCTACGACGCCCTCGGCACGATGGCGGCGGCGCGCGGCTGGTGGATGTTCCGACTGTTCGGCCATGACGATGTCGTGGTCCTGGACGGCGGCCTGCCGCTGTGGCGGCATCAAGGCCGGCCGCTGACCGGCGCGGCCACCGGGACATGGCCGGCTCGCTTCACGCCGCGCTTTCGGCCGCACCTGCTGCGCGGGGTGGACCGCATGGTCGCCCTCCTCGGCACCGGGGAGGAGACGATCGTCGACACCCGCGACCATGGCCGCTTCACGGCCGCGGTTCCGGAAATCTGGCCTGGCCGGCGCGACGGCCATATCCCGGGCTCGCTCAACCTCCCTTTCGCCGAACTGCTGGATCCCGAGGCCCGGACCCTGCTGCCCCCCGAGGCTCTCGCCGAGCGGCTGGGTGCGGCAGGCATCGGGCCGGACGAGCCGGTGGTGGCCACCTGCGGCAGCGGGGTCACCGCCTGCCTTTTGGCTCTCGCCCGGTTCCGCCTCGGCAACCCGAACACCGCGGTCTATGACGGATCCTGGGCGGAATGGGGTCTGCGCGCCGATCTGCCTGTCGAGACCGGGCCGGGCATGCCGCGGGCGAGCGTCCCCGAGCCGGGCGACGAGACCGCCGACGCCGGTGAACGATCGCTCACCGGCGTCGGCCCCTCCTCCACGAACGGGCCGGAACCGTCATAAGACAAGCGTTCCCGGCGTGGGTGGCATCGCCGACCCGCCCACCCCCGCCCCGCCACCCACCGACAGCTTGCGTGAGGTGGCCGGGCGGGCGAGCCGGCCGGGACCACTTTTTGGCAAGTCATTCCCAATGCCGTAGCGAAAATACTGTGGATCTTGTGGAAGTATTAACTTCCGATTGCCAGCTTGTCGCTGTGCTTAAGGGCCGCGAAGGGCGAGGCATAGAAAATCATGCGCAGTCGGGAATTGTCGGTCGGCGGCCGGGTCTGCGCCGGCTTCGTCGTTGTTCTGGCCTTGCTGGCGATGATCGCCGTCGTGGCGATCCTGTCCGCCCGGACCTTCGGCGAGCAGTTCAAGGAGTTCGCGCAGGTCGGCGACAACACGCTGCTGGTCTCGACGATAGATCGCGAAGTCAACGATCTAAGGCGGTATTTCCTGGAGTACCGCCGCAGCGGCGACACCGCCGCGGTCGAGGCCGCGCAGGGGCTGCGCGAGCGGCTGGCCCGCGACATCGGGGCCATGCGGTCGATCACCGTCGACGACGAGCGGCAGGAGCTGCTGGGCGAGCTTGACACCCTGCTCGCCGAGATGGACGGGGCGTTCGACCGCTATGTCGAGCTCGACCGGACGGCCGCCGCGATCCGCCGCGACGTGCTCGATCCACAGGCCGTCGAGATCGACAGAACCCTGTCGGATCTGGTCGACGGCGCCTTCGCCGACAGCGATTTTCGCGCCGCCGCGCTGGCCGGCCATGCCATGGGTGCCTTCCAGTCGGCGCGTGCCCGGACCACCGAGTTCATGGCCAGGCCAACCGAGGAGCTCGACCTGCAGGCCGGCGAGGATCTGAGCGCGTTCATCGAGCGGACCCAGGCCATGCAGACCGAGTTCCGCGACCCCGCGCAGGCCCGGCTGGCCGCCGGCACCCAGGCCATGGCCAGCGAGTTCCTGTTCAGCTTCAGCGACTTCACCGCGGCGACCTATGACAAGGCCGCCGTCGCCCAGCAGGTGTACCGGCTGGGCGAGGAGTTCTCGCAGGTCGCCCAGCAGGTCCGCTCGCGGCAGGCCGACGACCTCACGGCGCTGCAAGGCACCAATGAGGCCGGCATCGCCCGCAGCCAGCTGATGACGACCCTGGGCGCCGTTGTCGCCATCGTGCTCGGGATCGCTGCCGCCATGACCATCGCCCGCAGCATCGTCCGTCCGGTGACGGCGATGACCGCCGCGATGACCCGCCTGGCCGAGGGCGATCGAAGCGTCACCGTGCCGGGCAGCGACCGGCGCGACGAGATCGGCGCCATGGCCAAGGCGGTGCTGGTGTTCAAGGAAAGCCTGCAGCGCGAGGAGCGGGCGCAGGCCGAGCGGCTTCAGGAGCAGCAGGAGCGCGTCGCCCGCTCCGAGCGGATCGACGGGCTGATCGGCGGCTTCGAGGAGGAGGTGCGCGGCCGGCTCGGCGTTGTTGACACCGCCGCCGCCGGGCTGCAGCGAACCGCCGCGGACATGTCGTCGACGGCGGAGCTCTCGAGCGAGCAGGCGGCCACGGTGGCCAGCGCCTCCGACTCGGCCTCGGCCAACGTGCAAACCGTTGCCGCCGCCGCGGAGCAGCTCGCCAAGTCGATCCAGGAGATCGCCCGCCAGGTCACGGAGTCGACCAGCGTGGCGCGGGAAGCCGTGACCCGAGCCGAGGAAAGCGACCACGCGGTGCACTCGCTGTCGGTCTCGGCCGGCAAGATCGAGGAGGTGCTGAAGCTGATCAACGCCATTGCCGGTCAGACCAACCTGCTGGCGCTGAACGCCACCATCGAGGCGGCGCGGGCGGGCGATGCCGGCAAGGGCTTCGCCGTGGTCGCCTCCGAGGTCAAGTCGCTCGCCAATCAGACCAGCAAGGCCACCGAGGACATCGCCGACCAGATCCGCGAGATGCAGACCTCGACCGGCCATGCGGTGAGCGCCATGAAGTCGATCGCCGAGGTGATCAACCGTCTCAACGAGATCGCTTCCGGCATCGCCTCGGCGGTCGAGCAGCAGGATGCCGCGACCAAGGAGATCAGCCGCAACGTGCAGGAAGCCGCCGGCGGCACGCAAGAGGTCGCCGAGACGATCGGCAGCGTGCGCACCGCGGCCGACCGCGCCGGTCAGGCGGCCGGTGATGTCCGTCGCTCGAGCGACGAGCTCTCCGCCAGCTCGCGGGAGCTCGCCGGCCTGATCGACGACTTCCTCGAGAAGGTGCGGACGAGCTGACCCGCCGCTGCGACAGCGGTCTGCCGGGCCCGATGGCGGGCAGATAGCCGGCCGGTGCCGGCCGGCATCGTGCCGGCGAGGATTGGCGGGCGCGCCCCCGGGGCCGGCCCGGCGAGCCCATGGCCGCGGCCATCGGCTCGCCGGGATCAGTCCTCCTCCAGGAAGGCGTGCCAGACCCGGGCCACGTCGCGCGCCGCCGCCTCGACCAGCCGGGCGCCGTGCTCCGGCCGGGCCAGCGACGGGTCGGAGCCCATGCGCCCGTCCGGATGGCGCCGGCGGAAGTCGCGGTGGTCGTGAAACCGGGCCTGTGGCGCCTGCCTCGGCTCGAGCGGCGCTTGCTTGATCGCCTCTCGGTGGACGTGCTGCGTGACCGCGATCTCGCTCGCCGTGGCGTGGCTGCCGTCACGGCTGCCGTACAGCTCGACCGTCAGCTTCCGGGTGTCGGTGCCTTCATACCAGTTGACAGAGCGGCAGCGCAGCTCCGGGGCCTGGGCGCCGCGGCTCCGTCGCTGCTCGGCGTGAATCTCGTAAAACGCCGCGCCCAGGCTCGGCACGTTGCCGCCGTGGCCGTTGATGAAGAGGAAGCGCTCGAAGCCGTGCTCGGCGAGCGACAGCACCACGTCGCGCAAGACCAGGATCAGGGTCGAGGGCCGCAGCGTCACCGTCCCGGGGAACGCCATGTGATGCTGAGCCATGCCGACGCCGAGGGTCGGGCCGACCAGGGCGCCGGTCTCGGCGCCGGCGGCCCAGGCGATGGTCTCCGCGGTGATGGCGTCGGTCCCGAGCACGCCGGTCGGCCCGTGCTGCTCGGTTGAGCCGATCGGCATGAGGATGCCGCGGCAGCGGGCCAGATAGGCCTCGACCTCGGGCCAGGTGGAGAGCTGCAGGCGCATGGCGGATCCGCCAGGTAGCGGGTTGGCAGGGCGGCGGCGTCAGTGCGACAGGATCTGGCTGAGGAACAGCCGGGTGCGCTCCGAGCGCGGGTCGGTGAAGAAGCGATCGGGCGTGTTCTGCTCGACGATCTCGCCGCCGTCCATGAAGATGATCCGATGGGCGACGCGCTCGGCGAAGCCCATCTCGTGGGTGACCACGAGCATGGTCATCCCCTCCTCCGCCAGCTCGGTCATCACATCCAGCACCTCCTTGATCATCTCCGGATCGAGCGCCGAGGTCGGCTCGTCGAACAGCATGATCTTCGGCCGCATGCAAAGCGCCCGGGCAATGGCCACCCGCTGCTGCTGGCCGCCGGACAGCTGCCCCGGATACTTGTGCGCCTGCTCGGGGATGCGCACGCGCTCGAGATAGCGCCGCGCCGTCGCCTCGGCCTCGGCCCGCGGACGCCGGCGCACCCAGACCGGCGCGAGGGTGAGGTTCTCGAGCACCGTCAGGTGCGGGAACAGGTTGAACGACTGGAACACCATGCCGACCTCGCGGCGCACCGCCTCGATGGTGCGGACGTCCTGGGTCAGGGGCACGCCGTCCACCACGATGCGGCCCTTCTGATGGGCCTCAAGCGCGTTCAGGCAGCGGATCACGGTCGACTTGCCGGAGCCCGAGGGACCGCAGATGACGATCTTCTCGCCGCGCTCGACGGTCAGGTTGATGTCCTTGAGCACGTGGAAGTCGCCGAACCATTTATGGACGCCGTGCATCTCGATGATCGGCGCGGCGGTCGGGCCGGGAGCGGCGGCGCCGGGAGCGGTCGGGGCAGTCATGGGCCCGGGATCCTAGCGCCGCGGCTGGCCGACGGCGGCCGCGCGCTCGAGGTGCTGGGAGTAGCGGGACATAGTGAAGCAGAACAGGAAGTAGATCACCGCGACGAAAAGGTATGCCTCGATGTAGAAGCCGGACCAGGCCCGGTCGGTGAGCGCGGTCTTGGCGGCGCCGAGCAGGTCGAACAGGCCGATGATCACCACCAGCGAGGTGTCCTTGAAGAAGGAGATGAAGGTGTTGACGAGCGGCGGGATGGCGATGGTGAGCGCCTGCGGAAGGATGATGAGACGGGTCTTCCGCCAGTAGCCGAGGCCCAGGCTGTCGGCCGCCTCGTACTGGCCCCGCGGGATCGCCTGCAGGCCGCCGCGCACCGCCTCGGCGATGTAGGCGGCGGCGAACAGGATGATGCCGATCTGCGCGCGCAGCAGCTTGTCGATGGTCACCCCGGGCGGCAGGAACAGCGGCAGCAGCACCGAGGCCATGAACAGGATGGTGATGAAGGGAACGCCGCGGATCAGCTCGATATAGGCGGTCGACAGCAGGCGGATCACCGGCAGCGGGGAGCGCCGGCCGAGCGCCAGCAGGATCCCGAGCGGGAAGGCGGCGGCCAGGCCGATGACGGAGAGGCCGAGGGTGAGCGGAAGACCGCCCCACAGGGTGCTGGGCACCGGGCTCAGTCCGGCCACGCCGCCGGCCATGAGCACGCCGATCGCCGGGAGCCCGGCCGCCCAGGCGAGCGCCAGGCCCGGGCCCCAGAGCCGGCGGACCGTGCCGGCGGCGATCAGGGCAAGGCCGATGAGCGTGGCGACCAGCGGCCGCCACTGCTCATCGTAAGGGAAGATGCCGAACAGGATGAGCCGGGCCTTCTCGTGGACGAAGGCCCAGCAGGCGCCCGCGCCCTCGGCCCGGCATGCCTCGGCGGGTTGGTCGCCCCATACCGCGTCCAGCGCCAGCCACTCGATCAGCCCCGGCAGGATCTGCAGCAGCGCCCAGAGGATGACCAGGGTGGTCAGGCTGTTCAGCCAGCTGCTGAACAGGTTCCGGCGCAGCCAGCCGAGCACGGCCGCGGGCGACCGCGCCCGGGTCGGCATGCGGGGAGCCACGGCCTCGGTCACCGGCTAGCGCTCCACCAGGGCCACATGGCGGTTGTACCAGTTCATGAACAGCGAGATGCCGAGGCTGATCGACAGATACACCGCCATGAAGATGGTGATCGCCTCGATCGCCTGGCCGGTCTGGTTCAGGGTGGTATTGCCGACCGAGATCAGGTCCGGGTAGCCGATGGCCACGGCGAGCGAGCTGTTCTTGGTCAGATTGAGGTACTGGCTGGTGGTCGGTGGCACGATCACCCTCAGCGCCTGGGGCAGCACGACCAGCCGCAGCGCGTCCAGCCGGCCAAGCCCGAGGGCGGCGGCGGCCTCGGTCTGGCCGCGCGGCACCGCGAGGATGCCGCCGCGCACGATCTCGGCGATGAAGGCGGCGGTGTAGGTGGTGAGGCCGGTGAGCAGCGCGGCGAACTCAGGGCTCAGGCTGACCCCGCCGCGGAAGTTGAAGCCGCGCAGCTCGGGCACGTCCATGGCGACGGGGGCGCCGCCGACGAGCCAGGCCAGGAGCGGCAGGCCGAGCACGAGTCCGAGCCCCGCCGGCAGCATCGGGAAGCGCCGGCCGGTCCGCTCTAGCCGGCGCCGCGCCCAGCGCCGGAGCACCAGGGTGGCGGCGACGCCGAGCAGGCAGGCGATGCCGGCGGCGGTGAAGGCCGGATGTTCGGCCGGCACCGGCGCCAGGATGCCGCGATTGGTGAGATAGGTGCCGGGCAGCGGGCTGATCGCCTCACGCGGGTGCGGCAGGCTGACGGTGATGACCCCGTACCAGAAGAACAGCTGCAGGAGCAGCGGCACGTTGCGCAGGCTCTCGACGAAGACGGCGGCCAGCCGGGCGACCAGCCAGTTGGGCGACAGCCGGGCGATGCCGACGACGGTGCCGAGCACCGTGGCCAGGACGATGCCGAGCAGCGCCACGCGGATTGTGTTGAGCAGGCCCACCAGGAAGGCCCGGCCGTAGGTGTCGGCCGCCGAGTACGGGATCACCGACTCGCCGATGGCGAAGCCGGCCTCGCGATCGAGGAAGCCGAAGCCGCTGGCGATCTGCTGGCGCTGCAGGTTCTCGACGGTGTTGGCGACAAGGAAGCCGATGACGAGGGCGACCGCCGCCAGCGCCACGGCCTGCCAGGCGATGGCGCGGGCCCGCGGGTCGTTCCACAGCGCCGGCCGGGGCGGGGCCACGCGATCGCCGGGGTCGAGCGCCAAGGGTCTGCTCGCGATGGAGGGCAGGACGGCGGCGGCACGCCCCGGCCCGCTCCAGGCGGCGGCCGGGGCGCCCGCCGGTCTTCGCTAGCGGACCGGCATGGCGTACATGAGGCCGCCGCGGGTCCACAGGTCATTGACCCCGCGGGTCAGGCCGAGCGGCGTGTCGACCCCGACATTGCGCTCGAACATCTCGCCGTAGTTGCCGACCGCGGCGATGGCGTTGGCGGCCCAGTCCTCCGACAGGCCGAGCGCCTCGCCCATGCCCGGGGTCTGGCCGAGCAGGCGCTGGACGGTCGGATCGTCGCTCTCGCGCATGGCCTCGAGGTTGTCCGACGTGATCCCCTTCTCCTCGGCCTCGATGACCGCGAACAGCACCCATTTGACGATATCGAAGAGCTCGCTGTCGCCCTGGCGCACGGCCGGGCCGAGCGGCTCCTTGGAGATGATCTCCGGCAGGATCACGTGGTCCGCCGGATTGGGCGCCACGGTGGCGCGGATGGAGGCGAGCTGCGAGGCGTCGGAGGTCAGCACGTCGCAGCGCCCGGAGAAGTAGGCGGCGTTGACCTCGTCGATGCTCTCGATCACCACCGGCTCGAACTCCATGTCCTGGGCGCGGAAGAAATCGGCCAGGTTGAGCTCGGTGGTGGTGCCCGTCTGCACGCAGACGGTGGCGCCGTCGAGCTGAAGCGCGCTGTCGACCCCGAGGTCGGCCGGGACCAGGAAGCCCTGTCCGTCGTAGAAGTTGACCCCGGCGAAGTCGAGGCCGAGCGCGGTGTCGCGGGTCAGGGTCCAGGTGGTGTTGCGGGTCAGGACGTCGACCTCGCCCGATTGCAGCGCGGTAAAGCGCTGCTGCGCCGACAGCGGCACGAACGCGACGGCCTCGGCGTCGCCCAGGATGGCCGCGGCGATCGCCTTGCAGAGGTCGACATCCAGGCCCGACCAGACACCCTCGCTGTCCGGCTGGCTGAAACCGGCCAGACCCTGGTTGACGCCGCAGACGAGGCTGCCGCGGTCGCGGATCGCGTCCAGGTCCTCGCCCGCGCGGGCCGCGCCCGTGGCGGCAAGGATGGCGGCCGCCGCGCCGAGCGCCCGAAGCTGGTAACGTGTCATGGCTCGTGTCTCCCGGACCTGTCCCGGTCCCCGTCATGATGCCGTGCCTGCCGGCCGGGGCCCCGTCCCTCCCGTCTCTTCGCGGACAGGATTGTCATCGGCGAGACCCCCAACCGGAACAATTATTAGCAAGGCTCGGCCTGCCGAGGATAGGGGAGACTTGCCGCGGACATGCCTGTTAACCACGAAAGTCGTCGGCCGTACGGCGCCGGCCGGGACGATTCAGCGTTTGACGGTCGACGCGGCGGCCGTGATCATGGAGCCGTCGCTCGCGAAAGGCTGTCCGGATGACGCGCAAGCACCGGGACACCACGGTCCTGGTCCATACCGGCCGTGACCCGTCGGCCCATCACGGGATCGTCAACCCGCCCGTCTATCACACCTCGACCATCCTCTACCCCTCGGTGGAGGCGATGGAGACCGGCGCCAAGACCCCATTCAGGGGATACCGGTACGGCCGCATCGGCACGCCGACGAGCGAGGCCTTCGAGGCCGCGGTCACCGAGCTGGAAGGCGGTCACCGCGCCGTCAGCACCTCCTCGGGGCTGGCCGCGGTCACGGTGTCGCTGATGGCCTTCGTCGGCGCCGGCGACCACGTGCTGATGGCCGACACCGTCTATGGGCCGACCCGCAGCTTCTGCGACAAGGTGCTGGCGCGCTACGGGGTCGAGACGACCTACTACGATCCACGGATCGGCGCCGGCATCACCGACCTGATCCGCGAGACCACCCGGGTGCTCTATCTCGAGTCTCCGGGCTCGGTCACCTTCGAGGTGCAGGACGTGCCGGCCATGGTCGCCGCCGCGCGGTCCGCCTCGGACGGACGGCGGCCGATCGTCACCATGCTCGACAACACCTGGGCGACGCCGCTGTTCTTCCGCCCGCTCGAGCATGGGGTCGACGTGTCGATCCATGCCGCGACCAAGTACATCGTCGGCCACTCGGACGTGTCGATGGGCGTGTCGGTCTGCGCCGGTGAGGAGACGTTCCAGGCGGTCAAGACCTGCGCCTACCTGCTGGGCCAGTGCGCCGGCCCGGACGACCTGTTCCTGGCGCTGCGGGGGCTGCGCACCCTCGACGTGCGGCTGCGCCGGCATCAGGAGAACGCGCTGACGGTCGCCCGCTGGCTCGACGGGCATCCGGAGGTGGCGAGCGTGCTCTCGCCCGCCCTGCCCGGCGATCCGGGCCACGATCTGTGGCGCCGCGACTTCGATGGCGCCAGCGGCCTGTTCTCGATCCTGCTCGAGCCGGCGCCGAAGGCCGCGGTCGACACCATGCTCGACGGCATGGCGCTGTTCCCCATGGGCGCCAGCTGGGGCGGCTTCGAGAGCCTGATGCTGCCCTTCAATGTCCGGCGTCTCCGCACCGCCGTGCCTTGGACCGACACGCGGCCGCTCCTGCGGCTGCATGTCGGCCTGGAGGATCCGGAGGACCTGATCGCCGATCTGGCGCGGGGGCTCGAGCGTCTGGCGGCCGCGCGCGAGCGGGCTGCGGCGTCATGAGCGGCGCCAGCTCGATCTGGGAGGCGCTCAGCCTCGACGAGCGCGGACTGCTGCCGGCCGTGGCCCAGCAGCACGACACGGGCGAGGTGCTGATGGTCGCCTGGATGAGCCGGGCGGCCGTCGAGGCGACCCTGGCCACGGGCGAGGCGCATTACTGGTCGCGCTCGCGCGGGCGGCTGTGGCGCAAGGGCGAGACCTCGGGCCAGACCCAGCGAGTCGTCGAGATGCGGCTCGACTGTGACGGCGACACCCTGCTGCTGCGGGTCGATCAGCAGGGCGTGGCCTGCCACACCGGCCGGCGCACCTGCTTCTACCGGCGGCTCGACGGCGAGGCGCTGGTGACGCTGGAGCCACCCTCGCGCGACCCGGCTCTGCTGTACGGCTCACCGTCCAAGCCGTCGGCGTGAGGCCGCGAAGCGGCCGGCGGCCCGGCACAGCCTCGGCGCCCGGCGCTCCTGACATCCCTTTTGGAGGCCTCTTGGAGGGCGAGCCTTTCGGAGGGCGAACCGGCGCGGTCCATGATGCGTTGCAGAATTGACGCGCCGCTGGGGCGGCCTCAAATCCATTGACGCAGATCAACGAGGATGGAGACCCCGCGGAGTACCCCTTCGCGTGTCTCCAACCCTCCCTGTCTTCACCTGCGGCCGGGGCTCCCACAGGGGCTCCGGCCTCTTCTTTTTGTGACCCGGGTCTCGGACACGGGATCCGGCCCGGACAGCCCCGTCCGACCCGGCGCTCACCGTCCCGACCCGGCGTTCACCGTCGATGACGGTGATGAATGCGCCTACCTGGCACCGGCCGGGCAAAGCCGTCGCCTAGATATGGCGAAGGCAGACGGCCGGCGCATGCCCGTTCCGCCCCGTCTGCTGTGATATTTTTCAGCCAATGGCGTGCCGCGCCGGGCGCGGCGGGCCGGCCGTCCGACACCGCCCCGTGCTCGCGGCGGCCGGCTGCCCGGGCTGCGGCTTCCACAGCGTCCGGCAGCTGTTCGCCTCGGTGCTGATCAACGAGCTCCAGGGACGGGAGCGCCAGCGGACGACTCTGACCAAAACTCTCCGACATCCGTTGATCAGGTGGCGCGCC
>CAZTHL010000098.1:0-13243 GCA_964613585.1 uncultured Mycobacteriaceae bacterium | reverse complement strand
CAACAGCACGGTCGGCGGCAACCCCGCGACGGGCGAGGATGCCGCGGGCGGCGGCGTCTTCGCCGACATCGGTCTGCCCCTGACCAACACCACGGTGAGACGCAACAGCACCCTCGGCGCCGGCGTCGAAGGCGGCGGCCTCGCCAGCGACGCCGTCATCACGCTGGAGAACACGATCGTCACCGGCATGCGGCGGTGAACGCCGGAGACGACGAGGTCACCGGGGATCACGCTGGGCAGCTCGAGGCCGGCTCGCACACGCTGACCCTGGGCGCATTCCACAACCGGAAGACCTTAAGCGGCGAGGTCACCGTCGTGGTGATTTACGACATCGTGGTGACCGCCGCGCCGTCGGAGCCGCTGATCGGCAGAGCGGCCGGGCCGGGGCGCCCGGAGCCCGGGCCCGGGGAGCGCGGGGGCGGCCGCCCGGATCCCGCGATCCGGATCAGACGGTCGCCACCGCGCCGCCGCGGCGAGGGTCGCCGGCGCCCTCGATGCGGCCGTCGGCGCCGCGGCGCACGGCATGGACGCCGCCGAAGAACAGGTTGGCGACCGGCCAGCGACGCACCTCCATGACATGGCTCTCGGCCGCCAGGGCCGCCGCGTCGCCGAAGCCGGGCTCCAGGTCGGCGCGGCCGGCCTCGACGTGCAGGCGCGGCGCCGTGACCGCCGCCTCCAGGTCCATGCCGAAGGTCAGCCGGTTGACCAGCACCTGCAAGATCGCCGAGCGGATCCGGTTGGAGCCGCCGCTGCCCAGCGCCAGGAGCGCGCCGTCCGGCTCGATGACCAGGGTCGGGGCCATCATCGAGGACAGGCGGGTGTCGGGCGGCCAGGCGTGGAAGCCGCGCGGCTGCAGGTCCTCCTCGCCCAGCATGTTGTTGAGCATGAAGCCGTCGTCGTCGCCCATGGCGCCGCAACCCTCGCCGTTGGTGAGGGTCAGGCTGGCGGCGTTCCCCAGGTCGTCGATGACGCTGACATGGGTGGTGCCGCGTGCCGCCCGCGGCACCGGCTCGACCTCGGCCCGGTAACGGCGCAGCAGCTCGGGATCGAACAGGCGCTGCGCGGCGTTGCCCGGCGCCTCGGCCAGGGCGGCATCGATCCGGGCGAGGTCGGTGCGGCGCAGCGCCTCCACCAGCGCGGCGACGTGGCCGGCGCTGCCGAAACCGTCGTCCGGGGCGAGCGCGGCCGACTCCAGGAGGGCGAGCGAGAAGGCGATGAGCACGCCGCCGGCCGAGGGCGGCGGGTTGGTCAGCACCCGGGCGCCGTGGTGGTGCCGCTCGAGCGGCGTCCGCCGGAGCGTCCGGTAGCCGGCCAGGTCGTCGAGCGCCAGGTGGCCGCCGCCCTCACGGCTGAGCGCCGCGATCCGCCGGGCGATGGCGCCGCGGTAGAACAGGTCGGCGCCCTCGGCGGCCAGCGCCTCGAGCGTGTCGGCGAGCGCGGGCCAGCGGCGGATCTCGCCCTCCCGCGCCAGCGTGCCCGGCGCCTCCGCCGAGCCGAAGTGCCGCGCGGCGCCGGCGGTGTCGAGCAGGATCGGCCCGACCACGCGGCCGACGAAGGCCTGCACGGCCGAGACCCGCACGCCCTGCCGCGCCAGCCGCGCCGCCGGCTCGACGATCCGTGCCATGGGCAGCGAGCCCAGATCCCGGTGCACGGCGAACAGGCCGGACACCGTGCCGGGGGTGGCCGCGGCGCCGAGGCCGATGTGGAAGTCCTGGGTCGCCGGGCCGAAGTCGCAGGTAACGCGACGGAAGTCGGTCGCCGCCACCGACCGCATGCGCCGCGGCGTGTGCACGAAGAAGTCGTAGAGCACATCGTGCCCGTCGGCCGGGCACGCCAGCAGGAAGCCGCCGCCGCCCAGGCTGGCCAGCACCGGTTCGGCGATGCAGGCGGCGGCCAGCGCGGCCAGCGCGGCGTCGAAGGCGGTGCCGCCGTCGGCCAGGATCTCCTGCGCGGCCGCCGCCGTGGCCGGATCGCCGGCGGCGACGGCGCCGTGGCGGACGGGCCCGCTCACTCTCCGCGGGCGACGCCGTCGCGACGCGGGTCGGCGGCGCCGGAGAGGCCGGTCGGCGTCACCCGGATGCCGTGCAGGCCGCTGGTGAGGGGGCGGACAGTCACCTCGTGGCCGAGGGCCCGCAGCGGCTCGGCGAGATCGGCCATCGCGGTGCCTTCCTCCAGGTCGATGGGGCCGTTGCGGCTGGTCACGTGGCCCATGGCCACGGCGTCGGCGAGGGCCATGTCCCAGTCGAGCACGCCGACCAGGGTTTGCGCCACATAGTTGATAATCCGGCTGCCGCCGGGTGAGCCGATGACAAGATGGAGGTCACCGGCCGGGCCGAAAACGATGGTTGGCGACATCGAGCTGCGTGGCCGCTTGCCCGGCTCGACCCGGTTGGCGACCGGCCGGCCATCGACCTCGGGCTCGAACGAGAAGTCGGTCAGCTCGTTGTTGAGCAGGAACCCGCGCACCATCAGGTTGGAGCCGAACGGACTCTCGATGGTCGTGGTCAGCGACACCGCGTTGCCCTCGGCGTCGACAATGGACACGTGGCTGGTGCCCGGCCGCTCGCGGGACCGATCGGGCGCCTGCAGGCGGGACTCGCGCCAGGGCGGGTTGCCCGGAGGTGCCGGCGTGGCCATGGTCCGGTCGCGGGCGATGAGCTGGGCGCGCGCGGTCAGGTAGGCGGGGTCGAGCAGGCCCTCGGTCGGCATGCGCACGAAGTCGCTGTCCGCCATGTAGAGCGCCCGGTCGGCGTAGGCGAGCTTGCCGGCCTCGGCGAACAGGTGCCAAGCCTCGAGGCTGTCGGGCCCGAGGCTGGCCATGTCGAAATGCTCGAGCAGGCCGAGGATGATGCCGACGGTGAGCGCGCCCGAGCTGGGCGGGCCCATGCCGCACACCTCATGCCCGCGGTAGCCGACGCAGACCGGCTCTCGCGGGATGACCCGGTAGGACGCGAGGTCGGCCAGGGAGAGCACGCCCGGATTGCCCGGGGCGTTGCGCACCGTATCGACGATGTCGGCGCCGATCTCGCCCTGGTAGAACGGCTCCGAGCCCTCCTCGGCGATCAGTCGCAGGGTTCGGGCGAAGGCCGGGTTGGTCAGGATCTCGCCTTCCTCGAGCGGCGCGCCGTCGGGGAAGAAGAAGGCGCTCGCGGCGTCGTAGGTCCGGATGCGCTCGCCCGAGTCCGTGGCCAGCAGCTCGGCCATGCGCGGCGGCACCGGGAAGCCCTGCTCGGCGAGCGTGATCGCCGGCCGGAAGGTCTCGGCCCAGGGCAGGCGGCCGTGCAGTTCGTGCGCCGTCTCCATGAGCAGCAGCGTGCCCGGCGTGCCGACCGAGCGGCCGCCGACCACCGCCTCCCAGAACGGCAGCGGCGCGCCGGCCTCGTCCAGGAACAGGTCGGATCCGGCTTCCTGCGGCGCCGTCTCGCGCCCGTCGTAGACCAGCAGGCGGTCGCGCACGGCGTCGTGGTACAGCAGGAAGGCGCCCCCGCCGATGCCCGAGCTTTGCGGCTCCACCGTGTTCAGCGCCATCTGGGTGGCGACCATGGCGTCGATGGCGTTGCCGCCGGCGCGCAGCATGGCCAGTCCGGCCTCGACCGCGGCCGGATGGGCGGCGGCGACCATGAACCGCTCGGCCTCGCCGCTCCGGTCCTGGTCCTGACCGGCGGCCGGGACGGCGGCGAGGGCGGGGAGGGCGGCGATGAGCAGGCGAAGGGCGAGACGGCGCACGGGGGCAGGCTCCGCAAAGGGGGAGGGCGGCGTGGGGGTCGCAGTATCCCACGGCGGCCGGCCTCGCGGAACCCCGTGCGCCGGCTCACGGGCCATCCCCGTGAGGGCGGACCCCGCGGACGCTCCGGCCGATCTTTGCCTCCCCGTGCTCCTCGCTCGGCAGGCGGCGCGCCTCGCAACCGAACCGCAGAGCGGCACGACGGCGCCTCACACCGTGGTCAGGGCATCCGCCGACTCCTTCAGGATCGTGGCGCTTTGCCTGAGGTCGCGGTGCTCCTGGTCGGTGAGCGGGGGCTGCAGGGTGGCGGCGACCCCGCCGGCGCCGATGATGCGCGGCAGGGACAGCGCGACATCGGGAATGCCCTCGATCACGTCGTCGACGATCGACGTGGTGAGCACGGAGCGCTCGTCGTTCTCGATGGCCAGGGCGATCCGGGCGATGCCGGCACCGATGCCGTAGTAGGTGGCGCCCTTGCCCTCGATGATGGTGTAGGCGGCTCGCCGCACGCGCGTGTCGATGTCGCGGCGCACGGACTCGGTCAGGGCCGCGCGGATCTGCACGGCGAAGTCGCCGACCGGCACCTCGCCGGCCATGGCGCCCGACCAGTGCAGCACCTCGCTGTCGCCGTGCTCGCCGAGCACGTTGGCGTGCACCGATTGCGGCGAGATCCCGAGATGCTCGCCCAGCAGGGCGCGGAAGCGCGCAGTGTCGAGGATGGTGCCGCTGCCGATCACCCGGCCCGGGGGCAGCCCGCTGATGCGCGTGGCGATCAGCGTCATGATGTCGACCGGATTGGTGGCGACCAGCAGGATCGCCTCCGGCGCGACATCGAGCACCTTGGGGATGATCGCGCGGAAAACCTCGGCATTGCGGTCGAGCAGCTGGATGCGGGTCTCGCCCGGGCGCTGGCCGACGCCGGCCGACAGCACGACCAGCTCGGCGCCGTCGAGGTCGGCGTAGCCGCCGGCGCGCACCGCCAGCGGGTGGGCAAAGGGTGTGGCGTGGACGATGTCCTGCGCCTGGGCCCGGGTCAGCGCCTCGTTCAGGTCGACCAGCACGACCTCGCTGCCGACCCCGCGCATGACGAGCGCGTAGGCCGCGGTGCTGCCGACCATGCCGGCGCCGACGATGCCGATCTTCATGGGGGATGGCTCCGTTGGGGGCGCGGCGCCGGGCGGCCTGCCCGGCGGCTCACGCCCCAGGAGGTCGGGCCGCCGGCCCGATTGACAAGGCGCGCGCCGGGCTTAATCGGTCGCAGGCAGCCGTCGCCTCCCTCTCCTCCGCGTCGGCCAGGCGCGGGCGATCGTCCTCACGAAAGGCGCATGCTCACGAAAGGCGCATGTTCACGGAAGGCGTCGTTTCACGGAAGGCGTCGTTTCGAGGAAGGCGTGGCCTCACCCTCCGCCGCGAACGGCAGGGGCGGGGCGGAGAGGGGTGGGTTCCCCCTACACCAGGGCCAGGACCCGGGTCGGGCCGCCGCTCGCGCCTTCGATCTTGGGGCCGCCGACCACCAGGGTCGCGCCCGCGGGCGGCAGGGTGGCCAGGTTGGCGACCGCCTCGAGGCCCCAGCGGCCCGTCGGCAGCCAGGCATAGTGCACGGCGAAGTCGGTCGAGCGACCCGGGTCGAGCGACAGGGTGTCGACCGCCATGCCGACGACGGAGCGCTGCACCAGCAGCATCTGCGCCGTCTCCGGATGGAAGCCGGGGAAGCGCAGCACGCCGTCGGCGTCGGCGTTGCGGAAGCCGTCGCCCGGCAGCCGGCGCTCCCAGCCGCTGTGCATGGCGACGCAGGCGCCGTCGGGGATCGGCCCGTGCGCCGCCTCCCACCCGGCGATGTCGTCCGGAGTGACCTGGGCGTCCGGGTCGTCCTCGGCGCGCGCGGCGATGTCGACGACGGCGATCGGCGCCACCAGGGACTCGATCGGCACCTCGTCGGCCGCGGCCACGCCCGGCGGCGAGAAATGCATCGGCGCGTCGAGATGGGTGCCGACATGCTCGAGCACGTACCAGCGGTTCATGGTGTAGCCGTCGCGGTCGTATCGGGCGACCGGCTCGAGCGTCAGCTGCGGCCCGCCCTCGAAGGTCGGGAAGTCCGGCCCCAGCGTGTGGGTGAGGTCGACCACCCGGCTGAAGCGGCGCGGCTCGGCGGCGGCCGGCCGGGCCGGCGCCGGCATGGCCGCCGCGCCCGCCGCCAGCGCGGCCCCGGCCAGCAGCCGGCGCCGGCCGAGCCGCGCGGCGACCGTCTCGAGGCATCCGGGAACGCACATGATCTCCTCCCAAGGCCGTTGGGCCAAGGCCGTTGGGCCGCCGGCCGCCGGGGCGGCGAGGAGAGGGTTGAACCTCTGATCGGGCGCCATGTCCAGGCCCGATCGGGCGCCGTCCCGAGGGTGGCCGAGCCGTGCCCTGGTGCCTGAGGGTCGCACGGCGCAGGGCCCGCCCGACCGATCCCGCGCCGGCCCCGGCGAGGCGCGGAGGGCAAGCGCCGGCACGGGGCGAGGCAGCGGCGGGGTGGGGGTCGCCTTTGCCAGCCGCCGGGCGCCTACTCCGACCCTCGGGACGGCCGAGCCGGCGGCTCTTCGTCCTCGTCCTCGTCGAACAGGATGCGCTGGGCAGCGCCGTCCAGATCCTCGTACTGGCCCGACTGCAGCGCCCACAGGAACGCCACGAGCCCGGCGAGGCCCAGCAGCAGCGCGATCGGGATCAGGTAGAGCAGGATCGTCACGCCGCGGCCGCCTCCGCGTCCGGCTGCGGCCGCCGCCGATCGATGGACAGGCGCAGCGCGTTGCCGACGACGACCAGCGAGGAGGTCGACATGGCGAGCGCCGCCACCAGCGGGGTTACGAGGCCGGCCATGGCCAGCGGCACCGTCACCAGATTGTAGCCGAAGGACAGGCCGAAGTTCTGGCGGACCAGCCGATCGGCCCGGCGCGCCACCGTCAGCAGCTCCAGCACCGGCGCCAGGCGGTCGCCCTGGAATACGGCATCGGCCGCGGTCTGGCTGATGTCGATGGCGCTCGACGGCGACAGCGACACCGCGGCGGCGGCCAGCGCCGGCGCGTCGTTCAGCCCGTCGCCGACCATCAGCACCGTGCGCCCCTGGGCAGCCAGCCGCTCCAGCCGCGCGGTCTTGTCGGCCGGCCGGCATTCCGCCTGCCACTCCGCGATGCCCAGCTCGGCGGCGACCCGGGCCACCGTCGGCCGGCGGTCGCCCGACAGCAGCTCGATCCGCAGCCCGCGGCGCCTGAGCGCGGCGACAACCCGGGCGGCGTCCGGCCGCAGCGGGTCGACGAAGCCGAGGCGCACCGGCGCGCGGCCCGGCTCGGCCAGCCACAGCTCCGGCCCGTCGGCGTCGGCCCCGGCCGCGCCCGCCTCGGCGACGCCGCACCAGTCGCGCCGGCCGAGCCGGGTCTCGCGGCCGTTGTCGGTCGCGAGCGACAGGCCGCAGCCGGGGGTCTCGACCACGCCCGCCGCCACCGGCACGCCCGGCACGGCGCGGACCAGCGCGCGCGCCAGCGGGTGTCGGCTGGCCCCGGCCAGGGCGGCCGCGCGGCGCAGCATCACCGGGTCGAGTCCGGGGTCGGGCCGCAGCTCCGGCCGGCCCAGGGTCAGGGTCCCGGTCTTGTCCAGCGCCACGGTGTCGACGGCGGCCAGCCGCTCGAGCGCCGTGCCCGATTTGAGCAGGGTGCCCTGGCGCATCAGCCGGCTCGAGGCGATCACCTGCACCGCCGGCACCGCGAGGCCGAGCGCGCACGGGCAGGTGATGATGAGCACGGCGATGGCATGAAGCAGGGCCTGCTGCCAGCCGACCGCGCCGATGGCGAGCCAGCCGACGAAGGTGGCCAGCGCCAGCCCGTGCACCGCCGGCGCGTAGGCCCGCGCCATGCGGTCGGCCAGCCCGACCATGCGCGACCGGCGCTGCTCGGCCGCCTCCATCAGCCGGACGATCTCGCCCAGCAGCGTGTCCTCGCCGACGGCGACGACGGTGAGGCGGAGCGGTGCGGACTGGTTCACCGTGCCGGCGAACACCCGGTCGCCGGGGCCGACCGGGCCGGGCACGCTCTCCCCGGTGATCAGGCTGGTGTCGACGTCGGAACGGCCGTCGACGATCGCGCCGTCCACGGCCACCCGCTCGCCGGCGGCGACCAGCACGGTCATGCCGGCCCGCGCCTGCTCGGCCGGCAGCACGCGGCTCGTGCCGTCGGGCTCGAGCACGGTGACCGCCGTCGAGCGCAGGGCCAGCAGCCGCCCGGCGGCGGAGCGGGCGCGGCCGCGGGCCCGCCGGTCGAGGACGCGGCCGACCAGCAGGAAGAACAGCAGCGCCACCGCACTGTCGAAATAGGCGTGCGGGCCGCCCGTCGCCGTCTCGACCAGGCTCATGCCCGCCGCGAGCAGCACGGCGAGCGAGATCGGCACGTCCATGTTGAGGCCGCCCCCGCGGACGGCCGCCAGGGCCGAGGTGAAGAACGGCCGGCCGGCATAAGCGATCGCCGGCAGCGCGATCAGCGCGGAGAACCAGTGCAAGAGGTCGCGCGTTGCCGGCCCCATGCCCTGGGCGTGGCCGGCCCAGACCGACACCGACAGCAGCATGACGTTGGCGGCGGCGAAGCCGGCCACCGCCATGGCGCGCAAGAGGTGCTTGTCCTCCTCGTCCGCCGCGGAGACGAGCCGCGAGGGATCGTAGGGCGCCACCTTGAAGCCGAGCCCGGCGACGGCGCCGGCCAGGTCGCCGGCACGCTCGGGTCCGCCCTGCCAGCGCACCACCAGACGGCCGGTGGTCAGGTTCATGCGTGCCTGCGCGACCTCGGGAATGCGCGCCAGCCTGCGCTCGATGCGGGCGACGCAGCCGCCGCACGTGGCGCCCTCGACCAGCAGGTGCAGGATTGCCAGCCCCTGGGAGTCGCGGCCGACATAGCCGGTGACGTCGACCGCCGGCTGGCCCGCCGGCGCGCGTCCGGCAAGGCGGCTGGTCGCCGTGTCGTCGAGCGGCGGAGACCCGGGCGGCAGCCCGGCGGCGGTGTCGGTCATGGCCACACGTGGATCCGCTCGTTGAGACGCCAGATGTCACCCTCGCGCTCGGCGCGCACGCGCACCTCCCAGGCGCCGTCGAGCGGCAGGGCCAGCTCGGCCGCATAGAGGCCGCCGCCCTCGGCGCTCAGCGGCACGGTCAGGTCATGGCCTTCATGGGTCGGCCGGTAGAAGCGGGCGCGCACCGCGGCCCGCTCAAGCGGCGCCCCGGCCGGCCCCTTCAGGGTCAACGCCACCCGCGTGCGCTCGCCGGCCTGCCGGGTCTCGAGCGCTCCGCTCCAGCCGAGCGCCTCCTGCGCCGCGGCGCGCTCGAGCTCGCGGTTGTAGGCGAGGCCGCGCTCATAGGCGTCGGGCACCGCGACACCGGTCCAGGTGCCGAAGGCGACGACGAGCAGCACCGCGTTGGCGAGCACGACGACGCCGAAGAACCCGATGAAGGCGTACGGGATCCAACGGCTGCGCCGGGGCTGCGCCCGCTCCCCGCTCATGGTCATGACGGCCCCCTCAGCACGGTCTCGTTGCGCACGGTCTCGCCGCTCTCGGTCCCGGTCAGCACGAGGTCGACGCGGCGGCTGTCGGTCGCCAGCACGCGCGGCGGCACCGACACGAACACGCGGTAGCTGGCGACGCTGTCCGCGCCGGCGGCGAGCACCGGCGCGCCCTCCTGCTCCTCGAGCCCGGCGACCGTCACGTCCGCCTCGGGCAGGGACGGCACGGTCAGACGGAAGCCCTGCGGCTCCCGCGAGCGGTTGAGGATCTTGAGCGTGTAGCCGTTGCGGATGCTGCCGTCGGACAGGGTGACGTAGAGCGGATTGCGGTCGTGCAGCACATTGACGTCGACGCTGGAGCGGCCGCCCAGCCCCAGGGTGATCGCCGCGGCGATGGCCAGGATCAGCACGGAATAGAGGATGGTGCGCGGGCGGACCAGGCGCGACAGGCGCCCGGCCGGTGGCTGGCCCCGGGCCAGGCGCCGCATGTTCCGCTCGGTGTCGAAGCGGACCAGGCCGCGCGGCAGGCCGACCTTGTCCATCACGGTGTTGCAGGCGTCGACACACAGGCCACAGCCGATGCACTCGAGCTGCAGCCCGTCGCGGATGTCGATCCCGGTCGGGCACACGGCGACGCATTGCCGGTCGTCGATGCAATGGCCGCGGCCCTCCCAGGCGTCGCCCTTCCGGTGATGCCCGCGCGGCTCGCCGCGATGGCGGTCGTAGGTGACCACCAGGCTGTCCTCGTCGAGCAGAGCCGACTGGAAGCGCGGCCACGGGCACATGTAGGTGCAGACCTGCTCGCGGGCATGGCCGGCCAGCAGGTAGGTGGTCGCGGTCAGCAGGCCGACGAAAAAGTAGATCGAGAACGAGGCCTGGCCGGTGAAGACCTCGGCGACCAGGGTCGGCGCGTCCTTGAAGTACATCATCCAGGCGCCGCCGGTGAGCAGCGCGATCAGCAGCCAGGCGGCGTGCTTGGCGGCCTTGCGGGCGACCTTCCCGGCGCTCCAGGGCGCCTTGTCGAGCCGCATGCGCGCATTGCGGTCACCCTCGAGGTGCCGCTCGATCCAAAGGTAGAGGTCGGTCCACACTGTCTGCGGACAGGTATAGCCGCACCACACCCGGCCGCCGATGGCGGTGGCCAGGAACAGCGCCAGCGCGCACAGGATCAGCAGGCCGGTGACGTAGTAGAACTCCTGGGGCCAGATCTCGATGAAGAAGAAGTAGAACTTGCGGTCGGGGAAGTCGACCAGGATCGCCTGGTCCGGCAGGCCGGGCCCGCGGTCCCAGCGCAGCCACGGCGCCACGTAGTAGGCGGCCAGCAGCAGGGCCAGCACCGCCCATTTGACCCGGCGGATCGGCCCGTCGACCCTCTTCGGATAGACCTTCACCTGTCCAGCGTAGAGCGGCTCGCGCTTCTGCTCCTGGCGCGACAGGACATCCTCGGTCGGAACGGCGGCATCAGGCATCGGACAATCCTCGGTCGCCGGCGGCCGGTGGGTCGCCGGCGGCGTCGCGCTTGGCCTTGCGCCCGGCGACGGCTATCGGCCGCCGCCGAGGGCGTGCACGTAGACGGCCAGCATCTTGATGGTGCTGGGGTCGAGCCGGTCGGCCCAGCCGGGCATGACCCCGTGCTTCGGATCGTGGATCTGGGCGATGATCTGCGGACGGGTGCCGCCGTAGAGCCAGACGGCGTCGCTCAGGGCCGGCGCGCCCAGCAGCTCCAGCCCTTCACCCTGCTCGCCATGGCAGGCGGCGCACTGCTCCGCGAACAGGGCGGCGCCGGCCTCGCTGCCGTCGCCCTGGCCCGACAGGAACAGGACATGGTCGGCGACCGCCTCGATCTCGCCGCCGTCGAGCAGGCCGTCGACGCCGAAGGACGGCATCAGCGAGAAGCGGCTCTGCGGATGGTCGTGCCGGACGCCGTAGAGCAGGGTGGTATGGATCGCCTCCAGGGTGCCGCCCCACAGCCAGACATCGTCGGCCAGCGTCGGATAGCCGTGCTGGCCGGCCCCGCCAAGGCCGTGGCAGGCGGCGCAGTTGTCGGCGAAGCTGGCCTCGCCGCCGGCCAGCGCGAAGGTCAGCAGCTCCGGATCGCCGCGGATCTCCTCCAGGGACGCCTGCTCCAGGCCGGCCATGGCGACCTGCCGCTCGTTGCGGGCCTCCTCGAGCGCGCCCTGGAGCTGCAGCCGCTGGTCGTAGCCGAGGATGCCGGCGGTATGGCCGCCGAGCCATGGGATCGCCGGGTAGAGGATGACGTACAGAAGCGACCAGGCGATGGTGACGTAGAAGACGTACAGCCACCATTTCGGCAGCGGCGTGTTCAGCTCGCGAATGCCGTCCCATTCATGGCCGGTCGTCTCGGTCCCGGTGATCGCGTCCTTCTCGGCCTTCGTCGGCATCCGTCATCTGCTCCTGCTCGGCCTCGACCGCCCGGCCCCGTCGCCCCGCTCGTCGTTGCGCCCCGGCCCGGGCCGCCCCCTGGCGCGGCCTCAGTCCTTCGGCCGGGGCTCCTGATCGTCGAGGGGGATGCGGCTCGCCCGCTCGTATTCCTTCGTCTTCCGAGGGCGCAGCACCCAAACGACGACGCCGATGAACAGCGCCATGAGCCAGACCACCCAGAGGTCGCGCACGACCTGAAGTACGCCGTCCATCGTCCCGTCCCGCTTCGTCGTGTCCTGCCCGCCGTCGCTCGCCACCCCTCACTGCAGCAGGTCGTCGGTCTCGTAGGCGCTGAAGTCGATCATGCGGCCGAGTATCTGCAGGTACGCCACAAGCGCATCCATCTCGGTCAGCCGCTCACGGTCGCCGTCGAAATCGCCGACCGCGGCGCGCGGGTAGCGCTCGAGCAGCCCGGCGGTGTCCGCGCCCTCGGTCGCCTGGGCATGCAGGTCCGCCTCCGCCTGACGGATCATCGCCGGGGTGTAGGGCACGCCGACGGTGCGGTTGGCGCGCAGATGCGCCGCCGTGTCGTCGACCCGCAGGTCCCGGTCGGCCAGGAAGGCGTACGGCGGCATGATCGATTCCGGAACCACGGAGCGCGGGTCGATCAGGTGCGCCACGTGCCAGTCGTTGGAATACTTGCCGCCGACCCGGGCCAGGTCGGGCCCGGTGCGCTTGGAGCCCCATTGGAACGGGTGGTCGTACATGCTTTCGGCGGCCAGGCTGTAATGGCCGTATCGCTCGATCTCGTCGCGGAACGGCCGCACCATCTGGCTGTGGCAGACGTAGCAGCCCTCGCGCACGTAGATGGCCCGGCCCTTCAGCTCGAGCGGCGAATAGGGGCGGACGCCGTCGACCTCCTCGATCGTGCTCTCGATGGTGAACAGCGGCACGATCTCGACAATGCCGCCGATGGAGATGGTGACCAGGATCAGGATGCCGAGGACGATGACGTTCCGCTCGACGCGGGCATGCCAGTTCATGGCGCCGGGCTCCCCCTACTCGGCCGGCGCCGCGGCGCCGGTGAGGCCGACGCGCGCGGTCGCCGCCTCGCGGTAGTCGCCGCGGATCGTCCGGTAGACGTTGTAGACCATGATCAGGGCGCCGGCGAGGAACAGCAGGCCGCCGACCGCGCGGATCAGGTAGAAGGGATGCATGGCCTCGACCGTCTCGACGAACGAGTACTGCAGGAAGCCGAGCTGGTCGTAGGACCGCCACATCAGCCCCTGCATGACGCCGGAGACCCACATCGCGGTGATGTACAGGACGATGCCCAGGGTCGCGATCCAGAAATGGTAGTCGACCAGCTTCAGCGAGTAGAGCTCGCGCCGGCCCCACAGACGTGGCACCAGGAAGTAGATCGCGCCGAAGGAGATGAAGGCGACCCAGCCGAGCGCGCCGGAATGCACGTGGCCGACGGTCCAGTCGGTGTAGTGGCTGAGCGCGTTGACCGGCCGCACCGACATGAGCGGGCCCTCGAAGGTGCTCATGCCGTAGAAGGCGACGGCGACCACCAGCATGCGGATCACCGGGTCGGTGCGCAGCTTGTCCCAGGCGCCGG
>CAZTHL010000097.1:0-13362 GCA_964613585.1 uncultured Mycobacteriaceae bacterium | reverse complement strand
CCGAGCACGTTCGTGAATCCCAATTCGATTCAATCAGCTCGGGTCATGCTCTAGCACGCCAAGGAGGGCATGCGACAAGCACAGCAGCCATAGGCTCGACTGTGCCATCGCTGCGTAGCCGACGAAGCCACTCGCAATGCCACAAGCAGCGCCGAACAGGAACACCGGTTTTCTTCCGAGCACCCGCATCGCCATGGCCGCCGGCAATGTAGTACAGAGTACGGCAACGAACTGAAGACCATATGGGACCGTCGTCCAGGCGCCGGTGGCACCGATGCTGATGGCTGCCAGGGCCGATATCGTTACCGACACCACGGCGCCCGAGAGGCCGAGACCAGTGCAGATTGCCAGCAGCGCCACGCTGATGAAGCCGTTCCCGGCGCACAGGTCAAAAGACAGCAAGCCAGGCCTCATGCCGCTTTCTCCTCCGTGATTTGAATAGCCAGGTATGATTCGCCTTTGTCATGGATTATGGTCGCGACGATGGCGTCGGGTCTTTCCGCCGCAACTCTGCGGGCGACGACATAATTCGCTCCGCTCGACATACCTGGGAAGAATCCGACCTCGGCAGCCAGCAGCCGCTGCCCTCGACGGGCGTCCTCCTTGCTGACCCAAACTGTTCGATCGACCAAAAAGCGATCGAGGAACGGCGGGATCATCTTTACGGCTAATCCTTCCAGGCTGTGCTCGACGAACTCGTTCGTATCCATGTTGCAGCCGACGGGCATGGTGAGGATGCATTCCGGAGCGGGATCAACGGTCCGCAGCGCGGTAGCGATGCGGGTGAAGCTGGCCCCGGTGCCAGCGCCCTTGACCAGGATGAGCCGGCGGCCGTCTATGGCAGTTGCGGCAGACAGTTGCCCTGCGAATTCAGGCCCGGTCTCTGTGATATGCGCTTCAAGGTTGGCGCAATTGGTGAACTGATCGGTGAAGAAATACTTGTCGCCGTGCCGCTCCAAGAGGTGCTCTACGACCTCGGGTGGATCCATGCCGGCGTCGAGAAGGTCCTCACCGACGAGACGAGCGCCGAAGGCAACGCAGAGGGCGCGGTTCACCGGCGCGAAGGATCGGCCGATCACCAAGTCAACGCCGATCCCATAGCGGGCGGCTTCAAAGGCGAGTCCGGCTCCGAGATTTCCGCCAGTCCTCTCGAGAATGCGGCGACTGCCGAAAGGTTCGAGTTCGCCCCGGGCACTGGCGTTCTCTATCATTCTTCGGGCTGCCCTGCTTTTGTGGCTTCCGGCAACTCCGAGGCTTCGAATTTGGCGACGACGGTCTCGATCATCCGGATCGGTGTGGGGATCAGCATTGCGCATCCTGCATTTGGGGTCAGCCTCAGGCAGCCGTCGGCTGCCGCCGCGAATACACAACCAAATGTCCGATCGGTAGACAAAGCCGCGATCCAGGCGGAACATCGGTGGTAACGCAGCACAACGCGTCGGGCAAGCACAGCGCTTACGGTGAACAGGCCGGTCGGCTGATCCCCGGCGCCGCTGCCGATTCCGCGTCCCGCGGAAACGCTGTCGTGGCCGCGTCGGCGTATCCGGGCCGAGGCCGGTGGGGCCGGGGTGCGAGGCCGGACGACCTTGAGACCGACCGGCGGCAACCGTTTGGTAACCGAGCCTTGCTAGGAAGGAGATCGGAGCAACGGAGGTCGGTCGGCGGTCGATGAGCGGAATGGGAAGGAAAGCGTGGCGTGGTCGGGGCGGCGGCCGACCTTTCGTGCGCGTGCGCCATCCCTACGCCGCCCGGGCGCGCCCCGGTGAGCCGGCGCGCCGCGGTGAGCCAGTGACTGATGTCAATGGCTCGCCGCGTATTCCGCTCACGAGCAACCTGGACATGGTCGCGCGGTCCGATGCGGGCGGCCACAGGGCCGGGCGGGGCGGCCCGGCCCCGGGGCCGCGCCCTGCCGGACCCTACGGATCACCACAAAAGCCTGCATCGTGGCGCAGGACGGCAACGGCGCGAGGGCCGGGCAGGGCGCTCTCGGCGCGGCGGCCCCGCCCGACGGGCCCCTACGGATCACGACGCAGGCCTACGCCGCGGCGGGGTCCGGCGGGGGCGGCCGCCCGGCTCGAGGCAGCCGCCGGCCCGACCTGCCCGCGCTGGCAGGCGCCGGCGGGGCCGGGTCAGGCGGCTTGGCCGTCGCCGGTCCCGGCCGGCGGGGCCCCGGCCGAGCCCGATGTCCGGGGGGCCCGGGCGTCGCGGCGGTTGAGCAGGCGATTCAAGGCATGGACATAGGCGCGGACCGAGGCGACCACCGTGTCGGTGTGGCTGCCGCGGCCAGTGACGGCGATGCCCTCGTGCTCGAGCCGGACGGTGACCTCGGCCTGGGCGTCGGTGCCACGGGTCACGGCGCGCACCTGGTAGTCGGTCAGGCGCGGGCGGAAGTCGAGCATCTGCTTGATAGCCGTGAACGCCGCGTCGACGCCGCCGTCGCCGGCCCCGGCGCTGCGGTGCAGGACGCCGTCGATTTCCAGCTCGACCGCCGCCATCTGGTGATGGTCGGTGCCGAAGGTGCCGCGCGCGTCGAGCAGGCGTACCCGATCGGCGCCGCGCAGCATCATCTCGTCGACGAGCGCCAGGATGTCCTCGTCGTAGATGTCCTTCTTGCGGTCGGCCAGGTCCTTGAAGCGGGCGAAGGCGTCCTCGAGCGCGTTGTCGCCGAGATCGCCGTGGCCCAGCTCCTTCAGCTTGGCGCGGAAGGCGTTGCGGCCGGAATGCTTGCCCATCACCAGGCTCGAGCGGACCAGGCCGACCGACTCGGGCGTCATGATCTCGTAGGTGCCGGCGTGCTTCAGCATGCCGTCCTGGTGGATGCCGGCCTCATGGGCGAAGGCGTTGGCGCCGACGATCGCCTTGTTGGGCTGCACCGTGAAGCCGGTGATGCCGGAGACCAGCTTGGACAGGCGGGTGATGTGCTCGGTGCGGACGGTGCTGGCGGCGCGGATCCGGTCCGGCCGGGTGCGCAGCGCCATCACCACCTCCTCGAGCGCGGCGTTGCCGGCACGCTCGCCGATGCCGTTGATGGTGCACTCGATCTGACGGACTCCGGCGTCGACGGCGGCGAGCGCGTTGGCCACCGCCAGGCCCAGATCGTTGTGGGTGTGTGCGGACAGCACGACCCGGTCGGCGCCGGGCACCCGCTCCCGCACCATGCGGAAGATCGCGGCGTATTCCTCCGGCAGGGCATAGCCGACCGTGTCGGGGATGTTGACGGTGGTGGCGCCGGCCTTGATCGCCGCCTCGACCGTGCGGCACAGGAAGTCGGGCTCGGTGCGCGAGCCGTCCTCCGGGCTCCACTCGACATCGTCGGTGTAGCGGCGGGCATGGCTGACGCTGTCGATCACCGCCTCCAGCACCGCCTCGGGCGTCATCTGCAGCTTGTGCCGCATGTGCAGCGGGCTGGTCGAGATGAAGGTGTGGATGCGCGGGCGGGCGGCGTCGCGCACCGCCTCGGCGGCGCGGTCGATGTCACGGCGCTGGGCGCGGGCGAGGCCGGCCACGGTCGACGCGGTGACCCGGCGGGCGATCGCCTGGACCGCCTCGAAGTCGCCGGGCGAGGAGATCGGGAAGCCGGCCTCGATGACGTCGACGCCCATCTCCTCGAGCGCAACGGCGACCCGCAGCTTCTCCTCGAGCGTCATCGAGCAGCCGGGCGACTGCTCGCCGTCGCGCAAGGTGGTGTCGAAGATGATGACCCGGTCGCGGTCGGTGGCGGCGGCCGGGTCGAGGGCCGGGACGGAGGCGGGGTGGCTCGGGGTGCTCATGGCTCTTGGCTCCGGCGACCGCGGGTGGGCGGTCGCGTCGACGGCGTCTGGCGGACGATGGGAAGACGGCGACCTGCGTCGCGCGGGGTCCCCTGGACGCCGGAGCCTCAGGCCGGCTGCCGCGTCCAGGGGCCGGTAAGTCGAGGGAGCCGAGTGGGGAGCCGAGTGGGGAGCCGAGCGGGGAGCCGAGTGGGGAGCGGGAGCGGCCGGGAGGCGCGGCGCGCGCCGTCGGCGCCGCCGCGGGGGCGGCGCGGGCCGGGGCTGCGTGTCGGTTCTGGCGCGTGGCCTGGCACGGACGCCGGTCCTCCGGGTTTGGCCGCGGGCGGCCGAGCGCCTGCGTGCTGTGGCGAAAGGGGTACGGTGATCAGGCGGCGGGCGCAAGGCCCCGCGTGGGGGGTGGCCGGGGCGCCGGCGGTGGCGACGGAGCGCCGGCGGTCACTCGCCTTCGCCGCGGGCGACCTGGGCCTCGGGCCGACGCCGCCGCTTGAGGTACTTCCTCAGCACCGCCTTGGCGTGCTTCTGGCGGGCGCGGCGCGCCGCTCCGCTCGAGGAGCCGAGCAGGGCCCGGCGCTTGGGCGTGCGCCACGCCTCGAAGCTCTCCTCGTCGAGGCTGGTCACCTCCGGGTGACGATCAACGGCCATGCGAGACAATTCCTTTCGGGATGGGCGTTTTCGGCCGGGGGCGCCGGGTCACGGCAGCGGCACCGAGGTGTGCTCCTTGAGCACCTGGTCGCTGGCGGCGTCAATCTCCTGCAGCTTGACCCGGTAGCCCCACAGATAGGCCAGGTGGGCCAGGACGCGGTCGCATTCCGCCTTGTCGAGGAGCACGCCGTTGCGCACCGTGTGGGTGAGGACGAGGCGCCGGTCGCCCTTGAGGTTGACATCGGAGATCTGGATGTCCGGCTCCATCCAGGCGATGTCGTAATGCTTGGCCAGGGTCTGGCGAATCGCCCGGTAGCCGCGATCGTCATGGATCCGATCGACCAGATAGGTCGGCTCGCTGGCGTCGTCGACGATCTTGAACAGCTGCATCTCGCGGATCAGCCGTGGGCTCAGGTACTGCAGGACGAAACTCTCGTCGCGGAAGTTGGCCCAGGCGTCCTTGAGCACGCCCATGAAGTCGTCGTTGCCGGCGAAGTCCGGAAACCACTCCTGATCCTCCGGCGTCGGCTCCTGGCAGATCCGCTTGATGTCGCGCATCATGCCGAAGCCGAGGGCGTAAGGATTGATCCCGGAGTAGCGCCGGTCGTCGAACTCGGGCTGGAACACCACGGCCGAATGCAGCCGGAGGAACTCGAGCATGGAGCCGTCGTTGACCAGCGCGCGCTCGTACAGGCGGTTCATGATCTCGTAATGGACGAAGCTGGCGCAGCCCTCGTTCATCACCTTGGTCTGCTTCTGCGGATAGAAATATTGCGAGATGTTGCGGACGATGCGGAGGATCTCACGCTGCCAGTCCTCCAGCTTCGGCGCGAACTTCTCGAGAAAATAGAGGATGTTCTCCTCCGGCAGGCCGAGGCTGCGCCGCTCCTCGGCGCGGCGACCGTCGCCCGGGCCACTGTCCTCGCGCTCGCCGGCACCGCGCTTGGGTACCGTCCGCCAGACATCGTTGTAGATCGAGCGCTGATACTCGATTCGCTCGAGCTGGCGCTGGCGCTCGGCGTGCAGGTTCGGCTTCTTGCGCCGTATGTAGCGATTGACGCCATGGCTCATCAGGGTGTGCGCGGCGTCGAGCGTGGCCTCGACGGCGTCCAGGCCATGGCGTTCCTCGCAGCGCTGAAGGAAGCCCTTGGCGAACGCCAGATAGTCCAGCATGCCGTCGGCGTCGGTCCATTGCTGGAACAGATAATTGCTCTTGAAGAAATGGTTGTGGCCGATCGCGGCGTGGGCCAGAACGATCGCCTGCATGGCGATCGAGTTCTCCTCCATCAGGTAGCTGATGCAGGGGTTGGAGTTGATGACGATCTCATACGCGAGGCCCTGCACGCCCTTTCGGTACAGCGTCTCGTCGCGGGCAAAGCGCTTGCCGAACGACCAGTGCTTGTACATGAGCGGCATGCCGATCGAGGAATACGCGTCGAGCATCTGCTCGGCCGTGATCACCTCGATCTGGTTGGGATAGATGTCGAGGCCGAGCTCGTCGACGCCGATCTCGTGCACCGTGTCGTAGGTGCGGCGGAGCGTGTCGAAGTCCCATTCCGAGCCTTCGAACAGCAGGGGCGTGGTGATCACTGTGGACATCGGCGGGCGCTACTGGCCCCTTTGATTCTTCGAGAAGAGCTCGTGGAACACCGGGAAGATGTCCGGCGCGGAGGCCACCCGCCGCATGGCAAAGTTCTTGTGGCGTCCTGTCAAGGTCGCGTAGCCGCGCCAAAGCGGGCTGTCGGAGCTGTTGCCGACGAAGCCGATGTCGGGGCGACGCTCGCCGACCTCGATATAGGCGAAGTACTGGCACATGGGGAACACGCTGCTCTCAAGAAGATCCAGGCAGGCCGGCATGTCGCCGCGGAAATTGTCCCCGTCGGACGCCTGCGCCGCGTAGATGTTCCATTCACCCAGCGGGAAGCGCTCCCGGATCACCCGGTTCATCTCGTCAAGCGCCGTGGACACCACGGTGCCGCCCGTCTCCGTGCTGTGGAAGAAGGTGTCCTCGTCCACCTCCTGCGCCGAGCTGGTATGGCGGATGAACACGACCTCGACATTCCGGTAGCGGCGGGTCAGGAACACGTGCAGCAGCATGAAGAAGCGCTTGGCGATATCCTTCATCACCTCGGTCATCGAGGCCGACGCGTCCATCAGGCAGAACATCACGGCCTGGGTGGTCGGCCGCGGGGTCTGCTCGAACCGATTGAAGCGGAGGTCGAGCGGATCGATGTAGGCGACCCGCCGGGTGCGTTCGAGCAGGCCGGCAAGCTCCGCCCGAACCGTGTCCAGGCGCTCCGCATCCTCCTCGTCCAGCTGCTCCCGGCGTTCCAGCTCGGCCAGCTCGCGCTCCAGACGCAGGACCTCCGAGCCGCGCGGCCGCTTGAGCGCGATGCGCCGGGTCAGGCTGTTGCGCATGGTTTGGCTGACGTTCAGGTTCGACGGCGATCCGGCCACCGTGTAGCCGGCCCGGGCCGGCTGCGGCGCCTTCTCGTCCGTGATCTTGCGCTTGACCAGGTCGGGCAGCTCGAGATCCTCGAAGAAGATGTTGAGGAACTCGTCCTTGGTCAGGGTGAAGACGAAATCGTCCTGGCCGTCGCCGTCCGGGCTGCCATCGCGCCCACTGCCGCCGCCCGACGGCGGACGCGGGATCCGATCGCCGGGCACATACTCCTTGTTGCCGGGCAGGACGTATTCGCGGCGTCCGCCGCGGCGGTCGAAATGGAACGAGGATTCGCGGACGCTCTTGGAGCGGATGGTGATCTTCTCGCTTCCCTCGACCGACGATACCTTGCGTTCCTTGAGAGCGTCACGAACCGCTTCTCGGATCTCCATCTTGGCCCGTCGCACGAACCGTTGGCGATTGCCGAGGCTCTTCCCCTTCGGATTCAGGCGGCGGTCTATGATGTTCATCCAATGGCCCTCAGCCGGCTTTGTTGACGCGCATATACCACTCTACCAGCCTGCGCACCTGTCGTCCCGTGTAGCCGCGGCTGACCATGCGATCCAGGAACTCGGCGTGCTTCTTTTCGGATTCGCTGTCCTTCTTGCTGCCGAAGCTGATCACCGGCAGCAGATCCTCCACCTGACTGAACATCCGCCGCTCGATCACCTCGCGGATCTTCTCATAGGAGGTCCATGACGGGTTGTTTCCGGAATTGCGAGCGCGTGACCGAAGCGAGAATTTGACGACCTCATTCCGGAAGTCCTTGGGATTGGCGATCCCCGCGGGCTTCTCAACCTTGCTCAGCTCCTGGTTCAGGAGTTCCCGGTCAAGCAGCTGCCCGGTGTCCGGGTCCTTGAAGTCCTGATCCTCGATCCAGGCATCCGCGTACGCCACATAGCGATCGAACAGGTTCTGACCATAGTCGTGGTATGATTCGAGGTAAGCCTTCTGGATCTCGTGCCCGATGAACTCCGCGTAGCGCGGCGCGAGCTCCTCCTTGATAAACTCAAGGTAGCGCTTCTCTATTTCCTCCGGAAGCTGCTCGCGCTTGATCGCCTGCTCCAGCACGTACATCAGGTGGACCGGGTCCGCCGCCACCTCGTTCGTGTCGAAATTGAAGGTCTCCGACAGAACCTTGTAGGCGAAGCGGGTCGACACCCCATCCATGCCCTCGTCGACCCCAGCCGCGTCGCGATACTCCTGGACGGACTTGGCGTGCGGATCACTGTCCTTCAAGCTTTCGCCGTCATAAACCCGCATCTTGGAGAAGAGGTTGGAGTTCTCATGCGGCTTCAGTCGGGACAGGATCGAAAACTGTGAGAGCATCTTCAAGGTGCTGGGCGCGCACGGCGCCGATTTAAGCTCGCTGGACGCGAGCAGCTTCTCGTAGATCCTTGTCTCCTCCGTCATCCGCAAACAATAAGGCACCTTGACAACGCAGATGCGGTCGAGAAAGGCCTCATTGTTCTTGTTGGATTTGAAGGTTATCCACTCCGCTTCGTTCGAGTGCGCCATTACGATGCCCGAGAAAGGCATGGCGCCAACGTTTTCCGTCCCGACATAGTTGCCGTCTTGAGTCGCCGTCAGCAGCGGATGCAGCATCTTGATGGGCGCCTTGAACATCTCAACAAATTCAAGTACACCCTGGGTCGTCCGATTCAGGCCTCCCGAGTAGGAATAGGCGTCGGGATCGTTCTGCCCAAAATACTCAAGTTTACGGATATCGACCTTGCCGACCAGAGAGGATATGTCCTGATTGTTCTCGTCGCCAGGCTCGGTCTTGGCTACGCATACCTGGCGTAGCTTCGACGGATGCATCTTCACAACCTTGAATCGAGAGATGTCGCCGCCCAGCTCATCCAGCCGTTTGACCGCCCAGGGTGACATCAGGCCGGTGAGCTTGCGATGGGGGATCCCGTAACGCTCCTCCAGCGCTTCGCCCATGCTGTCCGGGTCGAACAGTACCAAAGGGCTCTCGAACACAGGGCTGACTTCGTCGCCAGCCTTCAAGACATAGACGGGCTGCCGCTCCATCAAGGCCTTGAGCCGGTCCGCCAGCGATGATTTGCCCCCGCCAACAGGTCCCAGAAGGTAGAGGATCTGCTTTCGCTCCTCCAACCCCTGTGCAGCATGCCGGAAGAAGCCGACGATTCGCTCGATCGTCTCCTCCATCCCGAAGAAGTCGGCGAACGCTGGATAGACCTTGATCGTCCGGTTGAGGAAGATTCGCGAGAAACGCGGATCCCTTGAGGTGTCGACAATCTCAGGCTCGCCGATAGCGGCGACCATTCGTTCGGCCGCGCTGGCGTACATCATGGGATCGTCGCGGCATCCCTCAAGATACTCGCGCAGACTCATCTCGGCCTGCTTCCGACTGTCATACGCCTCCGTGAAGAGGCCGAAAATGTCGTCCCGATGTTCCATGGCTGACCTCGTCATCGACCGAGCGGGCACCTGTCGACGCGGCGCAAGATTCCTCGAGCAGCGACCGGCAATCGTCGAAGCCGGTGATGCAATCGTTCATTCGCCTCTGCGGTACACATCGCAGCAATCATCCGGCAACTTGGTTAACGCAAGGTGACGCTGTCCGATCAATTGTCCGTTCGCGTCATTTTCCGTGTCGGAAAACTCAAGCCTTTTCCGCGAGTTAAAGTTCAATCATGGCGGTCTTGTGGTGCGTACGGCCCAGGCCGCCGCCAACCTGGTGTTGGCTCACCAGTGACTCTATGCCGCCACGACACAGTCGGCACTGAGCATCGCTCGCCGATCCGGGTTTCGCTCCAGCGATGAGAACGATCCCGCGTGATTCCCGATGGCTCCTGGTTCGCGCCATCCCCATCCGATGTTCCTACATCGCCGCGCGCCCAAGCAAGGTCTTGTGCGGGCTGGCGGACGTCACCAGCACAAGGGCCCTGGCACTGTGTGACGCCCACCGCTCACAGGGAGCCCTAGCCGCCCGACCCAACCCCGCGAGGGCATACGCTAAACGAACAGAATGGTGAGCCTTGCCTTCGCTGGCGATGGTCAGTGAGACAATGTGTTACAAAATCGCTCCGGATTCTCCCATTGTCTTGCGCCTGCCACGCCCTCGCGAATTTTGCTCCAACCTCCTTGCCTGTCCGTCGTCGGCTCTCGGCCTCGTCGGCTCTCGGCCTCGTCCTGCCGTTCTGGCACCCCACGTCATGAGGCTCCGCAGCGAAAGGGGTCACTGCTCACGTGTCACCACGCGGAAGTGGTCGGCGTGGTCTCTTGCAGCATATCCACGACGTCCTGGTCCGATACTTGCGAAAAGTCTTGATAGAACAAGCTGATTGCGTGAAACGGATCTGGCGTCCATGGACACACGATGTGATCCGCCTCTGGGCGCAGCGCCTCGATGATCTCAGGCGGCGCCACCGGCACCGCGAGCACCAGACGTTTCGGCCTGCCCTGTCTGAGGGCAGCGAGCGCGGCGCGCATGGTCGTTCCCGTTGCAATGCCGTCGTCAACGATGATCGCCGTCCGGCCCTCAGGATCCATTGGCTTGCTGTCACCCAGGTAAAGGTGCCGGCGCTGTTCGATCACCTCGAGTTCGCTGACAGCTTGGCGCTCGACGAACTCCCACGGCAAGTCCAGGGCCCGCAGCACCGCGTCATGCGTGACGATCTGCGCCCGCGCGCCATTTACGACCGCTCCGATGGCCAACTCAGGCTGAAACGGTGCGCCAATCTTGCGGACGAGCACGACATCAAGCGGTGCCGCCAGCCGTTTCGCGATCTCGCGGCCCACCGGGACGCCGCCGCGTGGCAGAGCAAAGATCACGGGATGCTGGCATCGATACTTCTCAAGCAATTGTGCCAGCTCACGACCGGCTTCCGCGCGATTGGCATAAGGCTCGCCTGCGCCCATTTGCCTTGTCATTTCGCTGACGGACGGTTACGCCTCAATACAGGCTCGCAAGATCGTAACAGGTGTAGGCGATGTCGGTTCCAGAATGGTCATGGTGCCGGCCGTTCAGCCTTGTGGTTTTCACATCGAGGTGCGGCACGGAGGTCACCCTGCCCGCTCCGCAAGCAGGGGGTAGGTGCCGTCAAGGACAGTGGCAACCGCCATGAAGATGCCACCGAGGATAGTCGTTGGCAGCATTGCCCATCCATCCGGCCGAATGACCTGGGGACAAAGGCGCTGAGGAACTGAAACGCCTTCGGGTTGAAGCAGAGCACCATAAGCCCGTGCTAAACAGCTAGGCCATGAACCCATAAAAAGGGGCTGGCCGACCAGGGCTTGGCTGATGAAGATTTGCTCGCCGCGCCATTTAACGCGCCGCAGCGACGGACCCGACGGACGCAAGCGTCATCGGCATAAGTCGGGCGAGCGCAGCACACCGTCGAACGGCCGCGCGGACGGCTGATGGACACTGGCAGGCGGCTTCCGGCCGAGCGCCTCGTGCGGCCGCTCGGTAGGCATCCAAGCTGGGAGGTGCGCAGGTCAAGGCCTAGCTGGTGGCGCATCAGCCACAGCAGGTGTGGCTGGCAGCCAGCACGATCGGCACGCTGCTTGATCGGGCCGGGCTGACCCGCCGCGGCGCCGGCGGCGGATCGTGCCCTCGGGCCGGCCGCTGGCCGCCGCCCAGGCGCCGAACGACGTCTGGACGGTGGACTTCATGGCCCTCGTCGATGCGGGCGACGGGCTAACGGCGCAGGAGAAACCGGCTGTGCGCGTTGCGCCGCGCGAGCGGCTCGACGTGCGTACCGTCGCCGGTCAGGAACCAGCCTTTGGGTGGCGCAGCGCCAGCAGCTTGGCCTCCCGCTCCGGGGCGCGCGCCCGCGGGCTGGTCAGCGGGGTCCGCGACCGATCGGCCAGACCGTCCGCCTGGAAGTGCCCCAGCCACTTGTAGCCGGTCTTCCGGCCAATGCCAAAATGCCGGCTGAGCGCGGCGACGCTCGCCTCACCGGCCTGCCAAGCCACGATGAACGCCATTCGCTGATCCATGGTGCAGGTCTCTCTCCAAGGCATGGCCGGGCTCTTCCAACCACTGTTCTGACCTGTCACCCATGTCGTCGGCCTAAGGTGTCACCCATGTCTCCGGGTTGTGCAGGTAAGGCTTAACGCACCCGCCCTCGCGCAAATGACGAGTCCGATCGGGCGATGAAAAGCCAAGGCTCATGACCCGAACTCTTGCCGACCTTCTGCGAGACTTGGCGACTATCCCAAACAGCCAGACCACCAACACTCTGGCGGCGCCATCTTGACCTCTAGCGGGTGGCCTTTCCGAATGACGCTCACGTGGACAAGGCTGTTCGTTCACCTGCCGTCAGGCAGCGGCTCGGTGCGCCCCCTTGGACTCGACATTGCCGCATATCGCTTTTTGCAACTTTCGGAAGGCAGCGACCTCGATCTGACGAACCCGCTCCCGGGACACGCCATACTCACCGCTCAGAGCCTCGAGGGTACGAGGATTCTCGGTCAACCGCCGCTCCAGGAGGATATGGCGTTCCCGCTCGTTGAGCAGGCCGAGCCCCTCGTTCAGCAGATCCCGACGCCAGGCAAGCTCGTTGGCATCGGCAAGACGGCTCTCCTGATTGTCGCGATCGTCGGTCAGCCGGTCTTGCCATTCGACATCGGTGTCGTCGCCGATCTCGATGTTGAGCGAAGTGTCGGCGGCGGAAAGACGCCGGTTCATCTCAATGACGTCATGCTCCGGGACGTCCAGCTGCTGCGCGATCTGGGTCACCTGATCTGGCGCCAAATCACCTTCCTCCATCGCCCGCAGCTTGCCCTTCAATCGGCGCAGATTGAAGAACAGCTTCTTTTGCGCTGCTGTCGTCCCCGTTTTTACCAGCGACCAGTTGTGGAGGATATACTCCTGTATGGCTGCGCGAATCCACCAAGCCGCATATGTGGCTAGGCGGTAGCCTCGTTCCGGCTCGAACTTGGCAATCGCCTGCATCAGCCCCACATTCCCCTCGGCAATCAGTTCCGAGATCGGGAGACCATATCCGGAGTAGCCGCGTGCCATCTTGACCACGAGGCGTAGGTGACTCCCCGCCAAATCGCGCATGGCGCTGGCATCATGTTTGTCGCGCCAACGACGCGCCAACTGCTGTTCGTCCTCCACGGTCAGATACGGCTGCTTGCCGACCTCGCGGAGGTAGCGGTCGAGGTTATCTTCCGGGGAGAAGTACAACACGTTCAATTCTTCCGCGCTCCTTCTGGCAGCGTGTTTTTCACAACACCTTCGGCCGCATGACGTTCCGCGCTATGGCGACGCGGTACGGGCATGATCGAGTTCGTTCATGTCAAGGGGTCAATTGGATATGCGAACGGACTATGAACTTTCAAGGGGTAAATTAACCGCTCACGCTCAGTTTTGTTAACGTGAAATCATTCCTCGGAACTTGGAGGCATCGTTCACTTGCGTCGCATTGTGGCCCTCCGGCGCATGACCCCTATCGCTTGGCCGCGGCTCTTTAGAGCATGACCCGAGCTGATTGAATCGAATTGGGATTCACGAACGTGCTCGGA
>CAZTHL010000096.1:7321-13399 GCA_964613585.1 uncultured Mycobacteriaceae bacterium | reverse complement strand
TAGCTCAAGAGCAACCCGAGATTCCTCGAGACCAACTCGGATGTTTCTTCGTCAGAGAGTCCGAGCGCTGCGGCTAAACCATCTCTCGTCGGCGTCAACTCGACGGGGCGGCACGGCTTCGAGACGCTGTCAGCAAAGGGGCCGTCGGTCTCCGTCTGTATCCGGTCCATTGGGAGCGACTGGACGAGCTTCCTCGCCTTCTTAGTTTGCAGCATCGCCAAGTTCACTGGGAAGTAGCAGCCCATCTGAGCTGCTCGGCGCGCCTCGGATGGGGTTCCGGTGAACCAATGCAGCACAACACGTCCGGCGCCGGGAGGTAGCTTCGCTTCGATCATGTCGAGCACGATTTTCACGCACCGGACGCTACGCACCGAGAGAATCTTGTTTCCTGCTTCAGCGCAGGGTAAGCGTCCGGTCAGACCGCTCTTGCCGGCGGGCCGCTGATCGTCAGGTTTGCGCTTAACGAGAGCGTAAGTGTCCACTTGCGCTGATGGACACTTGGCGGGGTGGGATGGCGCGGCGGCGACGGAACCGGCGGAAGTGGTCGGACGACGAGAAGCGGACGATCATCGCCCAAACGCGGGTGCCGGGCGTGTCGTCAGCCTGGTGGCGTGGCGCTACGACATGAACGCCAACCAGCTGTTCAACTGGATGAAGGACCCGCGGTTCGCGCCGTCCAATGCCGACACCGAGAACGCCGCGCCGTTGTTCCTGCCGGTCTATCGCTCCGGCCGTGTCACGGTGGTGGCCTGTCTGGCCCACATCCGGCGCAAGTTCGTCGATGTGCAGCAATCCCAGGGCTCAGCCGTCGCCAATGAGGCGCTGCGCCGGATCGCGGCGGTCTATGCGGTGGAGAATCGGGAGGCGTGTGAGGGCGGGGCGGGCGCTGCCTCGGTTCCACTGCCTCCACGGGTCCCGTAAGCTAGCGGGGTCTTCAGGGACTTCAAGGCGCCGTCGCAGCGCGTCTCGGCAAGCCTCGCCTCCCGCCCGTCCGCATGCCGGGCCGCGCCGCCGGCCGATCCCCGGCACAAGCGAAGGACCCGCGCCATGCTCGTCCTGCAAAGCCTGCTCGGCCTCGTCGCCTTCACCGCGCTGGCGGTGCTGCTGAGCGAGCAACGGGCGCGCATCCCGTGGCGCACGGTGGCGATCGGCCTCGGCCTGCAGCTGGCGCTCGCCCTGCTGCTGCTCAAGTTGCCGCCGGCGCGCGAGGCCCTGGGCGCGCTCAACGGCGTCGTCCTGGCGCTGCAGGGGGCGACCCAAGAGGGCGCCAGCTTCGTGTTCGGCTATCTGGGCGGCGGGCCGCAGCCGTTCGACGTCACCCGGCCCGGCACCTCGTTCATCCTGGCCTTCCAGGCGCTGCCGCTGATCCTGGTGATGAGCGCGCTGTCCTCGCTGCTGTTCTTCTGGCGGGTGCTGCCCCGGGTGATCCGCGGCATGGCGTGGCTGCTGCAGCGCACCCTCGGCGTCGGCGGCGCGCTCGGCATGGGCGTGGCCGCCAACATCTTCATCGGCATGATCGAGGCGCCGCTGCTGGTCCGCCCGTACCTGCGCGACCTGTCCCGCGGCGAGCTGTTCGTCCTGATGACCGCGGGCATGGCCACCATCGCCGGCAATGTGCTGGTGCTGTACGCCTCGTTCCTCGCCGGCGTGATCCCCGACGCGCTCGGCCACATCCTGGTCGCCTCGGTGATCAGCGCGCCCGCCGCCATCACCCTGGCCCTGATCATGGTGCCGGACCGCGGCGACGGCACGGCCGGCGACCGCATGCCGGAGCAGACGGCGTCAGGCGCCATGGACGCGGTGACCCAGGGGACGCTGGCCGGCGTGCAGCTGCTGCTCAACATCGCCGCCATGCTGCTCGTCTTCGTGGCGCTGGTGTCGATCGCCAACGCCCTGCTCGGCCTGCTGCCGGCGCTCGGCGGCGCGCCGCTCAGCGTCGAGCGGATGCTGGGCTGGCTGATGGCGCCCATCGTCTGGCTGATGGGCATCCCCTGGGCCGAGGCGGCGACCGCCGGCAGCCTGATGGGCATCAAGACCATCCTCAACGAGCTGATCGCCTATCTGGCGCTGGCCGACCTGCCGGAGGACGCCTTGAGCGAGCGCAGCCGCCTGATCATGACCTACGCCCTGTGCGGCTTCGCCAACCTGGGCAGCCTCGGCATCATGATCGGCGGCCTGGGCGGTATGGCGCCCGAGCGGCGCGACGAGATCGTCGGCCTCGGCCTCAAGGCGGTCGTCGCCGGCACCCTGGCCACCTGCATGACCGGCGCCGTGGTTGGCGTGGTGGCGTGAGCGCCACGGCGCCGACGGGAGACGATCGGGCCGGGGGCTCCGACGCGGCACCGCCGGCGGACGGTGAAGGCGCGGGCCGAGCGCGATCCCGGGTCTCGGGCGGGGCTGCTGACCGAGGCGGTCGGCGCCTTCCTCGCCGGCGATGTCAGGCGGAAACGCTCCGGAACCCGATGCGCATGCCGGACCCGCAGGCCCATCCACGGGCGGACAACCCCCTGGCCATGATCGCGCATCGTCGGTCGCGCGCGGGGCTGGCCGGCGCTCCGCCGACGCGGCGGTGTCGGGCCCGGGAGACGATGAGGCTGCGGACGACGGCCCGAACCCGACCCGGATGCCGCGCCCGGGCGGGCGGCCGAGGCCGCCGGCCACGCGCCCTGACGGCGGCCCGGACGATCCGCGCCCGCCCGAGCGCCCCAAGAGAAGCGTCAGGAGCCGTCCGGCGGGCCGGCCACGGCCGGGGCACCTTGTCGGCCAAGACTAAATGTCCCGCGGCCCGCAGTTGTGCCGAATAAAGACTGTCCTTCCCAATCATTGCTTCAGCATCTAATTTTTCCTTGTTGCAAGACTTTCCGAGACGGATCTACACTTATTCGGCCTTTCGCGGAGCAGGGGCTTTCCTGTCTCCGTGCTGACCAGGTCTCGACAAGCTCAGTCCGGCACCCGGTCCCGGCCGCCGCGGCGCAACCCGCCTCGGCGCGGGCGGGAGCCTTGACGAGGAGGACCCATGAGCACGCATGTCGTTCACGGCCAAGCGGAGGGCGTGAACCATCATTGGACAACCTGCCGCATCGGCGACGTGCCCTTGCCGCCGGCCTATGACAGCCCGGTGGTGATCGCCGCCGTGCAGAGCCTGTTCGGCGCCGACACCGCGGAGATGCGCATCCGCTCGGCGCGCCAGGGCGCGATCGAGGTGAAGGTCGAGGAGGAGCGGCCGCGCGACGCCGAGACGCGGCAGGTCCCGGAGACCGTCGGCTACCTGGCGTTCCGGCCGTTCTGGATCCGCGACGCCGACAATCGGCCGATCGGCTACGCCACCACCCTCGACGTCGAGCAGCCGGACACCCGCACCTGGTTCCCGCTGCCGGTGCCCGACGCCTTCTCCACCGAGGACAGCATCGTCCTCGCCCAGGTGCTGACCTGCCACGGCCCGAACCCGGTGCACACCCGGATCGCCCGCCGGCACCCGGTCTCCGGCGCGCCCGGCTTCCTGCTGCGCCTGGAGGAATGGCCCGGCTACGACCCGTGGCACATTGGCGAGCGGGTCGGCGCCGTGGTGCTGAGGAAGGGCTTCCACGCCCTCGGCTCCGGCCGGGGGCCGCACCTGATGGTCGCCGAGCTGGACGACGCCGACCACACCTGGCAGGCGCTGGAGCTCGGCAACACCGGCGCCGGTGGCCGCCCGACGGTGGTGTCGCAATGCCAGACCATCAACGGGGCCGATCCGGTGGCGACCCGGCAGCGCGAGATCCCGGACGGCGTCGAGCTGCGCCTCCAGGGAGCCGGAAACCGGGTCGCCCACCCGCGCACCGAGGCCGTCGGCTACGTCGCCATCGGCAACCCGCTCTGACCCGGCGGGGCGGCCGCCGCCGCTCCAGCCGCGCCCGCGGCGTGCCGCCGAGGCCAGGGCGCCGGCACGGCTCGACCGGGCCGGCCGATCAGCCCCGGCTCAGCCCTCGCCCAGCGCCCGGTCGGCGCCCGGTCGGCGCCCGGTCAACGCCCGGTCGGCGGCCGCTCAGCCCTGGGGGTGGAAGTGGTCGTGGATCTTGCGCGCCACCGCCTTGCTGATGCCGTCGACCGCCTCCAGGTCCTCCAGGCTGGCCCGGGCGACCGCCCGGGCCGAGCCGAAATGCAGCAGCAGCGCCTTCTTGCGGCGCGGGCCGATGCCGGCGATCTCGTCGATCGGCGAGGCGCCCACCTGCCTGCCGCGTCGCGCCCGGTGCGCGCCGATGGCGAAGCGATGCGCCTCGTCGCGCAAACGCTGCAGGAAATACAGCACCGGGTCGCGCGGGTCGAGGCTCATGGGCGGCCGCCCAGGGCGGAAGAAGCGCTCGCGGCCGGCGTCGCGGTCCGGCCCCTTGGCGATCGCCACCACCGGCACGTCCTCGATGCCGAGATCGGCGAGCACCTGGCCGGCGACGGTGAGCTGGCCCTGGCCGCCGTCGATCAGCACCAGGTCGGGCCAAGTCTCCTGCGCCCGGTCGGCGTCCTCCTTGAGCGCCCGGGCGAAGCGGCGGGTCAGCACCTCGCGCATCATCGCGTAGTCGTCGCCGGCCGCCTCCGGCTGCTTGATCGTGAACTTGCGATAGGCCTGCTTGTAAAAGCCGTCGGGCCCGGCGACGATCATGGCGCCGACCGGGTGGCTGCCCTGGACGTGGCTGTTGTCGTAGACCTCGATCCGACGCGGCGCGGCCTCGAGGCCGAACGCTGCGGCGACCCCGTCGAGCAGCCTCGCCTGGGCCGCGCTCTCCGACAGACGGCGGGCCAGCGCCTCGCGGGCATTGTCCAGGGCATGGTCGATCAGCCGCCGCTTGTCGCCGCGTTGCGGGGCGCTGACGGTCACCTTGTGGCCGGTCTTGACCGCCAGGGCCTCGGCCAGCAACGCCGCCTCCGCCAGCTCCTCGCTGAGCAGGATCAGGCCGGGCGCCGGCTTGTCGTCGTAGAACTGGGCGATGAAGGCGGCCAGCACCGCGGCCGGCTCCTCGGCCCGGTCGTGCGAGGGGAAGTAGGCGCGGGTGCCGTAGTTGCGGCCGCCGCGGAAGAAGTAGACCTGGACGCAGCTCTGGCCGCCGGCCTGGTGGAGGGCGAAGGCGTCGGCGTCCTCGATGCCCTCGACATTGATGTCCTGGTGCGCCTGGATGGCGGCCAGGGCGCGGATCCGGTCGCGCCAGCGCGCCGCGGTCTCGAACTCGAGCCGCTCCGCCGCCTCGGTCATGCGCTCGCGGAACTGCTCCTGCACCGCGTGGCTGCGGCCGCTCAGGAACTGGACCGCCTGCTCGACCTGCTGGCCGTACGCCGCGGCGTCGACATGGCCGACGCACGGCGCGGTGCAGCGCTTGATCTGGTGCTGCAGGCACGGCCGGGTGCGGCCGGCGAACACGCTGTCCGAGCAGTTGCGCAGCAGGAACGCCCGCTGCAGCGCGGTGATGGTGCGGTTGACCGCGCCCGCCGAGGCGAACGGCCCGTAGTAGCGGCCGGGCCGCTTCTCGGCGCCGCGGTGCTTGGCGATCTGCGGGAACGGATGGTCGCCGGTGATCAGGATGTGCGGGAAGGTCTTGTCGTCGCGCAGCAGCACGTTGTAGCGCGGGCGCAGGCGCTTGATCAGGTTGGCCTCGAGCAGCAGCGCCTCGACCTCCGAGCGGGTCACCACGACCTCCATGGCCGCGGTCTCGGCGATCATGCGCAGCAGCCGGGCCGGCTGCCGGCCGGCCTGGGTGTAGGCGGTGACCCGCTTCCGCAGGCTGCGCGCCTTGCCGACGTAGAGGGCCTCGCCCTCGGCGTCGAGCATGCGGTAAACGCCGGGGGCGTTGGGCAGGGTGCGCAGCTCGGCCTGGATCACGGCGAGACCGTCGGGCAGGCGCGCCTCGAGGCGGCGGCGGCGCGGCGCCGGCCCGGGCGCGGCCGGCCCCGGGCGGCCGTCCGTCCGCGTCCCGTCCGCGCCGCCGGGGCTCGTGCCGCCCCGACCGGTGCCGCCCCGACCGGTGCCGCCCCGACCGGTGCCGCCCTGACCGGTACCGCCGTCGCCGGTCACCCCGTGGACCTTGCCGCCGTCGCCGGTCACCCCGTGGC
>CAZTHL010000096.1:0-7221 GCA_964613585.1 uncultured Mycobacteriaceae bacterium | reverse complement strand
CCGCCGTCGCCGGTCACCCCGTGGACCTTGCCGCCGTCGCCGGTCACCCCGTGGCCCATGCCGCCGTCGCCGGTCACCCCGTGGCCCATGCCACCGTCGCCGGTGCCAGCGCCGCCGGTGCCGTCGCCCGGCGCGCCGCGGCCGGCGGGCGACGGCATCGGAGGCGGCTCCAGCGGGTCGGTGTCGTTCATAAATGGCATGTTGCGGTATCCGTGCTGCGGCGCAAGCACGGCCGCCTTGGCCACAATTCGTAAACAACTGGTTAAGAACCGGATATCCACCGAACCTGTGGACAAGTCTGTCGATAACCTGGGTGACAGGCTGTGGGACGCTAGGCGCTCCAAGCCTTAGAACGGATTGCCCAAAAATTAATCATTTTTCAAGTTATTGGAATCGTTGTTTTTTCAGTGTCAAGGGCGAATCCCGCGAGGGCCTGCGAAAAAATGGTCGCGACTCGGCCGGGGGCGCCGCCGCCAACGGTTGCCATGTGAACAACCCTGTTCATGGGGCCGCGCCCCGGTCGGACGAATGCCGAGCCGGCACACGCCACGCAAGAAAATACCTGGTTGCCGCAAAGTTAAGCCGGTGTAATGCCGTTAACGAAATTGGCGGATATCCGGGCCGGGCCGGCGCTGCCGCGCGGGCTATTCATAAGATCCCGTAGGTTTTTCCGACTGGGCGTAGCCGAGGTGCTCGCCGCCGTCGAGCGCGATCATCTGACCGGTCAGCGCCGGCGCCGCCAGGATGAAGCGCAGCGCCGCCGCCACCTCCTCCGGCGTGGTGCGCCGTTCGAGCGGCACCGAGCGCCATTGCCGGGCGAAATGCTCCTCGGACTGCCGCGCGGCCTTCAGCGTCGGGCCCGGGCCGATGCCGTTGACGCGAATACGCGGCGCCAGGGCCAGCGCCAGGGTGCGGGTCAGCGTGTAGAGGCCGACCTTGCTGACGGTGTAGGACATCAACTCGGGCGTCGGGTTCCATACCCTCTGGTCGAGAATGTTGACCACGTTGCCCCGGGCGCCGTCCGGCAGCTGCTCGGCGAGGGCGCGGATCAGCACGGTCGGCGCGCGGAGGTTGGTCTCCAGGTGCAGGTCCCATATGTCGCGCGGGGCCTCGCCGATGCCATCGTTGACGAAGGCGGCGGCGTTGTTGACCAGCAGGGTGACCGGGCCGAGCGCCGCGGCGGCGGCCGGCAGCAGCCGCGCGACCTGGGCCTCGTCGGTCAACTCGGCCTGGAACGCCGCCGCCCGGCCGCCCTCGCCGATGATCGCCTCGACGGTCGCGCGTGCCGCGGCGGCCGAGCCGCCGTAGTGCACCGCGACGGCCCAGCCGTGGCGGGCGAGGTCGAGGGCGATGACACGGCCGATGCGCCGGGCTGCCCCGGTCACCAGCGCCGTCGCGGGGGTCGTTGCCTCGGTCATGGCCGGCAAGGATAGGCGTCCGCCCGCCGGCTTCAACCCGGCGCGTGCCACGGTCGCGGCCCGGCGGCGGGGCCGCCGGGGCCCGGGTCCGGGCTCAGGCCGCGGGGATGCCGTTGAAGGCGGCGACCACGAACGCGCCGTAGAGCACCAGCAGGAGGAGGCCCTCAAGCCGCTTCAGCCGGCGCCCCGACTGCAGGAAGGGGAACACGAGCAGGCTGACCCCGAGCAGGATCCACAGGTCGACGCGCAGCATTTGCGCCGGCACCTGGACCGGGACGAACAGCGCCACCACGCCGAGGATGCCGAGCAGGTTGAACAGGTTGCTGCCGAGCACGTTGCCCAGCACGACGTCGCCGTGCTGGCGCAGCGCGGCGGCGATGGCGGTGGCCAGCTCAGGCATCGAGGTGCCGAACGCGACCAGGGTCAGGCCGATCACCTCCTCCGGCACGCCGAAGGTGCGGGCCAGGCCGACCGCGCCGTCGACCAGCAGGTCGGCGCCGACGATCACGCCGACCAGTCCGCCGAGCAGCGCCAGCGCCGCGCCGATCGGACGGTTGCCGAAGCCCTCGATCTCGTCGGCCTCCTGGGCGTGGACCGATTCGCCCAGGTGCTTGTCCGTCCGGTAGCAGAAGTACAGGGCGCCGGCGAGCAGCAGCAGGCCGGTGACGCCGTGCCAAAGGCCGAGCCGGCCGACATGGCTGGCGGCGATGAACAGCACGGTCGCCGTCAGCATCAGCGTGCCGTCCCGCCACAGCGCCCAGCGGCCGCAGCACAGCGGCCGCGCCACGGCGGCGACCCCCAGGATCAGCAGGATGTTGGCGATGTTGCTACCGACCACGTTGCCGACGGCAAGGGCGGTGGACTCGGTCAGCGCCGCGTTCAGGCTGACGGTGAGCTCGGGCAGCGAGGTGCCGAAGGCGACCACCGTGAAGCCGACCACCAGGGGCGAGATGCCGAGCCGCCGGGCGACCGCCACGGCGCCGCGCACCAGGATGTCGGCGCCGAGCATCAGGATGGCCAGGCCGCCGACCATGAGGGCGGCATCGGTCAGCATCGGGATTGCGTGCCTCCGGCAGGGCGGGCGCGGGGCGCCGGCGGGCGGATCTGGAACCGAGCGGGGCCGCCATGGCCGCCCGCGGACCCGGCGCGACTGCCGGATGTCCTGACGCTCGAGGGCGACCCGACATATGGGGGCTTGGCGATCCGGATACAGGGCGCGCCGGCGGCGCCGGGGCGGGAGGCGTGGCTCGCCTTCGGCGATCGGGCCTCGCCGTCCCGGCAAGCATAAGGCACTATCCATCGAAGATCTCGCGCCCGATCGCCTGGCGCCGTCTCGCTGTAAAGCGGCTTTACGGCCCGTAAGCCGAGCGGGCCGGCCCGCGGATGCGCTCGTCGGTCAAGACTTGATAAAGACTTGCTGCTATCGTCCGGTATATGGTTTGCTTCCGTCGCGTGCGGTCGGCTGACCAGCGATTGCGCAAATTTATGGCGGAGCCGGAACAATTAGGCGAGCACAGCGCGGCGTGGCCGTCCTCCTGCTTCTCGGTCTTGCGGTGTTTCCGTGGGGCGCCGCGGCCACCCCGATCCTCGACGACGGCGGCGCCGGCGTGACCGGGCTCACCGGCCCGGCGCCGGGCGTCGCGACGGAGCCCGCAGGGTCGTCGCCGGTGGCGCGCCCCGTCGAGCCGGATCGGCTCGGGCCGGAGGCGTGGGCCGGGACGCCGCCGCCGATCCGCCTGCCCGAGCTCCTGGAGCGACAGGCCCGGGCGGCGCCGGCGCCGGCCGAGGCGCTGTCGTCGCCGTCCGCCGCGCCGGTCCGCGGGCCTGGATCGGCCTGGCCGGAGCAGCCGGCGGCGCGGGCTCTCGGAATACCGTCCACCTCGGCGCCGCAGTCCGGTCTGCAGTCCGGTCTGCAGTCCGGGCCGGAGTCCGGGCCGGGGCGTTCCGAGCGCTTCCTCGGCAGCCTGGTCAACAGCTATGCATACCCGACGGGCGCCGGGCCGCGGCGCGGGCCCGGCGCGGACGCGGACCGCGCGCCGGGGGCAGCCCCCGGGGAGGCCGCCGCGGCCGGGGACATGGCCGGCGGGGACGGTCCGCTCGTGCACCTGGCCGACGTGATCCCCGCCTGGGGCGAGCTGCGGGCACTCGGCGAGGACACGGTCGACCGGGCGCTGGTCGCCGGCCTGGACGCCGCGATCACGCCCTATGTCGCCGAGGACGGCACCAAGGCGTTCCGTGTGCTCGGGCTGGGCGAGTTCCGCATCGAGGCGACCGAGGACCGCAGCACGGTCCTGGTCAGTGAATCGCGCAGCCATATGGCGGTGCGGGCCGACCGTGACCGGGGCGCGGACAGCGGCGAGGGCGGCGGGGCGCGGAGCCATGCCGCGGTCGAGGTGCAGCCGATCGGCATCAAGCAGTTCGTGCTGCGCACGCTCGACCTCGTGACCGGCTCGGTCTGGTTCTACGTCGTGCTGCTCACGGTGACCCTGACCTACATCGCGCAGAAGATCTGATGCGGCGGCCGCTCGCGGGCCCGCGGCGGCTGTTCACCAGCCCTTAAGGCGACCTGCGGCAAAGACGACGCCGCGGCCGTCCGGCCGCGATCCGCCGATGAGGGGGCCGTGCATGTCGTTCGTTCGCTCCGAAGCGCGAGCGTGCTGGGAACTGGTGTCGCGGGCGCTGGACGGCGCCGACGTGGATCTGTCGACGGTGCCGCCGGAGTCGCGCGACGAGGCCGAGCGGGCGCTGAAGCGGCTCGACACGGAGCGACGCCATGCCGCCGCCAACGCCGAGCGGCTGGAGCTGCTCGCCAACCGCGCCGGCGTCGGCCTGTGGGACGTCACGATCGCCCATGGCGATCCCCTGCACCGGGACAGCCGCTGGGTCTGGTCGCCGGAGTTCCGCCGGCTGCTCGGCTACGGGGACGAGGGCAGCTTTCCGAACCGCGTCGAGAGCTGGACCGACAAGCTGCATCCCGACGATCGCCAGCCCACCGTCGACGCGTTCTCGGCGCATCTTGCCGACCGGTCCGGCCGAACGGCGTATGACGTCGAGTACCGCCTGAAGACGCGCTCCGGCGAGTGGCGCTGGTTCCGGGCGACCGGCGGCTGCCAGCGCGACCGCCAGGGCCGGCCGGCCCGCGCCGCGGGCTCGCTGATCGACATCCATGCGACCCGGGAGGCGGCCGACCAGGTGGCCACCTACGAGCAGATCCGCAAGGCGCTGGTCAACGAGGTTGGCGGCGTGGTCGCCGAGGCCAACGAGACCCTGCGCACCATCCGCTTGGATGTCGAGAGCACCATCGACAAGGCGCGTCGGGCCCTGTCCCTGGCCGATCAGGGGCGCCACGAGGTGGACGGGCTGAAGCGGATGCTCGACACGGTGGCGACCGCCAGCCACGAGATCAGCGGCATCGTCGGGGGCATCCAGGACATCGCCAAGCAGACCAACCTCCTGGCGCTGAATGCGGCGATCGAGGCGGCCCGGGCGGGCGAGTTCGGCGCCGGCTTCAACGTGGTCGCCAGCGAGGTGCGGGCGCTGGCCCAGACGACCCACCAGTCGGCCGACAAGATCACCGCCGAGGTCGGGCGCGCCGCCGGCACCGCGGGCGCGGCCGCAGAGGAGGCGGACAAGATCATCCGGGCGATCGAGGAGATCCGCGGCAGCGTCGACGAGGCGGAGCGGGCGGTCGGCGCGATCCAGGAGCGGGTGGCCGCGCAGGTGGGGCTGCTCAAGGACCTCGAGGGCAAGGTGTCCCGCCTCGGCACTCAGACGTCTTGACCCGGGCGTCTTGACCCGGGCGTCTTGACCCGGGCGTCTTGACCAGGGTGTCTTGACCGGGGCGTCTTGACCGCACGCCGGTCGCGGCGGCAAGGGAGGGGCCGCGCGATCACCGCACGGGAGGACGGGGCGATGAGGATCACCGTGGCGCGGCCGAGCGCCGCCGAGATCGAGGAGATGACGGCGCGGCCGACCTGGGAGAAGGAGGCGAGCCGGTTCGAGTGGTCCTACGACGAGCCGGAGACCGCCTATGTGCTGGAAGGCCGGGTCCGGGTGACCACGCCGGACGGCCAAGCCGTGGAGTTCGGCGCCGGCGACCTGGTCACCTTCCCGGCCGGCCTGGAGTGCACCTGGGAGGTCATCGAGCCGATCCGCAAGCACTACAAGATGGGTTGAAGATGGGTTGAGCCGGGCCGGACCCGGCTCCGCGCCGGCGTCCCGCGCGGCTCACCGGGGCTCATCGGGGCTCATCCGCCCTTGGGTCGACGGGCGGCGGCCACCGGCCGGGGCCGCGGTGCTCGTGCCGGCGCACAGGCACGATCGCCAGGGTCAAGGCCCAATCCCCCGCGCGCGCCGGGTTCGCCGCGAGACCCTCCACCGTCTCGATCAGAGGCTCCCAGTGGAGCGGCAGATGCGGGTGCAGGGCCGCAGCCTCGCTCAGCCGCGCCGCCTGCGCCGTGATCCCAGCGAGGAAGTCGCGCTGGTACAGGAGCGGCTGCGGCACCTCGTGGGCGGCGCGTCGGTCGGCGCTCCGGTCGCCCGGCGCCGGCTGGGTCGGGCCCCCCCTTGGCCGCCTCACGGTCCCTTGCGGCGGCGGCCGGCGTAGCGCTTGGACGCCACCTTGACGCCGCCGGGGTCGTCCGGCCGGCTCTTGCGCGGGCCCTTCGGCCGCTTGGGCCCGTCCTCGACCTGGGACCGGTGGGTGCCGCCGCCCCGGCGCATGGGCAGCACGGTGGCGCCCTGGCCGTCGCCGCCGAGCACATCGTCGAGGCCGAGGTCCATGGCCTCGAGCCGGCGGATCTCGTCGCGCAGACGGGCCGCGGTCTCGAACTCGAGATCCGCCGCCGCCGCGCGCATCTGCTTCTCCAGGTCGGCGATGGTGTCGCGCAGGGTCTTGCCGGTCCATTCCGCCGGCGCCTCGCTGACCCCGGCGCACACCGTCACCCGGTCGCCGCGCTCGTAGACGCTCTCCAGGATGTCGCTGATGCTCTTGCGCACCGATTCCGGCGTGATGCCGTGGGCGGCGTTGTAGGCCTTCTGCTTCTCCCGGCGCCGCTCGGTCTCGTTCATCGCCGCCTTCAGGCTGTCGGTGACGGTGTCGGCGTAGAGGATGGCGCGACCCTCGACGTTGCGCGCCGCCCGGCCGATCGTCTGGATGAGCGAGGTGCGGCTGCGCAAATAGCCCTCCTTGTCGGCGTCCAGGATGGCGACCAGGCCGCATTCCGGGATGTCGAGCCCCTCGCGCAGCAGGTTGATGCCGACCAGCACGTCGAAGGCGCCGAGCCTGAGATCGCGGATGATCTCGATGCGCTCCAGCGTCTCCACGTCGGAGTGGATGTAGCGCACCTTGAGCCCGATCTCGGCCATGTACTCGGTCAGCGCCTCGGCCATCTTCTTGGTCAGGGTGGTGACCAGGATGCGGTAGCCGCGCGCCACCACCTCGCGGCACTCGGCCAGCAGGTCGTCGACCTGGCTCCGGGTCGGGCGGATGATGATCTCGGGATCGATCAGGCCGGTCGGCCGCACCACCTGCTCGACGAAGACGCCGCCGGTACGCTCCATCTCCCACGGTCCCGGGGTGGCCGAGACGAAGATCGACTGCGGCCGCATCCGCTCCCACTCCTCGAACCTGAGCGGCCGGTTGTCGACGCAGGCCGGCAGGCGGAAGCCGAACTCGGCCAGGGTCTCCTTGCGCGCGCGGTCGCCGCGGAACATGCCGCCCAGCTGCGGCACCATGACGTGGCTCTCGTCGACGAACAGCAGCGCGTCCTCGGGCAGGTACTCGAACAGGGTCGGCGGCGGC
>CAZTHL010000095.1:0-13952 GCA_964613585.1 uncultured Mycobacteriaceae bacterium | reverse complement strand
ATCGTCTCGACATTGATGACAGTGGTCGGGCAGCCGTAAAGACCGGCCATGGCCGGAAACGGCGGCTTGTTGCGCGGCATGCCCTTCTTGCCCTCGAGGCTTTCAAGCAGGGCCGTCTCCTCGCCGCAGATATAGGCCCCGGCGCCGCGGTGCAGGTAGATGTCGAAGTCCCAGCCCGACCCGGCGGCGTTTCGGCCGACAAGCCCGGCGTCGTAGGCCTCGTCGATCGCCCGCTGGATCTCCGACGCCTCGTTGTAGAACTCCCCACGTATGTAGATGTAGCAGGCATGCGCGCCCATGGCGAAGGAGGAGACGAGCGCTCCCTCGATCAGCCGATGCGGATCATAGCGCATGATGTCCCGGTCCTTGCAGGTGCCGGGCTCCGACTCGTCGGCGTTGATGACCAGGTAATGCGGCCGGCCAGGCTTCGGCGCCTTGGGCATGAACGACCATTTCATGCCGGTCGGAAAGCCGGCGCCGCCACGCCCCCTGAGCCCGGAGGTCTTGACCTCCTCGATGATCCGGTCGCGCCCCAGCGCGATCAAGGCCTTGGTGTCGTCCCAGATGCCGCGCCGACGGGAGGCGTCCAGATTCCAGCCGTGCCACCCGTAAAGGTTGGTGAAGATGCGATCCTCGTCCCGCAGCATTCTGCAAGCTCCCTGGAGCCGTTGCGTGCCCCTACTCCTTGGCGCCGTCGCGCTTCGCCGGCTTGCGCGCGCGCCCGCCTGTCCGCTTTCGTGCCGCGCCGCCGGCCGCCGGCTTGGTCGCGGCCGGCTCCGTCGGCCCCGCCTCCTCGCCGGCCTGCTCCTTCGGCGCCGCCGCGCCGGCCTGCTCCTTCGGCACCGCCGCGCTGCCGGACGGTCCGGCCGCCTCGACCTTCGGCGCCGGCGCCGCGGGCGGCATTTCGCCAGTCGAGGCCGCCGCCGCGGCCGAGCCGCGCCTGGGCTCGGCCTGCTGCCAGTCCCGCATGGTGGTCGGCCCGGCCAGTGCCTGGCTGCCCTTGCGCCCGACCTGCGAGCCGACCGGCACCGGCCGGCCCTCCTTCAGGGCCTCGATCAGGGCGCTGGTCCGCTCGTGGTCGAGATCCTCGAAATAATCGTCGTTGACCTGCACCATCGGCGCGTTCACGCAGGCCCCGAGACACTCGACCTCGATCACGGTGAACAAGCCGTCGGCGCTGGTCTCGCCCGGACCGGCGCCGGTCTTCTCCTTGACGGCGCGCTTGACCTCGTCCGAGCCGCACAGCCAGCACGGCGTCGTCGTGCAGATCTGCACGAGATGCCGGCCGACCGGCGCCTTGTTGAACATGGTGTAGAAGCTGGCGACCTCGTACGCCCGGATCCGCGGCACGCCGAGCCGGTCGGCGACATGGTCCATCGCCGCCTTGGGCAGCCAGTTGCCGTGCTGTCGCTGCGCCAGGTCGAGCAGCGGGATGATCGCGCTGCCCTGCTCTCCCTCCGGATAGCGCGCGATGATGACGTCGGCCCGCGCCTCATTCTCCGGGGTGAAGGCGAAATGGTCCGGCTGCAGATGGTCGGGCGCCGGGGCTCCGAAGCTCATCGGTCGACCTCCCCGAACACCAAGTCGAGCGCGCCGATGATGGCCACGGTGTCGGCGATCATGTGGCCGCGGGACATCAGGTCCAGCCCCTGGAGATGGGCGTAGGCCGGCGCGCGGATATGGCAGCGGTAGGGCCGGTTGGTGCCGTCCGCCACCAGATAGACGCCGAACTCGCCCTTGGGCGCCTCGACCACCGTATAGGTCTCGCCGGCCGGCACCCGGTAGCCCTCGGTGTAGAGCTTGAAGTGGTGGATGAGCGCCTCCATCGAGCGCTTCATCTCGGCCCGCGGTGGCGGCGCCACCTTGTGGTCCGTGGTCTTGATCGGCCCGTCCTTGGGCATGTCGCGCAGCGCCTGCTGCACGATGCGCTTGGACTGCCGCATCTCCTCCACTCGAACCAGATAGCGCGCGTAGCAGTCGCCCGTCTTGCCCACCGGGATGTCGAACTCCATCCGGTCATAGACATCGTAGGGCTGGGCCCGCCGCAGGTCCCACGGCACCCCCGAGGCGCGCAGCATCGGCCCGCTGAAGCCCCAGGCCAGCGCGTCCTCGCGGCTGACCACGCCGATGTCGACGGTGCGCTGCTTGAAGATGCGATTCTCGGTGAGCAGCGCCTCGCAGTCCTCGATGAAGCTGTCGAACCGCTCGAAATACTCCCCTATGTCGTCGGTCAGGCCCGCCGGCAGATCCTGGTGCACCCCGCCCGGCCGGAAGTAGTTCGCGTGCAGGCGCGCCCCGCACGCCCGCTCGTAGAACTCCATCATCTTCTCCCGCTCCTCGAAGCCCCACAGCGATGGCGTGGTGGCGCCGACGTCGAGCGCGAAGGTGGTGACATTGAGCACATGATTCAGGATGCGGGTGATCTCCGCGTACAGCACGCGGATGTACTGCGCCCGCTCCGGCACCGTCAGCCCGAGCAGCCGCTCCACCGCCAGGGCAAAGGCGTGCTCCTGGCACATCGGCGAGGTGTAGTCGAGCCGGTCGAAATAGGGCACCGCCTGCAGATAGGTCTTGTGCTCGATCAGCTTCTCGGTGCCCCGATGCAGAAGGCCGATGTGCGGGTCGGCCCGCTCGACCACCTCCCCGTCCATCTCCAGGATGAGGCGCAGCACCCCGTGGGCAGCCGGATGCTGCGGGCCGAAATTGACCGTGTACGGCCGGATCTCGATGTCCGTCATGGGCCTACTCCTGCGCCGGGGAGCCGACCGGCCGGACTGCCTTCTCGTCGCCGGGCAGCTGGTGCACCGAGGTCATGCCCTCCCACGGGCTCAGGAAGTCGAACGAGCGGAAATCCTGCTGGAGCTGCACCGGCTCGTAGACCACGCGCTTCTGCTCGTTGTCGTAGCGCAGCTCGACATAGCCGGTGAGCGGGAAGTCCTTGCGCAGCGGATGCCCCTCGAAGCCGTAGTCGGTCAGGATGCGCCGCAGGTCGGGATTGTCCGAGAAGAAGATGCCGTACAGGTCCCAGGCCTCGCGCTCGTACCAGCCGGCCGACGGGAACACCCCGGTCACCGACGGCACCGCTGACTCCTCGTCCGTCTCCAGACGCACCCGGATCCGGCGATTGTGCTTAAGGCTCAGCAGGTTGTAGACGACCTCGAAGCGCCGGTCGCGCTCGGGATAGTCAACCCCGCACAGGGTCATGAGCTGGGCGAAGCGGCAGTTGGGATCATCGCGCAGGAAGGTGAGCACCCGCACAACGGCGCCGGGGCGCGCGGTGACCACGAGCTCGCCCAGGGCAACCTCGAAGCCGGACACGTCGGGATCGAGCGATCCGACGACGTGCTCGCCCAGATCAGAGAGCGTTTCAAAGGCCATTTGGGCTCCGTGGATGAGACGGGACGCGCCCGGACTAGCGCACGATCTCGGTGCCCCGGCGGATCTTCCGCTGCAACTGCATGACGCCGTACACGAGCGCCTCCGCCGTGGGCGGGCAGCCCGGCACGTAGATGTCCACCGGCACCACGCGGTCGCATCCTCGCACCACCGAGTAGGAGTAGTGATAGTAGCCGCCGCCGTTGGCGCACGACCCCATCGAGATCACCCAGCGCGGTTCCGGCATCTGGTCGTAGACCTTGCGCAGCGCCGGTGCCATCTTGTTGCACAGCGTTCCGGCGACGATCATCACGTCCGACTGGCGCGGGCTCGGCCGCGGGATCACCCCGAGGCGGTCGAGGTCGTAGCGCGCCATGTAGGAGTGGATCATCTCGATCGCGCAGCAGGCGAGGCCGAAGGTCATCGGCCACAGCGAGCCGGTCCGCGCCCAGTTCACCAGGGCCTCGTACTTGGTAAGCAGGAACCCCTTGTCCTGCAACTCGTGGGTCGCCCGGGCCACGACCTCGTCCTGCGCCGGCCCCGGCGGCAGGGGCGTGTCGAGCTCGGCCGGAAGCGGCCCGCCCACGGCCACCTTCGGCGGCGTCGCGCTCACTCCCATTCCAACGCTCCCTTCTTCCACTCGTAGACGAACCCGATGGTGAGGATGCCGAGAAACACCATCATGGACCAGAAGCCGAACAGGCCGATGTCGCCGAGCGCCGCCGCCCACGGAAACAGGAAGGCCACCTCAAGGTCGAAGATGATGAACAGAATGGCGACCAAGTAGAAGCGCACGTCGAACTTCGAGCGCGCATCCTCGAAGGCCTCGAACCCGCACTCGTAAGGCGAGATCTTCGCCGGATCCGGACGCTGCGGGCCCAGGATGTACGAGCCCAGCACCATGATCACCGACATGCCGAGCGCGATGACCAGGAACAGGAAGATCGGGAAGTACTCAAGCAGCAGCGCATCGGCCATGGCAACCTCGCCCCGCGGGCGCCGGCGCGGCCCGCGCTCGCGCCCGGAAAGACCATGCTCACCAAGGGGTTAGCAGATCGGTTACGGCATCCCACGGCAGCGTATATAAAGGCGCTCCGGCGCGAAGGAAAGCGGTTTCCCGGTCCGCCGGCCGCGCGCTGCGGCGGCCTGCCGCTGACGCCGCCCGGCGCCGGCTCAGCGGCCGCCCCGGTAGTAGCAGTCCCGCAACTCCGCGCAGCCGAGCCGCCAGGTCCGCTGTCCCGGAAACTGGGAGCGGACGCCGGGCCGCACGACCACGAAGGACTGGGCCGTCCCGCTCGCCGCGCCGACCGCCAAGCTGCCGCCGGTGATCGCGGTGGTGGCCACGCTGGTGGCCGCGCCGCTTGCCGCCTCCGCCAGGCTGGGCTGGCGCAACTCGACCCGCGCGCCGCAGCCGGGCAGAAGGATGGCCAGCAGCGCCGCAAGGACAAGCCCGCGTTGGCCGGTCGGCCGGGTCATGGCCGCCCTCCGTCCGTCAAGGTTCGATGAACGCGCGGTCGCGCCATCAACGTTGCGTTAGGAGTATTCCACAACCCGGCGGCGGAGGGAAGCGAGGGGCGCGATGGCGCGAGTGACGGGACTTGAACCCGCGGCCTCCGGCGTGACAGGCCGGCGCTCTAACCGACTGAGCTACACCCGCAATCCATCGAGGCGCAAACCATCTAGGCGCATTCGATCGAGGCGCATTCCATGGAGGCGCGACCCATCCCGGAGGCGACCCATGCGGGAGCGGACGGCTTGGCCGGCCGCCCCCCAAGAGGCGGTTCTGCTACCGGCTCGGCACCGCGCTGTCAAGGCTGTCACGTCTGCCGAGGGCGGCGTTCCGGTTATCGATCATATGGTGTCGGCCGGCGCGGCGTCGAGCACAGGGAAAACGGGATGCGTGCGCGCGGAAAGCGCAAGAAAGCCGCTGCGCCAGAGACGTCAAAGCATTAAGATCCCACTGTCGGTGGCCGCGCCGCCGGCTCGAGCAGCCCCATGCCGGGCGCTGCCCGCGGGATCCGGCAGTCCGCCCGCGGGGCCCGGCAGTCCGATTGACGCATCGCGCCGAGAGCGGTTGCCCCGGTGCCGATACCCCACGATCCTTTCGGTAAACACGATGCTTTCCGTTAATGAGGACAATCGGTAACGTCCTCGCCCCATCGCGAGTTCCACGACGGCGTCCGGAGACACGATGATCGAGACCGTCCAGACAGATATCGCCATCGTCGGCGCCGGCGGCGCCGGCCTGCGCGCTGCCATTGCCGTCGCCGAGGCCGATCCGAGCCTCGACGTGGCGCTCATCTCGAAGGTCTACCCGATGCGCAGCCATACCTGCGCGGCGGAGGGCGGCGCCGCGGGCGTCGTCAAGGACGATGACAGTCTCGAGAACCATTTCCATGACACGGTGTCGGGCGCCGACTGGCTCGCGGATCAGGACGTCGTCGATCTGTTCATCAAGGAGGCGCCCCGCGAGCTGACCCAGCTCGAGCACTGGGGACTGCCGTGGAGCCGGCAGGCCAACGGCCGGGTCGCCGTTCGGCCGTTCGGCGGCATGAAGATCGAGCGCACCTGGTATGCCGCCGACAAGACCGGCTTCCACATGCTGCATACGTTGTTTCAGACCTCGCTCCGGTTCCCGTCGATCAAGCGCTATGACGAGTTCTTCTCGACCGACCTGATCGTCGAGGACGGCCGCTGCCAGGGCATCGCCGCGCTCGACATGCGCACCGGCAAGGTCACCGTCTTCGTGGCCAAGGCGGTGATCATATGTACCGGCGGCGCCGGGCGTATCTTCCCGTTCACCACGAACGGCGCGATCAAGACCGGCGACGGCATGGCCATGGCCTACCGGGCGGGGGTGCCGCTGAAGGACATGGAGTTCGTCCAGTACCACCCGACCGGTTTGCCCGGCACTGGCATCCTGCTTACCGAGGGCTGCCGCGGCGAGGGCGGCATCCTCACCAATAAGGACGGCTACCGCTATCTGCAGGACTACAACCTGGGCCCGCCCGATCCCTGGCCGCGCAAGAAGGCCATGGAGCTTGGTCCCCGGGACCGGCTGAGCCAGGCGTTCTGGCATGAGCAGCGCAAGGGCACCACGGTCGAGACCCAATGGGGCGACTGCGTCCTGCTCGACATGCGGCATCTGGGCGAGAAGCTGATCAACGAGCGGCTGCCCTTCGTGCGCGACCTCGCCAGCAGCTATGTCGGGGCCGATCCGGTGCACACGCCGGTGCCCGTGCGCCCGGTGGTGCACTACATGATGGGCGGCATTCACACCGACATCGACGCGGCGACGCCCATCGATGGCCTGTACGCCGCGGGCGAGTGCGCCTGCGTGACGATCAACGGCGCCAACCGGCTCGGCTCCAACTCGCTTACCGAACTGCTCGTGTTCGGCAGCCGCGCCGGCCGCCACGCCGCCGCCTACGTCCAGGCCGGCGGCAAGGAGGTCGATGCGGCCGCCGCCGAAAAGCAGGGCGCGGCGGTCGAGCAGCGAATCCTGGCGCTGTTCCAGCGCTCCTCCGGGCGCGAGACCGTGTCCGGCCTGCGCAAGGAGATGAACCACTCCATGGAGGACGGTGCCGGCATCTACCGCAGCGCCGATACCCTTCTGCAGGCCAGCGAATCGATCGGCCGGCTGCGCGACCGCTACAAGGACCTCGCGCTCGAGGACAAGAGCACCGTCTACAACACCGATCTGTACACGGCGCTCGAGCTCGGCGCGATGATCGAGGTCTCACACGCGGTCGTCCACTCTGCCTTGCAGCGAACCGAATCACGCGGCTCGCATCAACGGCTCGACTACGAGAAGCGCGACGACCTGAACTTCCTCAGGCACTCGATGGCGCACTACAACCCGAACGGCGATCCGCGGATCGATTATCTGGACGTGGTGATCACCCGATCGCAGCCGGCGGAGCGGCTCTACGGCGGGGCGGCCGAGGCGGCCGCCACCGTGGCCGCGCAGTGAACGGCCCACCGCCGGCCGCCGCCGCGAACAACACCGAACGACCGCGCAGGGGCCCGACCGCCCCGGGGAGAGTTGTCTGATGGGCATCCGAACCATCGATCTGGAAGTGCTTCGCTACAATCCGGAGAGCGACGAGGCCCCCCGCTTTCAGAAGTACAGTGTGCCGTGCCAGGAAGAGTGGGTGGTGCTCGACGCGCTCACCTACGTGAAGGACGAGATCGACCGAAGCCTGAGCTTCCGCTGGTCCTGCCACATGGCGGTGTGCGGCAGCTGCGGCATGAACGTCAACGGCGAGCCGACCCTGTCGTGCAAGGCGTTCCTGCGCGACTATCCGGACAAAATCCGGGTTGAGCCGATGACCAACTTCCCGATTGAGCGCGACCTCATCGTCGTGCTCGACGACGCCATGGAGAAGCTGAGCTCGGTCCAGCCCTATCTCATCCCAAAGGACCCGAAGGGGATCGACGACGGCGAGCACCGGCAGAGCCCGGCGCAGCTCAAGGCGTACAAGCAGTACTCCATGTGCATCAATTGCATGCTGTGCTACGCCGCCTGCCCGCAGGTGACGTTGAACGAGGAATTCATCGGCCCGTTCGCCCTGGCGCTCGCCCATCGGTACAATGCCGACTCCCGGGACGGCGGGCGCAAGCAACGCGCCGATGTGGTCGCCTCGCATGAGGGCATCTGGGAGTGCAGCTTCGTCGGTGCCTGCAGCCAGGTGTGCCCGAAGGACGTCGATCCGGCCGGGGCGATCCAGCAGACCAAGATCGCCAGCACCGCCGACTACTTCAAGTCGTTCCTCATGCCCTGGAGCAGCCGATGAGCCGACGCCCCTACAAGCGCCCCGTGCCACGGTACACTTGGTATCTGCACAAGACCCGCTTCATGGACTATATGGTGCGGGAGGTTTCGAGCCTGTTTGTCGGCGCCTACGCGGCTCTGCTGGTGATCGGCTGCGTGCGTCTGGCCCAGGGGCCCGAGGCCTGGACCGGCTTCGTCGTCTGGCTGCAGAGCCCGACCAGCATCATCTTCCATCTTCTGTGCCTGGGACTCTCGCTCTATCACACGATCACTTGGTTCAAGGTGGCGCCGCAGGCCATGCCGCTCATGATCGGTGAGGAGAAGGTCCCGGCCAAGACCATCCTAAGAGCCCATTACGCCGCCTGGGCCGCGGCATCGCTGGTCATCTTCGTCGTCGTGGGAGTGCTATAGCATGGCAGAGGCCGCGTCGCGCCCGAGATCGCACAAGCCGATCGTCTGGGGCCTGTTCGCCGGCGGCGGCACCTTCACCGCCTTCGTGCTGCCGATCATGATCGTGCTGACCGGGCTGGCGATTCCGATCGGGATACTGTCGCCCGCCGTGTTCGAGTACGACCGCGTCCATGCGTTCGCGAGCAACTGGCTCGGCAAGCTGGTCCTGCTCGGCTTCATATTCCTGCCATTATGGCATGCCGCCCATAGGCTCCGCATCACCGCGCATGACTTCGGTATCCGTGCCGATGGGCCGCTGTCCTGGATCCTCTACGGATTGGCCGGCCTTGGCACGCTGGTCACCTTGTTCTCGCTGCTGAGCATCTAGGACGCATGCCGATCCACGTTGTCCGCCGGGAGTTTCGCTACACGCCGGAGCAGCTTTTCGATCTGGTGCTCGACGTGGAGCAGTACCCGACCTTCGTGCCCTGGTGGGAGGCGGCGCGCGTGCGCGACCGAGCCGACGGCCACTATCGAACCGACCAGATCGTGCGATTCAAGGTGATCAAGCAGCGCTTCGATTCGGTAACGAGCTATGAGCGGCCGCATCGCATCGATGTCTCCGCCACCGGCGGCCTCGTAAAGCGCTTCGACCTCCATTGGCGCTTCAAGACCGTCGAGGAGGTCGACTGTGAGGTCGACCTGACGGTCGACCTGCGCCTTGGGTCCCGTCACCTCCAGCGGGTCGGTGAGGCCATCTCGCGGGAGGCGGTCCAGATGTTCCTGGCCGCCTTCGAGCGGCGCGCGGAAGCAATGTATCATTCCAACGACGCGACGCGGTCCCCCGGCGTCTCCCGATCGACCTGAAAGCCTGAGTCACAAGTCTTATCTGGAGTGGGAATGCCGACCGACGAAAGCCTGAGCCGGGTGCCGGAGCTTGCCGCCCCGCTGGCCGACCGCCATGAGCTGGAGCCAGCGACGCCCTCGCCCCAACGAGTCGACAGCCTCCCGCCCTATCTCCCGGAAACCTATTCCTGGGCGTATCTCAATCCGGTCACGCGCTGGATCTTCGACCATCCGATCGTCGTGTCCGCGATCCTTTGGGGGAACAACAACCGCTTGATCCGCGCCGTCCGGCAAGAGGTGGTGCCCGGCAGCCGGGTGCTGCAGACCGCTTGCGTCTATGGCAGCTTCTCGGTCCACTTGGCGGATCGAATCGGGCCGGCCGGCCGGCTCGATATCATCGATGTGGCACCACTGCAGGTCACTCACTGCCGGCAAAAGCTCGATGTCTTTCCGCACTGCCGCGTGACGCGTGCCGACGCGGCCAGGTTCCGCGGCGACGGGTACGATGCCGCCTGCTGTTTCTTCCTGCTTCACGAGGTGCCGGACGACTACAAGACGCGGATCGTGGACAATTTGCTGGCCAGTGTGCGACCCGGCGGGAAGATTATCTTTGTAGACTATCACGCGCCCCGGCCATGGCATCCGGCGCGTCCGGTCATGCGACAGGTCTTCCGCCAACTCGAGCCGTTTGCCCTGCCCTTATGGGATCGGGAGATTCGAGGCTTCGCCACCGATGCGAGGGACTTCAGCTGGGCCAAGCAGACCTATTTCGGCGGCCTTTATCAGAAGGTTGTGGCGATTCGTGCCGGCCGGTGAGCCTCGCGCCCACTCCGCGATCGGGACAGCAGACAGTGGCCTCGTGCTGCCAGTCATTGTGACAACCGGGCACGTCAATCGAGGATAGATGGCCATGGTGGGCGGTGACGGGCTCGAACCGCCGACATCCAGTGTGTAAAACTGGCGCTCTTCCAGCTGAGCTAACCGCCCGAAGCCAACCCGGATGAGTCGTGCCCGAGGCCGACCCGGCCTTGTCGAAACCCGGTCGATCGGTGGTAGGCGCCGCCGTCAGGACTTGAGCTGACAGGAGTCCTTGAGCGCCTTGCCGGCCTTGAACTTCGGCGTTCGGGATGCCGGAATATCGATCTTCTCTCCGGTGCGGGGGTTGCGCCCCTCCGATGCCGCGCGCTCGGCCACCGCGAAAGTGCCAAAGCCGACAAGGCGAACTTCCTCACCGTCCTTCAAGGCCGCGGTGATTCCGTCCAGCACCGCGTCGACGGCCTTGGTCGCATCCTGCTTGGTCAACCCGGCCTGATCGGCCACCATGGCAATGAGATCATTCTTGTTCACGAGGCCCCCCTCCGAGGACACAAGATGCATTGTGCCCTCGTCCTAACCTTAACCTTCCAACGAAAGGTTAAAGTCGAAAAATCATTCGGCGCCAAGCGTTGATTGCTCGGCGCCGACTTTTAATAAGAGTAGCGACTTACTGTGTCACCGGCGTTGATTGGTGTAGAGATGCCGGTTTGGACCCGGATGGACGTTAATGGCGGACCACCGTCTCTTCCTGGTCATCGCCGGCCAACGGCGCCACCCGCTCGACCTCGGAAGGCTCCCAGGTAATCGGCTCGAGCGGCCGAACCAGGGCGTTGCGCAGCACATCATCGGCGTCTGCCACGGCGATGATGCGCAGATGACGCTTCACATTGTCCGGAATCTCCGCCAGATCCTTCTCGTTGTCCTTAGGGATAAGCACCGTCTTCAGCCCGCCGCGCAGCGCCGCCAGCAGCTTTTCCTTGAGGCCGCCGATCGGCAGGACCCGGCCGCGAAGGGTGATCTCGCCGGTCATGGCCAGATCCTTGCGCACCGCCACTCCAGTGAGCACCGAGACGATCGAGGTGACCATGGCCACGCCGGCGCTCGGCCCGTCCTTCGGGGTCGCACCCTCCGGAACATGCACATGGATATCGGTCCGCGCGAACACGGGCGGCTCGATGCCGAAATCGAGCGCGCGCGCCTTGACGAAGCTCTCCGCGGCCTGGACCGATTCACGCATCACGTCGCCGAGCTTGCCGGTCGTGGTGATTCGGCCTTTGCCCGGCAGGCTCACCGCCTCAACCGACAGCAGCTCGCCTCCGACCTCGGTCCAGGCCAGCCCGGTGCTGACGCCGACCAGATCCTCAAGCTCGGCCTCGCCAAAGCGGAAGCGGCGAACACCCGCATACTTGTCGAGATTGCGGCGGGTGACGGTGATCTTGTCGATGTTGCGGACCAGGATTTCCTTCACCGCCTTCCGCGCAAGGTTGGCGATCTCCCGTTCCAGGCTCCGGACACCAGCCTCGCGGGTATAATAACGGATCAGATCGCGCAACGCATCGTCAGAGATCGACCATTCGCCCTTCTTGAGTCCGCTGGCCTTGATCTGCTTGCTGATCAGGTGGCGCTTGGCGATTTCGACCTTCTCATCCTCCGTGTAGCCCGGGATACGAATGATCTCCATTCGGTCGAGCAGAGGCTGCGGCATGCGCAGTGTGTTGGCCGTGCAAATGAACATCACGTCCGACAGGTCGTAATCGACCTCCAGGTAATGGTCGTTGAACGTGTTGTTCTGCTCCGGGTCCAGCACCTCGAGCAGGGCCGAGCTTGGATCGCCGCGGTAGTCGGCGCCCAGCTTGTCGACCTCGTCCAGCAGGAACAGCGGATTCGAGGTCTTCGCCTTCTTCATGCTCTGAATGACCTTGCCGGGCATCGAGCCGATATAGGTGCGTCGATGGCCGCGGATCTCCGCCTCGTCGCGCACTCCGCCCAGGGACATGCGCACGAAGTTCCGGCCGGTGGCCCGGGCGATCGAGCGTCCGAGCGAGGTTTTGCCGACGCCGGGCGGACCGACCAGACACAGGATCGGGCCCTTGACCTTGTTCATCCGCTGCTGAACAGCGAGGTACTCGAGGATGCGCTCCTTCACCTTCTCAAGGCCAAAATGGTCGTCGTTGAGCACCTTCTCGGCCAGCTTGACATCCTTCTTGACCTTGCTGCGCTTGCGCCACGGGATCGACAGCATCCAGTCGAGATAGTTCCGGACCACGGTGGCTTCGGCCGACATCGGGCTCATGTTGCGCAGCTTCTTCAGCTCCTGCTGCGACTTCTCCCGGGCCTCCTTGCTCAGCTTGGTCTTGTTGATCCGATCCTCGAGCTCCTGGATCTCGTCGCGGCCGTCCTCACCCTCGCCGAGCTCCTTCTGGATCGCCTTCAGCTGCTCGTTCAAGTAGTACTCGCGCTGGGTCTTCTCCATCTGGCGCTTGACCCGGCTGCGGATCCGCTTCTCCACCTGGAGCATGCCGATCTCGCCTTCCATGAAGGCGTACACCTTCTCCAGGCGCTCACCCACCGATTCGGTCTCGAGCAGCTGCTGCTTCTCGGGAATCTTCAGGCTGAGATGCGAGGCGATGGTGTCCGACAGCTTGCTCGGGTCGTCGATCTGGTTGACCGACACGAGCACCTCGGGCGGAATCTTCTTGTTGAGCTTGATGTACTGCTCGAACTGGGAGATCGCCGCGCGGCCCAGCGCCTCGAGCTCCTGCTGCTCGCCGTGCTGATCGCCGATCGCCTCGGCCAGGGCCTGAAAGAAGTCGGGATTGTCCGTGAAGCGGTGCAGGCGTGCCCGCTTGCTTCCCTCGACAAGCACCTTCACCGTCCCATCCGGCAGCTTCAGGAGCTGCAGCACGGTCCCGATGGTGCCCACGGCATAGATGTCCGCCGGGCTGGGATCGTCTTGGGCCGCATTCTTCTGCGTCACGAGAAGGATCTGCTTGTCCTCCTTCATGACGTCCTCGAGCGCGCGCACCGACTTTTCCCGGCCGACGAACAGCGGCACGATCATGTGCGGAAACACGACGATGTCGCGCAGAGGAAGCACGGGGTAAACCGCGCCAGAGGAGAGTTCCAACATAAGGCAACATCCCAGTTGCGCTGGCCACCGCTAGAACGGCGCGCCTTGGGTCACTCTAGGCGCCTCACCATGAGCACGCTACTGATTAACGTGGCAGTGCTCCCCCCGCCTTCAAGATGCCGAAAGGCCCGGGTTGGCCACGAGGAAGGATGGGCCGGGCGGGCTGGACCGGATGCCGCCGCCGGGCGAGCGCACGACCGTACCGGAGCCGGCACCGTCAGGTCGTCGTTCAGGCGCCGGCCGCGAAGTCTTCCCGCTTCTTCTTGTCGGAATAGATCATCAGGGGCTTGCTCTGCATCTCGACCACCTCGCGGTTCACCACGAGCTCCTCCACCGACTCCATGCCGGGCAGGTCGAACATCGGCTCGAGCAGGATGGCCTCCATGATCGACCGCAGGCCACGCGCTCCCGTCTTCCGCTGTATCGCCTTCTGCGCGATGCTGCGCAGGGCCTCGTCCGCGAAGGACAGCTTGACGTCCTCCATCTCGAACAGGCGCTGATACTGCTTGACCAGGGCGTTCTTCGGCTGGGTGAGGATCTCGATCAGCGCTTCCTCGTCGAGATCCGACAAGGTGGCCACCACCGGCAGCCGGCCGCCGAACTCGGGGATCAGGCCGAACT
>CAZTHL010000094.1:0-14185 GCA_964613585.1 uncultured Mycobacteriaceae bacterium | reverse complement strand
GTCAGGCCTGAAGGTCAGGCCCGTCGATCCGGCCTGAAGCTCAGGCCTCGTCCCGGCCTCACCGGAGACCGATGCCGGTCTGACGCCGGAATGGGATCAGGTCGAGGCCGGGCACGCCCCGACCGAAGCCGGTGAGCAGGGTGCCGGCCAGCGCCGCTTCGGATGGGACGATACCACGTCAGCCGCCGTCCGCCGCCGCCAGGAATGCCTGCATGTCGCGCTCGTAGACCGCCTCGAACGCGGCCGGCGCGACCACGGCAGGCTCGGCATAGGGCGTGCCCAGGGCGTAGATCGCGTAGACCACCAGGCCGTTGTAGCCGGCGAACACTCCGAGCAGAAGCAGATGCACCGGCATCGGCCGGTAGCGGAAATAGGGCACGACCACGCAGACGAAGCCGGCCAGCGCGGCCACCCAGAACACGGCCGAGACGTTGGAGACGGCGATCTGCTGGCGCTCGCCGCGCAGCGCCCACAGGCCATGGATGTCGTCCAGCATGAACGCGCGCAGGGACCGCTCGCGGTCGGTGGCCGCCTCCAGGTCGAGCACCCCGTCATAGACCCGGTCCCACTCGCGCGCGGCCGCCTCGCTCAACCGCCCCTCGGCGAGCGCCGGCCATTCCTCCTCGATGACGATGCGCACGTAGCGGGCGGTCGCCTCCCGAAGCGGCGTGGCGGCGGGGCCGCCGTAGCGGCCGAGATTGTGGAAGACATCGGCGACCGCGGCCGCCTCCTCGACGATGGTGTGCTGCAGGTCGCGGTAGCGCGCCTCCTCCGCGGCGAAGACCAGCGCCAGGATCAGCGCCTGCAGCGCCGCCACCCGGAAGATGACCGAGTCGGCCAGCATGTGGGTGTCGCCGTCGCTGAGGCGCAGGACCTTGAGGAACAGCGCCCGGGCGCCGGCGTGGATCAGGAAGGCGGCGGCGACGGCCACCAGCATGAAGCCGGCGGCCAGCGCCACCTCGGCGGCCAGCGGCATGGGCGGGGCTCGTGGCAGGCGGAGACGCGAGAGGTGACCCGCTACCGCTGCCGAAGGCAAGGGGTCAAGGCGATCGGCCTCGGCTCACCCTCTCGCCGCCACCGTGCAGGGCTCCGGGCTCGCGGTGTGCTCCGAGCACAGTCTCCAAACGAAGACGGACGTCATTGCGGGCGGCGCCACCCAATCCCGGTCGGTGTCCTGCCGCAGCCGAACCAGGGACCCGGATCGCGTCGCCGCGCTGGCGACGACCTGCTCCTCTCAAGGCCTGCTCCTCTCAAGGAATGTCTCCGGGCAAACCTTGAGCTCGACTCGATGGAAGGCTCTCAAAAGGAAGAAGCACCTCATGGCGAACGACGCCCCGGGACTCCGGCGGCGAGGGCACGGTCGATGGGCCGGTCACCCGGCCTCCGCCCACGCATAGACATCGCCCGACGGCGCGTCGACGTCGCGCGCGGCGAGCCAGGCGCGGCAGCTGTCGGCGTCGAGGGTGGCCGTGGCGAAGGCCATGCTCTCGCCCTCGGCGATGCGGTAGCGGTGGCGGGCCAGCGCCTCCAGCTGGTCGACGCACGCCCGTGCCACCGCCGGCGCCGCCGGGATGTACTCGAAGGACAGCGCCGGCAGCGGCCGGCTCAGGCCGCGCAGCACCTCCGCCTCGAAGCCCTCCACGTCGATCTTGCAGAAGGCCGGCACGCCGATTTCGCCGAGCAGCGCGTCGAGCGTGGTCGCCTCGACCGCGCGCGGCGAGCCCCAGCGCACCCGGGCGAAGGAGCGCGCGCGCCGCACCGCGCCCTGCCAGTCGCCGGACATGGTGGTCACCGTCGGCGTCGCCGGGCTGACGTAGAGGGGCAGCCGGCCGGCCTCGGCCGCCACCGCCTGCTCTCTCACCGTCACCCGCGGATCGTGCCGGAACAGCCAGCGCAGCAGCCGGGCAAGGTCCGGCTGCGGCTCGAGCGCCACCACCCGCGCGCCGAGCCGCGACCACGAGCGGCTGCGGTCGCCGACATGGGCGCCGATGTCGAGGCACAGGTCGCCGGGCTTGATCCAGGCGCCGTACCAGCGGTCGAGCCGGCGCGCCCGCCCTGGCGGACCGTAGTAGAGCGCCAGCGAGCGGGCAACGCCGCGCGCCCGGACCAGCGCGTCCGGCAGCGGCACGCGAGAGGACCGCCGGCGGCGGCTATTGCCGCACCGCCTCGAAGCCGATGTCGATCGCCACCTCGTCGCCGACCAGGTTGTTCTCGAGTGCGTAGGTCATGCCGTAGTCGCTGCGCAGCACCGTGGTCACCGCGGAGACGCCGAGCCGGTGGTCGTTGTAGATCGGCGAGGTGCCGGCATGGTTCAGGGTCACCACCAGGGTCACCGGCCGGGTCTCGCCGAGGATGGTCAGCTCGCCGTCAACCGTGCCGGCGGTCTCGCTGCTGGCGGTCCCGCCATCGGCCTCGAACACGATCTCGGGAAACTCCTCGACATGGAGGAAGTCGGCGTTGCGCACGTGCTCGTCCCGCTCCTCGTCGGCGGTGTAGACGCTGTCCGCGGCGATCACCACGCGCACGTCGGACAGCGCCTGGGTCTCCGGGTCATAGGTGAAGGACCCCTCCTGCAGGCGGAACAGGCCCTCCACGTCGAAGAAGCCGGTATGCTCGATGGCGAAGGCGATCGACGCATGGTCGGGGTCGATGACGTACTGCTCGGGCGCGGCGAGCGCCGGTGCCGCGGCCAGCGCCAGCGGTGCGGCGGCCAGCACCAGCGGTGCGGCGGCCAGCACCAGCGGTGCGGCGGCAAGGACAAGACGCGGGCGGGCAAGGCGGAACGCGGTCACGGGCTCGGCTCCGTTCGGGTGGTGGCACTGAGGAGCCGCCGCAGATCGGCGGCGAAGGAGATGACGAGCGCCAGGAGGCAGAGGCCCAGCGCCGCCGAGGTCAGAGGTGGTTGCAGCAACGGCGTCAGGCAAGCAACCAGCACCACGCCCTGCGCGACGCAGACCGCCTTGCGCCGCCGGCTCGGCGCCAGCTCGGCGCGCAGCCGCGGCCACAGGCCCCGGGCCAGCAGGAACAGGTAGCGGGCAAGGCCGATCAGCAGCACCCATGGGCCCGCCTGGCCCAGCTGCAGCGCCAGGAGCGACAGGGCGAGCAGCAGCAGGGCGTCGACCTCCATGTCGAAGCGCGCGCCGAAGCGGGTCGCTTGGCCGGTGCGCCGGGCCGCCCAGCCGTCGGCCGCGTCGAGCAGCAGGGCGACCGTGCCGGCGCCGGCCAGCAGCCAGGCGGTGCCGGCCGTGATCCCGTCGACGCCGATGAAGCCGGCGAGCAGGCAGGCGGCCAGGGCGCGCGACAGGGTCAGGCTGTTGGGCAGGCCGAAGCGGCGGCGCGGCGGCCCGGGCGGCACCGCCGCCAGCACCGCGGCGGCGACCGGCACGTAGACCGACAGCACCCGGGCCGGGAAGGCGGCGTCGAGCGGCAGCGTCCCGGCGACCAGCGTGGCGCCGGCCAGCAGCGCCGCGCCGCCCAGGCCGACGGCGACGGCGGCAGGCCGCCGGCTCAGCGGCACGGGAGGGGCGGGCGGGCACGGCGCGGTCAAGGCGCGGGCGGCCTTCTGACGGGAACGACGGGCGTCGACTGTCCGATCACATCGGCCGCCCGGCGCCGATGTCGAGAGCCGGCGGCGCTGCGGTGTCCCGGCGCGGCGGCCGGGATCGCCGGCGGGGAGCGTCCGCGGGTCGGTTGACAGGATCGGCCCCGCCCGCCGATAAGCCCGGCTCCCGGGGCGGCGGCACGCCCCGGCCGGACGGTCCGCCGCCCCGGCCGGGGTCGCCACCGGCCGTGCCGGCCATGGTTCCGCCGAAGGCCCGATGAGCAGCCTGCGCCCGCCCTCCCCGGCCGCCATGAGCGGCAACCTGCGCGGCATCCTGTGGATGCTGCTGTCCACGTTCTGCTTCGCCGCGCTGCACGGCGCGGTGCGCCACGTCTCGGCGACCGTGCACCCGTTCGAGATCGCGTTCTTCCGCAACCTGTTCGGCGCGCTGGTGATCCTGCCCTGGCTGGTGCGCTTCGGCTGGGCGCCGCTGCGCACCCGCCGGCTCGGGCTGCACGGGCTGCGCGCCCTGCTGAACGCCATCGCCATGATGGCCTTCTTCACCGCGCTCAGCCTGGCTCCGCTGGTCGAGGTCACCGCGCTCGGCTTCACCGCGCCGATCTTCGGCACGGTGCTGGCCGTGCTCTTCTTCGGCGAGCGGGTCGGCATCCGCCGCTGGAGCGCCACCCTGGTCGGCTTCGCCGGCACGCTGGTGGTGCTGCGCCCGGGCTTCACCGAGGTCGGGACGGGGCTGCTGCTGGCGCTGCTCGGGGCGCTGGTCTGGGCCGGGGTGATGATGATCGTCAAGAGCCTGGGCCGCACCGACTCCAGCATCACCATCACCGGCTACATGTCGGTGCTGATGACGCCGCTGTCGCTCGTGCCGGCGCTCTGGGTCTGGCAGTGGCCGACCGGGGCCGAGCTGGCCTGGCTGGTGGCGATCGGCCTGCTGGGCGGCGTCGGGCAGCTGATGCTGGCCCAGTCGCTCAAGGAGGGCGAGGCGAACGTCGTCATGCCGATCGACTACTTCAAGCTGATCTGGACCACGGCCATCGCCTGGCTGGCCTTCGCCGAGCTGCCCGATCCCTTCACCTACGCCGGGGCGACCATGATCTTCGCCAGCAGCATCTACATCGCCTACCGCGAGCGGCGGACCGGCACGCCGCTCGCCCTGCCGCGGCCGCGCGGCGACATCGCCTGAGCGGCGGCGGAGCGCGACGGCGCCCGCGCCTCTTCCCGAATCGAGCCCGCACGTGCAAGTATAGGAAGGCAGGTTCATTTCGGCCGCTGCTAGGGCGCCGGGCGCGGGCCGTCCATGACGGCGCGGCACCCCGGCCCGGTGCGGTGGAGCCGACGGAGGATGCGTTGAGCGGCAAGCGCCTGACCCTGACCCGGGACGAGATCCGCAACGACGCGGTCCGCCGGATGATCGCCGAGGGCGGCCTGCCGATCCGGCTGCTGAGCGACGATGAGCTGGCGGAGTCGCGCCGCCGGACCCTGGACGGCCACCCGCCGGACGCCGACGTCTGGGTGTTCGCCTACGGCTCGCTGATCTGGAACCCGGCCTTCCATTTCGCCGAGCGGTGCATCGGCACGGTCGAGGGCTGGCACCGGCAATTCTGCCTGTGGGTGCCGCTCGGCCGCGGCACGCCGGAGACGCCCGGGCTGATCCTGGGGCTGGAGGACGGCGGCCGCTGCCAGGGCGTCGTCTACCGGGTGGCGGCAACGGAGGCCGAGGCCGAGCTCGACATCGTCTGGCGCCGGGAGATGATCGCCGGCTCCTATACGCCCCACTGGGTCGAGGTGGCGACCGAGACCGGGCCGCTGCGCGCGGTCACCTTCGTCATCAACCGCGCGGCGCCCCACTACGCCGGGCGGCTGACCGAGGACCAGCAGGTCGAGCACATCGCGCTGGCCTCGGGCGCGCTCGGCCGCTGCTCGGACTATCTGTTCAGCACGGTCGAGCATCTGGAGCAGCTGGGCATCCACGACCCGCTGCTGGCGCGCATCCGCGGCCGGGTCGCCGAGCGCTGCCGCGCCGCCGGCATCTAGTGTGCCGCCGGCATCTCGTGTGACGCCGGCATCTCGTGTGACGCCGGCATCTCGTGTCAGGACAACCCGCTGGACCGGTCATCCCCGGCCCGGCGCCCGCCCCCGCGGGGAACCGGGTGCAAAGGCAACCAAATCCCTGTTCCATCCCCCACGCCCCGCGTGCGGGGGGCCGGGTGGCGATCGAGCCGATCAGCGCTCCAGATGGGCCGCCAGGTAGGCGGCCATCTCGGCGATGCAGGCGGCGGCGCGGTTGAGGAAGCGCGACATGTGCAGGCAGCCGTGCACCACGCCCGGCCACACCGACAGGGTGTGCGGGCGGCCGAGCGCGGCCAGGCGCCGGGCCAGCTCGCGCGACTCGTCGACCAGCGGGTCGATCTCGGCGGCGCCGATGAGGAGCGGCGGCAAGCCGTCCAGGCTGCCGCGCAAGGGGGCGGCGCGCGGGTCCGCCAGGTCCTCCGGCCCGCGCGTGTAATGGCCCCAGAACCAGGCGATGTCCTCGACCGACAGGAGATAGTAGCGGCTGCCGTAGGCGCGGTGCGACGGCCCGTCCCAGTGGCCGGCATAGCTGCCGTAGGCCAGCGCCAGGACCGCCGGCAGGGGCCCGCCGGCGTCGCGCAGCACCATCGCGGCGGCGAGCGCCAGGTTGGCGCCGGCCGAATCGCCGGCGAGGCCGAGCCGGCCCGGCTCGAGCCGCCAGTCCTCGCCGCCGGATGCCGCCCAGCGCCAGGCGGCGACCACGTCCTCCAGCGGCTCGGGGAACTTGTGCTCGGGCGCGCGCCGATAGTCGACCGCGACGACCGGCAGCCGCGCAGCCAGCGCCAGGCGCCGGCAGACATCGTCATGGGTTTCCAGATCGCCGATGACCCAGCCGCCGCCATGGACATAGACGATCGCCGGCGACGGCGCGCGGCCCGGGGTGGCCGGATCGTACCGGCGCAGCGCGATGGGCCCGCGCGGCCCGGGGACCACCCGGTCCTCGACCGCGGCCACCTCGGGCGCCGCCGCGTTCCAGAACGGCGCGAACACCTCACGGAACTCGGCGCGCGCCTCCGCCGGGGTCAGCGCGGTGAGCGGTCGGACCTGTTCGGAGCGCAGCGCGGCGCGCCGCAGAATCTCCGCCATCTGCGGATCGAGCTTGTCTGGGAAGGAATTGCCCATAAATCTGCCATGGATTTGGCGGAGGGTCGTCGCGGATATGAATACGATTCGTCAAGCTTGCGGCTCAAGCGGCCGTCACGAGGTCGTGGCGCGGGGTGGCCTCGTCTCGCGGAGTCGTTATGCCGCGTGGCACCGGCCGACGAATACAGTGCCGTCCATGCGATGGCTCTTCGTCATGATTGCGGTGCTCTTCAGCCTGTCGGCCTCCCTGTCCGAGGTCGAGGCCGCGTCGACGCCGCCGGTCCAGGTCGCCCAGGGCGGCGCCAGCGACGTGGTCGCCCGCGCGCAGCGGAGCCTGGCGACCCAGAGCCGGCGCGCCGAGCTGAGCGCGGCGGAGTCGTCGCTGCGGCTGCGGCAGTCGCGCGCCCGCGCCGAGCGGCGGGTGACCCGGGCGACGCCGGGCTCCTTCGTCGATCCGCTGCTGTTCTCGCGCCGGCGCGAACTGCAGCAGGAGCTGCGCCAGCTGCGCCGGGCGCGGACCGAGGCCGGCGTCGCCCGCGGCCAATTCGGGCGCGAGCGGATCATCGCGCGGCTGGAGCGGCAGCTCGACGAGCTGGAGGCGGAGCGCGCGGCGCGCGCCGCGGCGGGGCCCGACCGACGGATCCGCCCGCGCGCAAGGCTGCTGGGCGGCGTCGAGGACGTGGCGCTGCCCACGGTGACCGGCTCGCCAGAGACCTCGGCCGAGGCGCGCGACTTCGTCAACGCGCTGCTCGAGAGCCGGGCCGGGCGCCGTCCCGACGAGGACGGCCCCCGATAAGGTCGCTCGGGCCCGAGCGTTTCCGGGCTGGATGGCCTCGCCGGCCCGCTTCCCCGCCCGGGCCCCCAGCGACCGTAGGCTCAGGCTGGCCGGGCGGGGGCCGGGCCGGTGCCAGGGTCAAGGCGGAAACGCTCTAGCCGCGCTCGGGGAACAGGGTCTTGAGGCCTTGGCTCGAGGCCTCGGCGATGCCGCGCTCGGTGATCAGGCCGGAGACGAGCCGCGCCGGGGTGACATCGAAGCCGTAGTTGGCGCACGGCGTGGTCTCGGGCGTGATCGCCACGGTGACGGTGGCGCCGTCCGCGGTCTTGCCGGTGACCCGGCTCAGCTCCTCGCCGCTGCGCTGCTCGATCGGGATGCGGCGCCCGTCCTCCAGGGTCCAGTCGATGGTGGTCGACGGCAGCGCCACGTGGAACGGCACGCCGTTGTCGCGAGCGGCCAGCGCCTTCAGGTAGGTGCCGATCTTGTTGGCGACGTCGCCGTTGGCGGTGGTCCGGTCGGTGCCGACCAGGCACAGGTCGACCATGCCGTGCTGCATCAGGTGGCCGCCGACATTGTCCGCGATCAGGGTGTGCGGCACGCCGTGGCGACCCAGCTCCCAGGCGGTCAGCGAGGCGCCCTGGTTGCGCGGGCGGGTCTCGTCGACCCAGACATGGACCGGCAGGCCGGCGTCGAACGCCTTGTAGATGGGCGCCGTGGCGGTGCCCCAGTCGACCGTAGCGAGCCAGCCGGCGTTGCAGTGGGTCAGCACGTTGACCGGCTCGCCGGCCGGCTTGCGCGCGGCGATCTCCGCGATCAGCGGCAGCCCGTGGTCGCCGATCGCCTCGCAGATGGCGACATCCTCGTCGCACAGCTGGCCGGCCCGGCGCCAGGCCGCCTCGACCCGGTCGCCACGCGGCCGGTTGAGCAGCGCAAGCCGCATCTCCTCAAGGGCCCAGCGCAGGTTGACCGCGGTCGGCCGGGTCGCCAGCAGGGTCGCCGCCGCCCGGTCGATGGCCTCGTCGGAGCTGTCGGCCTCGAGCGCCAGGCACAGGCCGTAGGCGGCGGTGGCGCCGATCAGCGGAGCGCCGCGCACCTGCATGCCGCGGATCGCCGCCGCGGCGTCCTCCAGGCTGGCCAGCGTCACGCTCTCGAAGGCGTGCGGCAGACGGGTCTGGTCGATGATCGAGACCGATCGGCCGTCCGGGTTCACCCAGATGGTGCGGTAGGGGACGCCGTCGATCCTCATGCCCGGCTCTCCCGCCTCAGGCCTCGCCCGCGGCACGCGGCGGCGGGTCGCCCGGGAGCGCCCCGCCGTCCGCCGCCGCCTGCCGGTTCTGCTTGCCGTAGCTGTCGAAGCGGGCCAGCACCCGGCGCATCTCGTCGTCGGACAGGATCACCGGCTCGCCCGCCATCCGGGCATGCCAGTACTGCCGCGCCAGGGACTCCACCTCGACCGCCAGCCACAGCGCCCGCTCGACGCTGCGCCCCAGGCAGATCGTCCCGTGATTGGCCAGAAGGCAGGCGTCGCGGCCGTCGAGGGCGTCAAGCATCTCGCGCGCCAGCTCCTCGGTGCCGAAGGTGGCATAGCCCGCGCACCGAATGTTCGTGCCTCCGGCCACGGCGATCATGTAGTGAAAGGCCGGGATCGTCCAGTTGAGGCAGGCAAGGGCGGTGCCGTAGGTGGGATGGCTGTGCACGACGGCGCCGGCGTCGGGCCGCTCCCGATAGATCGCCAGATGCATGCGCCATTCGCTGGACGGCAGGCAGTCCCCGGTGTAGCGCCCCTCCAGGTCCATCTCGACAATATGCTCGCTCAGCATATCATCGTACGATAGCCCCGACGGAGTGATCAGGAAGCCTTCCTCCTTGGCGGGAAGGCGCGCGCTCACATTGCCCGAGGTGCCCTGATTGATGCCCAGCCGATTCATGGCCCGGCAGGTCTCGATGATCTCCTTGCGCAGCTTGCGATGCCGGGGCTTCGCCATGCGACCGCCGCTCCCTCCTGGTGGTGACCCTGGGCCGTCGTCGGTGCCGAGCGTAGCCTGTCGCGAAGACCTCCGCAACGCAGCGTCCAAGAACTCGGTACTCAAATACAGACACCTGCATGCACTCGGAGCGAGCAATCGTTCCATACCGATGTATTTTCGAGTTGCGCGCCGGGAGTATACGCGTATGTTCAACACGAAAACAGATCTGCCCCGACCACTCTAATCCCGCTCAAATCCAGGAATACGAGGACCCTCCGATGCCGAGCACGCTGGACAGTCGCAATATCACGATCGACGGCCAGCGTACGAGCATCCGGCTCGAGCCGTACATGTGGGATGCGTTGGAGGAGATCTGCGCCATCGAGGGACTGACCATTCACGAGTTCTGCAGCCGCGTCGAGCGCACACGCGGAGCCTCGTCGCGAACCGCGGCGATTCGGGTGGCAATCCTTCAGTACTACCGGGAAGGCCTGAAGCAGCGCGGCCTGATGCCGAGCCCGGCCGGCACCGATCCGACGAATCGTTCCGAGCACGCCGCGCCGACCGAGTAGGGCGTCCTGGGCCGGGTCGGCCGCAAGCGCCGCGGGCCGCCACCCGCCGCTCAGGTCCGGTCCGACCCCGCCTCGCCCGCCGGCGCCGGTCCCTGGTAGAAGCGCGGCCAGTCGCGGCGCACGAGTTCGCCGTCGTCGGCGTAGACATGGCAGGAATTGAGCAGCGGCGGCGGCCGGTCGCCCTGCGGCTCGCGCCCCGGCACCTCGCCGCGCTCGCGCGCCAGCACCGGGTAAATGGTCTGGAAGGCCGCCGTGGCCACCGGGCCGAGCAGCTCGACCAGATGGGTGCAGCCGTGCCGGCCGCCCAGCTTCTGCGCCACCGTTCGCCGGAATCCGGGCCCGATGCGCTCGCCCTCCAGCACGGCTAAGGCCGGGGTGACGGCGCCGCAGATCCGGTACGGACCGTCGTCGGTGACCGCCTCGACCCGGCGGATCGTCAGGCGGTCGTCCACGGTCAGCCGAATCGCCATGCGGTGCAGCGCCTCGCCAGGCTGGATGCGCCCGCGATGCTCGTTGTCGAAGGCGTAGTCCTTGGTGTCGACGAGGTGGCCTTCGATGTCCCACAGGCCGTCACGCCGGCGGTAGCCGCGGCACTCGACGCGGCGCCGATGCAGGGGCTCGCGCTCGGCGGGGGCGGACAAGGGCATGAGGTCGTTCCGGGCTTGATCCTGGCGGGCGGGCCGGGCCGCCGCGCCGCGGCCGCCCTCGACGGCGACGGCCGCCCGGCGGAGCCTCCGGCGGCCCGTGTCACCCCGGGATATGGGGGCGCCCGACCGCGGGCAAAAGCCGCCCGGTCCCGCCGCCGCCGGCGAGCAGCCGCTGCCCGTCGCGGCCCGCGCGGCTCGACTCAGGCGGGCTCGGCCGAGCGCTGCGGCTCGGCCCGCCGGTCCGACAGCTGCTGCGGCGGGGTCACCCGGATCGAGGTGATCTGGTGGCGCTGGCGGCGCAGGATCTCGAAGCGGAAGCCGTAGAAGGTGAAGGTCTGGCCGACCTCGGGGATGCGCTGCGCCTCGTGCAGCACGAAGCCGGCCAGGGTCGAGGCCCGCGCGTCGGGCAGCCGCCATTCGAACCGGCGGTTGAGGTCGCGGATCGTCACCGTGCCGTCGATGATGAAGCTGCCGTTGGGCTGCGGCCGCACGCCGGCGACCGGCACGTCGTGCTCGTCGGAGATGTCGCCGACGATCTCCTCGAGGATGTCCTCGAGCGTCACCACGCCCTGCAGGCTGCCGTACTCGTCGACCACCAGGGCGAAATGCTCCCGGCGCGCCCGGAAGTTCTGCAGCTGGTCGAGCAGGCTGGTGGTGTCCGGGATGAACCACGGCTTGGTGGCGATCGAGCGGGGGTCGAGGGTGTCGAGGTCGGCCCGGTGGCTGAGCAGCGCGCGCAGCACGTCCTTGGCGTGCAGCACCCCAATGATGTTGTCCGGATCGTCCTGGAACAGGGGAATCCGGGTGTACGGGCTCTCCAGCACCGAGTCGATGATGTCCCGGGTCGGCTGGTCGGCGTCGATCGCCACGAGGTTGCGCCGGTGCGTCATGATCTCCGAGACCTCAACCTTGGTCAGGTCGAGGATCGAGCGCAGCATGGCCCGCTCGTGCCGGGTCTCCTGCTCCGGCCCGCGGTGCAGCTCGATGGCGCCGCGCAGCTCGTCGACATAGTCGGCCATGGTGGCGCGGTCGATATGGGCGCCGAGCGCGCGCAGGCTGGCGTTGACCAGCAGCACGATGGTGTTGGTGACCGGCGAGAACACGCGCTCGACCACGCGCAGGATCGGACCGATCGCCAGCGCCATCTTGTCGGCGTTGTTGATGGCGTAGGTCTTGGGCAGCACTTCGGCGAAGATCACCACCAGCAGGGTCATGACCACGGTGGCGATCGGCACCGCCGCCTCGCCGACCAGCACGATCAGCACGCTGGTGGCCAGAGCCGAGGCCAGGATGTTGACCAGGTTGTTGCCGAGCAGGATGGCGCCGATCAGGTTCTCCTTGTTCTCGCGCAGCTTGTTGACGATGACCGCGCGCTTGTCGCCCTCCTGCTCGAGCTGGTGCATGCGCGCCCGGCTAGCCGCGGTGAGCGCCGTCTCCGAGCCGGAGAAGAAGCCGGACAGGAACAGCAGCCCGATGATGATGGTGAAGGTGAGGATCACCCCCCAGTCGAGGCTGCCGATCCAGGTGAGCAGCTGATCCGCCGCGCCGTCCATGCCCCTTCCGCTCCAACGACTCCCGGTGTGCGGCGGCCGCCGGCCGCCGTCCGGCCGCTACCCGTCCGGCCCGCCCAGCGCCTCGGCGAGCAGCGCGCGCGGCGCCTCCGGCGGCACGTCGCGGGCCACGAAGGCCTGCCCCAGCCCGCGCGCCAGGATGAAGGTGAGCCGGCCGTCCCGGACCTTCTTGTCCTTCGCCATATGGCCCATCAGCCGGTCCAGGTTCCAGGCCACGCCGGCCACGTCGCGCGGCGAGGCCGGCAGGCCGACCGCGCGCAGATGGGCCTCCAGCCGCGCGGCGTCGGCGGCGGGCGCCAGCCCCAGCCGGGCCGACAGGCGCAGCGCCAGCACCATGCCGATGGCGACCGCCTCGCCGTGCAGCAGGACATCGCCGTAGCCGCTCTCGGTCTCGAGCGCGTGGCCGAACGTGTGGCCCAGGTTGAGCAGCGCCCGGGCGCCGGACTCGCGCTCGTCGGCGGCGACGATGGCGGCCTTGGCCCGGCAGCTCTCCGCCACCGCCCGGATCCGCCGGTCGCGGTCGCCGGCCAGCAGCGCCGGCCCCTCCCGCTCCAGCCAGGCGAGCAGGCCGGGCCGGTCGATGCACCCGTACTTGACGACCTCGGCATAGCCGGCGCGCCGCTCGCGCGGGCTCAGGGTGTCCAGGGTGTCGACATCGGCCAGCACCAGGCGCGGCTGGTGGAACGCCCCGATCAGGTTCTTGCCGTGGGGGCTGTTGATCCCGGTCTTGCCGCCGACGGCGCTGTCGACCTGGGCCAGCAGGGTGGTCGGCACCTGCACGAAGGGCACCCCGCGCAGGGCCACGGCCGCGGCGAAGCCGGCCAGGTCGCCGACCACCCCGCCGCCGAGCGCGATGATGGTGGTGCCGCGCTCCAGGCCGTCGGCCAGCAGCCGGTCGATCACCCTCTCGAAGGTCGCCAGGCTCTTCGACCGCTCACCGGGCGGCACCGTGATCGCGCGGCAGGACAGCCCGGCACCCTCGAGCGCGGCGGCGAGGCGCGCGCCGTACAGGCCGGCCACCGTCTCGTCGGCGATCACCACCGTGGACCGGCCCGGGCAGACGGCGGCGAGCGCCGGGCCGGCGGCCTCCAGCAGCCCGGCGCCGATGCGGATGTCGTAGCCGCGCGGGCCCAGCTCCACCCGGACCGTCTCGGCCGCCACGGCGGCGGTGCCGGTCGCGACCATCTCAGCGCTCCGGCGCGCCGGCCTCGGCCGACTCGAGGTGCCGGCCGAGCGCCGCGAGCACGGCCTCGACGGTGTCCTCGACCGGCACGTCCCGGCTGTCCACCACCAGGTCGGCCTCGGCATAGACCGGGTCGCGCTCGCCCTTGAGCCGCGCCAGAACGTCGCGCGGCTCACCCTGCTGCAGCAACGGACGATGGCCGCGCCGCGCCGTGCGCTGCACCAGCACATCCAGATCGGCGCGCAGCCAGACCGAGATGGCGCGCTCGGCGATCAGCCGGCGTGTCGCCGGGTCCATGAAGGCGCCGCCGCCGGTCGCCAGCACGTGCGGCGGGCGGCCCAGCAGCCGGCCGATGACCCGCCGCTCGACGTCGCGGAACGCCGGCTCGCCGTAGTGGCGGAAGATCTCCGCGATGGTGCAGCCGGCCGCGCGCTCGATCTCGCGGTCGGCGTCAAGGAAGCCGAGGCCGAGCCGGACCGCGATGCGCCGGCCGATGGCGGTCTTGCCGGCGCCCATCAGGCCGACCAGTACCAGGGTGCGCGGCAGGCGGGTCGCGGCGCCCAGGGTCATGGCGCCACGCTCCTGCCCTCGCCCCGGCGGCCCTCGCCCCGCCGCCGGGCATCGCCGCGCCCGGCATCGCCGCGCCCGGCATCTCCATGCCCGGCATCTCCATGCCCGGCATCTCCATGCCCGGCATCTCCATGCCCGGCATCTCCATGCCCGGCATCTCCATGCCCGGCATCTCCATGCCCGGCATC
>CAZTHL010000093.1:10800-14665 GCA_964613585.1 uncultured Mycobacteriaceae bacterium | reverse complement strand
CCCGGCGGCGGGCGCCGGGCGGGACTGGCTGCGGCGGGCCAACGATCTCTGGGTTTACGGCACCAACATTCCCGACAAGCGCATCGGCTGGCGCCGGGCGGCGATCCGGGCCGGCCGGCGGGTCTGCCGGGACTGGCGGCCCGACCTCGTCTACACCAGCGGGCCATCGTTCACCGGCTTCCTCGTCGCCGCCGCGCTCGGCCGCGCGCTCGGCACGCCCTGGGTCGCCGAGTACCGCGACCGCTGGTCGGACGACGCCTACATCGGCGAGGACTGGCCCTCCTGGCACCGGCGCCGGCAGGAGGCCCTGGAGCGGCGCGTCGTCGCCACCGCGGCGGCCATCGTCACCGTCTCCGATGTCTGGACCGGGACCCTCGGCGCCCGCTTCGGCAAGCCGGCGATCACCGTCTACAACGGCTACGATCCGCGGGACTTTCCCGACCCGGAGCCGGACCCGGAGACGCGGCGGGCCGGCGCGGACGGGGCGCTGACCCTGGTCTATACCGGGCAGATCTATGCCGGAAAGCGCGACCCGACGCCGGTGTTCCAGGCGATCCGCCGGCTCGGCGCCGACCGGCCGGTGCGCGTCCGCTTCTTCGGCGCGGCGCCCGCGCTGGTCGAGCGGCTGGCCGCCGCCTGCGGTGTCGCCGACCGGGTCGAGATCAACGGCAGCATCCCGTACCGGGACGCCCTGGCCGCGCAATGCGGCGCCGATGTCCTGCTGTTCCTGCAATGGAACAACCCGCTCGACCCGGGCAACATCCCGGGCAAGGTGTTCGAGTATCTGGGCGCCCGACGGCCGATCCTCGGCCTCGGCCTGGAGGACGGCGTGCCGGCGCGCCTGATCCGGGAGCGGCAGGCCGGGCTGTTCAGCAACGACCCGGACATCATCGCCGGGCAGCTCGGCCGCTGGCTTGCGGAGAAGCGGGAGCGCGGGCATCTGCCGGCCCTGCCCGAGGCGGCGCGCGCCGGCCTATCCCGCGACATCCAGTTCGACCGGCTGCTCGGCTTCCTCGAGGGGCTGCCGGCCCGGGCGGCGTGAGATGGGGGCGGACGGCGACGCCGGGGCCGGGTCTGCCCGCAGCACGTCGCGGATCTCGACCGGCGTCGCGAAGCGGCCGCCGAGCGTGCCGGAGAAGAACGAGAAGTAGCGGTCGAGGGTGGCGAACAGGCGGTCCCGGTCGCCGGTCGAGCGGACATAGGGCGTGTGGCCCGGCTCGATCGACGGCGAGTGCAGGCTGAGGCTGAAGGTGCGGAGGCCGCGGCCGAGCAGGGTGGTCGTCAGCCGGCGCAGCTGGCGAAACGAGTAGCCCTCGGGCGACAGCCAGATCCGGTCGATCAGGCCGAGCCGCGACAGGACGCCGAGTGCGCGGCAGGCCCGGGCCCGGGTGAACCGGCGGCCGTGGTAGAGAGCGCGCCCGTGCCGCTGCAGCCGGCCGCAATAGGCGCCGCTGGCCGGGATTGACAGCAGGCGGCCGACGCCGCCATGCCAGAACGGCGCGCACGACCAGCCCGAGTAGTCCGGCCCGCCGTCGGCGGAGAAGTCCATGGGCGGCCCGGGGCTGAGATCGACCGTGTAGCCGAGGGCGTCGAGCAGGGCGAGGCTGTTCGGGCCGAGGCCGTAGCGGCCGGCCTTGTAGACCCGGGGCCGCTCGCCGAACCGCTGCTCGATCCGGCGGGTCAGGCTGATCAGCTTCTCCCGCTCCAGGCGCGCCGGCAGGTTGCCGGGGTAGGAGCTGCGCGGGCCGAGCGCCTCGTGAAACGGCGGCGTGACCCAGGGATGCAGGTGCGCGCCAAGCAGCGCCCGACCGTCCTCGACGATCTCCCGGACCGGGCGGACGCCGGCCTCCTGGTCCGCGACCGCATAGTCGACGAGATAGACCGGCCGGATGCCGTGGCGGTCGAACACCGCCTGGAGCGTCCCCAGGCGGCGCAGATGGCCGATCGACCGGCTGGTCCGCTCGTAGCCGCGGGCCCAGTCGAACTCGCTCTCCGTGTCGACGGCGACGGTCAGCGTCGGCGGCCGGTCGGCCGGCCAGCGGGCGGGAAGGCAAGCGGAATGCAGCGTCATCGATGCCAGAGGCCCGGTGCCCGAGCGATCCCGTCCATGTCGCGCGCCTTGATCCGAGGCTGCCGGCATCGAGCCGGACCCGCGGGGGCAACGGTCACGCCCTGGGCTGCGCCGGCTCGTCCTTCCGAGCAAACCCTTGACGCCGTAAACATCCGATGAAGACGATGTCGGGCCGGCCGGACCGGACGCCGCCCGGCGACCCTCGCGACACGGCCATGGCGGACCGGGCCCGGCCCGCTGCCCCGGGTCACCCTCTGCCGGAGCGTCTCCGGCGGAAGGGGCATCGCCGGCCTGCTGCCCGCCCGGCCACCCGCCGGCAGCACGCTTGGGGTGGCCGGGCGGAGGAGCGGGCCGGTGCCGATGCCTTGTCACTCGGACATGCTCTATTACGCGGACACGCTCTATTACGCGGACACGCTCTAGAAGAGCAGGTCGCCCGAGGCCACGCCCTCGAGGCGGACCAGGTCGAGGAATCCGTGCCGGTCTCCGGCCCCGTCGCGGTCGACCGAGACGATGGTGTCCTCGCCCTCGTCCCGGTAGCGGATCCATTCCGCGGAGGGTGCCGCCGGGCCCGCGGGGCCGATCAGCGCATCGACCACATCCAGGCTGTCGGCGGACGGGTCGAAGTCGGTGATGACGTCGACGCCGGCGCCAAGGTCGGCGGCATCCCAGATGAACCGGTCGGCGCCGGCGCCGCCGGTCATCACGTCGATCCCGCCGCCGCCGTCCAGGATGTCATCGCCGCCGCGGCCCGCGAGGTGGTCGTCGCCGAGCCCGCCGGCTAGCCGGTTGGCCCCGGCGCTGCCGGCAAGATGATCGTCGAAGTTGCTGCCGACGAGGTTCTCGATGCCGTCGAGCGAGTCGCGGTCGAAGGCATAGCTGCCGAGCTCGATCGGCACGGTGTCCAGGGCCGCCTTCCACGCCTCGGCGATCTTGAGATACCCCTCGGCGGTCGGATGCACCGGATCGGCGAGGTCGGCCGCCGTGACCGCGCTCATGTCGACCAGCGCGATGCTGCGTCCCGCGGCGGCGTTGGCGGCCACCAGGTCGGGCAGGGCGGCGTTGTACTCCTCGGACCGCACCAGCCGGGCGGCGTCCCGTTCCGGGTCCGCGGGCGGGATCGTCGCCAGGAACAGGTGAGTGTCCGGCGAGGCCCCGAAGATGTCGTCGATGAGCCCGGACAGGTTCGCCAGCATTTGCTCGACGGAATAGTCGTCGGTGTCGTTGGTGCCGATCATCAGCAGGATGGCGTCGGGACGCCCGGCCGACAGGAAGGCGTCGACCTCGGCCCGCAGCTGCGGGATGGTCCAGCCCGGGTGCCCCTCATGGTCCGGGTCGGCCAGCCCGGCGCCGCCGGAGGAGACGCTGCCCACAAGATCCACGGCGAGGCCGTCGTCCTCGATCGCCGACAGGAGGGCCGGGCGGTAGCCGCCGGTGCCGCTGTCCGCCGACGTGACGACCCCGTAGGTGATCGAGTCGCCCATGGGCATGATCCGGGCGACATGGTTGGCCGCGCCGGCCTCGAGATCCGCGCGCACGGCGCCGTGGGAGTCCCGAAAGCTGGCGGTGTCCGTGCCCGGTCCGCCGCGCAGGATGTCATGCCCGGTGCCGCCCTGGAGCCAGTCGGCGCCGGCGCCCCCGTTAAGACCATCGTCGCCAACGCCGCCGAGGAGGATGTCGTCGCCGGCGCTGCCGTTGAGCGCGTCCGAGCCGGTCGTGCCGACGGTGGCCGAGCCCTGGACCGGGGTCAGCTCGAGGAAGTCGAAGCGGGCCTTGTCGTAGCCGCCGCGGACG
>CAZTHL010000093.1:0-10700 GCA_964613585.1 uncultured Mycobacteriaceae bacterium | reverse complement strand
GTCGGTCACCCGCCAGTAGCCGCTGCGCTCCATCGCCTCGGCCTCGATCCGGATCGGGTCGCCGATCGGCGCGGGATTGGGGTCGGGGTCGGGCTCGGGGTCGGGCTCGGGCTCGGGCTCGGGCGCGGGCTCGGGGTCGGCGCCGTCGTCGTCGGGCGGCGGGGCGACGGTGACGGTGACGGCGGCGGTGTCGGTGCCGCCGCGGCCGTCGTCGACGGTGTAGGTGAAGCCGTCGGTGCCGGTGAAGCCCGGGTCGGGGGTGTAGAGGAGGCGGTGGTCGGCGGTGACGGCGACGGTGCCGTGGGCGGCGCCGGCGGCCTCGCGGATGGTGAGCGGGTCGCCGTCGGGGTCGGTGTCGTTGTCGAGGACGGCCAGGGTGACGGCGGCGCCGGCGTCGGTGGCGGCGCTGTCGTCGGCGGCGGCCGGGGCGGCGTTGGCCTCGGGCGGCGGCGCGACGGCGGCGACCGGGGTCAGCTCGAGGAAGTCGAAGCGGGCCTTGTCGTAGCCGCCGCGGACGCCGACCACCTCGATCCGGCTGCCGGGACCGAGCACGGCGGTGGTCTCGAGGGCCTCCAGGCGGTAGAGGTCGTCGTCGCGGTCGAGGGCGAGGGTGCCGATGTCCTCGCCGTCGACGCGCAGGGTCAGGCTGGCCTGGTCGGCGCCGGCGCCGAGGCTGCTGTCGAGCAGGCGGACGGCGAGGCGGTACTCGGCGAGCTCGCCCTGGAAGGTGGCCGAGGCGCGGCCGCTGTCGCCGGAGCCGATGGCGTAGGCGGTGCCGCCGGAGGCCTCGGCGTCGGTCACCCGCCAGTAGCCGCTGCGCTCCATCGCCTCGGCCTCGATCCGGATCATGGTCGTCCTCCCTGGCTGACTCGGCCGCGCCGCCGCGGCCTCGGATGCCCGGGGGCGCCGCGCATCCCGAATGCGATCCCGGTCCCAAAGCAAGGCCTGTGCCGCCGGGAAACCTGCTGTGTCTTCAGCCTGTTGAGGATCATGCCCGGACCGCGGCCGGCTGTTGTGTAAATCTTCTTGTCATGTGCCCGGCCGGCCGGCCCTCGCCGTGTGCGGGCATGCCGGCGACCGGCCCGCCCGGCGCCCGGCCGACCGGCCGGTCCCGAGGGATGTTCCCCGGAATGACGGCTCGCGGGCGGGCCGGCGTAAAGGGACTTGCCGGGTCCGGGCCGGGCCGGCGCCGGACCGCGTCGACGGTATCGGGGAGCGGGCAAAGGCTCCGCCTCGGCGCGGGGCGCCGGGCCGGCGGTGGCCGGTGCGCGGGGATGCCGGCACTCGGACGGCCTCTTCAAGCCCCGGAAATAGTGCCATTCTGCTGACAAGTCGTTAAAGCGGTCGCGCGGGGGTGAGCGTCAAGGCGCTGGCTCCCGCCGGAGGGAGCGACGGGACGGGCTGACATGCGCGCGGATACCCATCATGACCGAGGTCCACGCGAGGCGTCGCGGGGCGACCCGCCGTCGCTGACCAGGATCCTGCACCGCTTCGCGGAGCGCGGCGATAATCCGGCCCTGCAGATCGCCGGCCAGGACGCGGCCTGGAGCTTCGCTGTTCTGCGCGACAGCACGGTGCGGCTCGCCGCCGGCCTGCTCGAGGCGGGGCTGGAGCGCGGCGAGCCGGTCGCCCTGCTCGGCTCCAACCGGCCGGAATGGGTCTGCGCCGCCCTCGCGGTCATCGCCGCCGGCGGCACCGTGGTCCCGCTCGACACGGTCATGGCCGCCGACGACCTGCGCCACGCGCTGCGCGACAGCGGCTGCCGCCGCGCCTTCGCCACCGCCGACCGGCTCGAGACCCTGGGCGCGGTCACCGCGCCCGACGACGGCGGGGCGATCGAGCTCGATGTCCGCCTGCTCGACCGCGACGCCGACGGCGAGGCGGGCCGCTCCTGGCGCTCCCTGCTCGCCGCGGCGCCGGCCGGGCTGCCCGACCTCGGCGGCGACGACCGGGCGGCGCTGTTCTACACCTCCGGCACCACCGGGCGGCCCAAGGGCGTGCCGCTCAGCCACGCCAACATCTGGTTCTGCGTTGAGGGGCTGCTCCGGGAGGACCTGGTCACCGCCGAGGACCGGGTGGTCCTGCCGCTGCCGCTCTACCACGTCTACCCGTTCGTGGTCGGCATGCTCACCCCCATGGCGCTCGGCATCGCCATCGTCTTCCCCGAGGGGCTGACCGGGCCGCAGATCGTCGCCGCCCTGCGCGAGGGGCGGGCCACCGTCATGATCGGCGTGCCCCGTCTCTACACCGCGCTGATGGACGCCGTGCGCGGCCGGCTGAAGGCGCAGGGACGGGTGCCGGCGCTGGTCTTCGAGGGGCTGCTCGGCCTGTCCACCCGGGCCCGCCGGCGCCTCGGCTGGCGCTTCGGCATGAGGCTGTTCCGGCCGTTCCGCGCGCGCATCGCGCCCGAGCTCGAGCTCATGGTCTCCGGCGGGGCCCGGCTCGAGCCGCGCCTGGCCCGGCAGCTCGAGGGGCTCGGCTGGGAGCTGCTGTCCGGCTACGGCCTGACCGAGACCAGCCCGATCGTCACCTTCAACACCCGCGGCCGCGCCAACATCGAGACCGCCGGCGCCCCGCTCAAGGGCGTCGAGATCGACATCGACCGCTCGGTCGCCCCCGGCGAGGAGGAGGGCCGGCCCGAGAACGGCGAGGCCCGCGACGGCGAGATCCTGGTGCGCGGCCCCAACGTCTTCGCCGGCTACCACGGGCTGCCGGACAAGACCGAGGCCGCCTTCGCCCCCGGCGGCTGGTTCCGCACCGGCGACCTGGGCCATGTCGACGCCGACGGCTTCCTGCGGATCGCCGGCCGCCGCTCCGAGACCATCGTGCTGGCCGGCGGCAAGAACATCTTCCCCGAGGAGGCCGAGACCGCCTACCAGGCCCGGGAAGTGATCAAGGAGGTCGCCGTCCTCGAGCGCGACGGCCGCCTGGTCGGCATCGTCGTGCCCGATCCGGAGGGGCTGCGCCAGGCCGGGGTCGAGCCGGAGGAGGCGGTGCGCCAGGCCATGCGCGTCGGCGGCCAGGCGCTGCCGGCCCATCTGCGCATCGGCGACTTCGTCGAGACCCGCCAGCCGTTGCCGCGCACCCCGCTCGGCAAGCTGCGCCGGCACCGGCTGCCGGAGCTGTACGACCGCATCGCCGAGGGCCGCCGCGCCCCGGAGCGGCGCGAGCTGAGCGAGGAGGACGCCTCGCTGCTGAGCGCGCCCGAGGCGAGTCGGGTCTGGGAGTTCCTGAAGCGTCGCCACCCGGACCGGCCGGTCGCCCTCGACGCCGACCTGCAGGCCGACCTCGGCATCGACTCCCTGGAATGGGTCACCCTGACCCTGGAGCTGCAGGACCAGGCCGGCCTGGCCGTACGCCGCGACGCGCTGGAGCGGGTGCAGACGGTGCGCGACCTGCTGCACGAGGCGATCCGCGCCAAGGCCGAGGCGCCCGAGGACGCCGAGCCCGAGACGCCGAGCGCCGAGCAGGAGCAGTGGATCGAGCCGCGCCAGGGCCCCGCCCGCTGGCTCGGGCTGATGCTGTTCGGCCTCAATCGGCTGGTCCTCAAGCTCGGCTTTCGACACCGCCAGAGCGGCGTGGAATCGATCCCCGCGTCGGGCCCGGTGGTGCTGACGCCGAACCATGTCAGCTTCCTCGACGCCTTCACCGTCGGCGCCGGGCTGCCCTACCGGCAGATGCGGCGGGTCTACTGGGCCGGCACCACCACCTATCTGTTCCCCAACCGGCTCACCCGCCTGTTCAGCCGGGCCGCCCAGGTGTTCCCCGTGCAGCCGGGGCAGACCGGCGGTCTGAGCGTGCCGCTGGCCAAGCGGGTGCTCGAGCGCGGCGACATGCTGGTGTGGTTCCCGGAGGGCTCGATCTCGCGCGACGGCACCCTGAAGCGCTTCATGCCCGGCCTCGGCACCCTGATCGAGGGCACGGACGCGGTGCTGGTCCCGGTGCACCTCAAGGGCACGCTCGAGGCCTATCCGCGCTCCCGGCGCTTCCCGCGGCCGCGGCCGGTCAGCGTGGTCTACGGTCGGCCGCTGACCCAGCAGGAGCTGATCCGGCGCGGCCGGGGCGACGACGACCGCCAGCGCCTGGTCGACGCCCTGCACCAGGAGGTCGCCGCGCTGGCCGACCGCCACCCGGTCCGCTAGTCTCGACGGCCTCCCCCCGAGCCCCGTTCCCGCGGAGCCGAGCCTGCCTCGAAGGGACCCCCGAAGGGAGCCCCAGGACACCGGATGAGCACACCTTCCGCCGAGCCCGGGGCGGCCGAGCCGGGGACCGCCGAGCCGGGGACCGCCGAGCCCGGGGCGGCCCGGCCGCCGCGCGGCCCGGTCCCCCGGCGCGCGCTCTGGTCCTGGGCCGTCTACGACTGGGCCACCAACGGCTTCGCCACGGTCATCCTGACCTTCGTGTTCAGCGCCTACTTCGCCCGCGAGGTCGCGCCCTCGGCCACCGAGGGCACCAGCCTGTGGGGCTGGATGCTGTCGCTCTCCGGCCTCGCCATCGCCGTCCTCAGCCCGATCGCCGGCGCCGTCGCCGACAACCGCGGCCGCCTCAAGCGCTGGCTCGGCGCCGCCACCGCCACCTGCGTCGTCGCCACCGCCGCGCTGTGGTGGATCGAGCCCGACCCGGCCGACGCCGTCCCGGCCCTCGTCCTGGTCGGCCTCGGCACCCTGTCCTTCCACCTGGCGCTCGTGTTCTACGACAGCCAGCTGCCGGCCCTGGTCCCGCCGAGCCGGATCGGCCGCTGGTCCGGCTGGGCCTGGGGCCTGGGCTACGCCGGCGGCCTGTCCTGCCTGGCCCTGTCCCTGGTGCTGTTCGTCCGGGCCGACAATCCGCTGATCCCGCTCGACACGGCGGCGGCCGAGCATGTCCGCGTCGTCGGCCCGTTCGTCGCCCTGTGGTTCGCGCTGTTCGCCCTGCCCTTGTTCCTGCTCACCCCCGACCGGCCGTCGACCGGCCTGTCGCTCGGGGCGGCCACCCGCCGCGGTCTCGCCCAGCTGGCCGACACCGTCCGCAAGCTGCGCGCCTACAGGAACATCGTCCGCTTCCTGATCGCCCGCATCCTCTACATCGACGGGCTCAACACCCTGTTCAGCTTCGGCGGCATCTATGTCGCCGGCACCTTCGGCATGGAGGTGGAGGAGGTGCTGCTGTTCGGCATCGCCCTCAACGTCACCGCCGGTCTGGGCGCCGCCCTGTTCGGCTTCATCGACGACATCATCGGGCCGCGCCGCACCATCCTGGTCGGCCTGGGCGGCCTGCTGCTGTTCGGCAGCCCCTTGCTGGTCATCGAGTCCGAGGCCTGGCTGTGGGCGCTCGCCCTCCCCATGGGCCTGTTCATCGGCCCGACCCAGTCGGCCAGCCGCTCGCTGATGGTGCGCCTGGCCCCGCCCGACCTGACGACCGAGATGTTCGGCTTCTTCCAGGCCTCCGGCAAGCTGACCGCCTTCGTCGGCCCGGCGCTGGTCGCCGCCGTCACCGCCGCCACGGCGAGCCAGAGGATCGGCCTCGCCCCGGTGCTGGTCCTGGTGATCCTGGGCGGGATCGTGCTGATCGGCGTCAAGGAGCCCGCGGCCCGGCCGGACGAATAGCGGCCGGCGCGCCGATGCCCTATCCTGGGGCCCATGAGCGACAGCCCCCTCGAGGCGCCGGCCACCCCGGAGCCGGCCACCCCGGAGCCGGCCACCCCGGAGCTGAACGGCCCGGGCCCGGAGGCCGCCCCGACCGCCGAGGCCGCGGCCGGGCCCGAGGTCTATTACCTGATCGACGGCTCGGGCTACATCTTCCGCGCCTTCCACGCCCTGCCGATGATGACCCGCCGGGCCGACGGCACCCCGGTCAATGCCGTCTACGGCTTCTGCACCATGCTGATCAAGCTGCTGGCGGAGCTGAAGGCGAGCCGGGTGGCGGTGCTGTTCGACGCCTCGGAGGACACCTTCCGCAAGCGGATCTCGCCCGACTACAAGGCCAACCGCGCCGAGCCGCCGGAGGCCCTGGTGCCGCAGTTCGGCCTGATCCGCGCGGCGACCAACGCGTTCGGCCTGCCGCAGCTGGAGATCGAGGGCTACGAGGCCGACGACCTGATCGCCTCCTACTGCCGCCGGGCCCGCGCCCGGGGCGCGAAGGTGGTCATCGTCTCCTCCGACAAGGACCTGATGCAGCTGGTCGACGACGACGTCACCATGCTCGACCCGATCAAGACCCTCCCGATCGACGCCGCCGCCGTGCGCGAGAAATGGGGCGTGCCGCCGGACAAGATGGTCGATCTGCAGGCGCTGGCCGGCGACGCCACCGACAATGTGCCGGGCGTGCCCGGCATCGGTCCGAAGACCGCGGCCCAGCTGATCGACACCTACGGCGACCTGGAGACGCTGCTCGCCCGGGCCGGCGAGATCAAGCAGCCGAAGCGGCGCCAGGCGCTGATCGACCATGCCGAGGACGCCCGCCTGTCGCGCCGGCTGGTCCGGCTCGACGACGCGGTCGACCTGCCGCTGGCGCTCGAGGACATCCGCATCGACCTGGCCGACCGGACCAAGCTGCTCGCCTTCCTGCGCGAGCAGGAGTTCAAGTCGATCGCCGCCCGGGTCGAGAACGAGCTGTACGGCGCCGGCGCCCCGGGCGCGGCCGTGGTCGCCGAGGCCGGGCCGGGTGCGGCGGAGGGCCCGGTCTACGAGCTGGTGCAGGACGAGGCGGCGCTCGAGGCCTGGGCCGCCGAGGCGCTTGAGGCCGGCCTGGTCGCCGTCGACACCGAGACCGACTCCCTCAACGGCGCCCGCGCCGCCCTGGCGGGGATCTCGCTCTGCGTCCATCCGGGCCGCGCCTGCTACGTGCCCGTGGGCCACCGCAAGCCCGACGGGCTCGACCTGGACGCCGCCGAGGCGCCCCGGCAGATCCCGCTCGCCCGGGCGCTCGCCATCCTCAAGCCCATGCTCGAGGACCCGTCGGTCCTCAAGATCGGCCACAACCTCAAATACGATTGGCAGATCCTGGCGCGCAACGGCGTGCGCCCGGCGCCGTCGGACGACTCTCTGCTGCTGTCCTATGTGCTCGACGGCGGCGCCCATGGCCACGGCCTCGACGAGCTGGCCCAGTTGCACCTCAACCACCGGACGATCAAGTACGAGGAGGTGTGCGGCAGCGGCAAGCACCAGATCACCTTCGATCAGGTGCCGCTCGAGCGCGCGCGGGACTATGCCGCCGAGGACGCCGAGGTGACCCGGCGGCTGTTCACCGTGCTCAAGCCGCGGCTGGTGCCGGAGCGCATGGCCACGGTCTACGAGACCCTCGAGCGGCCGCTGGTGGCGGTGATCGGCGAGATGGAGATGCACGGGGTCAAGGTCGACCGCGCCCGGCTGCAGCGTCTGTCGACCGAATTTTCCGAACGCCTGGCAACCCTGGAGGCCGAGATCCACCGCCTGGCCGGCCATCCGTTCAACGTCGGCTCGCCCAAGCAGCTGGGCGAGGTGCTGTTCGGCGAGATGGGCATTCCCGGCGGCCGGAAGAGCAAGGGCGGCACCTACAGCACGGATTCGGGCGTGCTCGAGGTGATCGCCGCCCAGGGCCACGACATCGCCCGGCGCGTGCTCGACTGGCGCCAGCTCGCCAAGCTCAAGGGCACCTACACCGACGCCCTGGTCGAGGACATCAACCCGCGCACAGGGCGGGTGCACACCTCGTTCAGCCTGGCGGCGACCAACACCGGCCGGCTGTCCTCGAACGAGCCCAACCTGCAGAACATCCCGGTGCGTACCGAGGAGGGCCGCAAGATCCGCGAGGCCTTCGTGCCGGAGCCGGGCCACCGGCTGATCTCGGTCGACTACAGCCAGATCGAGCTGCGCCTGGTCGCGCACATCGCCGGCATCGCGACGCTGCGCCAGGCGTTCCGCGACGGCATCGACATCCATGCCATGACGGCGAGCCAGGTGTTCGGCGTGCCCCTGGCCGGGATGACGCCGGAGATCCGCCGCCGCGCCAAGACCATCAACTTCGGCATCATCTACGGAATCTCGCCGTTCGGCCTGGCCGCCCAGCTCGGCATCCCGCAGAGCGAGGCCAAGGCCTTCATCGACGCCTATCTGGAGCGGTTCTCCGAGCTCAAGGCCTACATGGACCGCACGAAGAAGGAGTGCCGGGAGCGCGGCTTCGTCACCACGCTCTACGGCCGCAAGGTGCACATCCCGGCGATCAAGGACCCGAACCCGGCGCGCCGCGGCTTCGCCGAGCGGCAGGCGATCAACGCGCCGATCCAGGGCACCGCCGCCGACATCATCAAGCGCGCCATGGTGCGGATCCCGGGCGCCCTGGCCCGGGCCGGCCTGACGACCCGCATGCTGCTCCAGGTCCACGACGAGCTGCTGCTCGAGGCCCCGGAGGGGGAGGCGGAGCAGGCGGCCGCGCTGGTCAAGCAGGTGATGGAGGGATCTGCCTCGCTCGAGGTCCCGCTCGTCGCCGACGCCAACATCGGCGACAGCTGGGCCGCGGTGCATTAGGCCCACGGTCCTGGCGGCGGCGCCACGGTGGGCGCGGCCGCCGCGCTGAAGCCCTACGCCGATCCGGTCGCGAAATGTAGGCGTCCGTAGGCTCCGGCCGCCGGCCCGATCATGCTGCAGTGCACAAGAACGAGCCGGATCAAAACCTTGGCCCCGACCCGCCGGCCCCGGCTGGTCCCCGGAGCCGCCCCGCCGGTGAACCGTCTCCCCGCTGCCGGTTCCGAACACCATGCCGCGCTCCCCTCCCAGCCGTCCTCGCCTCCCACGACGCGGCCTTGATATAGGAAAATCGAGTCTTATTCAAGGAAAACTCGGCCGTAAGTCCCACGCATGGGCTGTTGGCGGGTCCTTCCGGCAGCGGCCGGAGGTCGGATGACACCGATGCCCGTTCCCTATGGGTCCTGCAGGAACCGGCCCTGCCGCCCTCCAGGGGGATGTCCAGGTCGGTGCGCCGACCGAGGGCACAGCGCGCCTGAGGCGCGGACGGGTCGACTGGGACGCCCGCCGGGAATAGGCGCCCGATCCGTTGATGTCCCATGGCGTGGTGTAGCTGTGGGTAACCGGCCCGTCGCCGCGACCGCCGTGAGTCTGGCGGAGACGGGCCGGTTATCCATAGCGGGCGGCCATCGCGGTGTCCGGTTAGGGTTGTGTTGCCCGACCTTACCCCGACCTGGAGGACCCCACGATGACCGAGGACATGATGGTCCTGCGCGGCCTGTTGGAGAAGAGCGGCGATGCCGATCTGCTGCGCGAGATGATCGGCTTCGCCGCCGAACGGCTGATGGAGCTGGAGGTCGGCGCGCGCACCGGCGCCGGCCTCGGCGAGAAGAGCCCCGATCGGCTGGTCCAGCGCAACGGCTACCGCGACCGGGTCTGGGAGACCCGGGCGGGGGCGGTGGAGCTGCGCATCCCCAAGCTGCGCAAGGGCAGCTATTTCCCGAGCTTCCTGGAGCCCCGGCGCATGGCCTAGAAGGCGCTCGCCGCGGTGATCCAGGAGGCCTACGTCCAGGGCGTGTCGACCCGGTCGGTCGACGACCTGGTCAAGGCGCTCGGCATGACGGGGGTGTCCAAGAGCCAGGTATCGCGGCTGTGCTCGGAGATCGACGAGCGGGTCGGCGCCTTCCTGACCCGCCCGATCGAAGGCGACTGGCCCTACCTCTGGATCGATGCCACCTACGTCAAGGTCCGCCGGCATGGTCGCGTCACCTCGGTCGCGGCGATCATGGCGATCGGCGTCAACACCGACGGGCGGCGCGAGGTGCTCGGCATGGAGATCGGCCCGTCGGAGGCGGAACCGTTCTGGACCGATTTCCTGCGCGGCCTGGCCCGGCGGGGCTTGCGCGGCGTCAAGCTGGTGATCTCCGACGCCCACGAAGGCATCAAGCCGGCGGTCGCGCGCGTCCTGAGCACCACCTGGCAACGCTGCCGGGTCCATTTCATGCGCAACGCCCTGGCGCACGCCGGCAAGAGCGGCCGCCGCGTCGTCTCGGCCTTCGTCGCCACCGCCTTCGCCCAGGAAACCCACCAAGCCGCAAAGACCCAGTGGCGCAGCGTCGCCGATCAGCTGCGCGCCCGGCTGCCGAAGCTTGCCAAGCTGATGGACGACGCCGAAGAGGACGTCCTGGCCTACATGCACTTCCCCGCCCAGCACCGGGCCAAGCTGCACTCGACCAACCCGCTCGAACGCCTGAACGGCGAGATCAAGCGGCGCACCGAGGTCGTCGGCATCTTCCCCAACGAGGCGGCGATCACACGGCTGGTCGGCGCCCTGCTGCTCGAGCAAAACGACGAATGGGCGGTCCAGCGAGCCCGCTACATGACACTTGTATGGGGCTCTTGGTGGCAAGGGATTTGTTGGCTTGATAGCGCTCTCCGTTCTACGGGGAAGACGGACGCTAGTCCCGAGGTGGAGCCGGCTTGCAGGGCGCACATCACGTGCGCTGCAACCTTGTATTCGGTGGGCGCGTAGGCCCGATCTCGCGGATCGTCGTCACCTACGAGGCGGGCCGTGACGGTTTCTGGCTCGCGCGCTGGCTGCGGCAGCGCGGCATTGAGGGGCTCGTCCTTCATGCCAGCAGCGTGGCGGTCTCAAGGGACCGGCGACGTGCCAAGACGGATCGCCTCGACACGCAACTTCTGCTGCGCGTCGTTCTTGGGTGGTTACCCGGACGCTTGCCTCGACGGCTTGCGTCCGCCACCGCTCGATCAGGTCGATCA
>CAZTHL010000092.1:0-14755 GCA_964613585.1 uncultured Mycobacteriaceae bacterium | reverse complement strand
CGTGACTGGCGGCTGCGCCATGTCGGCGGCCAGGAGCTGTCGCCCTGCCTGTAGCGCTCAGCCGAGGTGCCCGGCGATCCTGCAGCCACGGGGCTTTGGCGCCCGCCGGCCGGTCCTGGCGGGCGCTGCTCACGCCGTGAGTGGATCCAGCCTCGGCACCCCCGGCGCGTGACGACCGGCGGCTCCCGCGTCAACGCGGCGTCGACCATGGCGCCCACGCGGTGGTGGCGTCCGGCACGATCCGGGTCATGAGCCATGCTCCCGGCCGGGCTTCCGGCTGGCTGTGCAGGAAGGCCGATGAGGGCTCGCCCCGTGAAGGACGACGATGCCTCAATCGAGCGTGGCCACCTCGCGCCGAAGCGCGGGGAGCAGTTCCTCCTCGAACCACGGATTCCGCTTCAGCCACGCCGTGTTGCGCCAACTCGGATGGGGCAGGGGCAGAAACCGCGGGCCGTAGTCGCGCCACGCCTGCACCGTCTCGGTCATGGTCGCCTTGCGCCGGGGGCCGAGATAGCGCGCCTGCGCGTAGCTGCCGACCAGCAGGATCCGCTCGACCGCCGGCATCAGCGCCAGCAGTGGCGCGTGCCAGAGCGGCGCGCACTCCTTGCGCGGCGGCCGGTCGCCGCCCTTGGCGTCAACGCCGGGATAGCAGAAGCCCATGGGCACGATGGCGATGCGGCTCTCGTCGTAGAAGCGCTCCCGGTCGAGGCCGAGCCAGACGCGCAGCCGGTCGCCGCTCGGATCGTTCCACGGGATGCCGCTCGCGTGCACCTTGCTGCCCGGCGCCTGCCCGACGATCAAGAGCCGCGCCGTCAGGCTGGCCCGCAGCACCGGGCGCGGCTCATGCGGCAGATGCGCGGCGCACACCCGGCAGGCCCGTACCTCCGTCAGCAGACCATCGAGGCTGGCCGCCGGCCGACCGCTTGCCATCGGGGCCGTGCCTTCATTTCCTGGCGCCGCAGCAGGCCCGTCATCGGTGGCGCCAGCGTCGCCGCCACCCGGGCAGGCCGTGCCGGCGCGGCGCAGCGCCGGCTTGGCCGCGCCACCACGTCCGTCGTCGCTCACCGCCGGGCCAGCAGCTCCTCGACGAAGGTAGGCACCAGCTCGCTCGCCGGGCCCTTGCGTGCCTCGTGGAACAGGCCGGAGCCCGAGGTCTCCTCCAGGTTCAACTCAACCGTGTAGGCGCCGTAGGCGCGCGCCTCCTGCACGAAGCCGGCGGCCGGATAGACGTTGCCCGAGGTGCCGATCGACAGGAACAGCCCGCAGCCGGTCAGGGCGTCGAGGATCCGCTCCATCTCCAGCGGCATCTCGCCGAACCAGACGACGCGCGGCCGCACGCCGCCCGGGTTGCCGCAGGCGAGGCACGCCAGGGTCACGCTCATGTCCTCGGCCCACTCCCGCACGTCGCCGCAATGCCGGCACAGGGCCTTGAGCAGCTCACCGTGCATGTGGATCAGGTTCCGGCTGCCGGCACGGTCGTGCAGGTCGTCGATGTTCTGGGTGACCAGCAGCACCTCGCCCGGCCATTCCGCCTCCAGCCGCGCCAGCGCGTGGTGGGCGGGGTTGGGCTGCACCGAGGGATCGGCCAAGGCCCGGCGACGGGCATTGTAGAACTCGTGCACCAGCTCCGGGTTTCGGGCATAGCCCTGCGGCGTCGCCACGTCCTCGAGGCTGTGCTTGGCCCAGATGCCGTCGGCGTCGCGGAAGGTGTCAAGCCCCGATTCCTTCGAGATCCCCGCGCCGGTCAGCACGACGATCGGGTCGGTGGGCCGGAACGTGTCCATGGATCGGCTCTCCCCGGCTGGGTGACAAGGGCAATGACACCGGCGTCGGCGGGTCGCCGCCGCGGCACCGCGGGCGGGCTAGTGCGTTTCCGCCTGACGCGGAACGGGAACCGACGATGCCACTTGAGCCGGAAACGCTCTAGCCCTCGGGTGGTGCCGCCGTCAACCGGCCCGTCGCCGTGCCGGTCCCCCATGTAGGCCCGGAAGACTATATTGGCACCGGGACCGGCCCGACCGGGGCATCGCGCCTCCCGGTCCACTCCGACGGCGATCCGTTCGACCGACCGGTCCGATCCGGCATCAGGAGCGTTCCCGACCATGCGCGTGCTGTTCGTCTGCACCGGCAACATCTGCCGCTCGCCCACGGCCGAGGGGCTGTTCCTGCACAAGGCCGGCATCCGCGGCCTCGGCGATCTGGTCACGGCCGACAGCGCCGGCACCAGCAGCGAGGAGACCGGCAATCCGCCCGACGCCCGCGCCCGGGCGGCCGCCCACCGGCGTGGCTTCGCCCTGCCGGACCGGCGTGCCCGGCGGGTCCGCACCGGCGACTTCGCCGGCTTCGACCTGCTGCTCGGCATGACCCGGGCGCACGAGCGGATCCTGCGTCGGAGCGCGCCCGTGCCGCACCGCGACAAGGTCGGCCTGCTGCTCGACTACGCTGCCGAGGTCGGGATCGAGGAGGTGCCCGATCCCTGGTACGGCGACGCGCTGGCCTTCGAGCACGCCCTCGACCTGATCGAGGCGGGCGTCGACGGGCTGCTCGACCATATCGCCGCCGGCGCCGGCCGCTCCGGATCCTCGGACGCATGAGCGCGGGGTCGCTGGCGGCCCGCGTCGGCCGGGCGCTCGGCCGCGAGGTCGCCTCGCTGCGACCGCTCGGCGGCGGCTGCATCGCGGAGGTCCGGCTGGCCACGCTCGGCGACGGCGCCCGCGTCGTGGTCAAGGCGGCCGAGGCCGGACCCGGCGACGGCGGCGCGGCCGGCCTCGCGCTCGAGCAGGCCATGCTCGAGGACTTGGCGGCCGACGGCGCCCTGCCGGTGCCGCGGGTGCTCCACGGCGCACCCGACCTGCTTATCCTTGAGTATATCGAGCACGACGGTGGCGCCCCAAGCGCCACCGCGCAGCAGGATGCGGCGGAGAGGCTGGCCACGCTGCATACAAGGCCGCGGCCGCGCTTCGGCTACGCCTACGACACGGTGATCGGCCGGCTGCCGCAGCCGAACCCGCCGGCCGAGCGCTGGGTGCCGTTCTTCGCCGAGCACCGGCTTCTGCACATGGCACGGCGTGGCCATGCCGAGGGCGCGGTGCCGACGCGGCTGCTGGCGCGGCTCGAGGCGCTGTCCGGCCGGCTCGGCCGCTATCTGGAGGAGCCGGCGCATCCGGCGCTGCTGCACGGCGACCTGTGGACCGGCAACGTGCTCTGCCGTGACGGCCGGCTGGTCGGCGTCATTGATCCGGCGCTCTATTGCGGCCACCCGGAGATCGAGCTCGCCTTCACCACGCTGTTCGGCACCTTCGGCCCGCCCTTCTTCGAGCGCTACCGCGAGCGGGCGGCGTTCGACGCCGCCGGCTTCCTTGAGCTGCGCCGGGACCTCTACAACCTGTACCCGCTGCTGGTGCATGTCCGGCATTTCGGTGCCGGATACATCCCACCGATCGAGGGTCTGCTCAGCCGGCTCGGCCTGTGACGGCACCCGAAAACAAACGAGAACGGATCAATCGATTTGATTGAAACAATTCGACATGCCTTCGCGAAAAAATTTTACATCGCTTTAAGAATATGAGATCAAGCTTCCGGGGTCTCCCCGAGACAATTACCCCCCGACCTCGCCCCGCCGGGCTCCGGCGGGGTTTTTTCGTGGCGCGCGCCGCGGCCGCAGCCCCTACATTCTGAACGTGCGGGCCGACGGTGCCGGCCGGAGGCGCAAGTCGGAGGCGCGGGCGCCGCCGCGGCGGAGCGGAAGGGGAGGTCGATCTCATGTCCTTGCTGGCGATGGACGAGGCGCCGGCGCCGGCGCTTGCGCCGCGCCCGGCGTTTCGCTGGGAGGATCCGCTCGGGCTCGACGAGCAGCTGGACGAGACCGAGCGGATGGTCCGTGATTCGGCGGCCGGCTACGCGCAGGCGAGGCTGATGCCCCGGGTGCTGGAGGCGCACCGGCACGAGCGCTTCGACCGGGCCATCTTCCGCGAGCTGGGCGAGCTCGGCCTGCTCGGCCCGACCATCGAGGGCTATGGCTGCGCCGGCGTCAACGCGGTCTGCTATGGCTTGATCTGCCGGGAGATTGAGCGCGTCGACAGCGCCTACCGCTCGTCCCTGTCGGTGCAGTCGAGCTTGGTCATGCATCCGATCCACGCCTACGGCACCGAGGCGCAGCGCCGACGCTACCTGCCCAGGCTGGCCAGCGGCGAGTGGATCGGCGCCTTCGGACTGACCGAGCCCGACGCCGGCTCCGACCCGGCCTCCATGAGGAGCCGGGCACAGCGGGACGGCGCCGGGTTCCGGCTCACCGGTGCCAAGATGTGGATCACCAACGCGCCGGTCGCCGACGTGCTCGTGGTCTGGGCGCGCGACGACGAGGGCGTGGTGCGCGGCTTCGTGCTTGACCGCGACCTGCCCGGCCTGTCGACGCCGGCGATCGAGGGCAAGTTCAGCCTGCGCGCCTCGCCGACCGGCGAGATCGTCATGGACGAGGTGCCGGTCGGCGAGGAGCGGCTGCTGCCCGGCGTCACCGGCCTCAAGGGGCCGTTCGGGTGTCTGAACAACGCCCGCTACGGGATCGCCTGGGGCGCCATGGGAGCCGCGGAGTTCTGCTGGACCACGGCGCGCGCCTACCTGCTGGAGCGCCAGGCCTTCGGCCGGCCGCTGGCGGCGACCCAGCTGGTGCAGAGGAAGCTCGCCGACATGCAGACCGAGATTGCCCTCGGCCTGCAGGGGGCGCTGCGGCTCGGCCGCCTGAAGGACGGCGGGCAGGCCACCCCCGAGGCGATCAGCCTGATGAAGCGCAACAATTGCGGCAAGGCGCTGGCCATCGCCCGTGAGGCCCGGGACATGCTCGGCGGCAACGGCGTCGCCGACGAGTACCACGTCATCCGTCACGTGCTGAACCTGGAGGCGGTCAACACCTACGAGGGCACCGCCGACATCCACGCGCTCGTTCTCGGCCGCGCCCAGACCGGCATCGCCGCGTTCTGATGCCGACCCGTCATGCCGCGGCGCGGGCCGGCGGCTCCGGCGCCCCGCCGCGGCCGGCCGGCGCCCAGGCGCGCATCAGGGCGTAGCCGACGGCGAGCAGCGTCGGCCCCAGAAATATGCCCAGGAAGCCGAAGGCGATGGCGCCGCCGAAGATGCCGAGGAACACGAGCAGCAGCGGCAGGGCGCTGCCGCGGCCGATGAAGTAGGGCTTGATAACGTTGTCGACGCCACCGACGGCAAGCACGCTCCAGACCAGCAAGAACACGCCCCAGCCGACCTCGCCGGCGACAAAAAGCGAGAGCACCGCCGGCAGCAGGATCAGCGCCGGGCCGGCCGGCAGCACCGACAGGAGAGCGACCAGCACGCCGAGCAGCAGCGGCCCGGGCACCCCGGCCAACCAGAGCCCGACCGCCGCCAGCGCGCCCTGGGCGAGCGCGGTGCCGAGGATGCCGTAAACCACGCCGCGCATCGTGCCCTCGGCTACCCGGATCAGCTGGTCGGCCCGCTCGCCGGCCACCCGCTCGCCTACCGCCCGGGTCTGGCCGGCGGCGCCGGCGCCGTCGCGCAGCATGAAGAAGGCGATGACGAGGCTCAGCACCAGCTCCAGGATGCCGCCGCCGAGCCTCGCGGCGAGCGACAGGAGCCAGGCCCGCGCCGCCGGCACACGCGCCGCCACGGCCTCGGCGAAGCGGTCGGCGTCGTCCGACATCTCGGCCCAGGCGGCGGCCAGATCCGGGCCGATCACCGGCAGCTCGCCGGCCCAGCCGGGCGGCGGCGGCGGCCCCTGCTCGAGCAGCCGCCGGACCACCGTGGCGAGGCCCTCGATATGGCCGGCGGCGGCGACCCCCAGCAGCGCCGCCGGTCCGAGCAGCAGCACCACGAGCACGCCGGTGACGAGCGCCGCCGCCAGCCCGCGCTGGCCGTGAACCCGGGCCTCGAGCCACCGGAACACCGGCCACAGGGCGATCGCCAGCACCAGCGCCCACAGCACCGCGGCGAGGAAGGGCCGCAGCACGACGAAGCAGCCGACCAGGAGAATGCCGAGGGCGACGAGGCCGATGGCGGCGTCGACCCGGCCCGAGCGTGGCGCCATGACCGGAGCCTCCGATCCGCGGGCAGCCGGCATCGGCCGTCGGCTGGCCAGGGCATGCACAATGGCTCCGCTCGCCAGAACGTCGCGGCACTGCCCAGGCGAACGCCCGTCTCATCGCGTCCACCCCAGCGCGACGCGCGTGGTGGGCTGGAGTCGGAGCGAACGGCATACGAATTGCCAGAAGGGCAGGGATCCTCGGAATCTTGGCGCCGTTGACCTCGACCCCCCGACGCTTGGCGGGGAGGGGGATGAGTCCATCAAGCCGCCTACCAAGGTCTCTCGAGCGTTCTGCAGGCCGAGCCGTGTGCATGCCCTGGCGCCGGGTGGGGCGACGCCGGTCAGGACCGCGAGCATAGCGGAAGCCGGCGCGCCGCCGCCATCCAACCTTCGGCGGAGGCATCAGCGCGGCGACGCTGGTAAGCGGTTACTCAACGGCGTCGGCCCATCCCCCACGAACGGGCCGGAACCGTTACAATACAAGCGTTTCCGCCCGACGCGGGATCGGCACCGGCCCGGCTACGCCACCCGGCCAGCCTGAGCATGCTGTCGCTGGGTGGCCCGGCGAGGCAGCAGGTTGGCGATGCCACCCAACCCGGAGCCGCTCTAGCGAGCGCCGGCCTCCGGGCCGCACAGCACGAGCAGATGAAACGAGCGCGGCGGCACGGTCAGCTCGGCCCCGGCCGGGTGGCGCGTGCCGGTGCCCTTCCCGGCGGCGTCGGCGGTGTCCACCAGCACCTCCCACGAGGTCCGCCGATCGCCCCGGGGCAGGCAGAACGGCACCGCCTCGTGCGAGGCGTTCATCAGGATCACGAAGGTGTCGTCGGGCTCCTGCTCACCGCGCGAGGTCAGGTGCATCAGGCCGGCCTCGCCCGACAGCCGCACGCCGAGCGCCTTGGCCGAACCGTCGCCCCAGTCCGCCTCCGCCATCTCCTCGCCGTCAGGGCGCAGCCAGACGACGTCCTTCACGTCGGTGCCGGGGATCGTCTCGCCGTGGAAGAAGCGATTGCGGTGGAAGACGATGTGCCGGCGCCTGAGCCCGATCAGCCGGCGGGTGAACTCGATGAGCGCCTCGCCCTCGGCGCCGATGCCCGCCCAGTCGAGCCAGCTGATGTCGCTGTCCTGGCAATAGGCGTTGTTGTTGCCGCCCTGGGTACGGCCGAACTCGTCGCCGGCCAGCAGCATCGGCACGCCCTGGGACAGCAGCAGCGTCGACAGGAGGTTGCGCATCTGGCGCCAGCGGAGGTCCTCGATGGTCCGGTCGCGGGTCGGCCCCTCGGCCCCGCAGTTCCAGCTGTTGTTGCTGTCGCTGCCGTCTCGATTGTCCTCCTTGTTGGCCTCATTATGCTTTTCGTTGTAGGAGACAAGATCGCGCAGCGTGAAGCCGTCATGCGCCGTGACGAAGTTGACGCTGGCCCACGTGCGCCGGCCGCGCCGGTCGAAGATGTCGGCCGAGCCCGAGAATCGTGAGGCGAGCTCCGGCAGCTGGCCGTCGTCGCCCTTCCAGAATTTGCGCACGGTGTCGCGGTAGCGGTCGTTCCACTCGGCCCAGCCGGGCGGGAACTGCCCGACCTGGTAGCCGCCGGGGCCGGTGTCCCAGGGCTCGGCAATCAGCTTGACCTTCGAGAGGACCGGGTCCTGGGCGACGGCGTCGAGGAAGCCGGCATGCTCGGAGTAGTCGCCCTGCACCCGAGCCAGCGTGGTCGCCAGGTCGAAGCGGAAGCCGTCGACACCCATCTCCTGCACCCAGTAGCGCAAGGAGTCCATGACCATGCTGAGCACGTGCCGGTGCCGGAGCTCGAGCGCGTTGCCGGTGCCGGTGAAGTCGTTGTAGTACCGCTCGGCGCCCTCCATCAGGTAATAATACGACCGGTTGTCAATGCCGCGCAGCGACAGGGTCGGGCCCAGGTGGTTGCCCTCGGCCGTGTGGTTGTAGACGACATCGAGGATCACCTCGATGCCGTCGTCGTGCATGTGCTGAACGAAGGCCTTGAAGTCGCCGAGCCCGCCCTGGCCCAGATAGGCCGGCTGCGGCGCGAAGAAGCCGATCGTGTTGTAGCCCCAGTAGTTCTTCAGGCCGCGGTCGACCAGATGCCGGTCGTGCACGAAGGCGTGGATCGGCAGCAGCTCGATGGCGGTGACGCCGAGGTCGCGCAGATAGGCGACGATATCCGCCGAGGCCAGCCCGGCGAAGGTGCCGCGGGCGCCCTCGGGCACTGTCGGGTGGCGCATGGTGAAGCCGCGCACGTGCAGCTCATAGAGCACCGTCTCGTGCCAAAGCCGCGGCTCGGGCCGGCGGCCCCAGGTGAAGGCCGGGTCGATCACCGCGCATTTGGGGATGAACGGCGCGCTGTCGCGGGTGTCGAAGCTGAGGTCGGCGTCCTCGTGGCCGAGGGTGTAGCCGAACAGGGCATCGTCCCAGCGGAGCTTGCCGAGCAGCGCCTTGGCGTAGGGATCGATCAGCAGCTTGTTGGGGTTGAACCGGTGCCCGGCCTCGGGCTCGTAGGGGCCGTGGACCCGGTAGCCGTAGAGCTGGCCAGGGCGGATGTCGGGCAGGTACGCGTGCCATACCTCATGCGTGTACTCGGGCAGCTCGATTCGGGCGGTCTCCCGGCGGCCGTCGCTGTCGAAGAGGCACAGCTCCACCTTCTCGGCGTGCGAGGAGAACAAGGCGAAGTTGGTGCCCGAGCCGTCCCAGGTGGCGCCCAGGGACAGCGGATGGCCGGGCCAGACGCGAATATCGTCAGCGCTCATCGCTTAAGACCTTCAGACCTCGTGCGGCGCCGGTCCCGGATGGGGCGGTGCACAAATCGCTTGAGTGGACGAGAACCATGATCGGTTCCCGGCCGGGGTCAACACAAGGGCGCGAGCCCGTCCGACCGCGTCGGCATCGTCGGACCGCTCTCGCCCCGCCGGGGCGGCTGAGGACGGAGGCGCCTTGGCGCCGCGGCGAGCGGAGCCGATACTCGGGCGACACCTCTGCAACTGCTCCCCGGGACCTCGTGCGGATCGCCTTTTACGCGCCGATGAAGCCGCCGGATCATCCGGTGCCCTCGGGCGACCGGCGCGTCGCGCGGCTGCTCATGCGCGCGCTGGCGGAGGCCGGTCACGCGGTGACGCTGGTCAGCCGCCTGCGCAGCTGGGACGACGCCACGGCGCCGGGCCGGGCGGAGCGCTTGCGCCGGACGGGCGGACGGCTGGCGGCCCGACTGATCCGGCGCTGGCAGGGCGCGCCCGACCGGCCGGACCTCTGGTTCACCTACCACGTCTACCACAAGGCACCCGACTGGCTGGGCCCGCCGGTGAGCGCGGCGCTTGGCATCCCTTACGTGATCGCCGAGGCAAGTCATGCCGGCAAGCGGGCGGTCGGCCCCTGGGCCGAGGGCCACGCGGCCGCGGCGCGCGCCATCGGCCAGGCCGACGCTGTGCTGACCTTCTCCGCCGTCGACGCCGAGGGGCTGGCCCGGGTCGTCGCCGCGCCGGAGCGCATCGTGCGGCTGCCGCCGTTCCTCGACACCGCGCCCTTCGCTGCGGCGGCGGCCGGCCGCGCGGCCGCACGCGCGCGCTGGCTCGGCTGGGAGCCGGGTCCCTGGCTGCTGGCGGTGGGCATGCTGCGGCCGGGCGACAAGGAGCGCTCCTACGCCGTCCTGGCCGAGGCGCTCGACCGGCTCGCCGACCGTCCCTGGCGGCTGGCGGTGGCCGGCGACGGGCCGGCGCGGGCGCGGATACTGGCCCGCCTTCCTCACGGCCGGCTGCGCGTTCTGGGGCAGGTCGGGGAGGACGCCCTGCCGGGGCTCTACGCGGCGGCCGACCTGCTCGTCTGGCCGGCGGTGAACGAAGCCTTCGGCATGGCCCTGCTCGAGGCCCAGGCGGCCGGCCTGCCCGTGATCGCCGGGGCCGCGGGCGGGGTGCCCGAGATCGTGCGCGACGGCAGCACCGGACTGCTGACGCCGCCGGGCGACGCCGCGGCCCTCGCCCAAGCGGTCGGCCGCCTGCTCGACGACTCCGCGGCGCGCGCGGCGCTCGGCGCCGAGGCGGCGCGGGTCGCCGCGGCCGGGCATGGGCTCGACACGGCGCGCGACCGGCTCCGGGAGATCCTCGACAGCGTCCGGCGCCGGCCGCCGGCACCCGCATGAGGCGGGCCCGGCGGGCGGCCGCCCGAGGATGCCGCCCGGGGATGCCGCCCGGGGATGCCGCCCGAGGATTCAGGGCGCCGGGGCCGCGGCCAGGGCCGCCGTCTCGGCGTCGGTGAACAGGCGCGAGCGGATCAGGAAACGCACCCCTTCGGGCACCTCGAGGGAGAAGCCGCCGCCGCGGCCGGGCACCACGTCGATGGTCAGGTGGGTGTGCGACCAGTAGGCGAACTGGGCTCGGCTCATGTAGACCGGGCAGCCGGCCACGGTGCCGAGCAGCACATCGCTGGCGCCGGTGCGGAACTCCTCGCGCGGGTAGCACATGGGCGAGGAGCCGTCGCAGCAGCCGCCCGATTGGTGGAACAGAAGCGGGCCGTGGCGGTCCCGCAGCGTGTCGACCATGGCCTCGGCGGCCGGCGTGATCGACACGCGGACGACATCAGTGCTCATCGGAGACGCTCCGATCATACGGACCCGGGGACGGCGCATCGGCCCGGACGGAGCGACGTCCGTCCCCGGAAGGACCATAGCATCGGATCAGAAGAAGCCCATCGGGTTCGGATCGTAGCTGACCAGCAGATTCTTGGTCTGCTGATAGTGGTCGAGCATCATACGGTGCGTCTCGCGGCCGATGCCGGACTGCTTGTAGCCGCCGAACGCCGCGTGCGCCGGGTAGAGGTGGTAGCAGTTGGTCCACACCCGGCCCGCCTTGACCTCGCGGCCGACCTTGTACGCCGTGCGGCCGTCGCGCGACCACACCCCGGCGCCGAGGCCGTAGAGCGTGTCGTTGGCGATCGAGATCGCCTCGTCGAAGCTCGAGAACTTCGTGACGGCGACGACCGGGCCGAAGATCTCCTCCTGGAAGACCCGCATCTTGTTGTGGCCCTCGAGGATTGTCGGCTGGACGTAGTAGCCGTTCGCCAGCTCGCCCTCCTGCTGCAGGCGCTCGCCGCCGGCCAGCACCCGGGCCCCCTCGTTGCGGCCGATATCGATGTAGGACAGGTTCTTCACGAGCTGGCCGTTCGAGGCCTGAGCACCGATCATGGTGCGCTCGTCGAGCGGATGGCCGGTCTTGATCCGGTTCACCCGCTCGACCGCCTTCTCCATGAAGCGGTCGTAGATCGACTCGTGCACCAGCGCGCGGGACGGGCAGGTGCACACTTCGCCCTGGTTGAGGGCGAACATGGCGAAGCCCTCGAGCGCCTTGTCGGCGAAGGCGTCGTCCTCGGCCATGACATCGGCGAAGAAGATGTTCGGCGACTTGCCGCCGAGCTCGAGCGTCACCGGGATCAGGTTCTCCGAGGCGTACTGCATGATCAGCCGCCCGGTGGTGGTCTCGCCGGTGAAGGCGACCTTGGCGACCCGCGGGCTCGAGGCGAGCGGCTTGCCGGCCTCGACGCCGAAGCCGTTGACGATGTTGAGCACGCCCGGCGGCAGCAGGTCGCCGATCAGCTCGGCCAGCACCATGATGCTCATCGGGGTCTGCTCGGCCGGCTTCAGCACCACGCAGTTGCCGGCGGCGAGCGCCGGGGCCAGCTTCCACGTCGCCATCAGCAGCGGGAAGTTCCACGGGATGATCTGGCCGACCACGCCGAGCGGCTCGTGGAAGTGATAGGCGACGGTCTGCTCGTCGATCTCGCTGAGCGCGCCCTCCTGGGCCCGCACGCAGCCGGCGAAGTAGCGGAAATGATCGACCGCGAGCGGCAGGTCGGCGGCCGTCGTCTCGCGCACCGGCTTGCCGTTGTCGAGGGTCTCGACCAGCGCCAGGATGGGCAGGTTCTCCTCGATCCGGTCGGCGATCCGGTTGAGGATGCCGGCCCGGGTGGCCACGGAGCTCCGGCTCCAGGCGTCGCGCGCCTTGTGCGCCGCGTCGAGCGCCGCCTCCACGTCCTCGGCCGTCGAGCGGGCGATCTCGCACAGCGGGTTGCCGGTGACCGGGCTAGGGTTGGTGAAGTACTGCCCCTTCCTCGGAGCCGCCCAGTCGCCGCCAACGAAATTATCGTACTTGGAACGCAGCGCGAGCTTGCTGGAGATGGTTTCCAGCGCCTTGTGCATCATGGCGTTGCTCCTCCGGGGTTGGCACACAAGTTTCTGAATTGTACGAGGCAGCGTAACAAAACGCCCGGAAAGGGCCATTCGCCCGAGGATGCGATTTGGAATGATACGCAACCGAGTCCTGCGACTCGATACCTGCGTATCGGTCCCGCGCCGCCCCCCGGCCCGGGTATGGTTTCCGGGGCGCGCCGCCGGTGCCCGGCCCATTGGCGCTGCACCGGGGCCGGCGCCTGTGCTACACCGTGGTGGGTGAGCCAAACGATTGATTTCCCCAGCGATATGTCTGCCCCGCGATGATGCCGGACCATGCTTGAGCGCCTCGACGTCCTGATCGCCGACGACCATCCGCTGTTCCGCGAGGCGCTGGCCGGCGTCCTGGCCGAGATCTGCCGGAACCATCGCTGCCTGGAGGCGGCCACGCTCGAGGAGGCCCTGGAGGCCGCCCGGCGGGCGGGCGAGCTCGACCTCATCCTGCTCGACCTGATGATGCCGGGGATGGACGGCATCGCCGGCCTCGGCACCCTGCGCCAGGAGGTGCCGGCGGTGCCCATCGTCGTGGTCTCGGCCCGGACCGAGCGGGCCGCGGTAATGGAGGCGGTGAGCCACGGCGCCATCGGCTTCATCACCAAGACCTCGCCGCGCAGCGTCATGGTCAAGGCGCTGCTGCAGGTGCTCGAGGGCGGCATCTACCTGCCGGCCGAGGTGGTCCGCCAGCTCGATGCCGAGCCGCCGGCGGCCGCCCAGGCGTCGCCAACCGCGCCGAGCGCGCCGGAGCCGGTAGCCGGCGTGCCGAGGAGCCTGCTGGCGACGCTGACTCGCAAGCAGCTGCTGGTGCTGGAGCGGCTGGCCAAGGGCGAGTCGAACAAGCAGATCGCACGCGCCCTGTCGCTTGCCGAGCCGACGGTGAAGGCGCATGTCTCGGCGATCCTGCACAAGCTCAACGTGCGCAGCCGGGCAAGCGCGATCGTCGCATCGAGCGGCATCGACTTCAGCAATCTTCGCCCCGCCCGCGAGGCGGATCCGCCCCCATCCGGAGAAGGTGGCTGATCATCGCGCGCAGCGGCGCCGGCTTGACCGGCTTGGTGAGCATGGGATAGCCGCGCCGGCGCATCTCCTGGCGCAGCGCGGCCGAGCGGTCGGCGGTGATCAGCATGGCCGGCGCCTTGACCGGCAGCAGCGCCTGCACCGATTCGATGGCCTCGACGCCGACCGGCCCCTCGGTCAGGTGATGGTCGGCGATGATCAGGTCGATCGCCCCGGCCGCCTCGCGCACCCGCGCCAGCGCCTCGGCGAGCCAGGTCGCGGTCAGCACGCGGCAGCCCCAGGCGGCGAGCAGCGTCTCCATGGCGGAGACGATGCGCGGGTCGTCGTCGATCACCAGCACCCGGGTGCCGGCCAGGCTGTGGCCCACGAGCGCGCCGGTGGGCGGGCTCTGGGCGGTCGTCGCCGGCTCGCGATCGAGCGGCACGTCGACGGCGAACAGGGTGCCGCGGCCAAGGCGCGAGCGCACGTGGACCGGGTGGCCGAGGATGCCGGCGATGCGGTCGACGATGGCGAGGCCGAGGCCCAGGCCCTTCTCGCGGCCGGCCGGCGGCCGGCCGACCTGCTGGAACTCCTCGAAGATGACCCGCAGCTTGTCCGGCGGGATGCCGGGCCCGGTGTCGGCGACGCAGATGCGCAGCGCATCGCCGACCCGCCGGCAGCCGAGCAGCACCCGGCCCTCCGCGGTGTAGCGGATGGCGTTGCTGAGGAAGTTGCGCAGGATCCGGCTCAGCAGGTGCTGGTCGCTGCGCAGCCGCGCCGCGGTGGCGACGAAGCGGAACTCCAGGCCGCGGGCGCGCGCCACCAGGGCGTATTCCTCGGCCAGCTCGGCCAGCAGCGCGTTCACCTCGAAGGCGCGCTTCTCGGCGCGGATCACCCCGGCGTCGAGCTTGGACATCTCAAGCAGGGCGTTCAGCAGGCCGTCGACGCCCTCGAGCGCGCTGCTGACGCTGCCGGCAAGGCCGCGGTTGCGCGGCGACATGCGCCCCTCGAGCAGCGCGGCGACGAACAACCGGGCGGCGTTCAAGGGCTGCAGCAGGTCGTGGCTGATCGCCGCCAGGAACTTGGTCTTGGACAGGTTGGCGCGCTCGGCCTCGGTCTTGGCCTCCTGCATGGCCGCCTCGGCGGCGCGGCGGTCCAGGTTCTCGCGCCGAAGCTGCTCGTTGAGCGCCTTCAGCTCGCGGTTGGCCGCAGCCAGCGTGTTGAGGGCGTTGCTCAGCTGGACCGTGCGGTCGCGCACCACCTGCCCCAGGGTGACCGAGGTCTGGAACAGCGAGAAGGCCGAGCCCTGCACGTCCATGCTGCGCTCGACCCGGTCGATCAGCACGCGGTTGATCTTGCGCAGGCGGGCGTTCTCGCGCTCGAGCTCGACCAGCCGGTCCGCCTCGGCCGGGCGCGGCTCCGCCGCCGGCGGCCGGCTGCGGTCGGGCGCGGCCGGCGCCGCCGGCGACCGGGCCCG
>CAZTHL010000091.1:0-14767 GCA_964613585.1 uncultured Mycobacteriaceae bacterium | reverse complement strand
ACGCTTGTTGTAGCCAACCGTCCCGCGCGGGCACTCCAGCTCATTCCGGGCCTAGTGAGACATGCCCCTGAGAACCGGTCCGCCCAAATCAATCGGTCCTTGTACCCCACTCGTCATAACGTCGATGGCGCCTATCGAAGCCTGGTTCATGATCACGTCGCCGGCATCGCCGTCCTCGGCCACCGTGGTCACCAAGCCAACGCCGCCGGCCGCCCTTTCCGCTTGGGTAAGAATGCGACGGATCACCGTCTACCCGGGCTCGAAGGCACCATCAGGCAAGTGCGACATCCTTGCGTAACGCAACAGCTTGTCGGAAAGCCTGCTCCGCCGTGCTGTCACAAGCAGAAAGACGACCGACGCATCGAGCCGACAGGCAAGCTCCGCGGCGAGTTCGGCGGTAACAGTGGCCGTGATCGGTGCCATCCATGGGCATCCGTGTAGTCCGAAACACCCTGCTCGTGCCTCGTGCCCTCCACCACTCTACTACAGCGTTACCCGCTGACGCGGAATAGGTACCGGCCCGCTCCCCCGCCCGGCCACCGGACGACAATACGCTTGGGGTGGCCGGGCGGGGGAACGGGCGGGCGATGCCACTCGCGCCGGAAACGCTCTCGCCAATCCGAAGGTCGGTTTGCGCCCACGATGGCAGGACGCGGCTTCATCATGCCGCCATGCCTCGAGCCGCTGAGCCAGCCATGCCGCGAATCACCGAAATCGGGATCGCTGCTGCCAGCGAGAACCGTCCCATCAGGCAGTCGGCTTCAGATCTTGAACTAGATCCCGAAGAGCCTCAGCGATTTGCTCATGGGCCCGGTCGCCATTGGCCATGGCGCGCAGGCGCTCGGCGGCGATGGGCTGTCCAAAGCGAATGCTCACGTGATGCCGCCGCGGCAGCCGCCGGTCGCGCGGCATGGCCTCGAAGGTGCCGTCGATGAAGGCCGGAACGACCGGCGCGCCGGTTTCAAGGACCAGCCGGCCAATGCCTGGACGAAAGGGCTGCAGCGCGCCGTCCGGGCTGCGCCAAGCTTCCGGAAACCAGATCAACGCCTCACCCCGTTTCAGAACCTCGACCGCAAAGGCCAGGGTTCGCGCGGTAGCGCGCTCGTCGACAGGAAACACGTTCAAGGCACGGGCGACCGCGCGCTGCGCCCTTGTGCCGAACAGCCGGCGGGCTACGCCACCCCAGTGGATGTGTTGGAGGCGTTGGTAAGGAAGGGCTGCCGCCAGGACGAGGGGATCAAGATCGCTCACATGATTCGCGACGACGATGAAGGGGGACTGCCCAGGGAGCCAATCCTCACCCTCCACGTCCAGGCCAAGATAGCTCCGGACCGCCGCCCGATTGGCGCCGTAGAGAAGCCGGCCGCCGAGCCGCCCCAAAGGCCCGGGCGGCGCGAGGAAGCGCTGATCCTCCGCGCTCAGTCGGAGCTGGGCGCCCTCGGCGTCATGCGGCGCGGTTTCGTCCTCTGCCTGCTGCTGCGCCAATTGCAGGAGGTCGCGTAGCGAAGTGACCTCCGCGACGGCGTCGTCCGGCAAGGCCAAGCCCATGCGGTCTTGCAATGTCAACGACAGCGTCATCCATTCGAGCGAGTCAATGCCAAGGTCCAGCTGTGGATTGGCGTCCAGGTTGACTGGCTTGTCCGGATAGCGCTCCCGGAGCAGGGCCCAAATCTCAGCCGCCGGCGACCTTTGTAGAAGAGCCTTGTCCTCCTCGGAGAGCTCGACCCTCGCGCCTGTCGCCCCGCCTTGCTCGGCCTGATCGTAGAGTTCGGGCAGCTTGAATCGTTGGTATTTGCCCAGTCGGGTCCGAGGCAGAGCCTCGCGAACCATGGCGAAGCCGGCGAGGCGCTGGAAAGGGGGTAGCTCTCGCGCCGCGCTGCCAAGCGAGACGCGAACCGTGTCGCGCAGATTCCCGTAGCCGCTGTCGCGGATCGCCGCCAGATCGGGGCGGACCAAGGCGACCAGGGCGCCGTTGCGCTCCAGCACAGCGGCCTCCTCAATGAACGGGCTGTCGGCATAGACCCGCTCGAGCTCCTCGGGATAGATGTTCTTGCCGCCTCCGAGCACGATCATTTCCTTAATGCGGCCGGCAACGTATAGAAAGCCGTCCTCGTCCCGGCGGCCGAGGTCGCCGGTACGGAACCAACCGTCCTCAGTGAATGCCAGTTCATTCGCCTCCGGATTGTCCCGGTATCCCGAGAATACGTTTGGGCCGCGCAGCTGGATCTCGCCAAGCCCTGTGGCGTCTGGCTGATGGATGCGCAATTCTCCCCCTTGGAAGGGGCGGCCTTCGCTGCCGAGTCGCTCCCGCCCGCCCGGTAGATTGCCGGTAAAGATCGAGGCGGTCTCCGCTAGTCCATAGCCGCTTCGCACATCCCAGCCGAGCCCGACCATGGTCCACAGGACCTCGGGCTCCAGGCGAGCGCCGCCGGAGATCAGCAGTCGCAGCTCCGGAGCGAACTGACGGTGCAGCGGCCTGAACAGCGTGCGGCCGACATGCCAGTCGTATCGGCGCCGGAGCGCTACGGACTGCTGTAGCAACCGGCTAAAGAGCCACGCCGCCCCAGCTCCCTTGCCGGCAACCCGGCCCCGAAGCGCGCCGACCAGCGCCGTGTAGAGCCGGGGCACGCCGAACAGGCCTGTGCATCGCCCCCTATGCAAGGCGTCGACGATGGCCGCCCCGGTCGCGGATTGAGGCAGAACCACCGTCGCCCCGCTTACCAACGGGGTAAGCAGGCCGACAACAATCGGGTAAATATGGTGCAGCGGCAGCGGCAGCAGGAGACGGTCGTCAGGGCCGATCAGCCGCTCGGCCACCATGGCCCGGACGTTGGCCCAGACATTGTCATAGGTCAGGATGAAGCTCTTCGGCGCGCCAGTGGTCCCGGAGGTATAGACCAGTGTCATCGGCGCGTCCGCGGGCACCGGGGGCACCTCATCGGCCTGCGTCGCTAGGAGGTCCCGCCAGCTGGGCAGCGCGGCCTCCCGGCCGTCGTCAAGGAGGTATACCCCAAGCGTGTCAGCCTCGATCGCGTCCTGCAGACGAGGCACTTGCTGGCGCCCCACAAACACGTGCCGTGCGCCGCTGTCCTTGAGAAGCGAGGCCGCTTCGCGCGCGCTGGACTGCTCGTCGATCGGCACGGCAACGGCGCCGGCCGCGCCGAGCCCGAGACGACAGACGATCCATTCGGGTCGGTTCGGGCCGAACAACGCGATGGGCTGGCCTTTCTCGACCCCGGCCTCGATCAGTCCGCAGGCCAAGCGGCCCGCCAGATCGGCAATTGATCGGTAGCTCCAGGTCTCCACATCCTCGCCCCGGACCCATTGCACCGCCGGCTGGTCACCGTGGTGCCGAAGGTCCTGCAACAGGGTCTGCAGCGACCAGTCTTGCGCCATCACCTTTGACATCCGCTGCTTGGCCTAGAGCGCTTCCGGGTTAGGTGGCCTCGCCGGCCCGCTCCTCCGCCCGGCCACCCGGGCGGGGGAGCGGGCCGGTGCCGATTCCGCCTTAGGCGGAAACGCTCTAGCCGTCGCCTCGGACAAGAGCCTATCGGCAGCCCGCTCGCGTGCGGGGCTGCCAAAGGGCCTTCCGGTGCCACGGCGGCGAGGCTCCCGCATCCCGCGCGTCACACATGTCATGCGCGGAGTCCGGCTTTGCAAAGGCCCAATAATGGAGGCGTGTCGGCGGAGTCCTGTTGTGCCGCCGCGCGACCCGACCCAGGCCCGTCGTGGCGAGCCGCGAGAAATCCACTATCAATCAGCCGGTGAAGAAGCAGCAGCCGCGGCAGAGATCCGGCGCCATCCGAAGGTAGGAGTCCAGCCACCTCTGCACAGCCGGCTGGCGCCAAGCCTCGGCAAATGTCTGATCCAGCACGCTGGTAAAGCCGAGCACCGCTGGATCCTGGATGGTGCAGCACGGAGTCAGAAACCCGTCCACCGTCACGAAGGGGGCGACGAAGGGACGAGCGCAGCGGCTCGGTGAGGCTTGAGCGCCATTCCCCACGCCGGCCAGCCGGAGGTTTGGGTAGGCCGATGCCCAGCTGTCCAGCTCCGCGTCGAGTGCGGCTTTCTCGTCCGCGGAGAGAGCGACCTCAGCATGGCTGTCATCGCCATGATGCTCATCGTAGACAATGAGGGTTTGCATCTCCACGGTCATCGGCCCGCGGGCGTTGAGCGCCGCCAACGTACTGGCTAGGTCAGCGCGATTGCGGCGGCTGACCACGATCGAGACGGTCAGCCGCATGCCGAACAGCTCGTGAAGCTCGTCAAGCCGGGACGCCAGCTTGTCGACCCTGGTCCCGGCCCGGCACTGTGCCGCGATGTCCGGGTCGAGGGAGTCTATCGACAGGCTGACGTGATCGACGCCGGCGGCTCGCATGGCGACGTAGTAGTCGCGATCGCGGGCAAGGCCATTCGTGTTCAAGGTAATGCAGTCGTACTTGCCGGACCCCCGGGCGATGGCAACGAGATCCAGGAAGTCCGGATGCAGGGTCGATTCGCCGACGCCTTGCAGGCAGATCACCCGTGACGGCGGCAGCGTATCGACGACCTGCCGGAAGGCCGCCACCGGCATATGCTTGTTGATCCAGGCCTCGTCGTTGATGGCGATCGTGCGCGGACAGCCGGCGCATTTCAGATTGCACCAGGTTGTCACCTCGATCTGCAGGCGCTGAAGATATGGCGGCACATGGGCGGCAAAGTTACGCTCCAAAGGCAAATTGGGCTGCTCTGGAGACTGCTTCGTCAGCGCCATGCCCAGAAGGCCAAGGTAGCTCTGCCGCTCGTCGGGCGCGAGCTTGAGCGCATGAGTCCAAGCGTCGGCCGCGTTCGTCAGGCGCCCCATGCCCTGAAGCACCGTGCCAAGCTCGCGGTAGTAGCCGGCGAAGCCGTCGCGCAGTCCGATCGCGTGGGCGATCAGGTCGAGGGCCTGCTGCTTCTCGCCGATCTGATTGGCGGCGATGCCAAGCAGGCACCACGCATCCGCGTTGCCCGGATCCCGCTCCAGCTCCGCCCCGTACAGTCGAACGGCATCGTTGAGACGGCCGGCCCGATGCAAGGACATGCCCTGCTGGAGCATGACGCTGGCTGAGGAAGCGGTCATGTCGCTGTCCATCGTTAAGGTTGCAGCGGGCATGATCAGGTTGAAATCGAAAAAAAAGGCTAATCATGCATGGCGCGCCTGCAGCCTTGCCCCGGCGACGAGACGGGTTCCGGGCGACGCCTCGGCCGGCGTCAGGGGTGCGCTGCCCGACATCGGCTGGCAGATCTTTTCAAGACTCCATCAGGCCAGGCGCCCTGCTCGTGGTGCGCCGAAGGAGCGCTCAAAAAGACATCGCAGCCGCGGGCCCCGAACTCTGTATAGAATTATATGCGATCCGGTCTTGGTCACGGAGAGCGTTATCGTCCGACTTGATTCAGATCAATGCAACGGACACGCAATTTAAGCTTGGCGACGGTTCATAACTCTTCCAAAACGTAACAAAAGGTTTTCTTGCCATATTCTTAACGAAAGGGCACCGTCCCGCCGCCTACGGAGCGCGGCATCGCGTTACCGTATCGAAAAAGAAGTTTCCTTGGACGCGCCCAGACGGCGCGTCAACAATCGCAAGCGACTGCGTCGGACCATCGGTTACGCCGGACAAGCGCTGCTTGATCTCCGAGAGCGTTGATCTGTGCTGATCAAACAAACGCCGCCGGTCCGTCGTCGGGAGTGGTGATCGGATGAGCAAAACGGGAACCGCGCCTGCGGTGACTGTCGTCTCCATGGTCGCTTCGCTCGGCTCTGCTTCCGATCGTCTTACCTTGCCTCGGAAAGCCCTTGAACCGATCAATCCGGCGCCGCGTCTCAGGCCCGGCCACCTGACCGTGGCCGGGGCCGATGGCCGTTGGGCCAGTGCCCGCGCCTCGTCCCACTGGAGATAATCCCGATGGAAGAGAACTTTACGCTCCAACTGCTGCACGCTTCCGATCTCGAGGGTGGTGTCGACGCCATTGGCAGCGCCCCGAATTTCGCGGCCATTGAGTCGGCGTTGGAGGCGGAGTTCGCCAACACCATCACGATTTCCGCCGGTGACAACTACATCTCCGGTCCATTCTTCAACGCATCGAGCGACCCGGTCACCTTCAATCCGGTGTTCGAGGGCCTCTACAACGAATTCTTCGGGCTCGTCGACACCAGTGGGCTGCCCGAGGATGCCGACACCAACGGCGATGGCTTCCTCGACAATGGCGAGATCGATGCGGCGATTGTGGCCAGCGACGCGCTGACGGCCTCGGATGTCTACGTCACCGACATCAATGGCGACGGCTTCCCGGACTACTTCGACGAGATCGACAACTTCCAGGGCCGCGTCGATATTTCGATCATGAACCTGATCGGCTTCGACGCGTCGGCTCTGGGCAACCACGAGTTCGACCTCGGGACCGCCAATATCGAGGATATTGTCCAATATGATTCCGAGGAGGGCAACTCGCTGAGCGGGGTCGATGAAGAGTCGATCCTTGCCGAGTTCCCGGACGCGGTGAACTTTCTTCAGGAGGTAGACTGGGCCGGCGTCCAATTCCCCTATCTGAGCAGCAACCTGATCTTCGAGGCCGACCCCGAGATCGGCAGCCTGTTCACGGACGAGATCCTGCCGAGCGAGGCGTTCGAGAGCGACCTGCTCTCCGCCCGCGTGAATCCGGACGACCCGGCCGAGACCGGCGACGACGCCAACGACGACAAGATTGCGCCGTCGACCATCGTCGACGTCAATGGCGAGGCGATCGGCGTTGTCGGCGCGACCACGCCGCTGCTTGAGTCCATTTCCTCGCCGGGCCTTGTCGAGGTGCTGCCGGCGAGCGACCTGATCGCCGATCTGGCGACGATCATCCAGGCCGAGGTCGACGAGCTGCTCGCCGTGGACGCCGACGGCGACGGGGCGGCGGACGTCAACAAGGTGATCGTCGCCTCGCACCTCCAGGAATTCGGGCTCGAGAGCGAGGAGCTGGCGCCGCTGCTCTCCGGCGTCGATATCATTGTGGCCGGTGGCTCCGACACGATCCTGGCCGACTCCGAGGATGTGGAGCGCGGCCTGCAGCCGGGCGACGAGCCGGACATCGACGGCTATCCGTTCTTCGCCACCGGCGCCGATGGCAATCCGATCGCCGTGGTGAACACGTCTGGCGAATATAGCTATGTGGGCCGCCTGGTCATCGAGTTCGATGAATCCGGCGTCATCATCCCCGAGAGCGTCGACCCGGCGGTGAGCGGCGCCTTCGCCACCACCGACGCCGGCGTGATCGCCGAATTCAACGAGGATGGCGCGCTCAGCGACGAGGACGCGCTGGCCGCGGCCTTCGCCGAGGGGACCGCGGCTGAGACGGTGCAGGCGCTGGTCAGCACGGTGACCGGGGTCGTCATCGACCAGGACGGCAACATCGTCGGCCAGTCCGACGTGTTCCAGAACGGCGCCCGTGCGGACGTGCGCAATCAGGAGACCAACTTCGGCAACCTGACCGCCGACGCCAACATCGCCGCCGCGCGCCTTGTCGAGGACGAGGCGACCTCGCCGGTCCTGGTGTCGCTCAAGAACGGCGGTGGCATCCGCGACATCATCGGCTTCGAGGGCCAGCTCGACGATGGCACCTTCGTCAAGACGACGACGATGCCGAACCCCGACGCCGGCAAGGAGATGGGCGACGTCTCCGAGCTCGACATCGGCAATACCCTGCGCTTCAACAATGGCCTCGTCCTGGTCACCCTGACGCCCGAGCAGCTGCTTGAAATGCTCGAGCATGGTGTCGCCGAGGCGGTGCCGGATCTGACCACCGAGCCGGGGCAGTTCTCCCAGGTTGGCGGCCTCGCGTTCAGCTTTGATCCGACCCAGCCGGCGCGTGAGTTCGATCCTGAGACGCTCGAGCAGACGGTGGCCGGCGAGCGCGTGCAGTCCGTGGCGCTGATCGATGAGGCCGGCGAGTTCATCCAGACCGTGGTCGAGGATGGTGAGATCGTGGAGGGGGCGCCGGAGGCGATCCGTGTGGTCACCCTGGATTTCCTCGAGGGCGGCGGCGACGCCTATCCATTCCCCGTCTTCGAGGAGGCCGACCCGGACTTCTACAACTTCGTCTCGCTCGAGGAGTCGCTGGCCGGCATGGACGGCGCCTTCACCTTCGCTGATGCCGGCAGCGAGCAGGACGCCCTTGCCGAGTTCTATTTCGACAACTTCAACGTCGATAACGGCGGTGAACCCTACGCCGACGTGGACACGCCCATCGAGGAGGACACGCGGATCCAGAACGTCGAGTTCCGTGAGGACACGGTGCTTGAGGCGGCCGATGGGCCCGGTGCGCCAGTCGATGGCCCGGACGATCCCGATGGGCCGATCGACGATCCGGCCGTTCCCGGCGAGGTGATCGAGGGCACGGACGGGGACGACGAGATCGAGGGCACCGCCGGTGATGACACGCTGCTGGGCCTCGCCGGCGGCGATACACTTCTCGGTCTCGCCGGAGACGACACGCTGCTCGGTGGCGGCGGATCGGATGTCACCGACGGTGGCGATGGTTCCGACACGGCCGACTTCAGCGACATCGGCTTCGACGTGGTAGCAAGCCTGCCGCAGGGCACGGCCTCCTACGTGGTCGAGCCGGCCGGCGTCACGGCCGTGGACTTCCTGGTCAGCATCGAGAACCTCACCGGCTCGGCCAATGACGACCAGCTGTTCGGTGACGGAGGGGACAACGTCCTCGACGGCGGTGATGGCGACGATCTGGTGGTTGCCGGTGGCGGCGCCGACATCCTGTCGGGCGGTCCCGGTGACGACACTCTGCAGGGTGGCGGCGGTCCGGACGCGCTTGACGGCGGTGAGGGCTCTGACACAGCCGGCTTTGGCGATCTGCCCTTCGAGATCGAAGCCAGCCTGGAGACCGGCGAGGCGAGCTACATCAACGCGGCCGGCGACACCGTCACCGATAGCTTGGCCGGGATCGAGAACCTGTCCGGCTCGGCCGAGGACGACGCGCTTACCGGCGACGCGGGCGACAATCTCCTTGCCGGCAATATCGGTGACGATCTGCTCGTCGGCGGCGACGGCGACGACCTGCTGCGCGGCGACGCGATCGGCGCCGGTACGGCAATCCTGGTGGAGATGACGAACCCGAGCCCGGAGGGCGGGCTCTTCCTTACGCCGGTTTGGTTCGGCTTCCACGACGGCAGCTTCGATGTCCTGACCGAAGGCGAGCCGGCGACCGAAGGGCTGGAACGGCTGGCCGAGGACGGCACCGTGCAGTCGATCAGCGCCGAGTTCGTCTCCGCGCAGAGCGATCTCGGCGGCGTCGACGGCACCGTCTTCGGGTTCGACGCCGCGCCCGGGCCGCTCGATCCGGGCGAGACCGCCAGCCTCGTGCTCGACGTGACCGACCCGTCGGTCGCCCGCTTCCTCACCTTCGCCACGATGGTCATCCCGTCCAACGACGCCTTCGTCGCGGCGGAAGACGACCCAATGGCCATGGAGGTATTCGACGAGGACGGCAATTTCCTCGGGCCGATGGAGATCGTGCGGGCTGGCGCCGACGTGCTGGATGCCGGAACCGAGATCAACACCGAGACCGAGGCCGCCTTCCTCAATCAGACGGCGCTTGATGCCGGGGAAAGCGAGGGCGGCGCCGTGATGGCGCATCCGGGCTTCAATGGATCGGTCGCCAACCCCGACGGCACCCCTGTCAACATCCTTGGGGGCACGACAGCAGCCGGAACGGTGGTCGATCCAGTGCTCGGTGACTTCACTGTCGACGGCGGCTCGCCCGAGCTGCTTCAGATCCGTCTCTCCCTCCTCGATGCGGCGGGGGGCGCGGACGTTCTTGAAGGCGGGGCCGGCAACGACACGCTCGACGGCGGAGCCGGCGACGACACTTTGATTGGCGGCGACGGGATTGATACCGCCGACTTCTCCGGTCTCGACACCGACGGCGTCAGCGGCATCACCGCGAGCCTGGCCGACGGCACGGCGACGCTCGGCACCGGCTTCGACCTGACCGTCGAAGGCATGCCGTTGACCGACCTCGCCGGCTCCGACGGCTTTACCGACGAGGCGCTTCTGGCCGAGCTGCTCGCCGGCAATGGCTATATCAACGTGCATACGGCCGAGAACCCGAGCGGCGAGATCCGCGGTCAGCTTTCGGTCGTCAGCAGCGAGGATGGCGTGGTCACCCTTGAGGGGGTGGTCGAGGGCGAGCAGGAGGTGATCACCATCGACGGGGTCGACATGCCGAACCCGGTCGACACCGAGGCCGAGGGCTTCGGCACGCTGATCATCGACACCAATACCGGCACCTATGACTTCGTCCTCAGTGTCGATAGCCTCGACCCGTCCAGGCTGCTCGATGTCGGGGGCCCGGCGATCGACTCTCCTGTGCATATCCATATCGCCCCGCCGGGCATGAACGGTCCGATCCCGCTCAATGTCGGCGGCGACGGCGTCGGCGTCTTCGCCCTAGATGTCGACACGGACAGTCTCGACGGTATCGAGAACCTGTCCGGCACGGCGTCGGCGGACAGCCTGACCGGCGATGATGGGGCTAACCTTCTCAAGGGCGGCGCAGGCGACGATCTGCTCGTCGGCGGCGCCGGTGACGACACCCTCGACGGTGGCGAGGGGGTCGACACGGCGAGCTTCAGCGATCTCGACGAGGGCTTCGGCGTCACCGCCAGCCTGGTCGACGGCACCGCCGGCTTCACCGCGGCCGCCGGCGACCTCGACTTCATCGGTGAGCAGGGGATCGACACCGGCACGATCTTCGGCGGCACCGAGATCGGTGGCCTGTCGGGCATCGAGCTCGACCCGGCCAGCGGCACCTACTTCGCCATCAGCGACGACCAGTCGACCATCAATCTGGCCCGCTTCTACAACCTGGCGCTCGGCTTCGACGCCGACAGCTTCGACAGCGTCACCTTCAACGCGGCAACGACCCTGCTCGACGTGGACGATGCCGCCTTCGCCGAGACCACGCTCGATCCCGAATCGATCCGGCTCACGCCCGAGGGCAACCTGCTCTGGGTCAGCGAGGGCAATGTCGGCACACTGATAGACCCGTTCGTCCGCGAGATGACCGTGGCCGGCGAGTTCATCCGCGAGTTCGAGCTGCCGGAAGGCTTCTCGCCCACCGAGGACGGGTCCAGCGGCATCCGCGACAACCTCGCCTTCGAGAGCCTGACCATCACCCCGGACGGTGACACGGTCTTCGCCGCCAACGAGAACGCCCTCCTCCAGGACGGGCCGGCGGCCTCGCTCGAGGAAGGCAGCCCGACCCGGGTCGTGCAGTACGATTTCGCCAGCGGCGAGGTGACCGGCCAGTTCATCTACGTGACGGAGCCGATCCCGGAAGAGCCGATCCCCGAAGGCGAGTTTGCCACGAACGGGCTGGTCGAGCTGCTCGCGCTCGACGACACCAGCTTCATCGCGCTCGAGCGGGCCTTCTCGGTCGGCCAGGGCAACACCATCCAGCTGTTCCTGACCACCATTGACGGCGCCACCGATGTCGACGGGCTGACCAGCATCGAGGGTGAGGATGTCACCCCGATGACCAAGGTCCTGCTGGCCGACCTCGCCGACTTCGGCATCGAGCCGGACAATATTGAAGGCATCAGCTTCGGGCCGGAGCTGGCGGACGGTCGCCAGAGCCTGGTGCTCGTCTCCGACAACAACTTCAGCGATACGCAGTTCACACAGTTCCTGACCTTCGGCGTCGACGGCGAGATCGAGCTGGTCAGCATGGCCGACGAACTGATCGGCATCGAGAACCTGACCGGCACCTCCTTCGACGACACGCTGATCGGCGACGACGGGGCCAACGTCCTCGACGGCGTCGACGGCGACGACGTCCTCAAGGGCGGGGCTGGGGCCGACACCCTGCTCGGCGGGCTCGGCGACGACCTGCTGACGGGTGGTGGCGGCGGCGACAGCCTTGATGGCGGTGAGGGCACCGACACGGCGAGCTTCGCCGACATCGGCTTCGACGTGACGGCGAACCTGTCCTCCGGCCAGGCCGCCTACATCACGCCGGGCGGGGTCGTGTCCGATACCCTCTCGAGCATCGAGAACCTGACCGGCTCGGCCAACGACGACATCCTGATCGGCGACGACGGCGACAACGTTCTTGATGGCAACGGCGGCTCCGACGTTCTGATCGGCAATGGCGGCGACGACACGGCTGTCATCGCCGGCAGCATCGACGACTTCGAGATCACGACCGTCGGCGGAACCTCGGTCATTGTCGGCGCCGGCGGTGAGATCACTACGGTCGAGGTCGAGACCCTCAGCTTTGACGACGCGTCGATCGCCGGCATCGATGCAGGGCCGACGGAGGCGGCGATCTTCGAGATCCAGGGCGCCGGCCACGTCTCCACCTTCGGCGAGGTGGTCGAGACCGAGGACGGCGAGCTCGACTTCATCGGCGAGGAGGTGACGACGACCGGCATCGTCACCGCGATCGACAGCAACGGCTTCTTCCTGCAGGACGCGGAAGGCGACGGCGACGACACCACCTCCGACGGCATCTTCGTCTTCACGGGCGATGAGCCTTCGGTGGCCGTCGGCGACGAGGCTGCCGTTGTCGGCACGGTCGACGAGTTCGTGCCGGGCGGCTTCGACACGAACAACCTCTCGACCACGCAGATCGTCGCCGACAGCACCGAGGTCCTGTCCTCGGGCAACGTGCTGCCGGCGGCCGCGCTGCTCGGCCTCGGCGGCCGGCCCGTACCGAACGTCACGGTCATCAGCGAGGACGAGGCGCCCGAGATCGGAGCCCTCGATCTGCGCGACCCGGCCGACGGCAACACCGGCTTCGATCCCGCGGAGGACGGCATCGACTTCTTCGAGACGGTCGAGGGCATGCGGGTGACGGTGGAAGATCCCGTCGCGGTTTCCGCCACCAACCAGTTCGGTGAGACCTGGACGCTGACCAACGGCGGCAGCGCCGAGGTCATCGAGCCGGACGAGGCCCGGACGGTGCGGGACGGCATCCCGGCCGGCATCAACCTTGCCGCGGAGGCGGACGGCTTCGGCGACCTCAATCCAGAGCGGGTGCAGCTGCAATTCGACAGCGGCGTGCTGCCGGAGGGCCTCGACCCGGCCGACATCAGCAACGGCGACACCCTGTCCCACGTGACGGGCGTGGTCGGCTACAGCTTTGGCAACTTCGAGGTGCTGATCACCGAGCCCTTCGAGGTGACGCCGAGCGGCATCACCCCGGAGGTCACCGAGCTGGTGCCGACCGAGGATCAGCTGACCGTCGTCGCCTACAACATCCTCAACGTCACCGGCAATCTGGATGACGACGACGCCGACGGCGATGATCTGGACGCCGACCAGATCGCGCAGATCGCCGAGCAGCTTGTCAGCAATCTGGGCTCGCCGGACATCGTCGCCCTGCAGGAGGTTCAGGATGACAGCGGTGAGACCGACGACGGCACCCTCGACGCCACGGGCACCCTCGAGACGATCGTCGCGGCCATCGAGGCGGCGGGTGGTCCCGCTTACGAGTTTGTCGGCGCGGAAGTGGACGAGGATGGCGAAACCGGCGGCGTGCCGGGCGGCAACATCCGCAACGCCTTCCTCTACAATCCGGAGCGGGTGGACTCCTTCGTGGGGCTGACCCTGGAGGTCGAGGAGCTTGACGATCTCGGGGTCACCGATCCGACCACCTTCGACGGCACCCGAGATCCGCTGCTTGGCCTTGCCGAGTTCAATGGCGAGGAAATCATCCTGCTCAACAACCATCTTACCTCGCGTTTCGGCTCCTCGCCGATCTTCGGAGCCGAGCAGCTCTTCACCCAGGCCGGTGAGGAGGAGCGCGAGGCTGAGACGGGGGCGCTGAACGAGGTGGTCGACACCTTCCTCGGCGCGGATCCGGACGCCAACATCGTGGTGCTTGGCGATCTCAACACCTTCGAGTTCACCAACGACCTGACCGAGATCCTGCCGGGCACCGGCGAGGATCAGGTGCTCACCAATCTGATCACCGACGCGCTCACCGAGGATGACGCCTACACCTTCATCTTCCAGGGCAACTCGCAGGTCCTCGACCACATCTTCGTCACCGACGGGCTGCTCGAGGTCGCCGAGGCCGACGTGGTCCACGTCAACAATGACTTCCCCTTCCTGAGCGAGCAGGTGGCCAGCGACCACGAGCCGGTGGTCGCCCGCTTCACCCTGCCAGGCAGCGAGATGGCCGACGACATGCTGGTCGCCTGACGCCCAGGCACGGTCAGCGCCGCGGGATCCTTCCGTCCCGACCCGCGGCGCCGACGGCCCAGACGGCCGTCTGACGGACGGAGCAAACGAAAAGCGGACCCGGGTCATCGGGGCAAGGTCAGCCCCGATGGCCTTCCGCACCCTTGTGCTTTCCACCTATGGCGGATGGAGTCTCCAATGGCGACTACTGATGGGACTGATGGTCCCGACGTGCTGGTTGGCACGCCGGAGGACGACACGATTTCGGGCGGCGCCGGCGCCGACACCATTCTCGGCATTGCCGGAAATGATGTCCTGAGCGGCGACGCGGGCGACGACTTCATCGACGGCAGCCTCGGCGACGACACGCTCGACGGCGGCGACGGTGACGACACCCTGGTGGACGGCTTCGGCCTGAACACCTTTGTCGGCGGCGCGGGCGAGGACGCCCTGATCGCCGGCGCGGGCTCGGACACCGCCGACTTCAGCGCGGCCGCAAGCAGCGTGAACGCGAACCTGGAGATTGGCGTGGCGAGCACGGTGGTGGGCGAAGGCTT
>CAZTHL010000090.1:9603-14886 GCA_964613585.1 uncultured Mycobacteriaceae bacterium | reverse complement strand
CGGAGCGGGTGGCCCGGGCCCGGGCGGCGCGGCCGCGGCCGCCGCGGCGCGCCCTGCCGCCGCTTCTGGTCGCCACCCTGGCCGAGATGTATGGACAACAGCTTAAGCGCTGCGGCTTCCAGGTGTTCGATGAGCGGATCGGCCGGCCGCACCCCCGGCGCGCCTGGAGCCTGCTGGGCCGCGCCGCCGTCGGCCGCTGCTGAGCCGCCGGGCCGGCGCCGCGCCGGTCGCCCGCTCAGCGCCGGGCGACGAGACGGACCAGCGCCGCCGGCCCACGGTGCCCTGGGCCTTCATCCAGCGTCTCCACGGTCTCTTCGAGCTCGAGGAAGGTCGCCGCGCCGAGGTCGCCGCGCAGGGCCTCGGCCGTGTACAGCATGTCCGGGTCGGGCGGCCCGCCGCTGCCGTAGCCGACCTGATCCGCGTGGAACGCCTCCAGGATGAGCAGGCCGCCCGGCCGCAGGGCCTCGAGCATGCGACGGTGCGCCGCCGCCCGGTCCGCCGGCCGGAGGTGCAGGAAGATCGCCACCACGGCGTCATAGGCCGCCGCCGGCCACGACCAGTCGCGGACATCGGCGCACACGATGTTGAGCGAGACGCCGCGCTGCAGCGCCAGCAGGCTCGCCTTCTGCAGACCGCGCGGCGAGACGTCGAGCGAGACCACCTTCATGCCCTGCTCGGCAAGCCAGACCCCGTTGCGCCCCTCGCCGTCGCCGACCGCCAGCACCCGCATGCCCGGCACCAGCCGATAGGCCTGATCGACCAGGAAGCGGTTGGGCCGCGTGCCGTACAGGGGCTCCTTCGGCCGATACTTCCCGTCCCAGAACGAGGCGGGGTCCGTCTCCGCCATGACCGATTTCTCCCGGCGTCTCGGGGCGCGTTCGCCTTGACGGGGGCGGCGCGCGGCCGTCCTTCGTGATTCCTTTACACAGCGCTGCGACGCTGCCGTCAGCTCGCGCCGGCGAACGGGCCGGCGGGGCAGGGTTCACGCAGGCAGCGCGCTCGTTATGAAGGCGGCCCGACGACGTTCGATACCATGCTGGTGGCCGGCCGGCCTGCTCCTCGCCGGTCTGATCGGCGCCCTGGCCGTGCTTGTCCTCGCCGCGGCCGGAATCGGCCCCGGGCTGACGGCGCCGGCGGCCGCCCTGGTCCCGATAGGCGCTCTCGCGGGCCTGGCCGGGCTCGCCGCGATCGTCCTCCGCCGCAGCCTTCGCTGCGACCGGGAGCTCGAGCAGCTCAGGGGCGTCGCCCGCGCCTTGGCCGAGGGCCGTCTGCCGGAGGGCGTCCCGGTGGATCAGACCAGCGGCCCGGTCGCCGATCTGGCCCGGGCGCTCGAGCGCCTGCGTCACCGTGCCGTCCGGCAGGCCCGGCTCGACCAGGAGAAGGAGCGGACCGACGAGCGCATCCGTCACCAGGCGACCTACGACACGCTGACCGACCTGCCGAACCGCCCCCTGTTCCTCGACCGGCTGACCCAGGCTCTGGCCAAGGCCGACCGCGATCAGCGCCTGGTCGGCGTGCTGTTCATCGATCTCGACCGCTTCAAGGCGGTCAACGACGGCTGGGGCCACGAGGCCGGCGACGAGGTGCTGCGCGCCACCGCGCGGCGCCTCCAGGACGGCCTGCGCCGGTCCGACACCGTCGCCCGCCTGGGCGGCGACGAGTTCACCGTCATCATCCCCGACCTGCGCCGTACCCAGGACCTGCAGCCGATCGCCCGCAAGCTGCTCGAGGCCGTGGCCCGGCCGATCCCGCTGGGGAACTCGGTCGCCGAGGTCACCGCCAGCCTGGGCATCGCGGTCTCGCCCTATGACGGCACCGCCGCCGACGAGCTGCTGCGTCACGCCGATCAGGCCATGTACCGGGCCAAGCGGGCCGGCCGCGACGGCCACTGCTTCTTCATGCCGGAGATGAACGCCCAGTCGGCGTGGCGCGGCCGAATCGAGACGCGCCTGCGCCGGGCCATCGCCGAGGACGAGTTCTCGGTCGAGTACCAGCCGCTGTTCGACATCGGCAGCGGCGACATCGTCGCCGCCGAGGCCGTGCTGCGCTGGCACCAGGGCGAGCCGCTGCCGCACGAGTTCCGCGACGTGGCCGAGGACAGCGGCCTGATGGTGCCGCTCGGCGATCTGCTGGTGAGCACGATCATGCGCGACGCCGGGGCTTGGCTCGACGCCGGCCCGCCGCATTTCCGCGTCGCCGTCGACCTGACCGCCCGCCAGCTGCGCGACCCCCGGCTGCTTGACCGGCTGGCCCGGCACCGCGACGCCCACGCCTTTCCCATGGAGCGGCTGCTCGTCGAGCTGGGCGAAGACCTGATCCTGCCGGAGCGGGCGATCATCCGGGACCGCATCGTCGCCCTGCGCCGCCTCGGCCTGACCCTCGCCGTCGACCGCTTCGGCAGCGGCTACGGCTCGATCGGCTCGCTGCGCGGACTGCCGCTCAGCCTGCTCAAGATCGACCCGGCCTTCATCGCCCACCTGAGCGACGATCCGCAGGACGCCGCGCTGGTCCAGGCGATCATCGTGCTGGCCCACGGCCTCGGCCTGCGCGTCGGCGCCGCCGGCATCGCCACGCCGCAGCAGCTCAGCATCCTGCGCGCCAACGGTTGCGATTACGCGCAGGGACCGCTGCTGGCCGCGGCCTTGCCGCTGCCGGCACTGCTCGAGCGGCTCGCCGGCCCGGACGATACCCGCGCCGCCATGGCGGCGGCCTCCTGATCCAAGCATCGGCTCGGCTACTCCGCGGCCGCCCGCGTCCCCAGCCAGGCCTCCAGATCGGTCAGTGCGCGCGCCGTGTAGAGCCGCTTGCGATCGGCCCCCTTGGCCTTGCGCACGCCCGGCGGCAGCACCGGCGGCGGAAACAGCCCGAAGTTCACATTCATCGGCTGGAAGGTCTCGGCCCTGGCGCCGCCGGTGATGTGGCCGAGCAGCGCGCCGAGCGCCGTCGTCTCCGGTGGCCGGTCGGGCGCGCGCCCCAGCCGCTCCGCCGCGGCGAACCGGCCGGCGAGCAGACCGATGGCGGCGCTTTCGACATAGCCTTCGACCCCGGTGATCTGCCCGGCGAAGCGCAGGGTGGGCCGCGCCTTGAGCCGCAGCGTGCCGTCGAGCAGCCGCGGGCTGTTGAGAAAGGTGTTCCGGTGCAGCCCGCCAAGCCGGGCGAACCGCGCATGCGCCAGTCCCGGGATCATCCGGAGCACGCGGCCCTGCTCCGCCCATCTCAGCTTCGTCTGGAAGCCGACCAGGTTGTACAGGGTGCCGAGCGCGTTGTCCTGGCGCAGCTGCACGACGGCATGGGGTCGCCGCCCGGTGCGCGGGTCGGTCAGGCCGACCGGCTTCATCGGCCCGAAGCGCAGGGTGTCCGGCCCGCGCCGCGCCATTTCCTCGATCGGCAGGCAGCCCTCGAAATAGGGCGTGTTCTTCTCCCATTCCTTGAAGCCGGTCGTCTCGGCGCCCAGCAACGCCTCGAGGAACGCGCTGTACTCCGCCTCCGACAGCGGGCAGTTGAGATAGTCGCGGCCGGTGCCTCTGGGACCGGGCTTGTCGTAGCGCGACTGGAACCAGGCGATGTCGAGGTCGACGCTGTCCCGGTGGACGATGGGCGCGATCGCGTCGAAGAAGGCGAGCGCGTCCTCGCCGGTCAGCCCGCGAACCGCCTCGGCCAGGCCCGGCGCGGTCAGCGGCCCGGTGGCGACGATCACGCTGTCCCAGTCCCCGGGCGGCAGGCCGTCCACCGCCTCCCGCACGATGGCGATCGACGGCTCGGCCTCGAGCGCCGCCGTGACCGCGCCCGAGAAGCCGTCCCGGTCGACCGCCAGCGCGCCGCCGGCCGGCACCTTGTGAGCATCGGCGGCGGCCAGGATCAGCGAGCCGCAGCGCCGCATCTCCTCGTGCAGCAGGCCGACGGCGTTCTGCTCGGCGTCATCGGAGCGGAACGAGTTGGAGCAGACCAACTCGGCGCACCCGCCGGTGCGGTGAGCCTCGGTCGAGCGGGCAGGGCGCATCTCGTGGAGCACCACCGCCACCCCGGCGCGCGCCAGCTGCCAGGCCGCCTCGCTGCCGGCAAGGCCGGCGCCGATCACGTGCACGGGCGCCGGATCCGGCCGGACGCTCGGAGAGGGAGGGGAGGGAGGAAAGGGAGGAGAGCGCGTTGCCATGCTTCGCACCTAGCCCCCGCCGCCGTGGCCAGCAATCGGTCCCGGCGCCGCTTTACGCCGGCACGGTAGCGATCCGTAGGCTTCCGTAGGGTCCCGGCCCGCCGAGCCGGGCCTGGTCCCCGGCCTGCCGCCGCCATGGCGTCGATTCCCACGGTCCATCCTGAACCCTCCTTTCCAGGCACTAGCGCCTAACAGGAGGACCATGATCAGATTGACGCTCCGTGTCAACGAAAATTCTCCCTTCTTGCTGCCTCAGCATGGCGCGCGTAGATCCTCGAGCCCAGTAGGGGGATCTGGCAAGCTGGAGTGTTTCCGCCTGACGCGGGATCGGCACCGGCCCGCTGCCCCGCCCGGCCAGCCTGAGCCTGCTGTCGTCGGGTATCCGCACGGGGAAGCGGGCCGGCGACGCGACCTGAGCCGGAAAGGCTCCAGGCGTCCCGCCGGCCCGTGCGGGCGCCGCCCGGCCGTGCCGGCGTCGGCTGCAGCGGGTCGAGGGCCTTGCCCGGCGTCAGCGCGGCGCCGGCCGGCTCGAGGGGGCCGACGACGGGATCCCATTCGTCCGGCGCCCGGAACACCTCGCCGACCTCGAGCACCCACGGATGATTGCTCTCCCGGACGAGGGCGACCTGGATCACCGAGTTCAGCCAATACAGCTCCAGGTCGAGCGGCAGGTCGAGCGGCCGCGTCACCGCCGGGTCGTCGGTGCCTTCGGGCAGGGTGGAGGCGCGCGACCCCGGCCGGCCCCCCGGGCCCAAGCGGCGTCGCCGTCGACAGCTTTCAGCCGGTCCGCTCCGATGTCGTGCCTCGCCGAGGCGTCCTTCACGCGGATGGCCGGGCGCCTTGGCGTGGCGCGCGGCTCCAGCGCCATGCCAGCTCCTGAAGCCGGGCCTTTATGGCCGGCACGTCGGCCCTTTCCGGATCAATGGGCCCATCGAGCATCTCGAGATACTCCTCATGGTCCTCGTGCTCCGGGTCGTTGATGGCGTCAAGAAGGTCGGGATGGCCCGGCACGCCGCCGATGTCCTCCAGCGGACAGGCTCCGGCGCTGATCGGGCGGGGATAGGCGGCCCCCGGCTCGGGCTCCAGCCGCTCGGCGTCGGCGATGGAGTGCCGCCAGTCGTCGCCCATGT
>CAZTHL010000090.1:0-9503 GCA_964613585.1 uncultured Mycobacteriaceae bacterium | reverse complement strand
CGTAGGTGAACATGTCGTAGGTGAACATGTCGTAGGTGAACATGTCGTAGGTGAACATGTCGTAGGTGAAGACGAGATGATGGACATCGGCCTGCCGAAGCGCCTTGAGCAGCGTCTCCATGCCGGCCGCCCGGCAGACGAAGCCGCCCCGTCGTCGAATGCCTCCGGCCGCCAGCGGCGCTCCCCGATCTCCACCTCCCAGAGGTGCGAGTCGCTCCAGCCCGTGGCCGCCTGCAGCATGGCATGCAGCCGGTCGAGCCGCAGGTTGAGCGGAACCTCGACCCGCCGCATGACCGGCGGCTCCATGCCCTCGAGCGCGATATCGAGGCGCACGATGGTCATCGTCGTCATGGGCCGAGGGGTAGCGGCACCCTGCCGTCGGCGCCAGCCCCGTTGGAGGGCCGGCGGCGTGTCGAGCGCCGGCGCCCCCCTCGCGCGCCAGGGCGATGAGGCATGGTCTTGGCGATGAGGGACCATCGGGCACCGTGCCGGGACCGGGTCGATCACGCCACCGCCCGGCCCTTCAGCGTCGCCAACACCTCGCGCAGCCGCTCCTGCTCCGACCGCACCAGAAGCTCGCCACGCTGCTTCAGGCGCTGCAGGTTCTCCGGGCTGGCGTCGTCCATGTCGTCGTCGGGTGCCGGGTTGCCCGGTCCCATGTCCGTGAGGTTGATGTCGAAGCGCCAGTAGCCGTCGGTGATGAAGTCACGCATCTGGTCGCCGGTCGCATCGGACACGCCGTCCATCATGATGGCGATGATCGGCCGGGCCCATTCGAGCGCGCCCCAGTCCTTGATGTCCTCCCAGTGGTAGGGGCGCTCGGTCAGGCCGGTGCCGAGCGAGACCACGTGGATGACGTCACCGGGGAAGATCTTGCGGGCCACGGCGTAGGCGACGCCGGTCGGGTTGTTGGCGAAGACGCCGCCGTCGATGAAGCAGAAGGTCCGGCCGTCGCCGGCCGGGCTGCGCGCCTGGAACGCCTCGAAATAGGTCGGCGCCGCCGAGGTGGCCCGCGTCACGTCGGTCAGGGAGAAGTTCAGGGGCGAGACCCGCCCCTCCGTCCGGGCCGCGCCGCTGCCGAAGTAGAACGGCCGCCGCATTGCCGTCTCATAAGTGGTGACCAGCAGGTTCGAGGTCAGGTCGTCGAGCGTGCGGTCGCCGACCACGGCGCGGATCGTGTCCTCAAGCCCGTCGGCCGGATACTTCTCGTCGAGGGTGCCCCAGCCGGTGCTGATGTTGTGGGCCAGCGAGCTGTGGAAGATCTCCGGCCCCCTGGTCATGTACAGGTCGAGAATCTCCGCCGCCGAGCGGATCGGCCCGGCGGCGTCGCGCGACAGGCCGGTGGCGAGGATGCCGCCCGTCGAGGTGCCGGCGATCAGGTCGACGCAGGCCGAGATCGGCCGACCCAGCTCCCGCTCGAGCCAGGTGAGCACGACCGCCGGGATGATGCCGCGGATGCCGCCGCCGTCGATCGACAGCACGATGCGCTCGCCCATGAAACGCGCCTCCGGCCGGTGCAGGGGCCCCGGGGCACCAGGCGACCGCCGGTGCCGTCAGGATAAGCCTCTGGTACACCGCCGCGCCGGCGGGAAACAAGACGTCACGGCGAGGAACGGAACGCGGTATCGCCTTGGGCCTGCGTTCTGCCTCAAGCAGGGCGTTAAACATCCGTGCCCGTCCGCCGTTGCCGCGTGCACCATGGCGAGCTGCCACCCTCGACGACGTCGCTTTGCCCCAGCACTGTGCATCCCGATCGTGATCGACATGGTGCCCGTTACGGCGAGCCCAGCGAGGCCATCCAGGTGCAGGGTTTGCCGCGGCGAGACACCGGCGCGGGTTGCTCGGCGTCGCTCGCCATGACGGGGGCGCTTGCGACGGGTGATTCGGACTTTATCTCAAGCGGCGTGCCCGGCGCCGTCCGGCTTGGGGGTGAGCTGCGGCCCGCAACCGCGTGCGGCGCCTAGGGTCCGCGCCGGCGGTGACACGGGGAGTGACAGCCCGGCCTCGCCACTCTGGACTCGATGCCGATGCACATCACGATCCGTGCGGCGCGCGCCACCGATGCGGCGGCCGTCACGGCGCTGCTCGAACGGTCGTACCCGGTGCTGATGGCGCCGGCCTATGAGCCGTCGGTCCTGGCCGCCGCGCTGCCGACGATGACCCGCGCCAACCCGGCGCTGCTCGCCTCGGGCACGTTCTATCTGGCCGAGGCTCCCGGCGATGGGCTTGTCGGCTGCGGCGGCTGGACGCCCGAGCGGCCGGGCTCCGGCGACGCGAGCCCGGCGCTCGGCCATGTGCGCCATTTCGCCACTCACCCGGATCGGACCGGACGCGGCATCGGCCGGGCCGTGTTCGACCGCTGCCGCGCGGCCGCCGGCGCGGCGGGCATCGTTCACCTCGAGTGCTATGCCAGCCTGAACGCCGAGCCCTTCTACCGCGCCCTCGGCTTTTCGACGCTGCGGCAGGCGGACATCGTGCTGGCCGAGGGCGTCCGGCTGCCCGTTGTCGTCATGCGTCGCGACGAAAGACCATGATGCCGGTCGCGGCCGCGTCGCCGCGACGGGGCTTGTCGCTGCGCTCACGGCCGGGCGCGCCGGCGCGGCCTCCGCGGCCATAGGGGGCGGCTGCCGGCCTCCAAGGTGCCGAAGGACCGCGCTCCGGGCCGCGGCCGCGCCGCGCCGGGCGCCAGGGCCTCTCACCCCAACGGCATCGGTCCGGCCGTGCCGCCGGGTCGGGGGTACTCCGGAGCAGCCCGCCGGCTCAGGCCGGCAGCCGCCCGATCGCGTCATGCGGCTCGTCGGGCAGGCCGAGGCAGCGGGTCGCCGCGCTCACGTCCGCCTCGAAACGAACCGTGATGAACTCCTGAAGCGCCTCCACGATGTGGGAGAGGCGGACATGCGAGCCCGACAGGATCTCGCGATACCGGCTGCTCCGCTCGAGCATGATCTGCCGTCGGAGGGCCGCCTCCAGGCGCTGCCCCGCGTGCTCCCGCGCCGCCTCGGGCAGGCTGTCGATGAGCGCGCCATCGCGCTCCATGGCCGCCTCGCTCTGGTCGTCGATGAAAATCCCGGTCTCGTGCATCGTGGTGGCCAAGGTATGCAGGAACACCTTCCACCAGGCCAGGATCTTGAGCGCGGCATGGCCCACCTGCTCGCGGCGCTCGCTGTCATGCGCGATCAGCGAGGAGAGCGGCTTCAGCGACCTGCTCTGGATGAAGCTGACCAGGTTGTTCCAGGACTCGAGGCTTGCCGGGTTGGCCGCGAAGATGCCCATGACCACGAGGCCGTGAAGCGCCGCCGGTCCACAGTCCTTCAGGCGGCCCAGCCATCCTTCCGACCCCTTGTCCTGCTGCAGCAGGGGATCGACCGGCCCGGACAGGGCCTCGATCTCGGCCAGCGCCCGGCCGAGGTCGCCCTGAACCAGGCGCAGATGCCGGCGGGCCGCCGGGACGATGCCGCGTCGCCGGTCGGCAACGCGTTCCCGGGTCGGCGCCTCGTCGAGGATGACCGATACCCAGCGCGCGTCGTGCTCGGCCGCGGAGTAGGGGAACACCGCGGCCAGGATCTCCAGCTTCTGCTTGATCTGCGGGATCGCGACGGTCAGCAGGAGTAGGCGCTCGACGAGCTGCTCCAGGAGCGTTGCGTGCGCCCGCGGGTCCTGAGCGACCGTCTGCGCCTGCTCGATCAGCTCGTCGATGCTCGACCCGCTGTTCAGCTCCCAATCGAGGATGACGATGTCCGAGAAGAGCAGCGCCAGGAGATTGTACCGTCGGACCTGATGAAGGCTCCGATAGAGGGTGGCCAAATCGGCGCCGGCCAGCCGGTCCTCGGTGGTCAGCAGGTCCCGGCATTCGCAGAGCTTGAAGGCCAGCGCCTCCGGCAGCCCGAACGAGACGCTGTCAAGGCGGTCGCCGAGCCGGGTGTCGATCACGAGCCGATGCAGACCGTCCTCGGGCTCGCCGACCCGGACACCGGCGATGGTCGCGGCCGGGACGATCCCGTTCGGGCCGAGATCGAAGCCGGCGCGACCGAGCCGCAGCCGGGCCGGCCGCGGGTCGCTCAGGGGCTCGAGCAGGACGCCGCAGTCGAAGCGGCCGTCGCCGGTCCGGCGCAGGGTGGTGGCGGGATCGGCCGCGGCGGGCGGACAGGCCCCGGGCGTCGACTCCGACGCCTCGTCGCCGAGCGTGAAGCGGGCGCACGGTCCCTCCTCCCCCAGCCCGACCAGATGGCAGCCATGCCGATAGATGCGGTCCATCAGCAGCGCCGGCGCTGACCCGTCGGATGAACAGGCGATAGCCTCGCCGTCACGACGGACCAGCCGGCGCCGGGCGTGCAGCTCGCCCTCGAGCAGGACGTCCAGCACCCCGTAGGGAGCCAGCTGCTCCTCGCCCAGCGGGGCCGGCGCCCTCAAGGCGGCCGGCAGCCCGGCGACGAGACGGGTCAGGGCATGGCCCGACCAGCGCGCTTCCACCGCGCTCGCGCGGACCACGGTCGGCGCGCCGTCGACGTCGAGCAGCAGATCGAGCCGCGGGCCCTCGCTGTGGTGTTGCCGAAGCACCGGCTCGCCGTCGCCGAGCAGCGGGAGAAGCCGCAGCCGGCCGGCCGCCAGGCCGAGCACGATCGTCGGCCGCCCTCCGGTGTGCCTCGCGCCGAAGCCGCCTTCCGCGACGCGCAGAACCGTCGCCTCGGCGAAGACCAGTGGGTCGGAGACCCCGAGGCCCAGGGTCCGCCGCAAGGCCGGCCGCCAGAACGACAGCCAGTCCCCGTATTCCTTCGGCACGTCGGCGGCGGACAGCACCAGATCGATCCGGCTGGGATTGCCGCCGGGCGGCGCCCGGGCGATCAGCGTCACCTCCTGTCCGGCGGCGACCACCTCGGTCGCCAGCTCGCCGGCGCCGAAGCCGCGGTGGTGGAAACCGTCCGCCGGCGAGAACCGGAAGACATGCAGCCGACGGTCCGCCGTCTCGCCGAGGAATCCCTGGGACACCTTTCGGCCCGAGGCCAAGGTGATGGCCGCGGCCGGCATCAGCCAGGTGAAGCGTGACGGGTCGACGCCGCGCTCGCGAAGGCTGTTCCGCGCGAAGTCCGGCACGGCCGCCAGCGCGTCGGTCTCGTCGTTGCCGGATGGCGCCGGTCCAGCTGGCGACGCGGGCGTGGAGGGTGGCAGCGGCGGCGGCTGCACCGACGGACCGTGCCATTCCCGCTGCCCGGGCAGCGGCGGCGGTGCGCCGGGTCTGTCGCCGCCCTCGCTCATCGCGTGCCGGCGGCCGAACGGCGGCCGCTCAGCTCGGGAAGAACTGCCATTTGCCGACCGGTTGCCCGGAACGCAGCACCTTGCCTACCATGTAGGCATCAACAATGCTGGCAACCATCACGGCCAGTCCCCCGATGCCGGCGGTGAAGAGGGCCGTGACGATCGCGGCCCCGAGGATGGCCAGGCCTTTGCCGATCTGTCCGAAGACCATCTGCGCCACCCCGACCAGCAGCAGGTTCAGCCAAGCGAGATGGGGTGATTTCGGCGGGTTGGAGGGCCGCACCTTGCCCGGATCGGGGTCGAACCCGCCATCGGCGGCGCGGCCGCTGCCGGGATGGCCCGATGGCGGCAGGCTGGGCGGCGAGGCCGGAAGACGCGGGGCCAACTCCGTGTCGCGCGCCGGCGTCCAGTCGGGCCAGCCGTCCTTCCAGACCAGGGTGTCCCCCGACACGTCTCCCGAGCGGATCAGGCCGTCAAGATCGCCGTCATTGACCGGTCCTTGCGCCGAATTGTCCTTTGAATAATACCAAGCCATGGCAGGACCCGATCCTCGACGGTCCAAGACATTACTTATACCGAAAGTCTACTCCATCGGGGTGCCGACGGCAAGACAGCCGTCCTTGACGGCAGCGGGCTCGAGCCGGAAACTCCCGTGCCTGCCGATGAAACTATTGTCTTTCGAAAGGACCGCACCTCCCCATCGGCCGTTTGTCATCGCGCAGTTGTTTGTCTCGTCTTGCCGGATGAGCAAAATGGCCCGCCACGTCTCGCCTCGCGTGATGCCCAGGGCAACGCCCGGGATCGCGCGCTGCCCGCGCCGCTGCTCGGCGGCACGGCGCGATGACGGCCGGGATAGGGGAGAGCGGCACGAGCGGCGAGGTCGCTGCCGGCCCGGTCCATGACGGCAACCCGGCATCCCGTCATGGCGGGGATGACCGTGCCCCGGCAGCCGGCGGGGAGGGGGCATCCCATTCGCCTTTCCCGCTCCCTCGGGTATCTGTTCTCCTGGCCCGCGCGCGCCTCGAGCGGGGTGGGCCTGATGGCCCTCCGAATGGCCTTCCAACGGTCCAGAGTCAGCCATCCGTCATGCCACGCTGTTCATCAGCCACGGCGCCGAGGACAAGGCCTGGGCCGGGCAGGTCCACGCCGCCCTGTCCGACGCCGGCTGTCAGGGGCTGATCCTGGACTCCCACCCGGACGACGGCGTCCACCGGGGCGCCCGATGGGAGCAGCAACTGTGGCAACGGTTGCGCCAGAGCGGGGCGTGAGGGTGCTGTACGGCGGCCGATGGCTGGCGTCGGTGCGCTCTCCATCACGACCCTAAATCCTTCCGCTCCATCGGTGCTCCGCGTGCCGGCACGACCGATTCCAGCCGGTCACGCCGTCTTGCGCGTCAGCCGCTGGCCCAGGTAGGGCGCGAGGTAGCGGCCGGTGTAGCTCTCCTCGACCTCGGCGACGGCCTCGGGCGTGCCCTCCGCCACGATGCGGCCGCCGGCATTGCCGCCTTCGGGGCCCAGGTCGATGATCCAGTCGGCGGTCTTTATCACCTCCAGATTGTGCTCGATCACCACGACCGTGTTGCCGTGGTCGACCAGCTCATGCAGCACTTCAAGAAGCTGGCGCACGTCGTGGAAATGCAAGCCGGTCGTCGGCTCGTCCAGAATGTACAGGGTGCGTCCGGTGGCGCGGCGCGACAGCTCCTTCGACAGCTTGACCCGCTGCGCCTCGCCGCCCGACAGCGTGGTCGCCGGCTGGCCGATCTTGATGTAGCCCAGCCCGACCCGCTTGAGGGTGTCCAGCTTGTCGCGGATCGCCGGCACCGCCTTGAAGAACTCGGCGCCTTCCTCGACCCACATGTCCAGGACGTCGGCGATCGAGCGGTCCCGGTAGCGGACCTCCAGCGTCTCGCGATCGTAGCGCTTGCCCTTGCACACGTCGCACTGCACGTAGACGTCCGGCAGGAAGTGCATCTCGATCTTGATGACGCCGTCGCCCTGGCAGGCCTCGCAGCGGCCGCCCTTGACGTTGAAGGAGAAGCGGCCGGCGCCGTAGCCGCGCGCCTTGGCCTCGGGCAGGCCCGCAAACCATTCGCGGATCGGCGTGAAGGCGCCGGTGTAGGTCGCCGGGTTCGAGCGCGGCGTCCGGCCGATCGGCGACTGGTCGATGTCGATCACCTTGTCGAGCCGCTCCAGCCCCTCGATGGTGTCGTGCTCGCCCGGATGCTCGCGCGCTCCGTTCAGCTGCCGCGCCAGGGCCTTGTACAAAGTCTCGATTACCTGGGTCGACTTGCCGCCGCCGGACACGCCGGTGACGCAGGTGAAGGTGCCGAGGGGCATGGCCGCGGTCACGTTCTTCAGATTGTTGGCGCGGGCGCCGACCACGCGCAGCTGCCGCCCGGGCTTGCCCGGGCGCCGCTCCGCCGGCACCGGGATCTGCTCGAGTCCGGTCAGGTACCGGGCGGTCAGGCTGGCCGGGCTGCGCAGGACCTGCTCGGGCAGGCCGGCGGCGACCACCTCGCCGCCGTGCACGCCGGCGCCGGGGCCCATGTCGACCAGATAGTCGGCCGCCCGGATCGCCTCCTCGTCGTGCTCGACCACCAGCACCGTGTTGCCCAGGTCGCGCAGCCGCTTGAGCGTGGCCAGCAGCCGGTCGTTGTCGCGCTGGTGCAGGCCGATCGAGGGCTCGTCGAGCACGTAGAGCACGCCGGTCAGGCCCGAGCCGATCTGGGAGGCGAGGCGGATGCGCTGGCTCTCGCCGCCCGACAGGGTGCCGGAGCCTCGGCCGAGCGACAGATACTCGAGGCCGACGCTCTGCAGGAAGCCGAGGCGCTCGTTGATCTCCTTCAGGATCCGATAGGCGATGGTGCGCTTGCTGTCCGTCAGGGTCTCGTTGAGGCCGCGGAACCATCCGGCCGCCGCGGCGATCGACTGGTCCGCCGCCTCGGCGATGGTCAGGCCGGCCACCTTGACCGCCAGCGCCTCGGGCTTCAGGCGGGCGCCGCCGCAGGTCTCGCACGGCATGGTGTTCTGGTACCGGGCCAGCTCGTCGCGCACCCATGAACTGTCGGTCTCGCGGTAGCGTCGCTCCAGATGCGGCAGCAGCCCCTCGAACGGCTTCCGCGTCTGATAGGTGCGCAGCCCGTCATCATAGCGGAAGGTGATCACGTCCTTGCCGGAGCCGTGCAGGATCGCCTTCTGGACCGGCGGAGGCAGCTCGGCCCAGGGTGCATGCATGCTGATGCCGTAGTGCTGGGCAATGCCGTCGAGGGTCTGCTGGTAGTACTTGGACGTGCTGCCGGCCCAGGGGGCTATGGCGCCGGCGTAGAGGCTCTTCTCCGGCTCGGGGATGACCAGATCGGGGTCGAACTCCATGCGGGTGCCGAGCCCGTCGCAGGTCGGGCAGGCGCCGTGCGGGCTGTTGAAGGAGAACAGGCGCGGCTCGATCTCGTCGATCGTGAAGCCGGACACCGGGCAGGCGAACTTGGCGGAGAAGGCGGTGCGCTCGCCGGAATCGGCGTCCTCGGCGAGGCACAGCCCGTCGGCGAGGTCGAGAGCGGTCTCGATCGAGTCGGCGAGGCGCGGCGCGATGTCGGCGCGCACGACGACCCGGTCGACCACCACCTCGATGTCATGCTTCCGCTTCTTGTCGAGGACCGGCGCGTCCTCGATGGCGTGAAGGTCGCCGTCGATCTTGACCCTCTGGAAGCCGCGCTTGCGCAGCTCGGCCAACTCCTTCCTGTGCTCGCCCTTGCGGCCGCGTACGATCGGCGCCAGCAGGAGCAGCCGGGTGCCCTCGGGCATCGCCAGCACCCGGTCGACCATCTGGCTGACCGTCTGGCTCTCGATCGGCAGGCCGGTGGCGGGCGAATAGGGGACGCCGACCCGGGCCCAGAGCAGCCGCATGTAGTCGTAGATCTCGGTGACCGTGCCGACGGTCGAGCGCGGGTTCTTCGACGTGGTCTTCTGCTCGATGGAGATCGCCGGCGACAGCCCCTCGATCGAATCGACGTCGGGCTTGTCCATGAGCTGAAGGAACTGGCGGGCGTAGGCCGACAGGCTCTCGACGTAGCGGCGCTGGCCCTCGGCGTAGATGGTGTCGAAGGCGAGCGACGACTTGCCCGAGCCGCTCACGCCCGTGACCACGAGGAGCTCGCCGAGCGGGAGGTCCAGATCGAGATCGCGCAGGTTGTTCTGGCGCGCGCCGCGGATGCGGATGGCGCCGGGCGCATGCGTCGGGGGCTTCGAGTCGCG
>CAZTHL010000089.1:12025-15026 GCA_964613585.1 uncultured Mycobacteriaceae bacterium | reverse complement strand
CAATTGTGGCCATCGCTGGTCACAGTTTTGCCTCACCTCGATTATCGAGACTTTCCTAACCTCCCGCCGCCATAAACCGCGTAGGTCGGCGCCATTAACCATGGCACCTCGCGTATGGAAAGCGCGTCAGGGTTTTTCTCTGATTGCGATAAGGCAGGGTGTGCGATGGAAGGCCTTTGAACTCTTTTGGCCTGGAGCGAGCTCCATAATGTTCAAATGTGATATAAATTCCTTAGCACGATTCTCATCAAATTATGCCGATTTGTTCAAGAAACTGATTAACCTTCGCTTCATATGTTTAGCGTATTCGTTGTTTGTCTTGGGGCTGCATTCTGCTCTGCCGCAGCACGTCTCTGTTCAATCAAGGAGTCCCGCCGTGGTCGCAGACTACCAGGTAGATCGTCTTGCCATGCACGAGGTCCGGCTGACCGCATCCGGCAGCTACTCAAACCCTTATCAGCAGGTCACGGCCACGGCCCGCTTCAACGGCCCCGATGGCGAGACCGCGACGATCCCGATGTTCTGGGATGGCGGCGACAGCTGGGTCTTCCGCTTTTCCCCGGAGGAGATCGGCACCTGGAGCTGGATCATCGAATCAAATGATCCTGGCTTGTCTGGCCAGTCCGGAACCTTCGATGTTCAGACATCATCGAAAAAAGGTGGCATTAGAGTCAATGAATCAAGTCCTTATTATCTTGAATATCAAGACGAAACACCTTATTTCCTGAAGGGCGATACGAATTGGCATATTGCAAAAGAAGAGCCGGCAAATAACCTCACAGAGCAGACGGTCAATGAATATATCGATGTTCGAAGCCAGCAGGGTTTCAACTTCATTCTGACGGTACCTGGTGTCGATGATGGCAGTTCCTATAACGCCAATGAAGGCGGTGAGGTGTTTTCAGGTTCATATGGCGGACTCATCAATCCGGAGTATTGGTCGGTCGTCGATGAGCGGATCCAGCGTATGCACGACCAGGAGATCACGACGGGCTTCATGCTGACGTGGTCCCATGGGTGGGCTGACATGTCGGCCTCAGAACGGGAGGTCTTTGCGGATTATATTGTGGCCCGCTACTCGGCGTATAATGTGGTCTTTGTTGTTTCAGGAGAATATCAAGAAGCCTTGGATGTCGGGACATACAGTGACCTGGGGCAGCGCATTGCCGACATGGATCCTCATGACCGCCTTATTACAATCCATCCGACCGGCGGTCGGCAAGGCTCCATTGAAGCGGATTTTGCCGAGGCGGATTGGCAATCCTTCGGTGATTTCCAGCAAAAGAGAGGTGGAGATTTGCACTCGGCTGTTTTGAATGCACGCGATCATGACAAGCCAGTGATCAATGCTGAGTTTGATTATTACAATACAGACTATTTTGGCACGCATGATCTCGAAAGCGTGCGACATGACGCCTGGGACATCACCATGGCTGGCGGCTTCTTCGTGACCGGTTTCGGATCCACATTCTGGGGAGGGCGCAACAATACAGGCCCATTCGACGTCAATAATTCTGGCAATGATGATTGGGAAGAGGATGTCCAGCACCTTTTCGAGTTCTTCGAGGCACAGGAATTCTGGGAGCTTGTTCCGGCTGACGAGGCCATCAGCGGCGTCGGCGTCGAGCACCTTCTGGCCGACTGGGCCGAAGACGAGCTGATCGCCTACAGCCGCGGCAACGGCGGCGAGATCATCATCGACACCAGCGCCATGTCGGCGGGCACGGTTACCGTCCAGCGCTTCGACCCGCGCACCGGGGCCTATTCCTCCCAGGGCGAGGTCGCGGTCGAGCAGGAACTGGTGCTCGACGTCCCCGACAGCCAGGACTGGGTCTTCGTCATCCAGGCAAGCGACGGCGGCGGCACGGACGGCGAGACCGGCGGCGATGCCGGCACGAACACGGCGCCGGTGGCGGCGGACGACGCGGCGACGCTGGACGAGGACACCTCGGCGGTGATCGAGGTGCTGGCCAACGACACCGACGCGGACGGCGACGCGCTGACGGTGACCTCGGCCGACGGGGCGCAGCACGGCACGGTCGCGGTCAACGCCGACGGCACGGTGACCTACACGCCGGAGGCCGGCTACGCCGGCGCCGACAGCTTCGGCTACGCGGTGTCCGACGGGCAGGGCGGCACGGCCACGGCGACGGTATCGGTCACGGTCGAGGCGGCGGCGGCCGAGGGCGGCGGCGACGGCGACGGCGACGGTGACGGCGGCGGCGGCGATCCCCAGCCGGTGGGCGAGCCGATCCGGCTCGAGGCCGAGGCCATGGACGGCCACGGCGACTATTGGGAGGTCAGCGACGGCGCCGCCTCGGGCGGCAAGGCGCGGCAGCTCGGCAGCGGCCGCAGCGAGGGCGCGGCGACGGCGGTGTTCGGCGGCCCGGCGGGCGAGTACCAGCTGGCGGTGCGCTTCTACGACGATGACCTGGGCAGCGGCTCGGACACGGCGACGCTGACGGTGCGGGCGGACGGCCAGGAGGTCGGCACCCTGGCGCTCGATCACGACGACGACGCCTGGCATGCCGAGGCCGTCGGCGGGCTCGTGACGCTCGACAGCGGCGCGGTGATCGAGGTGATCGGGAGCCGCGGCGGCTACGACATCGCGCGCTTCGATTATGTCGAGCTGACGCCGATGGGCTCGGCCGAGCCGGTGAACACGGCGCCGGTGGCGGCGGACGACGCGGCGACGCTGGACGAGGACACCTCGGCGGTGATCGAGGTGCTGGCCAACGACACCGACGCGGACGGCGACGCGCTGACGGTGACCTCGGCCGACGGGGCGCAGCACGGCACGGTCGCGGTCAACGCCGACGGCACGGTGACCTACACGCCGGAGGCCGGCTACGCCGGCGCCGACAGCTTCGGCTACGCGGTGTCCGACGGGCAGGGCGGCACGGCCACGGCGACGGTATCGGTCACGGTCGAGGCGGTGCCCGAGCCGAACACGGCGCCGGTGGCGGCGGACGACGCGGCGACGCTGGACGAGGACACCTCG
>CAZTHL010000089.1:0-11925 GCA_964613585.1 uncultured Mycobacteriaceae bacterium | reverse complement strand
ACAGCTTCGGCTACGCGGTGTCCGACGGGCAGGGCGGCACGGCCACGGCGACGGTGGCGGTGACGGTCGAGGCGGCGGCGGCCGAGGACGGCGGCGACGGTGGCGGCGACGGCGGCGGCGGCGGCGGCGATCCCCAGCCGGTGCGGCTCGAGGCCGAGAGCATGGAGCTCAGCGGCTATCGCGTCGAATCGGGCAGCTTCGCCTCGAACGGCCAGCTGGTCGGCGTCAGCAGCACCGGAACCGCTGCGATGACCTTCGAGGGGGCGGCCGGCGTCTACGACATCGTGGTCGCGGCTTTCGACGAGAGCGATGGCGACTCCATCATGTCGATGGCTTTGAACGGCGCGCCGCTCGACACCTGGATGCTCGACGCCAATCCGGGCGGTGGCGGGCCGACCTCCGAGAACCTGGATGAGCATTTGATCCAGGGGATGACCTTGACGGCCGGGGACGTCCTCATGGTGACCGGCCAGGCGGATGCCTTCGAGAAGGCCCGGATCGACTATGTCGACCTCCTGCCCGCCGGAGCCGGAGCCGGAGACGGCGGCGGCACCGACCCGGATCCGGTCGAGGTCTCCGTCCTCGCCGACGACGGCGCAGCGACGACGGAGGACGTTCCGGTGACCATCGCGGTGCTGGCCAACGATGGCGTCAGCAGCGGCGCGGTGCTGGCCGGAGCGACCGACGGCGCCGCGGGCTCAACCACTGTGAACGCCGACGGCAGCATCACCTATACACCCGATCAGGATGCCTCGGGGACGGACAGCTTCATCTACACCGTGGTCGAGGCGTCGGGCGCGGAGCAGTCGGCGACGGTCAGTGTCGACGTTGACGCGCGGGCCGACACCCCGCAACTCTCCGTCCCCGTGGGGCTGGAGGCCAGCCCCGAGGGACAGGAGGTGAGGTTAGCCTTGGACATTGCCGCAGCCGTGGTCGACATCGACCAGTCGGAGAGCCTGACGGTCATGGTCTCCGGCCTGCCGGCCGGGGCGACCCTGTCGGCGGGCACCGTCGACGCTTCCGGCCAATGGGTGCTCGTCAGCGAGGATCTGCCCGGTCTCGAGCTGGTGCTGCCGCCGGACATTGCCGCCGGGTTCCAGCTCAACGTGACCGCCGAGAGCCGCGAGCCGAGCAATGGCGACACGGCGGCGACCTCGCGCTCCGTGCCGGTGTCGATCGCCGGCGACGAGCCGGCGCCCGAGCCGATCCAGGAGCCCGGCCTGCCGCCGGGCTTCGCCAAGCCGGCGATGCTGCAGCCGCAGTCGGCCGGCGACTTGGTCGGCATCCAGTTCGAGAACGTGAATCCGGTGGCGACGGGCGCCGGCTACACCACCTTCGGCCAGGTCTTCGCGGAGGGCGCGCTGCGGCCCGGCGACGGCCTCGTCGCCAGGATCGGCGGTCAGGTCGTGCCCGTGCAGGTCGATGCAAAGACCACCTACGGGGACGGCTCGATCAACCACGCGGTGCTGACGGTGCAGGCCCCGGCCATGGCCGCCGGCGAGACGGTCAATGCCATGCTGGCGCGCAGCGGCACGTCGAACGCGGGCGACGCCGTCGCGCCCGGCGACGCGCTGGCCATGGACCTCGACGTGCAGGTAAGGCTCGACACCGGCGGCGGCACCGTCACGATCGATGCCGCCGAGGTGCTGGGCGACGCCATCGCCGACGGCTCCGTCGAGACCTGGCTGCATGGACCGCTCGCGGGCGAGTTCCGGGTCGTCGAGATGGTCGACGAGTCCCTCGGAGTCGTCTTCGACATCCGCGCGCACGAAGACGGGTCGGTCCGCACCGATGTCATCGTCAGCACCGAGTTCGCCATCCGCAACGGCGAGGCCGTCGTCGCGCCCGAGACATACAAGACGTACGACATCGACATTGTCGAAGGCGGGCAGACCAGGGTCAGCCATGACAACGTCTCCCAGTACCGCAGCACCAAGTGGCACAAGGAGGTCTGGAGCACCGATCGCGATCCGGCCTTCGTCAAGATCGACACCGACTATGTCGTCGAGACCGGCGCGGTCCATGGCTACGACGTGTCGCGCGGCGCGCCCGCGGTCAGCGACGCGGACGTGCAGGCCTTCCTAAACGGCCTGAGCGGTCCTCTCGACAACGCCAGCATCGAGCAGAACATGCCGAAGGCGGGCGGACGCGGGGACATCGGACCGAACCCGTCCTGGGTGGCGCAGGCCTTCGTGAGCCAGGACCACAACGCGTCCGAGATCATGTATGCCAACGCCGACGCGGCGGGAGCCATACCGTTCAATCATCGCGACAGCGCCACCGGTGAGATCCCGCTCGATGGCGCGGGATTGCCGAACAGCGGAAACGGCTGGTCGACCGAGGTGGGGCATTTCCCCAATCTGAGCGCCGTGCCCTACCTGCTGAGCGGCAGCCAGTATCACCTGGACAGCCTGCTGGCGCAGGCGGTCGAGTTCGACGACGTTTGGGACACGACACAGGATCGCGCCGACGGCTGGGGCTTCCGGACCCTGATGGACGGGGCGTATCTCGCCCCGGACGGGCATTACCTGAAGGGACACCTGGAAGCCGCCGTGGCCGCCAACATCCAGTTCAATGTCGTCAAGTATGTCGATGGCGGATTCCACGACGACAAGGGACAGCTTGAGGGCTGGTTCTATACGCATGCCTCCCGTGACGAGGACCGCATGTCGCCGTGGATGCACGACTTCAAGGTGAGTGCATGGGCGCTGGCGGTGCAGCGCGGCTATCAGGGCGCCGACGAGGTCGTCGACTACATGGCGAACCTCACGACCGGCCGCTTCACCAGTGGGGATCTCGGCTTCGATCCGCTGCACGGCGCCCGCTATCGTCTCGACGTGGAGCAGGCTGATGAGACGCCGATCACGACATGGCGGGATGCCGACGACGGAAGCGTACCGGGCTACCTGACCGGCGGCAGCGGCAGCGGCGATCCGCAAGGCTACGCCGCCCACGCCAAGGCCGCGCTGGCGAGCGTCCTGTCCGCCACAGGCTCGGTCGACGCCGCCGAGGCTTACGGTGTCCTGGTCAACGCCCACCAGGACAACAACATCGGCACCTACGATACCATGCTGAATGATCCGACCTTCAATCTGGCGCCACAGCTGAAGGACGGCTCGTATCTGAGCGATGATCAGACGACCTTTGACCTCGCAGGCAGCAACGGCTTCAACGGCTCGAACGCCCACCAGCTGCACCATGGCCGCGGCGGCGATGACGTGATGCTGGGTCACGGCGGCATCGACATCCTGCTCGGCGGAGACGGCGATGACACGGTCGACGGCGGCAGTGGCGATGACTTCGTCTTCGGCAATGCAGGAAACGATGTCCTGCGGGGCGGCGCCGGCAGCGACGCCGTGCGGGGACATGGCGGGGCCGATCGGCTGCACGGCGACGACGGCGATGACACCCTTTACTTCGACGCTGCCGATACGGTCATCGACGGTGGGGCGGGCATCGATACCCTGGCGCTCCAACGGTGGCGCGAGGCGTCGATCGACCTCAGCGATCCCGGCATCGCCGGCATCGAGGTCATCGACCTCGGCAACCAGACCAATGACGCTCTCAGGATGCGGGACAGTGTCGCGTTCAGCGCCGGCGACGTCGATCGGGTCTCCGACATTGACGAGCTCACGATCCTTGGGGACGCGGGCGACCGGGTGGTTGCCGCGGATTTCGACCAGCGCGTCGGCACGTTGTCCGTCGACGGCGTGGCCTTGGTCACCTTTGCCGACGGCAACGGTCTCCTCGTGCACGTGGAGACCGGGCTTCTCATGAACGATCAGCTCGTCTAGCGCGTTTCCGCCTGAGGCGGACCCGGCGACGCCACCCAACCCGGAAACGCTCCTGCGGCTCGACACGGGCCCGCCGTCTTGACCCGACGGCGGGCCTCGGAGCCGGCCAGGCACCGGTCCGCAAGCCTGCGTGTCTTGCGCAGGCTTCGGCGCGCCTTTAGCGGATTGGCATTCCTTATGGACCTACAGTAGAAGCGGCTCGGCTTCACTGGCACGAAGGTCCTGCTTCAATGAATTTTCCACCGCGCGCCTACTTGATCGGCGCGCAGAAAGCCGGCACGACCACGCTTGCCTTCCTGCTGGACCAGCATCCGGACGTTCATCTGTCGCGGCCGAAGGAGCCCTTCTTCTTCACCGGCCGTTGGGACCAGGGTCTCGACTGGTATCGAGGCTGCTTTGCCGGGGCCGGGCCGGGGTCGGTGCTGCTCGACGCCACGGCCGATTACGCCATGGCGCCACTGGCGCCCGACGGGTCGGTCGACGCGTCGGCCGGCAGCGCCATGGCCCGGGTACCGGAACGCATACGGGCGGTGCGGCCCGACGCCCGCTTCATCTACGTGCTTCGGGATCCGGTGTCGCGGGCCTACTCGTCCTACTGGCACGCGGTGCGGGGCGGGCACGAGAGCCGCGGCTTCCGCGACGTCGTCACTCCCGACTCCATCTATGTTCGGGGCAGCCGATACTATCGGCAGCTCCTGCACTTCCTGGAGCATTTCCAGCTCACGGACTTCCTGTTCGTCGACTTCCGCGAGCTGACCCGGGATCCGCGGGGCGTCGCCCGGCGCGGCATCGACTTTTTGGGGCTCGAGCCGGGTCCTTGGGAGCCGAGGCTCGAGCACGCCAAGAACGAATCCTACCAGTTCACGTCCGCCGGGCGCGGCATGCGTCGTCTCGCCGGTGGCATGCGCGCCATCGAGGCCATGAATGCCCGCTTCGGTGGCCTCGTTCCGGAGCGGGCCCGGGCGCTGGCGAAGGGCCTGCTGACCCGACGCGTGCCGCCGATGTCCGAGGCGGATCGGGACTGGCTCCGGCCGCTGTTTCACGAGGAATATGAGCATATCGAGGCGCTGACCGGCATCCGGTTCGGCTGAGCTGCGGCGTGGCCGAAGGGTCGGCGGCGCCGATGGCCTGCCCGTCAAATACACGGCCCGTCAAAGACCGCGTGGTATGCTCGCCTGCGGCGACGCTCCGTGGCGGCCGGCGGATCCGGCGTCCTCGGGGCCCTTGAATGAGACGCGGGGTAAGCCTGGCCATGAACCGACCGGAATTCGTCTTCATCTGCGGTGCCGTCGGGTCCGGCAACACCTTCATGTTCAATTGCCTGACGCAGGATCGGGACGTCTTCGGCGTAAACGAGGATGATTTCGGCGGGACTTTGGTCCGTCTGCTCGAGTCCGAGCGTGACTTCGGCAAGTGTCCGCACGCGCTTCCCGCGTTCATCGAGTTTCTGCACGGGTTGCGGCGCGACCGCGCAACCCTGGTCCTGAAGACACCGTCGAATCTGCGCCATCGCCAGGCGATCCGCGCCCATCTTCCCGGCTCCCGCTTCGTCATGATGATTCGGGAGCCTCATGCCGCCTTGGTCAGTGCGCTGCGCGGACGCAGCCTGACCGCCGATGTCGAGACCCTGGCGCGAATCTGGCTCCAGGACGCGGGACCCTTTCGGGAGCCCGGGTCGGACAGCCTGGTCCTGTCCTACGAAGAACTGGTGCGCTCGCCGGTGACGGCCTTGCAGCGCGTCGCACGGGCGATCAGCCCGTTGTCGCCGTCCGTGTTCACCTATGCCGAGCGCATGCACCGGCCGGAGCGCTCGGGCGCCGAACATTGGCGGTCGAAGCTGGACGAGGCGACCGCGCGGGATATCGAGCGGTGGGTCGAGACCCTGGGCCTGTCCGCGCTTTACGACGGTATCGTCTCTGGCGTCGCGAAGGCCGAGTCAACAGTCCCGGCGAGCGGCGCGTCGGTAGCCGTCCGGGCATCGCCGGTGACCCGTGCCCGTCGGGAGCTCTTCCGCGTCTGGTACCGCCTGGTCCGGTGAGGACCGCCGGTCCCGGCATGTTCATGCACCAGCCCGCGCGCCGGGCGAGACAGCAGGTGGACCCGAGCCCATGGAGCAGCGCACGCCCACCGTGACCGCCGAGGCGCCGAAGGCAACCTCGGCGCCGGAGCCCAGGCCTCCGGGTGCCCTACCGGCAGAGCGCCTTCTGCGATGTCCGGTTACTGGCGCGGAGCTTCTGAGATCGGGCGACCACCTGGTTGCCGCGGGTCATCCGAACCGCCGCTTTCCCATCGTCGACGGCGTGCCGGTCCTGCTGGACGAGGAGCAGAGCGTCTTCCGCGCGGAGGATTTTCTGCAGCGTCGCGTCACCACCATGGCCGAGCTGCAGCCACAGCGCGGCCGGGTCTCCCGGCTCCGGCGGATCGCGCGGGCGCTGGCGTCGCGCATCCCGCCGCGCACCTACAACACGGCCGACTTCACCAGCGACGAGGCCCTGGCGACGGTCCTGTCGGAGATCGCCGAGCCGTCGGTCCTGGTGATTGGATGCGGCGACCGGGCCATCGAGCCGGGAAACGGCACGGTCGTCTACACCGATGTCAGCTTCGGGCCTCTGGTCCAGTACATCTGCGACGCGCATTCCCTGCCGTTCGAGGATGGCAGCTTCGATCTGGTCATCGCCTCGGCCGTGCTTGAGCACGTGGTCGATCCGGCGCGCTGCGTCGCCGAGATCTGGCGGGTGCTCAAGCCTGACGGCCGGGTGTTCGCCGTCACGCCGTTCATTCAGCAGGTGCATATGGGCCGGTACGACTTTACCCGCTTCACCTATATGGGCCATCGCATGCTGTTCCGGCGCTTCGACACCTTGCGGTCGGGCATGGCCGGCGGCCCGGGCATGGCGCTGGCCTGGACCCTCGACTATTACCTTACCTCGTTCTCCGAGGCGCCGACGGTGCGCACCGTGCTCAGCCATCTCGGCCGTCTGCTGTTCTTCTGGCTGCGGTACGCGGACCGTCTGCTGCGCCACCGCGCGGGCGCCTATGACTGTGCCTCCGCCTACTATTTCTTCGGGCGGCGGCGTGAGCAGGCGCTGCCGCCGCGCGCCGTGCTCGACGAGCATGTCGGCCTGAACCCGCTGTAACCGGGGCCCAGGCCTTGCCTTTATGGTGACGCGATCCGGCTTGAGCGGTTCCGGGTTGGGTGGCATCGCCGGCCCGCTCCCCGCCCGGCCACCCAAGGACAGTATGCTCAGGCCGGCCGGGCGGGGGAGCGGGCCGGCGCCAATTCCGCGTCAGGTCGCAACCGTTCTGGGCCACGCGGACCCTCCCGGCGCTGCCGCCGATCGCCGGTGCGCTCACGACCGCGCCGGGTGCAGGGGCGGCTCGCATGCCGGCGGAGAAGGCGCCTCGTTCGACCAGCGGAAGGCAAAGGCGTTGCTGCCATCCGGCAGCGGCACCGGCGTCATGGTCCGTTCGACATGGTCGGCGCCAGCGTCGTCGATGCCGAAAGTGGCGTTGCGCCAGGTCCGCACGGGCCCGAGGATCAGCCCGGAGCCATGGCAGGACTGGATGCGCTGCAGCGCGGCGACGGAGGCGACCACCGGCCGGCCCGTGCGCCCGTCGACCGCGAAGTCGTGGCCGCCGGCGGTCTCGGACAAGCGTGACGGCTGCACGAGATAATCGTAGTCGCCGAGATGATACAGTGTCGAGAGCTCGTCGGTCACGACCACGGCCTCGACCTGTTCGGCGATCGGGCCGACCGTGCCGGCGATCCGGGGCCAGTCCGCGTCCGGGGCGACCTGGCCGGCCAGCGTGCGGTCGGGGGCGATGCTCGGCGCCGCCTGCACCCAGTCCGTCGCCGCGGCGGGGAAGAGCAGGATCGGCACCGCCACGGCCCAGGCGACAGGGATCGCGGCGCGATCGGCAAGGCGGCCGTGCCCCGCCTCCCGGATCAGGCCGCGCAGCACGCCGACCAGGGCGCGCAGCAGCTCGGCAAGGGCCATCGCCCAGATGGCGAGGAAGAAGACCAGCGCATAGTTCAGATAGCGGATGTCCTTGAGCGCGGCGAGGGAATGCAGCGTCAGGATCACGCCGAAGCTGATCAGGCAGAACAGTGTGAAGGTGGGTCGACGCGGGATGACAAAGGCGGCCGCAACCGGAAACAGCAGCCAGAGCTTGGGAAAATGCTCGGTCAGCTTCCAATGGTAGAAGAGGACCGAGTCGGCGGTGCCCGCCGCCCACAGCGGCGTCCAGCGGAAGAGCGCAATGAGCTCCTTGACGGCGTCAATCTGCAAGGCGACCGCCAGCCCGGCGATCCCGGCGATCCCGAGCGTCAGGAGCTCGAGGACAGGCCGGCGCCATCCGGCTTGGCGGCGCCATCGCTCGAACAGGAAGCGGAGCACGACGAACGAAAGGATCGCGACGACGCCGATGGCGGTGGTCAGCTGCAGCTTGAGGGCCAGCCAGAAGGCCAGGGCGGCGGCGAGCGCGGAAACGAGGCCGCCGAGGCCGCGGGCCCGGCCGGCGATCACCGGATAGATCAGCACGACCCCGACGGTGAACACCAATGCGTGCAGGCTGTAGAACCGGATGTACTGGGCGAGGCTGATCGCCTCCGGGGTCAGGGCGAGCAGCAGTCCGCCGATCCAGGCGGTAAGCTCATCGGTCACCGACCGGAGCCAGACGAAGAGCACGACCACCCAAATACTGCCGAACACGGTCGGCAGCAGGCGCAGGACCACCTCGTGCTCCCCCAGGACCTGGATCACCAGGCCCAGCAGCATGGTGAAGGGCGCGGCCCTCGTGTACTCGCCGTCGGCGATGCGAAAGGTGCCGTCCGTGGCCCAGGAGCGCGCCGCTAGAACATGGTACAGCTCGTCGAACTTGAGCCCGTGCTCGTTCACCACGAGGCGCAGCGCCAGGGCGATCATCAGGACCGCCAAAGGGCCGCCCAGCGCGCCGACCGTCGACCATGACACGAAGGCCGATGGCTCCGTGCCGTTCCGCGTTCCGGTGGCTGGGCTCACGGCGGTCATGGCGTCAGAACCTTGTCCTTGTGCCCAGGGTCGCCCGGGGAGGAAGCAGTTGCACGCGCTTTGTCATGCCGGTCACGCCTTCTCGGGCGTCCGGCCGTTGAGACGGCGCAGGAGGCTTCGGGCCTGGTGACCGGCGATGCCGATCTCGCCCCTGATCGGGTGGTCGAGGGCGTAGACACCGGCGAGCCAGCCGGCGGCCGCGCTGCCGCCGCCGAGCAGGAAGGGTATCAGGATCTGATCGGGACCGGGCGGCAGCGCCAGCACGGTGGCCGCGGGGCCGATCCCGGTCAGCATCGCGAGCGCGCCGCTCTTCCAGGTCGCTGTCGCGACGTCCCTCACGGTCAGCGGCACGACGCGCACCAGGAAGGCATAGGATACCGAGGTCTCGATCAGGAACGCCACGACCACGACGGCGGCCACGGTGGTCAGGTCGTGATGGGCTGCCCAGACGATCAGCAGCAGCTTGATCGGCTGCGCGATGAGGTTGAGGTGGAAGTTCCGCCGCATCTCGCCGCTGGCCTGGAACGTCGGCAGGTTGAGCCGGGCCAGGGTGTCCAGGGCCGCGGCCGCGCACAGGATTTGGACCAGGGGAACGGCCGCGTCCCATTGGTCGCCGTAGAGGATGCGCACGACCGGATAGGCGAGCAGGCCGAGCACCAGGAACGCGGGCCAGCCGATCGCGGTGAGCAGGCCGAGCCCTCGCAGGAACTCGTCCTTGATCGGCAGGCCCTCGCGATAGCGCTGGGCCAGGGCCGAGGCGGCGACCGGCTGGATCGCCATGACGACCGAGCGCTCGAACAGCTTGATGAGGCCGTTGGCGCGGCTGAACAGGCCGACCGCCTCGAAGCCCAGCAGCCGGCCGAGGATCAGGTCCGGTCCCAGCACCCCGCCCTGGCTCACCAGGGTGCCGCCGGTGGTGTACAGGCCGAACGGCACCACCTCGCGCCAGCGCTTGAAGGACGGATAGATCCGGATGTGGCGGGGCCGGTGCAGCCAGGCGGTCACCGCCGTCGTCAGCATGTTGGCGAAGGAGGCCCAGGCGAGGCTCATGTAGCCGAAGCCGAGGACGGCGAGGGTCACGCCGGTCACGACATGGGCGAGCGACCCGGCCAGGCCGATCCGCAGCACCCCGGCGAAGTCCATGTTGCGCCGCAGGTAGGAGGGGGCGATGGCGCCGAGCGGCAGCACGAAGAAGTTGCCGGCCATGACCAGGACGACCCAGCGCAGGCCCGGCTCGTCGTAGAAGCGGGCGATCGGTCCGCTCGCCAGCGCGAGCAGGGCGCACAGAGTCCACGCCGAGGTGAAGGTGATGCCGAAGGCCGTGCGCACCTTGTCGTCCGTGAGATCCTTCTCCTTTATGATGTATTCCGGCACGCCGAAGTTGCGGAGCGTATGCGCCAGGATCACAAAGGCCGCGCCCACGGAGAAGATCCCGATGTCCTCCGGGGTGAGCAGGCGGGCCAGGATGACCGTCCCCACGAAGTGGATCGCCATGGAGCTGTAGCGATCGAGGAAGGACAGCGCAAAGGATCTGCGGACACTGGCCACGCTCTGCTCCCGAGGCCCGTAGACGGCGACCATGTCCCCGGCATACGGCTGCGCGAGAAGGTATCAGGACCCCGTCCGGCGGCCTCCGGCGTCGTGCCCGGCGCGAGGACGCCCGTGAGCAGGCTTGATGAGGGAAAAGCCTTAATACAATGATAAACCACAGCGCGTGCAGGGATTCAAGATCGCGGCCGTCTCGGCGCGGCAAGGCACGACCTGTCCCGCTTGCCCGCGCGCCGGCTGGGCGTGCGCAGACCGCGACGGCCTCGCCGTCACGGCGGAGACGGTGGGGTTCCCCTGCGCCCCACCGGCCTCATGCGGGATCGCCCTGCCCGGTCGGGTGGGGCGGAGCGGAACCCGACGATGGCCGCGTGTCGCTTATGGACCCGTCTTCGGGCTGTTGTGCGCCCCCGATCCCAGGGTCAGCACGATCTTGCCGGTCGCCCGACGGTCGCGCAGCAGCTGCAGCGCCTCGGCCGCCCGCTCGAGGGGAAAGGTGGCCGACACGCGGGGGCGCAGCCGGCCCTGCCCATAGGCCTCGAGCAGCGGCTCGAGCATGGCCTGGAGTCGGGCCGGCGCGCGCTTCCTGTAGGAGCCCCAGTTGAGGCCGAGCACGGCGATGTTCTTGACCAGCAGGATGTTCGCCGCGATCTGCGGGATGCGCCCGCCGGCGAAGCCGATGACCAGGATTCGGCCGCACCAGGCGATGCAGCGCAGCGAGGCGTCGAAGGCGTCGCCGCCGACGGCGTCGTAGATGACGTCGGCGCCGCGGCCGTCGGTCAGCGCCAGCACCCGCTCGCGGATGTCCTCCGCCTTGTAGTCGATCAGGTGGTCGGCGCCGTGCTCGCGGGCGATCGCCAGCTTGTCCGGGCCGCCGGCCGTGGCGATCACGGTGGCGCCCATGGCCTTGCCGATCTCCACCGCGGTCAGGCCGACGCCGCCGGCCGCGCCGTGGATAAGCAGGGTCTCGCCGCGCCTGAGGCCGGCGCGCTCATTGAGCGCCAGCTGCGAGGTGCCGTAGGCGATGGGGAAGGCGGCCGCAGTGACCGCGTCCATGCCCTCGGGCATCTCCAGGACGTCGTCGACGGCCGCGACCGCCTCCTCGGCGAAGCCGCCGGTGTCGAGGAGCGCGATGATCCGGTCGCCGACGCGCAGCCGGTCGACTCCCTCGCCGAGGGCGCTGACGGTCCCGGCCACCTCGGCGCCGGGGATGAACGGCAGGTCGGGCTTGTGCTGGTACCTGCCCTCGGTGATCAGAAGATCGGCGAAGTTGAGCGCGGCGGCCGCGACCGTCAGGCGCACCTGGCCCGGACCCGGGACCGGGGGCTCGACAGTGTCGAGGATCAGCCTCTCGGGCGGTCCCAGCTCGCGGCAGACGATGGCCCGCATGGCGCTTCCAGCGGTTCGATGATCCCCTGCCGGGCGGGTGTCACGGGTCTGCGTGGCCGCGCCGGGAAGGTGAGGGATGGCTTGGCTGGGGCGGCAGGATTCGAACCTGCGAATGGCGGTACCAAAAACCGCTGCCTTACCGCTTGGCTACGCCCCACCGTCGTCGG
>CAZTHL010000088.1:0-15345 GCA_964613585.1 uncultured Mycobacteriaceae bacterium | reverse complement strand
CCTGCGCGCGGCGCTTGGCCTGGCTGCCCTCGCCGGGATCGTTGACGATGAACGGATAGAGATGGGGCAGGGGGCCGAGCGCCGCCTCGGGGAAGCAGCCGTCCGACAGCGCCACCGCCTTGCCGGGAAGCCATTCCAGATTGCCGTGCTTGCCCAAATGCACAATGGCGTGAACATCGAAGCGGTGCCGCAACCACGCGTAGAAGGCCAGATAGGCGTGCGGAGGCACCAGCGCCGGATCGTGATAGCTCCCCTTCGGGTCGATGTTGTAGCCGCGAGCCGGTTGGATGCCGACCGCGACATGGCCGAGACGCAGGATCGCCAGGCGGAAGGCGCCCTCGCGCACGAACGGATCGGCCTCGGGTGCGCCCCACCGCTGCACGACGGCCTCCCGCACCGGCGCGGGCAGCCTATCAAGGAAGTGCCGATATTCCGCCAGCCCCAGCGTCTCGCCCGCGACGCGCTCGTCAATGACGCCCGGCACGTTGGTCGGCCCGGCCTGCAGCCGCTCGATGAGCGCATTGCCGTTGGCAGGCGCGTCGTCGACCCGGTAGCCTGCGTCCGCCAGCGCTTGGAGGATGCCGACAGCGCTCGCCGGCGTGTCGAGTCCGACGCCGTTGGCGAGGCGGCCCTCCTTGTTGGGGTAGTTGGCCAGGATCAGGCCGATCCGACGGTCGGCCGGCCCGGTAGTCGCCAGCCGCGCCCAGGCGGCCGCCAGCGCGGCCACGAAGCCGATTCGGTCCGGCACCGGCCGATAGGTGACCAGCGTGGTCTCGGTCAGCGGATCCCGGCGATCCTCGGCCTTGAACGACACGGCGCGGCTGAGGATGCGACCATCGACCTCGGGCAGGGCCACGTTCATGGCGAGGTCGCGCGCCGACAGCCCTCGCGTCCCTTCGCGCCAGCCGGCCTCGGTGCCGCCGGAGAAGACGACCTGAAGCACCGGACGGCCCGGCGCCTCGAGCGGACTGGCGCGCCGCGTCGCGCCCGGGCTGGACACCGCGAAGCCGGTCCCGTTCAAGACCACCGAAGGCGGCGCGGCGGCCAGGTGATGGCGGACGGTCTCCGCCGAGATCGGGTCCTTCAGGCTGCTGACGTAGAGCGGCAGCGGGTTCAGCCCATGCGCCGCCAGCGCCGCGATGAGCGCGTCGACCGGTGCCAGGTTGCCGCTTTGCACGAGTGCCCGGTAGAAGGTCAGGGCGGCAACTGGGCCTTGCGGGCACCAATGCCTGCGAACGTCCTCCAAGCCCGGCCGCGGCGTCCCCGGCCAATAGAGTCCCGCCGGCAGCAGGGGGCGCGGCTCCTCCCAGGCCCGTCCCTCCGTCCGGCCGATCAGGGAGGCCGCGTATAGCAGCAGATGGCGCGCATTTTCGGCGCCGCCGTGCACGGCGTATTGCCAGAGCCGGTGGGCCTTGTCGCGCGGCAGGGTGCCGAAGCCTTCCAGCTCGAAGTCCGGCTGGTCGTCGCCCGGCACCAGGGCCAGGCCGATGCCGCGCGTGCGGCAGGCCTGGGCGACCCGCTCGACCCCGTAGCGCCAGTAGCCGAGGCCGCCGAGCAGCCGGACGATCACCAGCCGCGCCTCGGCTATGACCGAGTCGACATAAAGATCGACCGACATCGGATGGGCGAGCTGCATCAGGTTCGCAAGGCGCACCGTCGGGAAGCCGGGACCGAGGCCGGCGCGGGCGCCGGCGATCAGGGCAAGCTCGCTGTCCGCGGCCGAGAGGATGACGATGTCGCCGGGGCTTTGGCCAAGATCGACGGCCTCGCTGCCGTCGCTGATGCCGCCCGGCTGCGCGGCGAGAAGGTGCATGGGAGGCTGCGCCGAACGCGGGACGGGGAGAGGAACGCGGAGATGCGGGGCCTCAGCCGGCGGCCGGCGCCGGTGCCGGCTGCGCCTCCAGGCCGGCCGCTATGGCCGCCCGGTCCAGGCCGCGCTGGCCGATCACCACCAGCCGCGTTCGGCGGTCCTCGCCCGGACGCCAGTCGCGGTCGAAGTAGGTCTGTATGCGCTGGCCAACGGCCTGGACGACGAGCCGCATCGGCTTGCCTCGGATGGCGGCGAAGCCCTTGAGCCGCAGCACGTCATGTGCGGCGATCACCGGGGCGAGCGCGGCGGTCAGTGCATCCGGCGATTCCGCCTCTTCCAGGGACAGGACGAAGCTGTCGAAGTCATCGTGATCGTGGCCGTCCTCCCCGTCATGGTGGGAGGGACGGGCCGCCAGATCATCCTCGGCGGCGGCATCGAGGCCGAGCAGCACCATCGTGTCCACGGCTCCGTGGCGGATCGGCACCAGCTTGACCGCCGGGCGCAGGCGTCCTCCAAGATCACCGGCCACCCGCTCGAGACCGGCCGTGTCCAGCAGGTCGGTCTTGTTGAGCAGCACCAGATCGGCGCAGGCGAGCTGATCGTCGAACAGCTCCTCGAGCGGATCATCGTGCTCGATGGTCGGGTCGGCCACGCGCTGCAGCCGCACCGCCTCAGGGTCGTCGGCGAAGCGGCCGTCGGCGACAGCGGCTGCGTCGATGACCGTCACCACCCCGTCGACCGTGACGCGGGTGCGGATCTCCGGCCAGTTGAAGGCCTGGACGAGCGGCTTCGGCAGGGCAAGTCCCGACGTCTCGATGACAATGTGGTCGGGCGGCTCGGGCCGGTCGAGCAGCTTCTCCATGGTCGGCAGGAACTCGTCGGCCACTGTGCAGCACAGGCAGCCATTGGCGAGTTCGACGATGTCCTCGTCGGAGCAGGCGCTGTCGCCGCAGCCGCGCAGAAGCTCGCCGTCAACGCCGACATTGCCGAACTCGTTGACGATCAGGGCCAGTCGCCGGCCATCGGCCTGCCGCAGCAGGTGGCGGATCAGCGTCGTCTTGCCGGCGCCGAGGAAGCCGGTGATCACCGTGGCCGGAATCTTGCGAGCAGCGCTCATGCGGATCCTCCGTCGGCAGGGCTCTTGAGCGTCATGGGCAGCCCGGCCGCCATGAAGACGACCGAGGAGGCGTGGGCGGCGATGGCCTGGTGCAGCCAACCGGCCTCGTCGCGGAATCGGCGGGCGAGCGCGTTCTCCGGCACGATGCCGAGGCCAACCTCGTTTGACACCAGAACGAGCGCCCCGTCCAGACCGGGCAGGACCTGCATCAGCCGCTCGCGCTCGCGCGCGATGTCGCGGCCGGCCACAAGGAGGTTGCTCAGCCAGAGCGTCAGGCAGTCGACCAGCACGGCGCGGCCCGGCCCCGCCGCCGCCGCCAGGGCCTGGGCAAGATCCAGCGGCTCCTCGACGGTGATCCAGTGACGGCCGCGCCGGGCCTGGTGACGGGCAATGCGCTCGCCCATCTCCCGGTCGCCGGCGGTGGCCGTGGCCAGGTAGACGCAGGTGCCGCCGGCCTCTTCAACCAGGCGTTCCGCATAGGCGCTCTTGCCGGAGCGGGCACCGCCCAGGACCAGGGTGAGCACCGGACCAGCGGCCGAACCGCGGACGATCATGGATGAAAGGACGCCAGGGCGGCCGCCAAGCGGACGAAGCCGGCCTCGGATCCGGGCAGGCCCAGCCGTAAGCGTCGGGGATGATCGTCGAATCGCCGCGTCAGAATGCCGAACCGGCCGAGGTGCTCGTGGAGCCGTTCGGCGTGCTCGAGCAGAGCGAGCCGGAACAGGTCCGTGCCGCCGCCCACGGCAAGGCCCGCCCGCGCCAGCAGCGCGTCCAGCCGGGCCGCGTCCCGCCGTAGGCGGTCGCGCGTGGCGGTGATCCAGGCCTCGTCGGCCAGGGCCCGGCGTCCGATCTCGAGGGCCGGCCCGCTCACCGCCCAGGGGCCGAACGCATCCCCCAGCATGGCCATGTCGCGCGGCGGCCCCAGGGCGAAGCCGAGGCGGAGGCCGGCTAGGCCGAAGAACTTGCCGAACGAGCGCAGGACCAGCAGCCCGGGCCGCCCCGTCGCGGACGCGACGCTGATCTCCGGCGCGACGTCGGCGAAGGCTTCATCGACGATCAGCCGACCGCCCCGTGCCAGCAGGCGGTCCACCAGCGCCAGCAGGGCCTGGGGCTCGAGCCGGCGACCATCCGGATTGTTCGGGTTGACGACGACGGCGGTGTCGGCCCGGGCAAGCGCCCCGGGATCGCCGGTCTCGAACACCTCCGCGCCGGCGGCGCGCCAGCGGCCGGCATGCTCGGCGTAGGTCGGGCCAAGGATGCCGACGCGGCGCGCCGGGAACAGCCGAGGCAGCCACTGGATCAGGGACTGAGTCCCCGGCGCGGCCTGGACGGCCGCCGCATCGGGCAGCCTGTAGGTGGCGCGTGCCGCCGCCTCCAGGGCCCGCTCGCCGTTAGGCTGCGGCAGCTCGGCCCAGAGGCCGGGGTCGAGCGGCGGTACCGGATAGGGTGTCGGATTGATGCCGGTCGACAGGTCGAGCCAGTTTGCCGCAGCGATGCCGAAGCGCAGCTCCGCCGATGCACGGTTGCCGCCATGGGCGATGGCCGGTGCCGGCGGATCCGGCAATCGGGACAGGCTCGTGTCGGATGGCACGGCGGTGGTTCGCGGTGAGCCGGGAAGGGGAGACAGGCACGGCTGCCGATAGGTCGGGGATCATGCCCGCGCGGCTGTCCCCGATCAACCGGCGCCGTCGGCGCATTGGTTCAGGGGGCCCGCCTGAGGGCCTCCCCCAGCTGCCGCAGATGGTCGAGCGCCGGAACGGCCCGGCTGCCGTACCAGGACAGCAGCTCGCCATCGACCAGCCGGCAGGTGACGCGCGCCCCCGGAAAGTCGTCGCAAAAGGACCTTATGTCAGCCTCGGCGAACCGGTACGGCTCGGTCATGAACAGCACCGCGTCCACCTGATCGAGCAGCGCCTGATCAAGCGCCAGCGTCGGATAGCGGGCCGCCGGATCGTGACCCGCCGTCTCCAGCCGGGCCAGCGCCAGCATCCTCGAGACATAAGTGTCGCGGGAGACGGTCATCCAGGGCCGCTGCCATATCAGCAGGAGCACCCGACGGTCCGGCCACCCGGCAGCGGCCGCGATGAGCGCCGCGTGGGCGGCCTCGAAGCGGGCGACCAGCCGCTCCGCCTCGTCCATTCGGCCAAACAAGCCTCCGACCAGTCGGTAGAGGGCGATGTTGTCCCGCGGCTCGATCGGATGGGTCACGACGACGGCGATGCCGGCTTCCTCGATCCGCCGGGCCAGGGAGCGCGGCGTCTCGTCGACGTTGACCAGGACATGGCTCGGCTCGAGAGCCAGGAGGCGGTCGAAACGGATCTTCTTGGTGCCGCCGACGCTGGGCAGCGCCGCCACGGCCGGTTGCGGATGACAGCAGTAATGGGTGCGGCCGACCACCGACGCGCCCAGCCCCAGGTCGAACAGCAGCTCCGTCAGGCTCGGCACCAGGGACACGAGCCGCGGCGCCGGTCCGGCCATCGCATGGCTGGTGCCGGCGGCATCCGTGAACGCAGCAGGGATGACAGTCATGGCGATGGCCCCGGCGGTCTCTCCAAGGAGCAAGGGCCTACCTTCTGGAGCCGGCACGGCGCAAGGACAGCTTTGTGGCGCCGAGTGCAAGCCGCGGCTTGCTCAAGGATCATGACGACAGTATTTTCACGGAATGATGAGCAGGCGCAAGAATGACCTCACTTTTACTGAGGGTCTTTTGAAGATGCCGAGCAAGTCTTCAAGCATGTCAATGCGTCTGCTTATTTGGATTTGAACAGCTGTTCACATACCCGGCGACGGCCAGGCGGTCGCGCGCGGCAGCGAGGAGGCGAAGGATCCATGAGGCTCGTGGGTGTTGGACATGGAGTGCTGGCGGCCGCCGTCGCTCTCGGCGGAGGCCTTGCGGCCGCCGGCGAGACCCGGGCCGCGGATCTGACCGCCGCGGCGACCATAGCCCAGGTGGCCGACGTGGTGCGCAACGTGGTCGGCGAGCACGGCGAGGTCATTGGCCTGCTCGGTGAAGGCGTCGACCCGCATCTCTACCGCCTGACCCGCTCGGACATCGACACGTTGTTCAGCAGCGACATCATCTTCTATAATGGGTTGCTGCTCGAGGGAAAGATGACCGACTCGCTGATCCGGCTGGCTACCGCCGGCAAGCCGGTGGTGCCGGTGACCGAAGCGCTTGGCGAGGAGATCCTGCTCGAGCCCGAGATGTTCGAGGGCCATTACGACCCGCATGTCTGGATGGACCCCGGCGCCTGGAGCCTGACCGTCGATCTGGTCGTCGACGAGCTGTCGGAGCGGTTCCCCGAGGGAGCCGCGACCTTCGCGGCGAATGCCGAGGCTTACACGAGCCGGCTGGAGCAGCTCGATAGGTACGCTCGGTCGGTCCTGGAGACCGTGCCCGAGGACGCGCGGGTGCTGGTGACGGCGCATGACGCCTTCAATTATTTCGGCCGCGCGTACGACTTCGAGGTCATGGGCATCCAGGGCATCAGCACGGAGTCGGAGGCGGGCCTGCGGCGGATCGAGGAGCTGGTCGACCTGCTGGTCGAGCGCGGCGTCGGCGCCGTGTTCGTCGAGACCTCGGTCGCCGACCGCAATGTGCGAGCGCTCATCGAAGGGGCCGCCGCGCGTGGTCACGAGGTGGCGATCGGTGGGCAGCTGTTCTCCGATGCCATGGGCGCTCCCGGCACCTATGAAGGCACCTATATCGGCATGATCGACCACAACGTGACCACGATTGCCCGGGCGCTCGGCGGCGACGCGCCGGCTGGCGGCATGCAGGGCAGGCTGGCGGCCGTGGCGAACTGACCGATCCGGCGCCGGCCGCCCGGGAGCGTTTTCGCCGGACGCGGTATCGGCGCCGGTCCGCTCCCCCGCACGGGCACCGCAAGCATGCTGTCGCTGGGCGGCCGGGCGGGGGGAGCGGGCCGGCGATGCCGCTTGAGCCGCAACCGATCTAGGAGACGGGGACCCGAACCCAGCCGATGCCGTGGTGGCCGAGGTCGAAACGCTCCGGGTGAAGGATCTCGGCCAAAATCTCAAGCGACTCGGCCAGCCGAGGCCCCGGCCGGTTGAAGTACTGATTGCCGTCCGTCGCGAAGACCCGATTCGCACGCACCGCCGCCAGCTCCGACCAGCCGTCGCGCTGCTGCAGGAGCGGCACGTCGGCCAGGGTGCGCTCGAGGTCGAAGCCGCAGGGCATCAGGATGATCACGTCGGGGTCGGCCTGCCGCAGCGCCTCCCAGTCGAGGATGGGCGCGTGGCGGCCCGGCTCGCCGAACAGGTTGCGGCCGCCGGCCAGGGCGATCAGTTCCGGTACCCAGTTGCCGGCGGCCATCAGCGGGTCCGCCCACTCGACGGTGGCCACGCTGGGGCGTGCCGCGCTTTCTGCGCGCTGAGCAATCCCCTGAACCCGACCACGCAGCCGAGCAGCCAGGGCCAAGCCGGCCGCCGGGTCACCAAGGGAATGGCCCGCCCGCTCAATGTCCCGCCAGACGTCCTCAAGCCGGTTGGGCTCGAACGACAGGATCCGGGGCCGGCTGCCGATCCATCCACCCAGCGCCGCCTGCACCTCGGACAGGCTCACCGCGCAGACCTCGCACTGCGACTGCGTGACCACGAGGTCGGGCTGAAGATCGCGCAGACCCTGCTCGTCGACCCGGTAGACGGACAGGGCGCGCTCAAGCAGCGATGCGACGCTTTGGTCGATCTCCCGGCTGGTCCCGGTCATGGGCACCTTCGGCGCGGTCAGCACCGGCAGGGCCGCGACCTCCGGAGGAAAGTCGCATTCATGGGAGCGGCCCACCAGGTGATGGGCGAAGCCAAGCGCCGACACGATCTCCGTGGCGCTCGGGAGCAGCGAGGCGATGCGCCGCGGCGGGGTGTCGATGTCGCTCAGCATGATAACGCCCTTTCCGCCTCGCGGCAGCGGCGGTCGGTTCCTTCCTTCCGAGCGCGGCCCGCGGCTCCCCGCACATGCACGGTGACCAGGATGTCGCCGGCGCGGGCGAAGCTGAGCCGGAGCGGAAAGCGGGACCCGCCTTCCAGCGGCTGCGTGAGCTCCATGAGCATGAGGTGGGGGCCTCCGGGCTGCAGGGACACGGTCGCGCCGGGTGGAATGGCTAGGCTGCCGAGCCCTTCGGCGTTGTCCGCCGACGCGGCCCCGCGCAGCTCCACCCGGCCGGCCACGGTGGAGCTTGCCCCGATCAAGCGATCGGCGCTGTGACCATGATTCTCAACCGTCACATAGGCCGCGCCTGGCTGCTGCAAAGCGATCGGCTGGGCCGCCGGCGCCCATGGATCGCGCACGGCGATCTGTGCGGTCGCAAGCGTCAGAGGCTGCGGCCGGTTCAGGACCACGATCAGCGCCAGAGCGAGCAGGGCAAGGATCACACGCCGCCGATGCACGGTCATCGATCGCGGCGATGCCACGTCCCGGGGATCGTTCAGGACAACGGCCACTCAGTCCCCCAATAATTGGCGTATCGCTCGAACGATGCGCCAGGTTGAGGGTGCGCAGCGATGTGGCAGGCAGCCGCGACGACGCGGCGCCTCGCCGCAAGGCGGCGGCGGCGCCGGGGCGCTGGATCAGGGATCGAGCAGGCGGGCCGAGGCGGCGGAGAGCCGGCCGGCGGCGTCCTCCTCGGCAGCCTCGAGTCCCCGCTTGAGCAGGGTGACGGCCAGCTCCTCCCGCGTCAACTCCCCCCGCAGCCGGTCGAGACGGGTGCGGGTCGCGGCGTCCAGGACGATCTCAAGCTTGGGCACGGGGCAGGCCTTTCTGCGGGCGGAGCCACCTTGCGCAAGGATCGCCACGACCCGTTAAGAGCCGCTGAAGCTCTGGCCAGCAAGCCGTCGGACAGCGGTCGATCAGACGCCGGCCATAGCGGCCGGCGCCGAGGGACCGCGGGCCGCCTCGGCCGGATCGGTCTGCAGCCGCCACAGTCGGGCGTAGAGGCCGTCGCGCGCGATCAGCGCGCCGTGTGATCCGGCCTCGGCGAGCCGGCCGTTCGCCAGCACGAAGATGCGGTCGGCTGTGCTGATCGTCGACAACCGGTGGGCGATCACAACGGTGGTGCGGCCGCTCATCAGCCGCTGCAGCGCGTCCTGAACAAGCCGCTCCGATTCGGTGTCGAGCGCCGAAGTGGCCTCGTCCAGCAGCAGGATCGGCGCGTCCTTCAGCATCGCGCGCGCGATCGACAGGCGCTGCCGCTGGCCACCCGACAGCCGGACCCCGTGCTCGCCGATGAGCGTGTCGTAGCCCTCCGGCAGGGCCATGATGAAGTCATGAGCCGCGGCGGCGCGGGCGGCGGCAATGATCATGTCCTCCCCGGCGTCGGGCCGGCTGTAGGCGATGTTCGTCCGCACGCTGTCGTCGAACAGGGTCACCTCCTGGCTGACCAGGGCGATCTGCCCACGCAGCGAGGCGATGGAGACGTCGCGGACATCGTGACCGTCGATCAGCACAGCACCGCGATCAACATCGTAGAAGCGGGGTATCAAGTTCAGAAGGGTGGACTTGCCGGAGCCTGACGGCCCAACCAGGGCCACCGTGTGCCCGGCCGGTATGTCGATCGTGATGTCATCAAGCGCCGGCACCTCGGCGCTGTAGCGGAAGCAGACCTTGTGCAGCGTGAGGTGACCTTGTGTCCGACCGAGCCGCAGCGCGCCCGGCCGATCGAAGATGGCAGGCTTGGTGTCGATCACCTTGAAGACGCGGTCGGCGGCGGCGAGCCCCTGCTGGAGCGTGGCGTTCATGTTGGCGAGCCGCTTGAGGGGCTCGTAGGCGAGAAGGAGGGCGGTGATGAAGGCGAAGAAGGCGCCGGCGGTGCGCTCCCCCTCGATGACCTTCGTTCCGCCGTACAGCACGACCCCGACGATGGCCAGCCCCGCGAGGCTCTCCATGATCGGGCTGGACGCCGACCGGATCCGCTGAGCGCGCAAGGCCAAGCGAGCGAGATGCCAGATGAGGCGGTCCGCATGGGCCATCTCACGGCGCTCGGCACTGTACGCCTTGACATGCCGGATGCCCTGGAAGACCTGGGTCAGCCGGGCGGCAAGCTGCCCAAACTCGTTCTGGGTCTTAGAGGACACCTTGCGCATGCCGCGCCCCAGCCGGTTGATCGGCACCACGGCCAGCGGAAACAGGCATAAGGCGATCAGTGCCAGATGCCAATCCTTGAGGACCATGACGGTGACCAGGGCGATCACGGTCAGCCCGTCCTTGCCGATCCCGGTGATCGCGGCCGAGACCGCGCCATAAAGCTGCTGCACGTCATACGTGAAGCGGGATACCAGGGTACCCGATGAGTTGGCGTGAAAGCTGGCGAGATCCGCCTGCATGAGCTGGCCGAACATGCGGGACTGAAGTTCGGCGATCACCTGCCGGCCGACCCCGCCCATCAGCACGGCCTGAAAATAGGTGCTGACCCCCTTGACGACGAAGATGACCAGGATGCCGCCGGCCACGGGCAGCAGCATGTCGCGATCGCGCCTGGTGAAGACCTCGTCGATAAGCGGCTCCATCATTTGAGCCATTGCCGCCGTGGAGCCGGCCACCAGGACCATGCAGATGACCGCCAGCGCGATGCGCGGCCAGTGACGCGCCATATGGTCCTGGACCAGCCGGGCCAGGGGGCCACGGTGTTGGCTGTCAGGCGCGTGAACGTCGGTGGTCAACGCTCGATCCGGCGGAGCGATGAGGACATGATCGGGCGGCTCCGAACGCTTGTGTCGCCAAGGTCGGCCCGGTCTAAGCTTGCCTTGGAGACGGCCGGCAGGGCCGGGCGCAGGGCGCGCCACGCGCGGTTCCGATGCCAGCGGCGGGAGCGGGGGTCAAGCCGCCCGTGCCGCTGTGGGGGGCGGCGGCGGGCATGGGATCGGTCAGGATCTATCGTCACGGAGGATGGCCATGGTTCATGCGGAAGCGGCGGTGACGGCGTTCCCCTGGGAACGCAGCTACCCGCGGAACGTCGACTGGCACGCCGCGATCGAGGGCGGTGTCCTGACCGGCATCCTCGACGAGACGGTGCGCCGCTTCGGGGACAGACCTTGCGTCGACTTCCTGGGCTTGAAGCTGACTTACACGCAAGTCAGCGGGCTCGTCGACCGGACGGCCAAGGGCCTGCAGGCGCTCGGGGTCGGGCCGGGCGTTCACGTCGGGCTCATGCTGCCGAACTGCCCCTACTTCATTGTTGCGTTCTTTGGTGTGCTCAAGGCGGGCGGGACCGTTGTCAATTTCAACCCGCTTTACGCGGAGCGTGAGATCGCCCAGCAGATCGACGACTCCTGCACGGACATCATGATCACCCTCGATCTTCGTCCGCTGGTCGACAAGCTGAACCTCATGCTCGACCGGAGCCGGCTGCGGACCATCGTGGTCTGCCGAATGACCGGCATCCTGCCCGTCGCCAAGAAGCTGCTGCTGCCGCTCGTTCGCGGCCGCGAGATCGCCCGGGTCGTCGCCGATGATCGGCACGTGCTGTTCGAGCGGCTTACTGACAATGACGGAAGGCCGACGCCGGTGAGCCGCGTGCCGTCGGACCTGGCCGTCCTTCAGTACACGGGCGGCACCACCGGGCTGCCGAAGGGAGCGATGCTCAGCCACGCGAATCTGCATGCCAACGTGGAGCAGTGCTCGCATTGGTTCGCCGGAGCCGTTCCCGGCGAGGAGCGCATGCTTGCCGTGCTGCCGTTCTTCCATGTGTTCGCCATGACGGTGATCATGAATCTCGGGATCCGCTATGGAGCCGAGATCATCATGCTGCCGCGGTTCGAGGCGACCGCCGTGCTGAAGCTGATCGACCGCAAGAAGCCAACCCTGTTTCCCGCGGTGCCGACGGTCTACTCGGCCCTTGTCGGCCATCCTCGGCTCCGCCGATACGATCTGTCCTCGCTGCGAATCTGCCTGTCTGGCGGGGCGCCTCTGCCGGTCGAGGTCAAGCAGCGGTTTGAGCAGCTGACCGGGTGCCGGCTGGTCGAGGGATACGGGCTGACCGAGACCGCGCCGGTGGCCACTGCCAATCCCCTGGCCGGGGTGAACAAGGCCGGATCGATTGGTTTGCCCCTGCCCGGGACGGTGATCGACATTGTCTCCCTTGAGGAGCCTCGCCGGGCGGTCTCGGCCGGCGAGCGGGGCGAGGTCTGCATCCGCGGGCCCCAGGTCATGGCCGGCTATTGGAACCAGCCGGAGGAGACCGCGGCCTGCCTGGTCAATGGCCGTCTGCATACCGGTGACATCGGCTACATGGACGAGGACGGCTACACCTACCTGGTTGATCGCATCAAGGATCTGATCCTGTGCGGCGCCTACAACGTCTATCCGAGGGTGATCGAGGAAGCGATCTACCTTCATCCTTCGGTTGCCGAGTGTATCGTCATAGGGGTCACCGACGAGTATCGCGGCCAGACTGTGAAGGCCTTCATCAAGCTGCATGAGGGCCGGGATTTGTCGCACCGTGAGCTCATCGACTTTCTCCAGGACAAGCTGTCGCCGATCGAGATGCCCAAGCAGGTCGAGTTTCGCGACGAACTGCCCAAGACGATGATCGGCAAGCTGTCGCGTCGCGCGATGATCGAGGAGGAGGAGGCGAAGTGTCGGGCCCAGGGCCGCTGACTCGCGTAGGGATCGCGGCCGCCGGCCGAGGGAATCGGCCGTGCGTCGAAACGGGCCCCGGTGGTCGTCTGCCAGCTATCGCGGCTCACCACCCCCAAGCGTTGCGGCCTCTTGTTTCATTTTGCTTGCAACTCTGCGCATGATCTGACACGTGGCGTCGCTGACGACAGCAAGACGGGCGGACGTTGTTCACCGGCTTCAACGGGTGAAGGGGATTTGCAGGCTCGCGGCCGCATCGCTCAACGCACGCCTCAAGGCGCGACCCGTGCCCGGACCCGGGGATCACGGAGCCGGACCCGGCGGCTTGAGAACGGCCGTTTCGTGGTCAAGCGGATTCAGCCGTGAGCGGTGTCGACAGCGACTCGCTGCGGCGTGAGCGCGACCACCAGCGGGCTCGCGCGGACGCGCTCGGTGCCCGCGTTACGGCGTTGGAGGGTGAGCACGGCCGTCTTCGGACGGCGGCGCGGCGGGGCCTTGGACTGGCGAGGCTGGTTCGTGAGATCTACGAGACCGTTGACGACGAGGCGGCTCCGGAGGAGGTCGACCGTCGGCTGGGCGACCTGCTGGCCCGTGCTCTGGACGGCTCCAGCGCCGCGCTCTGGTCATGCGGATCGGATGGGCGTCGGTTCCAGCGTCTGGCCCGGTCGCCGGAAGCCGACCTGGCGTCGTTCGAGCTCGATCAGCCACCGCGCTACCTCGCGGTCGACCCGCGCGTCGGGGCAAATCCGGCCGTCGACGCGCTTCGCCAGGCGGCTGGTGGGGTGGCGCGATTCCAGTGGGCCTACGAGAAATTGTCGGGACTGGCCGTCATCGTCGCTGACCACAACGAGTCCGCGGAGGACGCTGGCGGCGACAGGACCGGCCCGCTTGGTCATGCGGTGGCCGACCGCGAGGTGTCCGAGGAGCCGGAGATCCTGTTCGGCGCGCTCGCCGTGTTAGCGGATGTCCGGCGCCGCAATAGGGCAAAGAGCCTGCTGCGTGCCAATGAGGAGCAGTATCGCCGTCTTGCGGAGCGGCTCATGGCGGCCCAGGCGGAGGCCGAGCGGGCTGCGCTGGCGGCGCAGGCGGCGAGCCGCGCCAAGAGCCATTTTCTCGCGACGGTGAGCCACGAGCTGCGCACGCCGCTCAACGCGATCCTCGGCTTCTCGGAGATCATCGCCGGCCAAGTCTACGGCGCCGTCGGTCATGGCAAGTATCTGGAATATGCACAGGACATTCATGCAAGCGGCCAGCACTTGCTGGAGCTGATCGACGAGATCCTGGACATCTCCAAGATCGAGGCCGGCAAGCTGGACATGGCGCCGACCGATCTCGATGTTCGCCGATTGCTGGAGACGTGCGTGCGGCTGCTGAGGGTGCGGGCCGCGGAGCGCGGGCTGGAGCTCGTTCTACGGGTGGCGCCGGATACCCCGACCGTCCACGCCGATGAGCGGGCCTTCAAGCAAATCATCTTCAACCTCCTTACCAACGCCATCAAGTTCACGCCGTCAGGCGGCACGGTCGGCGTTGCCACACGGAGGATGGACGAGAGCCATCTGGAGGTGACGGTGTCCGATACCGGCATCGGCATCCCGAACGATCAGATCGAACGTGTGCTGCGGCCGTTCGAGCAGATCGACAACCGTTACAGCCGGGAGGCGGGTGGAACCGGACTCGGCCTGTCCCTGGTCAAATCCCTGGTCGAGTTGCATGGCGGCACGCTGACGATCGACAGCACGGTGGATGTCGGCACCACCGTCACGGTCGCCTTTCCGTTGCGGGGCGTGCTCGGGCCGATCGGCGCCGGCTCCTCGGGGCTGATCGACTCCTGGTCAATCCTCGGCCGCGATCCACGCGACGGCTGACACCACAGGGCTTGACGCCGGAGGGCAGCGCTGGAACGGCTCAGTCGCGGCTGGCCAGCTTCGGCTCGGCCGGCAGTTCGGCCTCGACCAGGATCCAGTCGCCCGGATCACCGTCCATCGGCTGACAACGGAAGCGATAGGACAAGGACCAGTTCGGGTGGTAATGGGCCTTGACCATGCCCGCGGCTATTGCGGCCTGCTGCTCGCATCGCCGCTCGGTCGGTAGGGGCATCGGGATCTCGACGAACTCGCACACGCGAAGGCCGATGCAAGCGATCAGAGTAAGCTCGAACATGGACCGACTACCTCCAACAAGGGGGTGAAGTTAGTCAGCCCCTCCCTGTTTTTTCCCAGTGTCGGCCCATTTGGTTAACAAACCAGAAATCGCCTCCCGGCCATCGGTCTTCGAAAACGGCAAAATCTGGGAGATGTTCCACACACGACGATGTCGTGGGGATTATTGATGAGCTTTGTCACTCCGGAGTGAGCCCTTCGAGCGGCCCCCGAGGCCCGCAAGAGTTAACAGGGACCAATCCGACGCGGATTATTGATGGCTGTCGTCGCAAGGCCGCCAGCTGATATAATCTCTCTTTCCATTTTCCAAGTGGCTACTCAGAAAATCCGCCCATCAAGTTGGACCAATCAAGAGACATTGAAGCGATACCTTCGTTAATTGTCCCATTGGTGGAGTTTTCTTGTGCGTCAGAGGCGGAAGCATCGATCCGTTTGTCCAAGGACGGCATGGCTTTGAAGGCGCCGACGGCGGGAGGTGCCGCCCGCGCTTCTTGAACGGCAATAAAGCCCTTCATTGAGTGTTGGCATGGCTGCGGCTCACTGATTGGCGACTTGGACAGGGGATGGAGCGGGTCTCCGATCCGGCGGCCGGATCCTGACAAAACCCCAGGGATGGTGAGGCTTCTCAAGCGGGCACAGGCACTCGGCAAGCCCGGTTCTGCTGGAGTCA
>CAZTHL010000087.1:0-15505 GCA_964613585.1 uncultured Mycobacteriaceae bacterium | reverse complement strand
GGGCGAGCCGCCGCAGGCTCGCCGCGGCGGCGTCACCGCGGCCGCCTGCCAGCCAGCGCCCGTGCCACCGGAAAGCGCGACGGTGACAGTCCCGGCGCCCGATCCGGCGGTCACCGAGCCGACGTCCGATCCTGCCGAGGCCCCGCGCGACTTCCCATCCCTTGTGCAGCTGTTCTCGGATCGCGACGAGGCGCTGCTTCACGCCTACCTGTTCAACGACGTCCACCTGGTGCGCTACGAGCCGGGCCGGCTGGAGATCCGCGTCGACGAGGGCGCGCCGACCGACCTCGCCAGCCGCCTGATGCGGCGCCTTCAGGAATGGACCGGCAGGCGCTGGATCATCACCGTCTCCGGCGCGCCCGGCGAGCCGACCCTGCGGGAGCAGCAGCGGCGGACCGAGGCGGAGGCGCTCGACGAGGCGCGTGAGCATCCGATCGTGAAGCGGGCGCTCGCCCTGTTCCCGGGCGCCGAGATCCGGCTGCGGCCGCGCACGCCGGATCTGGACGCGAGCGCCGCTGGAACCGACACTGCGGAGCCGGATTGCCTTCCGGACGAGGACCACACGGCGGCTGACGAGGACACGCCATGAAGAATCTGAGCCAGATGCTCAAGCAGGCGCAGCAGATGCAGTCCAAGATGCAGGAGCTGCAGGATCAGCTCGCCGACATCGAGGTGGAGGGCCATGCCGGCGGCGGCATGGTGATGGCGACGCTGAACGGCAAGAGCGAGATGCGCCGCATCAAGATCGACCCCTCGCTGGTCGATCCGGCCGAGGTCGAGGTTCTCGAGGACCTGATCGTCGCCGCGGTGAATGACGCCAAGGCCAAGGCGGAAACGAAGGTACAGGAGCAGACCGCCGAGCTGATGGGCGGCCTGAACCTTCCGCCGGGAATGAAGTTGCCCTTCTAGGCAGGGGCGCCGGTCGGCGGCGCGCCCGACTCCGTGGAGTGACGTCGACATGTCGGTCAAGCCTTGGCTCGCCACCGTCTGCGGCGGGGCGATGGGTCTCCTGATCGCCACAGCCGGGCAGCTCCTCTGGCACCCGGATCCCGTCGCCGCCTCGGCGCCTCTCGCTCCGGGCGGACTTTCAGCGCCGCTCGAGGAGGCCGTCCCCGTCGAGCCGGCGCTCGGCGCCGCCGCATCGGCGGCGGTGTACGGCGAGCTGTCGAGGGTCGAGACCCGGCTGACCGGGCGCATCGAGGCTCTTGAGGAGCGGCTGAAGGTGCTGGAGCATGGGGACGCCACGGGCTCGGAGCCCGAGGCGGATAGTCATGGCCGAGCGCTTGATCCGTGACCGCGTCCAAGGGCCCGACGCGGGAGATGCCCGCCCGTGAGCTCGGCTCGCCTCCCCGATGATCGGTCCCGAGATCGAGCGGCTGATCCAGCAACTGGCGCGGCTGCCCGGGCTCGGTCCGCGCTCGGCGCGACGGATCGCGCTGTATCTCATGAACCGCCGGGACACCGTGCTGGCGCCGCTGGCCCGTGCCCTGACGGAGGCGGCGGCGGCGATCCGCACCTGCTCGGTCTGCGGCAACCTGGACAGCCGGGATCCGTGCGCCATCTGCGCCGATCCGGAGCGCGACGGCTCGGTCCTGTGCGTGGTCGAGCAGGTCGCCGATCTGTGGGCGCTCGAGCGGACCCGGGCGTTCCGCGGTCGCTATTACGTGCTGGGGGGCACGCTCTCCGCGCTCGACGGCGTCGGCCCGGAGGAGCTGCGGGTGCCGGACCTGGTCAATCGGGCTCGGCGCCCGGAGCTGCGCGAGGTGATCCTTGCGCTCAATGCCACCGTTGACGGGCAGACCACCGCGCATCTGGTCGCCGACCGCCTGGCCGGCTGCCAGGTGAGCGTCACCCGTCTCGCCCGGGGCGTGCCGATCGGCGGCGAGCTCGACTATCTCGACGAGGGCACTCTCGCCGCGGCGCTCGGCGCGCGCGGTCCGGCCTGACCGCCCGCGCCGGTGTGCCCCGGGCCCCTATTGCCGAGCCGGCTCACGACGCCCCTTCCGCCTCGGCCTCAAGACGGTCGAGGCGCAGGCGGGATACCCGGGCACGGGCCTTGCCGCTCTCGAACGCGCGCAGCACCCCGGCGACATGGGCCATGTGCGTCTGGGCCGCGTCGCGCGCGGCCTCCGGGTCGCGCGCCATGATCGCCTCATAGACGGCGCGGTGCTGCTCGAGCAGCCGGTCCCGCGCGCCCGGCTCGGCGTAGAGCTGGGCGCGGTTGAACACCACGTCCTTGCGAATCATGCCCAGCAGGCTGCGCATCACATGCAGCAGCATGATGTTGTGCGAGGCCTCGGCGATGGCGACGTGGAAGTCGGCGTCGCGCTCGTCCTCCGGCGATCCCTGCAGGCCGGGTGTCGTGTGCGCCTCCTCCATGGCCTGGAAGCGGCGGGTCAGCAGGGCGCGATCCTCGGCCGTGCCGCGCTCGGCCGCGTAGTAGGCGCTCATGCCCTCGAGCGTGGCGCGCAGCTCGATGAAGTCGAGCGCCGCCTGCGGATGGCGCGCCAGCACCTCGCCAAGCGGCTCGGTCAGCGCCGAGGCGATGGCATCGCGCACGAAGGTGCCGCCGCCGTGCCGGCTCTCGACCAGGCCCGAATGCTCCAGCTTCTGGATCGCCTCGCGCAGGGACGGCCGGGAGACCGAAAGGCGGTGGGCCAGCTGGCGCTCCGGCGGCAGCTTCTCGCCGGGCTTCAGCACGCCCTCGAGGATCATCGTCTCCAGCTGCCGGGCGATGGCGTCGGACAGGCGTTCCGGCTTGATCCTGGCAAATTCCATGGCCCGGCCTTTCCCCGGCTGCGGCCGGCCGCTGGTCGCCGCGCGAGGCCGAACCGACCGGCTACAGGTCGGATGGCCGGACCGTCAGCCGCCGCTCCGGCCGTCCCGCAGCACTTTCTAATACACCGCGGCGATGTAGCATCCATGGCCGACCAGCGCAATCGAGCGGTGGCGTCCGTGGGGCGGGACGGCGGGCCGACGCCGGCACCCACCGACAGGCCGCAGCCAATCGCCAGGCGCCCTGGTCGTCCGTCCCCATCCGACCGAGGCACGGGAGTGAGTGAGGCGATGGGGCTCGTCGGGCCCGCGTCCGGGCCGCTTGATCCACATCAGAAAAATTGGTCGGACCACCGGACCACTTGACCGCCTGGCCTCGTTTCGGTCACCCTCCAAGGCTCGGAACGCCATCCCGCCGATATCCAGCGGACCATGGTCGGCGTTCGACCCGAGCGGCGGGGCCAAAAGCAACGCTGCACCAACGACAAGAAGCATCAGGCGGAGGATCGCCCATGGCCCGCGTCGCCACCCGTGTCGATGCCGCGCCGCTGTCGCCCGGCGACGCCCTGGCCGAGGCGCTCGGCCACCACCTGCCCGCGGAGCGGCTGATCCGCGACCCGCTGCGCCGGCTGGCCTACGGCACCGACGCCAGCTTCTACCGGCTGGTTCCCGAGCTGGTGGCGGTGATCGAGAGCGAGGCCGAGATGGCCATCCTGCTCCGCCTGTGTCGCCGCTTCGGGACCCCGGTCACCGTCCGGGCCGCCGGCACCAGCCTGTCGGGCCAAGCGGTCACCGACCGCGTGCTCGCCGTGCTCGGCGATGGCTGGAACGGGATCACCATCGCAGAGGATGCCGCGACCGTTCGCCTCGGGCCCGGCCTCATCGGCGCCGAGGCCAACCGCCGGCTTGCCCCCTTGGGCCGCAAGATCGGCCCCGACCCGGCCTCCATCGCCGCCTGCAAGATCGGCGGCATCGCCGCCAACAACGCCAGCGGCATGTGCTGCGGGACCGCCCAGAACAGCTACCACACGCTCCAGTCCATGCGCATCATGCTGGCCGACGGCGCCGTGCTCGACACCGGCGATCCGCACAGCCGCGCGGCCTTCGCGCGCAGCCACCGCGACCTGCTGGCGCGGCTGGACGGGCTCGGGGCGCGCGTGCGGGCCGACCCGGAGCTGGCCGGGCGCATCCGGCGCAAGTACGCCATCAAGAACACCACCGGCTACAGCCTGAATGCCCTGGTCGACTTCACCGACCCGATCGACATCCTGCAGCATCTGATGATCGGCTCGGAGGGCACGCTCGGCGTGATCGCCGAGATCACCTACCGCACGGTGCCGGAATACGCCGACAAGGCCAGCGCGCTGCTGCTGTTCGACGGCGTGGTCGCGGCCTCGGAGGCGGTGATCCGGCTGAAGAGCACGCCGGTGGCCGCCGTCGAGCTGATGGATCGCGCCAGCCTGCGCTCGGTCGAGGACAAGCCGGGCCTGCCTGCCAGCATTCGTGGCCTGCCGCCCGGCGCCACCGCCCTGCTGGTCGAGACGCGCGCCGCCGACGCCGGCGCTCTGGCCGCCCATGTCGCCACGATCCGCCGCGCGCTCGAGGGCGTCGCCACCCTGGAGCCGGTTGCCTTCACCGACCAGCCCTCCGAGTTCGACCGGCTCTGGGACATCCGCAAGGGGCTTTTCCCGTCGATCGGCGCCATGCGCCAGACCGGCACCACCGTCGTCATCGAGGATGTCGCGTTTCCTCTGCCCCGCCTCGCCGCCGCCGTGGCCGAGCTGCAGACCCTGTTCGAGGCGTTCGGCTACGACGAGGCGATCCTGTTCGGCCATGCCCTCGAGGGCAACCTGCACTTCGTGTTCACGCCCGACCTCGGCCGACCGGAGGAAATCGACCGCTACCGCCGCTTCATGGACGCGGTGTGCACCCTGGTGGTCGACCGCTTCGACGGTTCGATGAAGGCCGAGCACGGGACCGGCCGCAACGTGGCGCCGTTCGTCGAGCTCGAATGGGGCCCGCAGGCCACGGCACTGATGCGCGAGATCAAGGCGATCCTCGACCCGGAGGGCCTGCTCAATCCCGGCGTCATCCTGAACGACGACCCCGAGATCCACCTCAAGAACCTGAAGCCGCTGCCGGCCGCCGACCCGCTGGTGGATCAGTGCATGGAATGCGGCTTCTGCGAGCGGATGTGCCCCTCCACCGGCCTGACCCTGACGCCGCGCCAGCGCATCGCCGGCTGGCGCGAGATCTCCCGGCTCGAGGCCGCGGGCGACGTCGGGGCGCGCGCGCCGCTTCTCGAGGCGTACGCCTATCAGGGGCTGGACACCTGCGCCGCCTGCGGCCTGTGCGCCACCGCCTGCCCGGTCGGCATCGACACCGGCCGGCTGACCCGGCGGCTGCGCGGCGACCGGCTGCCGGCCGCGGCCCGGCGGGTGGCCGGCGTCGCCGCCGCGCGCACCGGAGCCGCCCTGGGCGCGGTCCGCGCCGGTCTGCGGCTGGCCGACCTCGCCGGCAGCGCGGTCGGCCCGGACCGCCTGGAAGGCATGAGCCGGGCGCTCCGTCGGCTCTCCGGCGACCGGCTGCCGGCCTGGACGCCGGACATGCCACGGGCCGGCATCGGCCGCGTGCTCGCCGAGCCGGCGCCGGCCGCGAACGGCTCGGCGGAGCCGCCGGCCATCGTGTACCTGCCGAGCTGCGTGTCGCGCACCCTGGGGCCGGCCCATGGCGATGCTGAGGCGCGGCCGCTGCCCGACGCGACGGCCGCGCTGCTGCGCAAGGCCGGCTACCGGGTGATTTATCCGCAAGGCCTGGATGGCCTGTGCTGCGGCCAGCCTTACGAGAGCAAGGGTCTCGACGAGGTGGCGGAGCGCAAGACGGCGGAGGTGGCCCGCGCGCTGGAGGCGGCGAGCGACGGCGGCCGGCTGCCGATCCTGTCCGACACCAGCCCGTGCACCTACCGCTTGAAGCAGGCTCTGCCCGAGCCGCTGCGGCCGCTCGACATTGTCGAGCTGATCCACGACCGGCTGATGGAGCGCCTGCGCTTCGAGCGCCAGACCGAGCCGGTCGCCCTGCACGTGACCTGCAGCGGCCGCCGGATGGGCCTGGAAGGCAAGCTGAAGGCCATCGGCCAGGCCTGCGCCGACCAGGCGGTGCTGCCCGACGGCGTCGGCTGCTGCGGCTTCGCCGGCGACAAGGGCTTCACCACGCCGGAACTGAATGCCCACGCGCTGCGGCAGCTGAAGGACGCCCTGCCCGAGGGCTGCGCCGCCGGCTACTCGCACAGCCGCACCTGCGAGATCGGCCTGTCGCGGCACGGAGCCGTGCCGTACCGCTCGATCGTGCATCTGGTTGACGCCTGCACGCGCCCCGGCTGAGCCCCGGACACCCCGCCGCTGCACCGACCCGCCACGCTTTCCCGGGCGGCCACGGCCGCCCGCGGCACCGGCTCGCGCCCCTCTCCCGGGGCGGTCGGCGCCCATGCGAAGGAAGAAGCCCGATGCCCGAGTCGTCGACCGTCGACGCCCTGCTGGCGCTGGCGCCGATCGTCATCCTGATCTGGATGATGACGAAGCAGGACAGCGTGCCGTCCTACGTCGCCCTGCCGATCGCGGCCGGGCTGGTGTACCTGCTCAAGCTCACCTGGTTCCAGGCCGACCCGAACCTGACCAACGCCACCATCGTCGCCGGCGTGCTGACCGCGCTGGTGCCGATCTTCATCATCTGGGGCGCCATCCTCTTGTTCAAGACGATGGAGCACACCGGCGCCATGGCCGAGGTGAGGGCCTGGCTCAACACGGTCAGCCCCAATCCAGTGGCGCAGCTGATGATCATCGGCTGGGCCTTCGCCTTTCTGATCGAGGGGGCGAGCGGCTTCGGCACCCCGGCCGCGCTGGCCGCGCCGATCCTGATCGGCCTCGGCTTCCCGGTGCTGCCGGTGGCCTGCCTGGCGCTGATCATGAACTCGGTCCCGGTCACCTTCGGCGCCGTCGGCACGCCGACCTGGTTCGGCATGGGCCAACTCGACCTGACCGCCGCCCAGATCCTCGAGATCGGCGTCAAGTCGGCGCTGATCCACGGGCTGGCGGCCCTGGTCATCCCGGTGATCGCGCTCTCCTTCGTCGTGTCCTGGCGGGAGATCCGGGCCAATCTCGGCTTCATCTACCTGAGCATCCTCGGCTGCGTCGTGCCGTACATCGCCATCGCCTTCGTCAGCTACGAGTTCCCCTCGCTCCTGGGCGGGCTGATCGGCCTCGTCATCTCGGTCGTGCTGGCCCGCCGCGGCATCGGCCTGGCGCGCGAGCCGGAGGCCGACCCGCAGGCGGTGCCGCAGTCGGTCGGCGCCGCCGCCGCGCCCGCGCCGGGCACGGGATCGCTGATCAAGGCCATGTTCCCGCTGTGGGGCACCGTGCTGGTGCTGATCGTCACCCGCATCCCGGACCTCGGCTTGAAGGGGCTGCTGACCGCCTCGGAGCCCGTCGTGGCGGTCTCGCTCGGCACGCTCGGCGAGATCAGCCTGTCCACGGCGCTGGTCATAAAGCTCACCTCGATCTTCGGCACCGACGCCACCTGGAGCTTCGCCGCGCTCTACATCCCGGCCTTCATCCCGTTCTTCCTGGTCGCCGGCGTCTCGCTCTTGCTGTTCCGGGCCGGCGCCGGCACCGGCCGCGCGGTCTGGACCGAGACCTATGACCGGATGAAGAAGCCGATCCTGGCTCTCATGGGCGCGCTCATCATGGTCGGGCTGATGCGTGCCGGCGGCGAGGACGCGCTGGTCATCGTCATCGGCCGCTTCTTCGCCGAGGTGTTCGGCGGCGGCTGGCAGTACGTCGCGGCCTACCTGGGCGCGATCGGTGCCTTCTTCTCCGGCTCGAACACGGTGTCGAACCTGATGTTCGCGGGCATCCAGCAGTCGATCGCCGAGTCCGCCGGCCTCAACGTGACCACGATCCTGGCCATGCAGTCGGTCGGCGGCGCCATGGGCAACATGGTCTGCATCAACAACGTGGTCGCCGTCTGCTCGATCCTCGGCGTGCTCAACCGAGAGGGCTGGATCCTCAAGCGCACCGTGCTGCCGATGCTGCTCTACGGCGTCATCGCCGCGGCGGCGGGCTTGACCATGGGGTGAGCCGTCGGTACCGGGAGAGGCCGGCGTGCCGCCGCCGGCCCGCCGCATGGATCCATCACGGTTCGGATCAACCGGATCGTGACGGCCACCGCCGCGGTCCCGGGGACTTCGCCTGACCCTTTCCTGATGGGCACCATGTCTTCCCATACCGGCGAGCCAATGACGTCGGTCCCTGGGGAGCCACGGCGCGCCCGGACGGCGTAGGGTTGGCGGGCGCGCCCCGGCCGAGCCCACGAGTCATCTCGTCGGCTCGGCGGTAGCGGGCGCTGAGCGATGGCGGCCATTCTCGAGGACGACGAGACCGGCCGGCCGGCAGCCGGATCCCGGCGCGGGGCGATGGCCCCCGCGGAGCGCCGGCGCAACCGAGCCGGCCCGCCCGTGTTGACACCGGCGACCGGTCGCCGTCGCGGCTGCCGGCGCTGGCCGCCACGGGGACACGACCAATCGATGCCGGACAAGGGGAGTCGCCGGGCCGACGCCGTGATCGGCCGGATCGAGCGGGCCGAGGGCCTGGACCGGCCGGGCTACGCGCTCGGCAACGCCCTCGCCCGTCCGGCCGAGCTCGCCGGCGGCACCGGCCAGCGCGTCCGCAACGTGCTGCACGGCACCCGCCACGGTCATCCGCTGCACCCGCTGCTGGTCACGATCCCCATCGGCACATGGACGCTGGCGCTGGCGCTCGACGCGCTGAGCGCGCTCGGCCTCGCCCGCGACCGGCGCCTCGACCATGCCGCGGACACCGCGCTCAAGGCCGGGGCCGCCGGGGCGGTCGCCGCCGCCGCCGCCGGCGTCGCCGACTGGCAATACACCCAGGGCCGCGACCGGCGCACCGGCCTCGTGCACGGCGTGGTCAACACGGCGGCGCTCGGCCTGACCGTCGGGTCGCTGGCGCTGCGCCGGCGTGGCCGCCGCGCCGAGGGCCGGCTGGTGAGCGGCGCCGGCTGGGCCGTGATGCTGGCCGGCGCCTATCTCGGTGGCCATCTCGTTTACCGCCGCCGGGTCGGCGTCGACCACGCTGAGCAAAGCCCGGAGCCGCGCCGCTTCACGCCGGTGCAGCCGGCGGCCGACCTCGTGGAGGACGCGCCACGCCGGGTCGGCGTCTCCGACGAGGCCGGCCGGCGCGAGATCGGCGTCGTGCTGGTCCGCCACCGCGGCCGCATCCATGCGCTGAACGCGCGCTGCTCGCACTGGGGCGGGCCGCTTGACGGGGGCTGGGTGCTGGGCGGCGGCCTGGTCTGCCCCTGGCACGGCTCGCGCTTCGACCTCGCGACCGGCCGCCCGCTCGACGGGCCGGCGACCTGCCCGCAGCCGCGCTACGAGGTGCGCGTCCAGGACGGCATGGTCGAGATCCGTCGCGCCCTCGGGCCCGGCGACGAGGCCGTGATGCCGGAGGCCGTGATGCCGGAGGCCGTGATGCCGGAGGACGTAGCAGCCGCTCACGATCGGCAGGCCGGACCGCCGGGCGGCGCGGTGCCCTTCGCCCGCACCGCCGACGCGGTCCTGCTCGAGCATCACCAGCTGATGCGCCGTCTGTTTGAGCGGATCGAGGCGCTGCCCCGGCCCGATCCCGAGCGGCGCGACCTGATGCGGACGCTCGCGGGCGAGCTGGAGATGCACGAGGCGATCGAGGACGAGATCTTCTATCCGGCCGTCCGACCGGTCAGCGACGATGTGCCGATCGCCCATGCCGAGCACCGGCAGCTCGCCGACCTGCTGGCGATGACGCTCCGCCTCGACACCGCGACCTCGGCCTTCGAGGAGCATCTCCGCGCCCTGCACCGAGCGGTCGAGCACCATGCCGGCGCCGAGGAGCGGTCCATGTTCCATCATGCCCAACGCCTCGGCGACGCCCGCCTGCGCGAGCTCGGCCGCGCGCTCGAGGACCGGCTCGAGGCGCTGCGCACAGAGCGGTTCCAGAAGACTTGGCGGACGCTCAAGCTGAGCCTGCTCGAGCGGGCCTGAGGTTCGCCCTCCGGTCCGAGGCGGTCCGTCGGCGTGCCCCGAACCTCCCTGACATCGTGACGACGTGCCCGCCATGATCGCCATCGCCACGCTCATCATCGTGCTGACTCTGTCGCTGATCATCGTGCGCATCGGCGCCGAGGCGCTGGTGCTGACCGGCCTGTCGCGCGAGGCGGCCAGCTTCCAAGCGCGCTCGGCCTGGACCGGCACCGGCTTCACCACGGCCGAGGCGGAGTCGGTGGTCAACCATCCGGTGCGCCGGCGCATCGTCGGCTGGATCATGCTGGCCCGCGGCGCCGGCCTGGTGACCACGGCGTCGAGCCTGATGCTGTCCTTCGTCAATGTGGCCGACCGCGAGGAGGGCTTTCTGCGCTTCGCCGTGCTGGTGGGCGGGCTGGTGGCGCTGCTGCTGTTCGCCCGGTCGGAGGTGGTCGAGCGCTGGATGTCCGCCTTCATCGCCCGCATGCTCAAGCGGTACACCGACCTCGACACCCACGACTATGCCGGGCTGCTGCACCTCGCCGGCGAGTACGCCATCATGGAGACCCGGGTCGACGAGCACAGCTGGATGGCGCATCGGCGCCTGGGCGCGCTCGGCCTGCGCCAGGAGGGGGTGGTGACCCTGGGCGTGACCCGGCCGGACGGCGCCTACATCGGCGCGCCGCTGGCCGACACGCATCTCGGACCCGGCGACACTCTGGTCGTCTACGGCCGCTCCTCAACGTTGGCCGAGCTGAGCCGCCGGCGCCACGACCGGGCCGCCGACGCCGGGCACGAGGCCGCCGTCGCCGAGCAGCAGGAGGTGCTGGCGGAGGAGGAACCGCTCCGGTGACATCGTTCAGCCGGGCGGAGCGCCGGCGGGCGGCCAGCCCCGGCTACTCGCGCTCGCCCTCGTCGCGGTCCGGCAGCAGGCGGTTCTCGAGAACCCGCGCCCCGGTCAGGATCAGCACGGTCAGCCCAAAGGCGATGGCTGCCACCAGATACAGCCCGACGCCGCAGGCAAGCCCGATGGCCCCGCACAGCCAGATGTTCGCCGCGGTGGTCAGGTACCGGACGTCGCCCTGGGAGGCGATGATCGCGCCGGCGCCGAGAAAGCCGATGGCGCCGACCACGCCCTCGATCACCCGCAGTGGGTCGGCGGTGATGCCCTCCGCCGGCAGGACCACGATGTGGAACAGCTCGAGCGCCGAGACCGTGGTCAGCGCCGCCCCGAGGCCGACCAGCATGTGCGTGCGCAGCCCGGCAGGCTTGCCGCGCAGCTCGCGGTCGAGGCCGAGAAACAGGGCGAACACCACCGCCAGCCCGAGCCGGAGCGCGATCTCCGCGGGCGGAAAATGGCTGGAGAAGGACAGGTCCATGATGGACGGAAGAGACCCGCACGGGCTGGGGTTCCGGAGGGCTTGCGATCAGCGTCCGTCCCTTCGGCTCGGCCGCGACCCGCTGCACGGTCAGCCTTGCCTCGCGCTTGATCACCCGCACGCCAATGGCTTCAGCCATGGGCTGGCGGCGGCACGTTCGGACGCCGACAGGGTTGGCGGGCGCGCCCCCAGCCGAGCCGACGGGTCCTCTCGTCGGCACGGCAGTGGAGGACCGCTCCCCTGGGGTCGGCAGCCTCTTGTTGGCGGGGCCCGGTCTTCGATCGGCGCACGCTCCGGCGTCGCTCGTGCGGCCTCCCTGCGCGAGGGGGCACCAGCGGGCCGGCGGCAAGCGCGCGATCAAGAGCGGACGGGGACGCAGGGGGGCAATCGGCCACAGCGCCCAAGCGCGCGGAACGCTCGCCCTTCGCGCGTGTTGCGCCGAGATGGTGAGCAGCCGGGGCCGCGGCCCGTCCGCCCTCGCGGCGAGACATGCCCGCGGCCGAGCCCCCGGCACGAGGTATCCGATGGAGCTCGATCCGCTGCTGCTGTCGCGGCTGCAATTCGCCTTCACCGTGTCGTTCCACATCCTGTTCCCGGCCTTCACCATCGGCTTGGCGAGCTACCTGGCGATGCTCGAAGGGCTGTGGCTGGCGACCGGTCGGCAGACCTTCCGCGACCTGTACGACTTCTGGATCAAGATCTTCGCCGTGTCCTTCGGCATGGGCGTCGTCTCCGGAATCGTCATGAGCTACCAGTTCGGCACCAACTGGAGCGAGTTCTCGCAGGCGACCGGCAACATCCTGGGCCCGCTGCTGAGCTACGAGGTGGTCACCGCCTTCTTCCTCGAGGCCGCCTTCCTCGGCATCATGCTGTTCGGCCAGGATCGGGTGAGCCGTGGCCTCCACTTCTTCGCCACGCTCATGGTCGCCGTCGGCACGCTGCTGTCGACCTTCTGGATCATCGCCGCCAACAGCTGGCTGCAGACGCCCGGCGGCTTCGAGGTGCGCGACGGCGTCTTCTATGTGACGAGCTGGTGGGACGTCATCTTCACCGAGTCCTTCCCCTACCGTCTCGTGCACATGGTGTTCGGCGCCTACCTGACGACCGCCTTTGCCGTGCTCGGCGTGGCCGCCTGGATGCTGCTGCGGCAGCGGGCGGTCGAGCACGCGCGGGTCATGATGAAGATGGCCCTGCCGTTCATCGCCATCATGGCACCCCTTCAGATCGTCGCCGGCGACCTGTCCGGCCTGAACGTGGTGGAGACCCAGCCGGCCAAGCTGGCCGCCATGGAGGGGCACTGGGAGACCGGCTCCGGCATACCGCTGCTGCTGTTCGCCATCCCCGACGCCGAGGCGGAGACGAACCGGTTCGAGGTCGGCATCCCGAAGCTCGGCAGCCTGATCCTGACCCATGACTGGGACGGCGAGGTGACCGGCCTGAAGGAATTCGAGCCGGAGGACCGGCCGCCGGTCGGCATCGTCTTCTGGTCGTTCCGCATCATGGTCGGCATCGGCCTGCTGATGCTGTTCGTTGGCTTCTACGGCATCTGGCGCTGGTGGCGCGGCAAGCTGCTCGACCGCGGCTGGTTCCTGCGCTTGTGCATGATCATGGGACCGAGCGGGCTCGTCGCCGTGGTCAGCGGCTGGATCACCGCGGAGGTCGGCCGTCAGCCCTACGTCGTCTACGGCCTGATCCGCACTGCGGATGCCGTGTCGCCGTTGCCCTGGTTCGGTGTCGCCGCCTCGCTCACGCTGTTCGTGCTCGTCTACGGCATCGTGTTCAGCGCCGGCACCTATTTCATCCTGAAGCTGATCCGCAAGGGGCCGGAACAGGTGCCGCCCTCGGAGGTGCCCAAGCGCCCAAAGCGCCCTCTGTCCGCCGCGCATGAGCGGCTGTCGCCCGCGGAGTGACAGGCCATGGACGCTGAGACCGTGCTGCCGCTGGTATGGGGCGTGATCATCGCCTTCGGCGTGTGCATGTACGTGCTGATGGACGGGTTCGACCTCGGCATCGGCATCCTGTTCAACGCCGCGCCCGGTGACCGCGAGCGCGACTTGATGATGAACTCGGTGGCGCCGATCTGGGACGGCAACGAGACTTGGCTGGTGCTCGGCGGCGCCGGGCTGTTCGCCGCCTTCCCGCTCGCCTACGCGGTGATTCTGCCGGCGCTGTACATCCCGCTCACGGTGATGCTCATCGCCCTAATCTTCCGCGGCGTCGCCTTCGAGTTCCGCTTCAAGGCGACCGAAAGCCGGATCTGGTGGGATCGGGCGTTCCACTACGGGTCGCTGGTCGCCACCTTCGCCCAGGGCGTGGTGCTCGGGGCGTATGTCCAGGGCTTTGAGGTGGTCGGCCGCCGCTTCGTCGGGGGCACCTGGGACTGGCTGACACCATTCAGCCTAATGACCGGGGTGGCGCTGATCGCCGGCTACGCCCTCCTCGGCAGCACCTGGCTGGTGCTGAAGACCGAGGGCGATCTCAGGCACTGGGCGGGACAGTGGAGCCTGCGTCTGGTCGTCGCCGTGGCGGCGTTCATGGCGCTGGTCAGCGCCTGGGTGCCGTTCCTCGACACCGACATCGTCGAGCGCTGGTTCAGCCTGCCCAACATCCTGTTTCTGTGGCCGGTGCCGGCGGCGGTGGCGGCGCTGACCATCCTGCTCTACCGCTCGATCTGGCTCGGCCACGACGGCTGGCCGTTCCTTCTGGCGATGGCGCTGTTCCTGCTCGGCTTCCTTGGCCTCGGCATCAGCCTGTGGCCGAACGTGATTCCGCCGGACATCACGTTGTGGCAGGCCGCCTCACCACCGGAGAGCCAGATCTTCCTGCTGGTCGGCATCGCCATCCTGGTGCCGGTGATCCTGTTCTACACCGGCTATACCTACTGGATCTTTCGCGGGAAGGTGGAGGCAAAGATCGGGTACCATTGAGACAGAGGCGGGATTGCACCCCCCTGTCGCGAAGGCGCCGAGGTAGGTCGCCGGCTTGGCCAGGGTCGAGCCCGCCATCCCTGCCGCCGCCCGGGCCCGCCGCTTTTCGCCAATGGCTTACGCTCTTGGCGGGGAGCGTTTGCACCGCCGAGCCAACGCCAGCCCAATAACGCGTCTCGTGCTCACCACCTCTCGCTGCCCGGCTCGCCCTTGATCGGCCCGGTGAGGGCCGACGTCACCCAGCCGGCGTAGTAGCCTCCAGGCTGCGGAGTCGCCCGCTCGTCGCCCACGTGGCATTCGTCGACCTTGGCCGGGTAGAAGCCGATCCAGCCGGCCACGGTGGCATAACCCCGCCCGAGATCGTCGAGCGGCTCCGGGTAGGCGAAGGCGGCCGCCCGGACCGTCCGTCCGTCAACGGCCAGGTCGTAGTGCACCGCCGCCCCTTTCCACTCGCACACGGTCGTCGGCCCGGCCTCGCGCAGGAGATCGGTGCGCACATCCTCAGGCGGGAAGTAGTAGACCGGCGCTCCTGCGGTCTCGACGATGCGCCGGCCGCGCGTCGTGTCGGCCACGGTCTCGCCGGCGACCACGACCCGCAGGCGCTGCGGCACCTCCTGCACCTCGGGCGGCCTCGGAAAGTCCCAGACGGATTCCTGCCCGGGCCCCGGCGTGTCGATCTGCGCGGGCCTGGGGCTGGTGCTCCAATGCGCTCGGTGTGGCCTCACACGCGCGAGCAGCGCGTCCTTGTCCGGCAGCGGCATGGCCAGATCCTTTCTTCACGTTTCCCGCTGAGAAATAGATGGCGGGCAAATGTAGCCCAGGGCTCAGGCCGCGCTACGCGGCTCCGCCGCGTGCCCGGCGCCGCCATCCCCGCGAAAGCCGATAAACGGCTGCGCTGAATGGTTCTTTCGAAAGAAATTGATGGCTGCCTTTCAGAAACAACCAAAATTATCCAACTTTGTCTGACTCTTGACAGAAATTGGGCAAAATTTACAGAATTACGGACTCACAGACGTTATTATCGAGTCTGGGAACCGTAAGAAGTTTTTCAATCGTCCACGATCCTCGTCATCGTCGATTCAGGGCGAGCTCGACAAGCTGGCCGCCAATGTCTCCATTGGCCGCAACGTGCTGGCGTCCATTACTATTCCGACTACTACGATTCCGCGCGCATGGGCGAGCGCATCGACGTGGGCATCCTGCTCGAGCAGGCACCGACCTACGGTGAGACGATAGAAAGCACCTTCACCTCCTTTGACGGCGACCCGGTCACGCTCTCGGGCGAGGGCGGCAGCTGCCCATCGCTGTCGGTGCTGGACCGCCACGGTGTCCCCGTTTCACCGCGTGACTGG
>CAZTHL010000086.1:0-15508 GCA_964613585.1 uncultured Mycobacteriaceae bacterium | reverse complement strand
GAGCATCCGACTCTTAATCGGCAGGTTGAAGGTTCGAGTCCTTCATGGCCCACCACGCATGCCCGACCACGCCTCGCCGCGCAGCTTTCGGTTGTCGCCGTGAGGGTCGCGGCCTGGGCCACGACCCTCGTGTGGTGATGGCGCTAGCGCATGCGGCTCTGAACCTTGGAGCCGTGGCGAACTTGCACTTTTGAACCCTGTCGGATCTGCACCTTCGAGCCGTAGCGAACCGGGCCAAGGCTGTCGTCGGTGTCCACCTCACCAGCCACAAGATTTCCGGCTGTCACGTCCGTGGCGTTGCCTACCGCGAAGTCGAGCAGGATGTGCTCCAGCCACCCCGTATGAAGGTCGATCCGCATCGAATAGTCGATCTGATCGTATGCCCACATCCTGATATCGGTGCCCAACTTCCGATCGAAAAGCTCGACACCGGTCTTCGAGACGGTCTCCATATCCAGGGTCGCACCCTCGCCGTGAACCAGGTAAATTGATGGCCTTTCCAGCTTGAAATATGCCCCATCATAAGAAAATCCAAATATTCTAGCGAAGTTCGGCTCCAAATCTTCTGTCGGATTTTTAGCATTGGGATTGGGGTTGTGAAGCTTGTCCATCAACGGATTTCGGATCGACAGCGCGGGCTGTGACCCATTGATGAGGCTTTTGATGGCGTCCACATTAATTGTGAAACCTTCCCATTTCCGGCCGAACAACCGGATCATGCTGGTCGCCATCAACGTCTCGCCTAAGCGGTCCATCGCGTCCTCTCCTTCAAGCAAATGGATAGTCGAATTCTCAGCGGTCGTGGCGGATCATCTTCCGCAGCGTGAACATGGCTGCGGCATCGGCTTCCGGCGCGCCGCTGAACCGCGCCGGCCGCGGATGGATATCTCGCTTTTCGAAGGCGATCAGGAATGCTGGAAGATTTCCAATCTCACCCTCCGCTGCCGCGCTCCGCAGGAGCGCGGCAGCCAGCGAATGCATGTCAAGATCGGCCGCAGGCGCGAGTTGCAAACCGCGTCCCAGGATTCTGCCCAGCCGTTCTCGTGCTTCCACCAGCGCCTCGCGAAAAGCCAGCTCCGATGGCAAGTGCCTGCCGGGTTGGCTGAAGCGCCTTGCGGCCACCATGATCTCGCCTTCACTCCAGCCCCGAACGTCATCATCAGGTGGAATGGCCCCCTTGGCGACAAGACGGTCCTGGACCAACTCGACAAGCATATCGAATACGGCCCCCAACAATGGCAGCCCTGCATCATGAGCGCTCCGCGCTCGGCCTGTCGGATCGACGACACCGCTTTCCGGGCTGAAGAAAAGATCGAAGTATTCTGACAGCCGCGCCTTATTGCTGGCAATTCTCAATTGCTCAGTGGAAGATGTTTCGGCAATGCGATTCAAGGAATTCATCACATACAGATTACCGCCGGTTTCCTCAAAAAGTCGGTCGATGATACCCTCGAAGTGCAACGAGACCAGCAAGGCCGAAATGTCCGACACGGCTTCATGGATAGCCAGATAGTCTACAGTTTCGGTATCAGGTTGCCCGAGCGTGTCGAAGACGACCGCATGGCCGACCTCGTGGGCAATGACATCGACGTTCAGAGCGTACCGGTGGACCATGCCGTCTTCCTGCCATACCCCCGTTTCCACAAAGCCGGGGCCCATGGCGGCATTCTTCCAATTAACGGCGGGGATCAGCTCGATACGGCCGCCCCCGGGCAATCCGAGAAACGCAAAGGGCCGCTCCAACCACTTGTGCCAGACCTCCGACGCGAAGCGCACGGCTCCCCAAAGATGGACGGCCGGAAACTGTGGGTCGTTGGGGTGGATGTGCGAAAAGCTGCCCTCTATCGGCAAGACCGGTGGACGGGTCGGACCCGGCCACGGCGGCGGATTGGTCGGCGAAAACGGGCGCGTCTTGCCAATGGCGTCTACAGTGACGAACACGTCGTCGCTGGGCCCCGGTCCAACGAGGCGCGGCTCGATCTCAAGCATCACCTCTTCCGCAGGAAGCGACGATCCGCTGCCCGGGGCGGTCGGCAGGAGAAAAATCGATGTCATTTGCTCACTCGGCGAGCGTTCTGTGATGAAAATTCCAATTCTTTCCACGCCTCGATCGAAACGTCCTTTAGGTTTGCAAAAGCAAATTCCCTGGCCACCTCTTCGTAATCATCGTTGGAATCGCAGCCGATCTGGTTTTGCATGAACCAATCGAGCGCCACATCAAGCGCCAAGGGAGAGGGCTGCGACCGCCCTTGCATAAATGAGTTCTTTGCCTGTCGCCGCTCCTTCAAGCTAAAATAGAAGTTTTCGGCCTTCAATAAGTCTGCCATCATTTCAAATATTCGCCAGTGACCGGATCGCTCGTAAAGAGCAATTGCAGCCTCACTTTCGGCGATCCTGTCGAGGTCGTGCATTTCGCAGTCGTTTGCGGAGAGCCAGGCTCGCACCGTGTTTCGGTCGTGCAGACCTCGAGCACGGCGAAAATGCATAACGGCATGGCGGAGCTCGATCTCATTCCGGGGTGCCGGCGCGGCCCCGAGAGCCACGAGCCGGCTCATGGCATCCCGTCGCACGCGCCGCCAAGTCGCCGGCTGCATACGCAGCTCCGCAAGCGCATCCCATGTGCCATCGACGGCCGGGCGACCCTCCTCCCCGTCAGCCTGTGCACGAAATGCCCTCCAATTGGCTGTCTCATGAAATCTCGCATCATCCAATCGTACTGACCCGCCTTTTCGTTGCATAAATTTGAACGCTTTACGAGCATCCTGCTGCTTGAGCGTCTGGCCTTGAAGCAGTGCGTCGACAAGCGACACCGCGCGCGGCGCTGTCTGCGCCAAGACGCTCTGGACAGTCTCGCGGGTTCTTGCGGCAAAGCACATGGGCTTGAGCATGTTGACTGTCTGCTGAGCAGCGACAGCAGATAGGACTCCTCTTCTGACTTCACAGTAAAGCGACCATCGCAAGTCTGCCAGCGCGATGGTGATTTGACGCCATCCAAGCTCCGCGGGCCCGTGTAGAATAGCGACCTCGTCATCACCATCGAAGGGATCGGAGAAGCCTGGGAAGCGCCCGTTACAGTAGGCCTGCGCGATGATTCCGACGCCACGCATGCCGACACTTCGCAGCTCAGCTGCTCGCAATGCTCCCATGCTCGCAGCTCCGAACACGCCTATTCCTTGGGACAGTGCCCATAAAATCTCCTGATGCCAGACGGAAGCAACGTTGTTGAAAACACCATCAATAATGACAATGCCTGTCATCGGCCTCCCGCAGTGCCGTCGCTCGCGGACGATACGGTAGATATCACCTTGCTGGACAGGCGGACAAACGGTTGCGCCCGGAAGAAACCGTCCGACATCGGACGGTCCGCTTGGTCCCACGAAGGCCACTACGCCTCGGCCTACTGATCGGGCCCTTGAAGCCTTGGAGACAGTATCTTCCAAACCTCGATCCCAATGTCTGCGCGGCTCAAATTCACTCCCAGCAAGGGCCCATATCCTGCCTGTTCCAGATAAGCAAGTAAATGGTTTAACGCGCCCGTCTGAAACACTTTGGGGTTGAAGGATTTGATTTTCGGGAGTGAGAGTAGTCGTTCAGCGATCTGCCGCTGCTCACGCAAGGCCTCGGCCTTGTAGGAATCAGATTGGAAATCGTCCCGTGCGCCCGCTATCCGGGTCGCACGGACCTGAGCAAGCTCAAGCAACGCTCGAACAAGCGCACGGCACGGAACAGTATCCGCCGCTTGACCATCTTCCGGCTCCTGGATGCCGTCGAGCCCCACACACGAGAATGCTGGCAGGCCGACTGCCGTGGTCATATCGAAAATGGCGATCCCGATACCTGCCCGCGCAAATCGGCTCAACAAATCCTGGATCAGGGGATCGGCGATGGAGGTCGGATCAAGCGCGACCAGATTAGGCTGCTGGAAGCCGGTGTTGATGGAACGCCATTCGACGAGCTCCAAAACGGCATGGCGAATGGCCTGCTCTCTATTGAATCCCGCGCCAAGGCCGGCCGTTGTCTGCTTCAGGCGAGGCCCCGGAAGATCGTCACCCACCCAGTCCGTAGAGACCAAAGCGAGCGGAACCCATACACGATTTTCGCTAGTAATACGAACTCCTTCTACCCAAAGTAGCCGATCATGTTGGTCGACGGGATCTATAGCGAATGGCGCGGGATCCAGGAACGTGTGGCGCGCGGCCATCTCCGTGACCGACAGAAAGAGGAGCGGTCGGTCGATGGTCTCGGCATGAAAGGTCTCAGCGGACTCCATCACGGCCGCAATCCGTGCCTCGGACCGCGTAAGCCCCTTTCCCTGAGCTGTCGGCATCGAGCGCGACATCGGCCGCGTCGCGCCCATGACCGGTATGCCCACACGGTCAAGATGAGTAAGGTCGGCGATCCGCGTTACACCGATCGCCCGGGCGACCCTCTCGATATCCTGCGGGACGGGGGCCATGCCGCTTTTCGATAGAGGCGCGTCAGCAGAGCTGCCTCAGGATCCGCCGGGCCCGTACGGCCTCGATGGACGAGGAAGCCTGGATCTCGTCGATCGCCAGCTGCAAGACGGCACGCGCTCGCTCATCCGCCCCCTGCCGGAGCAGCAGATCCGCCCAATCCGTGGCGGCCCGAACCGCAAGCATGCTGGCTCCCTGGGCCAGAGCGGTTCGAAAGGCTCCTCGATAAGCGGCGCTGGCCGGCTCCCATGCGCTCGGATCATGCAAAAGCATGAGTCGACCGTACCAGCGCTTGAGCTCGGGCAGCCAGAGGTGCAGTCCTTCCCTGCGGAAACGCCGTATCGCAGCATCCGCCTGCTCCAGCGCTTCCTCATATCGGGACATTCGCTGCAAAGCCTCAAGCTGCATAGCCATGTAGATTGGAAAGTCCTCGGTTGTGGCAATGTCCTCCAGGCGACGCTGCCCCTCGACCATGTCTTCGTATCCGCGCTCACCGCTCAAGGCACGCAGCCAGCCCGAAAAGATCCGCGCCTTGAATTGATACCCAGCGAGATCGTGTGTCTCAGCCAAGCTTGCCATGCCAATCGCCTTCTCCCGCACGGCGGCGAAATCGCGCCGGTAGTACGCGTGGAGCAGGGAGGTGTCGAGCGCATGCACCAGACTGCCCGCATGATTGAGGTAGAACGCCCATTGTCCGGCTGCCCGTTCGTCGATCAGCGCCGCATCGCTCCGGCCCAGCATCCACCGTATCTGAGCTCGATTGCCCAACGCGCAGACCCGGACGTCATGATTGCCGTAGAGAGCCGGATCGCTGCGGCACTCGGCACGATGGTATAGTCCTAGACCTTGATCAATCTGCCGGAGGCATTCGTGGAATCGAGCCCGTCCAAACAAGGTTCCCCATTGGCAATGATGCGCCTGAAGCAGGCGTTCGTCGTTGCCGCTGGCCTGGGCGATGTCAACCAGCCGAGCGGCGCGGCGTGCCTCAATTCGGGTATTTGTGGATACTCGCCACCAGTTCCAGAAGACGGTGAAGCTGTGCTCGCTTCCTGAGAGCTCACTTGCCCGATCCATGGCCTCCTGAAAAAATCCTTCCACAGAGGCGTTGCCGGGACCGTTCACCGCCATCAAGGCCGGACCGAGCAGCGCCATGACCTCCAGGGTCCGTTCCTGCCTGTCCGGGCCGGATGCTCCCTCCCGGAGAGTGGCGTAGGCGCGCTCAAGATGATGAGCCGCCTCCGCCATGGCCGATCGATGGAGCGCAAGGTGCCCGGCAGCGATCCAGTACTCGAGCGCAGCATCCGCGTCGCCCGCCTCCGTGAAATGATAAGCCAGCGTTTCCGGGCTTTCCTTGGCGATCGAGGGCTCCAGCCGGATCAGACATTCGGCGATCCGGGCGTGAAGATGGCGCCTTTGCTTATGCAGTAGTGAATTATACGCCACATCTTGGATCAGCGCATGGCGGAAGCCGAGCGTGTCCGGCCCCTTGCGCTCGACCAGGCCCGTGCTGACAAGTCGTGCCACGGCCTCCTCGAACGCGCCCGCCTCCATGCCGGTGACCAGCGTCAGCAGCTCCTCGGAGAAGATCCGGCCGACGACCGCTGCCACCTGGGCCAGCCCTTTGGCCTCGCCCGCCTTGTCAAGGCGTGCCGTCAGAACCTCCGCGAGGGTTGCCGGGACATGCACAGAGGTGTCCGACGGATTGTCATGGGTGTCCCGCGCCACCTCCTCGATGAAGAGCGGAACCCCGTCGGTTCGCGTCACCAGCCAGTCGAGCAGCCGAGGCTGGACCTGGGGATGAAGCAGCTGGCGGAGCAGCCCCCGACTCTCGCCGGGATCGAGGCGCTCAAGGGCGATCAGCTCGACCCCCGGCCATGCCGGGCCGAGAGGCGGGCGCGCGGTCAACAGGATCAGGCCGCGCATGGTGGGGATCCGCCGGACCAGGCGCCCAATCAGCTCCAGTGTCGATGGATCGAGCCACTGCACATCCTCGAACACAATCAGCAGCGGCGCTGCCTCGGCCATGCAGGAAATCTGCTCCAGCAAGGCCGAGAAGGTCGCGTCCTTCAGCTCGGGTGTGGCCTCCGGGGCCTTCGGGATCCCGACGCCGAGGAGCCTCGCCATCGCCGCGAAGGCGCGCCGACGCTCGGCCTCGCCACCGAGCAGGATCCCATCGAGCTTGCGCTTCTTGGCGGCTTCGTCATCGCCCGGCGTCAGCCGGGCCGCTCGCCCGATGAAGTCGACAACGGGCTTGAGGGCGCTGTCGCGATGGAAAGGGCTGCCCTCGAAGCGGAGTGCACGCACACCCTCCTTGACGGCGCCGGAAACAAATTCATCCAAGAGGCGCGACTTGCCGATGCCCGCCTCCCCGGAAAGGAAGAAGGCGCGACCGCGGCGTCCCTTGGCCTTCGCCCAGCTGCCTCGCAGACGCCCCAGCTCCGCCTGCCGCCCGACGAAGGGTGCCGAGGCACGGCTGAACGCCGTGCTCCGCTCCCCGATCACACGCCAAGCCTCAAGCCCTTCCTTGAGGGCCGGCAGGGCCAGAGGCACGCCCTCGGTCAGGAAGACAGGGTCGACAAGCTGATGCGTCGTCGGGCAGATCAGTATGCCGTTCTCCTCGGCCGCCGCCTGCAGCCGCGCCGCCAAGTTCGGCGTGAACCCCACGATCGGCTGCTCGGAGCGGAGGCCAACATCGATCAGGTCCCCCACCACGACCTCGCCGGTGGCGATGCCCAGCCTCACCTTGAGACGGTGCCCGCGCGGCCAGCTCTGCCGACCGACCGCCGCGACGATCCCGCAGGCGGCGCGAACCGCACGCTCGGCCCCCCGCTCATGCGCCGAGGGGTAGCCGAAATAGGCGAGAACGCCATCGCCCTGATAGGAGGCCAGGTACCCCTTGTATTCCTCGATCGGGCCCCGGCAGACGTCGCGGTACAGCTGGATCAGGGCCAGCAGCTCCTCCGGGTCGAGCCTTCCGGAGAGGCCTGTCGAGCCGACGATGTCACAGAACAGCACCGACACCGGGCGACGCTCGGCGATCAGCGGCATGCGGCCGGGCGGCTGGACATCCCGCGCGCCGAGCCGCTCGGCCGCCTCGCGAACGCGCTTGCGCTGCCCGATGGTCAAGCCGAGCTCGCGCAGATCCTCCTCGGTCAGGCTCGGCACCAGATCAAGGGTGATCCGCTGTGCCAGGAAGCGTTCCGCACAGTCACCAACGCCGATAGCGTGAAGCCAGTTCGCGATCGGCTGCATGGATCCTCGTCCCAAGGCTGCCGACGGCAGCACCTTCCTTCGAACGCATCATGCCGGGCGCGACAGGCCTCGCAAGAGGCCAAGTGCCGGCAAAAAGATAAGCCAGCTTATCGAGTTTGTGCGCTATGTCACAAGACGGTTCCGGCGCGCGGTATTTCGATAAGGTAAACACAAAATGCCTGGAGGAAAGACGTTCCTTGATCCGCGCTCGCGGCGCGCCTCCGGCACCCTGCCGCCCAAAACACCGGATCGGCTTTCCCGGCCGGGCCCATCACAACCTTTTGATCAAGGACATGGTTAGCTCCTCCGCCATTTGGCGTAGCGACGCCAGAACTCCTTGGCCTTCATGGCCGGCGAGCCGAATACCGTCTCCCCGTCGGGCACGTCCCGGAAGATTCCCGACTGCGCCGAGACCCGCGCGTGCCGTCCGATGCGCAGGTGGCCGGCGACCCCGGCCTGGCCGCCGAGCATGGCCCCGTCCTCGATGATGACGCTGCCGGAGATGCCGGTCTGCGCCACCAGGACGGCGCCCCGGCCGATGCGCACGTTGTGCCCGATCTGCACCAGGTTATCGATGATCGTGCCGGCGCCGATCACCGTGTCGCCCAGGCTGCCGCGATGGATCGTGGTGTTCGCGCCGATATGGACCGCGTCGCCGATCAGCACCCGGCCCAGCTGCGGCACCGGCCGCGCCCCGCCCGCCCCGGCGGCGAAGCCGAAGCCGGCCTCGCCGATCACGGCGCCGGACTGCACGGTCACCCGGGCCCCGAGCACGGCGTAGACGATGACCGCGTTGGCGCCGATCCGGCAGCCCGCGCCCAGCACCGTGCCGGGGCCGATCACGGCGCCGGGGCCGACCACCGCGCCCTCGCCGATCTCCGCCGCCGCCTGGACCACGGCGTTGGCGCCGAGCACCACCCCCTCGCCGAGCCGGGCGGACGGGTCGACCCGGCCCGGCCCGGGCTCGACCGGCATGCCGTGATCTCCGATATCCGGATAGAACAGCGCCGCGGCCCGGGCAAAGGCGCCATAGGCATCCTCGGCGAGGAGCAGCGCCAGCCCCGCCGGCCGCTCCGGCGGCGCGCGCCCGACCACGCAGGCGCCGGCCCGGGTCGTCGCCAGCGCCTCGGCATATTTCGGGTTGTGCAGGAAGCTCAGCGCCTCCGGCCCGGCCTCCTCCAGCGTGCCGACATCGGCGATCGCCTGCCCGGCGCGGTCCGGATCGGCCAGCCGCGCGCCGATGGCCTCGGCCAGCCGGCCGAGCGCTACCGGCTCGCCGCGCCGGTAGAAGCGTGGGTCGGCCATGGCCTCCGTCTCCTTGGATGCGGCGGTGTGATGCCGCCGGCCGATGCCGCCGGGCAGCCGGTGATAGAGCCTTGATCGGCCCGGCACAACAATCGAGCGGCCGCGGTCCGCCCCGCCCCTTGAATCGGCAAGGACCACGACCATCTCCGGGGATGTCGGGCGCCGTCGATCGGGTCCGGCACACCCCGAACCGGGCGCAGCTTCGAAGAGAGCGCCGATGGGCTCGAGACTGGCTGCGTCCGTGGTATCGCTTCGAAGGAGGATATCATGCGTACGTTCGACCTTACCCCCCTGTTCCGCTCCACGGTCGGCTTCGACCGCATGTCGCGCACCCTTGATCAGGCCCTCCGGCTCGACGAGAGCGCCCTGTCCTACCCGCCGTACAACATCGAGCGGGTGAGCGAGAGCGACTACCGGATCACCATGGCGGTGGCCGGCTTCGGCGCCGACGATCTTGAGATCAGCACCCATGAGGGCACGCTGACCATCAAGGGCCGGACCACGCAGACCGGCGACGATCGCACCTATCTCTACCGGGGCATCGCCGGCCGGGCGTTCGAGCGCAAGTTCCAGCTGGCCGACTACATCGAGGTCGCGGGCGCGCGCCTGGAGAACGGCCTCCTGCACGTCGATCTGCACCGCGAGGTGCCCGAGGCCCTCAAGCCGCGCACCATCGCCATATCGGCGCCGGATGGGGCCGAGCGGATCGAGCAGAAGGCGGCCGCCTGACCCGGCCGACGGCCGAGGCTGCCCCCCGGGGCGGCCCGGCCTTGGACCGCTTCCGAGACGACGGCGCCCGGCCTCCGGGCGCCGTTTCGCGTTTGGCCACCGGCCGGCGGCGGCGGCGCTGACCCGGCCCACGCTACGGCCCGTGCCTGCGCTGCGGCCCGTGCCGGGGCTCCGGCTCGAGCAGGGCGCCCGGGTTCATGATTCCCTGCGGGTCGAGCGCCTGCTTGACCGCGGCCATCAACTCCAGCTCCAGCGCCGGGCGGCAGCGGCCGAGCTCGTCGCGCTTCAGCCGGCCGATGCCGTGCTCGGCGCTGATCGAGCCGCCCAGGCCCGCCGCCACGTCGTGCACCAAGCGCATCGCCTGGTCCCGCCCGGCCTGGAAGGCCGCGGCGTCCATGCCGACGGGCGGCGCCAGGTTGAAGTGGACATTGCCGTCGCCGGCGTGGCCGAAGGCGAGCACCCGGGTGCCCGGCCGCCACGCGGCGACCGCCGCCGAGCCCTGCTCGATGAACGCGGGCACGGCCGACAGCGGCACCGAGACATCGTGCTTGATCGAGCCGCCCTCGCGCGCCTCGCCCTCGACGATCGCCTCGCGCAGGAACCACAGCCGCTGCCGCTGGTCCTCGGAGGACGCGAGCACGGCGTCGACCACCAGGTCGTTCTCGAGCGCCCCGCCCAGCGCCCGCTCCAGCGCCTCGCCGAGCGGCAGCTCCGGGTCGGCGCTGCGCATCTCCACGAGCGCGTACCAGGCGTGCGCCTCGCCGAACGGGTCGGCCGCCCCCGGCACATGCGCGAGCGCCAGCTCGACGCCGGCCCGCGGCATCAGCTCCAGGCTGGTGAGCGCGTCGTTGCCGGCCGCGCGCAGCCGCTCCAGCAGCGGCAGCAGCGCTTCAAGGCCGGCGAGCGCCACCAGCGCCGTATGGGTCTGGCGCGGCGCCGGGAACAGCTTCAGCACCGCCGCGGTGACCACGCCCAGCGTGCCCTCGGCGCCGATCAGCAGCTGCTTCAGGTCGTAGCCGGTGTTGTCCTTGCGCAGGGCCCTCAGCCCGTCCCACACCCGACCGTCCGGCAGCACCGCCTCCAGCCCCAGGGTCAGCTCGCGGGTGGTCCCGTAGCGCAGCACCGAGAGCCCGCCGGCGTTGGTCGAGACGAGGCCGCCGACCTGGCAGGTGCCCTCCGCCCCGATGCTGAGCGGAAACAGCCGGTCGGCCGCCGCCGCCGCCGCCTGCAGGTCGGCCAGCACCACCCCGGCCTCGGCCGTGGCGGTGAAGTTGGCGGCGTCGAGCGCGCGGATCCGGTTGAGGCGCGCGGTCGACAGCAGGATGCCGCCCTCGGGTCCCGGCACCGAGGCACCGACCAGCCCGGTGTTGCCGCCCTGGGGCACGACCGGCAGCCGCGCCTCGGCGCAGATGCGCACCACGGCCGCCACCTCTTCGGTGCTGGCCGGCCGCACCACGGCCATGGCCTCGCCGCGCCACAGGCCGCGCCAGTCGACCAGGCAGGCCGCCCGCGCCGCCGCGTCCTCGACCAGCCCCTTGGGCCCGACGACGGCCCGGATGCGCTCGAGCGCATCCGCCTTGTCGAGCGGGCCCGCGCGGTGTGCCGCGGTCATCGCGTCCTCCCTTCCTTGGCTCCGGTCCCGGCCCCGGTCCCGCACGGTCCCGGTCCCGCACGGTCCCGGTCACTGCGCGCTGACAACGACCACCAGGAACACCAGCAACGCCAGGATCGCGAGCCCGGCCACGCGGCCGACCAGGCCGAACAGGCGGCGGCGCGCCCACGGGAACAGCAGCACCACCAGCACCGTTATCAATAGGATCTGGGTCATGCGCCCCTTCCGCCACCGCCCGCCGATCGGGCGGCCGGACGAGCCGCGGCCCGCGACCGGTGATCCCCGGCGGCTGGTCGTTGACAGCGCCCGGCATGGCGCGAAGCTAGGCGCGGCCGGCCCGGGCGTCCAGAGGGCGCCCGCGGCGGCCGGAGCCCCGGCGCGGGCCCGGAGGCACGCATCGGAGAGGGAGCTTCGGCGATGTCGGAACGCAAGGTGGCGGCGGTCTTCGGCGTCGGCCCCGGTCTGGGGCTGGCACTGGCCGAGCGGCTCGCGGGCGAGGGCCTGGACGTGGCAATCCTGGCGCGCCGCCAGGAGGAGTTGGCCGGCTTCGCGCGGCAGCACGGCGAGGGCCGCTACGAGGGCGAGTACGGGGTCGGCCGTCTGGCGCCGATCGCCTGCGACGTCGCCGACCCGGCGAGCGTGGCCGAGGCCTTCGGCCGGATCGAGCAGGAGCTGGCGCCGCCCGACTGCGTGGTGTTCAACGCCGGCACCTTCATGCCGGCCGGCATCCTCGAGATCGACCCGGCCGATTTCGAGCGCTGCTGGCGGGTCGGCTGCCTGGGCGGCCTGCTGGTCGGCCAGGAGGCGGCGCGCCGCATGGTCGAGCGCGGCCACGGCACCCTTCTGTTCTCCGGGGCCACGGCTTCGCTCCGGGGCAGCGCCCGCTTCGCCAACCTGGCGGTGCCCAAGTTCGGCCTGCGCGCCCTGGCCCAGAGCATGGCGCGCGAACTGGGGCCGCGGAACATCCACGTCGCCCACGTCATCATCGACGGCCAGATCGAGTCGGAGCGCTACCGGAAGGAGATGGCCGAGCGGCCGCCGGACGCCTTCCTGAAGCCGGTCGACATCGCCGAGATGTACGTGCAGCTCTACCGGCAGCCACGCTCGGCCTGGACCTTCGAGCTCGACCTGCGCCCCTGGGCCGAGCGGTTCTGACCCACGGGGCCGCGCGCCCCGGACCAAGCGAGCCGGCCGCCCCGTCCCCTGGCGGACGCCGGCGGCCGGCGCTCGCGGCGACGCCGTCGGGTAGGCTTTCGTAGGGCTTTGTCGGCTCTTGTCGCCTCGGCGCCGAGGCCGGGCGGCGCCGGGCCCCGACGTCGGGCGCCCCGGGGGCTCAGGCGCAGGGCGGCACGCCAGGCTTCTTGCCGCCCCCACTGCGCACGCCCGCCACACCACGCGCTCGCCCATCCTGGCCTCCGACGGGGCCGGTCGCCGAGCCCCTTCACCGTGATCGCTTACGACCATGGGCCCAGTTTCGTAAAAATTTCCTATAGACAGGCTTTCGTGTCCATTGCCGGGGGCGCACCGCGGCGCCGGGGACGGTCCGCGGCCCGAGGCTTGATCGGGCGCCCGCTGACGGCTCAGCCCGACGGTGATGGACCGGCGCCGGGGACGACAGGCGCCCTGCCGACAGCCTTGTGCAGGGCCTGATCGTAGCTGCGGCCCTGCGCCATGAGCAGGAGGGCGGCCGCGACGGCCGAGATGACGGCGACCCGAGGGACCGGCCCGCTGGCATCGCCGATCACCGGATGGCCGATGGTGAGGGCGACGGCGGCGATGAGGAGCGCCAGACTCAGATTGAGGCACGTGGCCCGCATGTACCAGAAATAGGTGGCAAGCTCCGCCGCCGGTCCGTCCGCCAGACGCGTGCACCAGGACGAGGTGGCCTCCGACCGCTCGAGCAGACCCACCTTCTTCAGCAGCCACGTCATGCTGGAGCGTTGCAGGGAGTGAACAAGGAGCCCCAACCCGTAGGTCAAGGCAATCACCGTCACCAGCTCGATTACGCCGGCGACGGTCGCCACCTCTGTTTCCTTGGCGAAGGACACGATGACACCCAGCGCCGACGACTGCGCCAAAAGCCACAGCAGGATCAGCCCCGGCAGAAACATGGCCAGGTCGAACACCCGAAAGAAGCTTAGACTTCTATCCATATTGATAGTGCTGCACCGAGCAACGTCTTGTCCGGAAAGACAGCGGTCTTGCATTCTTATAGCACGCGATAGTGTACCATGTTATACACATTGCATCAAGTCAGCCCCAACCATTATTCAAGGACTTCCTCAATATGCCGTCCAGTTCCAGGGCCCTTGGCGACAAGCCGGGGGGGCCAGCGGCGCGTCGCCGCCGACAACTGCGCACCGAGGCACGCCCGGCGCCGTTCGACCGGCTGGACCACACGCAGCGCGACGCCTACCTCCAAATACTCGAGCATATCAGTGCGGCTCTGCCACCGCTTGAAAGCCACGACAGGCATGAGGACACCTCCTCGATCAGGCTGCCGTGGCTGTCCATGGACCGGCAATCCCGGCTCGTTTTCCTGTCGGGCGCCCGCGGGACCGGGAAGACAACCCTGCTGCTGTCGATCGCCCACGACATTCATGCCGCCCGCCTGAGGCGGCTTGCCGACCCGGCGCGACATGGTGATGCGGATGTCCAGCAGATTCAGCAAGCCTGGACACAGGCCAAGGACTATCTGAGCGAGCTCGGCTCCCGCATCGTCTGGATGGAGCATCTGGACATGGAGCCGATGACGGACAGCGAGAACATGCTCGCCGCCATCCTGGCGCGCATCGAGGATGCCGTCACCGTTCATTTCGGCGGCATGGATGAGCCCGGGGAGACGTCCCGGCGCCCCGCGCTGCTGTCGCCGAGCCCCGAGTTCCACAAGGGCCTCCTGAAGCTCAAGAAGCTGCAGGCCGATGTGGGCATGGCATGGGACGGCAACCTGAGCGCCCGGGCCGGCCGATTGGACCCGGACGCCTATGCGCTCGAGGTCATGCGCGCCGAGAATGCGCGACTGCGCCTTAATCAGCGCCTCACCGAGGCGCTCGATGCGATTGCCAATCGCATTCCGAGAAACAGTGACATTGACGAGCCACTGTTCGTCCTGTCGATCGACGACTTCGACATCAACCCTGCGATCTGTCTTCCTCTCCTGCGGCTCCTGCGCCTCATCTCGGTGCCTCGGCTGTTCATCATCGTGCTCGGCGATATCGAAATTGCGACCGTGATGCTCAACCTTAAAGTGTCGGGCGATGTGGGCCAGGTCGTCAGTCCGGTTACTGGAAAAGAAAATTCTGAAATGTTGTCGATTCCGCCAACCGATATCGGCGGCGTTTGTGGTGAGATCGCATTCAATGCGTTACGCAAGCTGGTGCCGCCATCGCAGCGAATCAGCCTGGATCGACTTAATCAAGAGCGAAGCCTTGACTTCCAGCCTCTCGGCTCGACAGAGAACAGGACTTTGAAAGATCTGTTGTCCGAGGTGGATATTAGGTTCCTGATGCTTCGGCCGAGGGCGAGTCAGCCTGCACGGAGACGGGATTTGGACGGCACTCATGAGGAACAAAGGGAGCCGCCTGATGCCGGCTCGCCGAGCAGTCCATCCAACGAAGACGCTTCAGGCCGGCCAGCGTTCGGCGACTCCGCCGGCGCAAGCAGCACAGTAGACGAACATGAACGTGTATGCGGTCGGTCGATCCGTCATTTGGCAGACTTCATCTTATTCGAACGATTATCGTTACTGCCTTCAGGAGACGACGAACAACTTAGGGAAGGCGACGGCAAGAGCGCCTCTGTCGGAAGTGACATCCCCTATCCTGCGCTCGACGCCTTGAGCGGCTCCATGCGCTCCGCGACCGACATGTGGCATCAGCTTAACACGCTCATACCACAAAGGAACAAAACCGAGACACAAATAGAATATGACACGTCATGGGAACGATTCAAAAAGGTCATGCGCTTTTTCGCGAAATTTTGTCACGACGCATTATCTGAAGATAGCGCTCTTGCCGCGCTCGAACGCCGAAAGCTTCCGGCCGCCATGGGCCTGAACCCTGCCGGACTCGCCAATTTTGATCTTTTGCCGTTAAGTCTAAAAGCAGAAACCTATGGAGAACGCCGGCTTCTCTGCTCCCACAGTAACTATGAAAAA
>CAZTHL010000085.1:0-15636 GCA_964613585.1 uncultured Mycobacteriaceae bacterium | reverse complement strand
ATCCGGCCCACGCCGGACATCGTGTTGGTGAGACACCAGCTACGCCACGGGGTGCGACATGACCCACGAGGGCAAGGTAATTTCCGGTTCTTTCTCGTGGCGCGTGGCGATGCCGCGGAAATGCTTGATCTTGTTGAAGAAGCGTTCGACCGCGTTGCGATAGCGGTAGAGAAACGCGCTGAACGCCTGCGGTCGCTTGCGGTATGGCATCGGCTTGATGTTGGCCCAGGCGCCGCGGGCGTTCAGCGTCTTGCGCAGCCCGTCGCCGGCCGTTGGCGACCTGGTCGTGAACGAAATGCACGGACAAGCGGCTGTTCGAGCCCTCGGGCGCCGGGATCGACGTGCGCGCCACCGCGATCAGCCGACGCGACTGGCCCCGCCGCACCGCCAGCCCTTCCTCACGGTAGAGCCGCTGGGTCTTCTTGCGGTTCAGGGCATGGCCCGCGAGCCGCAGCAGCACATGCAGCCGCCGATCGCTGAACCGGCGGCGCTGGTCGGCCAGCTCGCGAAGCCGCGCCGTGGCTGACACCAGGGCCTCTCAATTGCCTCCGAGCCGAACCAGTCGGCTTCGCCAAGGCAGCCACCGCTCCCCAAGCCTCGGCGCGCCGGGGGTCATCGCCCTTCCCGCTCGCCTTCCCCTGACCTCCCTTGGGCCCACCAGGATCGCGGCAGTGCCGGAGAGTCGCCGGACGCGCGCCGGCCCGGCCTTCGTGAAACAATCTTCCTTGCGGGCCCGGCACCTCGGCAGTATAGCAGCAGCCGCGCCTTGAACCCGGGCGTGCTCCCTCGGTCGCTGGGCCGGTGACGAAGAAATCCATCAGGCAGCGGCGGATCCTGGCCGAGCTCGAGCAGCGCCCCGCCTTGCGGGTCGGCGACTTGGCGGAGCTGCTCGACGTCTCCGCGGAGACCATCCGGCGCGACTTCGACGAGCTGACCGACCAGGGGCTGGTCAGCCGCACCTACGGCGGCGCCGTTCGCCGCAGCAGCTCTGAGCCCGGCGTCAACGAGCGGCACCGGCTCATGGTCCCGGAGCGGGAGCGGATCGCCCGGGCCGTCCCGCCGATCCTGACCGGCGTCAGGACGCTGATGATCGGCTCCGGCGCCACCACCGTGCACGTCGCCCGCCGCCTCGCCGTGGAGTTCAAGGACCTCCTGGTCATCGCCCACTCGTTCGGCGTCGCCACCGTCCTGTCGCTCAACCCGACCATCACCGTCATCATCGCGCCCGGCCGCTACAACGCCGGCGAAGGCTCCACACAAGGCGCCCAGCTCCTGCGCTTCCTCGACGACTACCGGGCCGACTGGGCGATCATCGGCGCCAGCGGCCTCGGCGTGGACGGGCCGAGCGACGCCCTGATCGAGGAGGCCGAGATCTATCGGGCCATGGCCGCCCGCGCGGACCGGCTCATGGTCGTCGCCGACCACTCCAAGTTCCTGGTGCGGTTTCCCGCCCGCTACGCCGACTGGAGCACGGTCGACACCCTGGTCACCGACCGGCCGCCCGCCGGCGCCCTGGCCCAGGCCCTGACCGGCAGCAACGTCCGCGTGGTGGTGGGGTAGGTCAGACCGGCAGCCGGCCCAGCGCCCACGCGAGGGCGTCGACGAACTGGTCGGCCTGCCCGACCGTCAGGCACAGCGGAGGCCGGACCTTCAGCACATTGCCGAACGAGCCGGCCGCGCCGATCAGGACCTGGCGATCGCGCAGCCCGGCGATCACCGCCCGCGCGACCTGCGCGTCCGGCTCATCCGGGCGGTCCGGCCGGCACAGCTCGACCCCGATGAACAGCCCCGACCCGCGGACCTCGGCGATCACCGGACAGTCGCCCCGCAGCGCCTCGATCCGGCCCTTCAGGTGCGCGCCGACGCTGAGCGCGTTGGCCTGGAGCCGCTCCCGCTCGATCACGTCGAGCACGGCCAGGCCGGCCGCCGCGGCCACCGGGTTGCCGCCGAAGGTGTTGAAGTAGCCGACATCCCGGCAGAAGGCCGCCAGCAGCTCGGGCCGCGTGGCGACCCCGGCCATGGGAAAGCCGTTGCCCATGGGCTTGCCCATGGTGACGATGTCGGGCTCGAGCCCGTGGCGCTGGAAGCCCCACAGGGCCTCGCCCGTCCGGCCGAAGCCGGGCTGCACCTCGTCGGCCACGAGCAGCGCCCCCGCCTCGTGCACCGCCGCCACGGCGGCCCCGAGGAATCCGGGCGGATGGCTGAACACGCCGTCGCTGGAGAAGATGGAATCGCAGATCAAGGCGGCCGGGCGCAGGCCGTGCCGCGCCAGATCGGCCAGGGCGCCGCGGACCGCCGCGGCAAAGCCCTCGCCAATGGCGTCTCCGAAGGCCCGACGCCCCGGCGCCGGCACCAGCCGCACATGCGGCGGCGCCGAGCCCCGCTTCCAGGCGGACGGCGAGACCTGGGTCACCGCCCAGGTGTTGCCGTGATAGGCCGCCTCGGTCACCACGACCCCCTGCCCGCCGGTCGCGCTCATGGCGATGCGCAGCGCCAGGTCGTTGGCCTCGCTGCCGGTGCAGCACAGCAGGATGTTGGTCGGCCGCCGCGTCAGGCTCTCCCTCAGCCGCTCGATGTAGCGCTCGACCGTCTCGTGGAGATACCGGGTGCTGATGTTGAGCCGCCGCGCCTGCTCGGCGACCGCGTTGACCACATCGGGATGGCAGTGACCGACGGAGGGCACGTTGTTGTACATGTCGAGATAGCGCCGGCCGTCGGCCGCGGTCATGTAGGCCCCCTCGGCCCGCACCATCTCGATGGGCTCGTCGTAGAACAGGACCGAGGCGGCGCCGAAGTTGCGGCGGCGGCGGTCGAGCAGGCCGTTCCCGCTGTCGCCGCCCTCCCGGTCCTGGAAGGCGTTCAGATCGAGGATCGGCGTCACGTGGGGCATGGGATGCCGCCCGGCCCGGGCGGGGCCGGACACTCCTTTCCTTAAGGTCCTCAAGGGGGCGAGGCCAGGTACCGCTCGGCGAGCGTCACCGTGCCCTCGGTGTAGGCGGGGCCCATCTCCCGGGCCGTCGGCGTCTCGGCATGGGAGGCCACCCACGCGGTCAGCAGGATCCGGCGCAGCAGGACGAAGCTCGGCAGCATGGCCTCCTCGTCCGCGTCGAGCGGGGCCACGCCGCGATAGCCGTCGACCCAGGCCGCCTGCAGGTCGGCGACCACCGGCTCGTGCTCGAAGAAGCTGACCGCGCTGGCGAAGTCGTAGCCGAACCAGCCGAAGCCGCAGTCGTCGAAGTCGATGACCCCGATGCGCTCGCCGTCCACCAGCAGGTTGGCCAGCCGGAGGTCCGCGTGGATCAGGCCGAAGCGGTCGCCGCCCTTGCCGTGCCGGGCGAGCCGCGCCTCGAGCGCGCCGCACGCCCGCTCCAGCACGGCCTGTCCGTCGGGCGTCAGGCCGAGCCCGGCACGCCAGTCACCCCAATGGGGCTCGGCCCCCAGGGTCGTCTCGAAATGCCAGATCTTGCGACGGAAGGCGACCGACCGCGACCAGCGCCGCGCATGGTCGTGCAGCCGGGCGCTGATCGCCCCAAGCTGCCGGAAGCCGGACACCAGAGGCCCCGACAGCTCGGGCTCCCGGCCCTCCATGAAGGCGAAGCCGACGACGTGGCGCGTCCCGCCCCGGGTCTCGAAGGCGACGATCCGCCGTCCGTCGACGGTGGTCAGCGGCTCCGGCGTGTCGACCACGGCCTCGGCCCGCAGGGCGTCGATCCACTCAAGCTCCGAGGCGATCTCGTCGACCTCGTGGTACAGGGGCCGGTGCACCCGCAGCACGACCGGCGCCGCGGAGCCCGGGTCCACCGCCTTGAACGTGGCATTCTCCGACACGTTCAAGAGCGTGATCTCGCTGTCCGGCGACAGGCCCCAGAGCCCGCCGAGCCCCCGCAGACAGCCCTCGAGCTCGGCGATGTAGGCCTCGCTGTAGAGCCCGCCCTCGCTGCAGATCCCGTCCATGATCCCCCCGGCCGGCCCTGATCCCCGGACCACGTTGATTTGTGGGGATCCTAACACAAAGCTTGGCGATCGCAACATTTCGGCCTTGCGCTGTCGCGCAACCCTCGGTCACAATGACGCATGAAAGGGCGTACGGGCGAATGGGCGGTCCGGGTCGACGGCGGGCCGTGCCGGGACCGCGACGCGCATCGAAGCCAAGGCTTGGGGGAGGTCAGGGAGCATGAGAATCGCACGGCGGGCGCTGGTGCAAGGCGTGGGCATGGCGGCCGGCATGGCCGCCGTCGGACGGGTCGGCCGGGCCGTCGCCCAGGGGCGCGAGCAGCTCAACATCCTCTGCTGGGAAGGCTACAACACGGACGATGTGCTGAGCCCGTTCCGGGATCGCCATCCCGACGCCGCGATCCGGGCCGAGAGCGGCACCTCCGATCCGGACATGATCAACCGGCTGCGCGCCGGGGAAACCAATGTCTGGCACCTGATCAACGTGAACCAGCCGTGGGCGCGGCAGCAGCTCCACCCCGAGAGCCTGATCACGCCGCTCGGCAAGGATCGCTTCCTGCCCTACTTCGACGGCATGCTTGCGGGCTTCGAGGGGCCCTATCCGCTGGCCCTGGCGGACAACGGCGACCTGATCGGCATGCCGCAGCGCTTCGGCCCGTTCAGCTTCGTCGTGAACACCGACGTGATCAGCCGGGACATGGCCGAGGATCAGGGCTGGAGCCTGTTCCTGGACCCGGCGCTGCGCGACCGCTACGGCGTGCTGACCTACGACAACTGGAACATCATCCACCTGTGCCTGACCGGCGGCCAGAACCCGTTCCAGCCGGTCGACGAGGCGGGCCGCGAGACCTTCCGCCAGACCGCCGAGCGGATACTGGGCGGCGCGCGCCTCTTGTCCGACGATCTCGTGGCCATGAACACGGCCCTGATCAACGGCGAGATCGACGCCTACTTCACCGGCGGCACCTACACGGCGAGCCCGGCACGGCTCGACGGCCTCGGCAACATCCGCGGCATCACGCCAAGGACGGGACCGGTCGACGGCAAGGGCGGCGTGGTCTGGGTCGAGCTCACCTCCGTGGTCAACAATCCCCGTCCGTCGGCGCTGGCCGAGGACTTCCTGGAGTTCGTCCAGCAGCCGGAGATGTGCAAGGCGGTCGGCTTCGCCGAGGGTACCTACAACCCGGTGACCCAGATGGGCAAGCCGGCGGTGTTCGACCTGTGGAGCCGCGAGGAGCTGGCCGCCATCCAGTGGGACAGCCTCGAGGAGGAGATGGGCCGCTCGGTCGAGTACGACGTGGTCGCGTCCTACCCGGAGCTGAACGAGATCTACAACGCGGCACGGCGGCGGCGCGGCTAGGCCGTCCCGGCGGCCTGCCCGCACGGGGCTCGACCACCATGGGCCAGGCCCGGCCGATCCTGCGGCTTGCCGGCGTGCTGAAGCGCTTCGGCGGCTTCACCGCGCTGCACAGCCTCGATCTGGATGTGCTCGAGGGTGAGTTCCTGACGATCGTCGGCCCGTCCGGCAGCGGCAAGACCACCCTCATCCGCCTGATGGTCGGCATGGACGAGCCGACCGACGGGACGATCTGGCTGCGCAACCGGCGCATCGACCAGGTCCCGGCGAGCAGGCGGCCGACCTGCATGGTGTTCCAGTCTCTGGCCCTGTTCCCGCACCGCTCGGTCGGCCAGAACATCGAGTTCCCGCTCAAGATCCGCGGCGTCGCTCCGGCCGCGCGCCGGGACCGGGCGCTCGAGCTGATGGCGCTGCTTCATCTGCCCGAGGGCCATTACGACAAGCGCGTCACGCAATGCTCGGGCGGCGAGAGGCAGCGGGTCGCCCTGGCCCGCGCGCTCGCCTTCGATCCGGAGATCCTGTTCTTCGACGAGCCGCTGTCGGCGCTCGACCATCGCCTGCGCAAGACCCTGCAGAAGGAGCTCAAGGAGCTCCACGGCCGCACCGGCAAGACCTTCGTCTACATCACGCACAGCCTCGAGGAGGCCATGGTGATGTCGGACCGCATCGCGATCCTGCGCGACGGCCGCTTCGAACAGATCGCCACGGCCGCGGAGATCTACCACCGCCCGCGCAGCCGGTTCGTCGCCGAGTTCATGGGCGAGGTGAACCTGTTCCCGGTCACGGCCGGCCCGGACGGCCTGACCGGCGAGGGCCTGGCCATCCGGCCCAACGGCAGCGGCGGCGGCGCATGGACCCTGGCGCCCGGCCGCCGGGGCACGCTGGTGGTGCGGCCGGAGGTGGTCCGCTTCCTCGAGCCCGAGGCGCGCGCCGAGGTGTCCGTGTCCGGCCGGCTGCGCGAGGCCTATGCCCTGGGATCGCGCACCCAGTACGAGATCGAGACCGAGGGCGGGCGGCCGATCACGCTGGAGGCCCTGGGCCGGGACGTCATGGCCCCGCCGCCGGGGTCCCCGGTCAGCGTCGGCTGGAGCCTGGCGCAATGCCATCTGATCGCCGAGGACTGACCCGGCATGGATAGGCTCGACGCGCGCCTCGGCCTGCTCTGCGCCAGCCCGATCGTGCTCATGCTGGCGGCCTTCCTGGTCGCGCCGATCCTGGTGATCGCCGGCTTCTCCGTCATGCCCCAGCGGGTCTTCGACCTCGGGCACCTGCCGGACTTCTCCTCCTACAAGGTGCTGGTCGAGCAGGGCTACCACCGCTCCCTCGCCTGGTCGCTGGGCATGGCGCTGATCGCCACCCTGATCCTGTTCGTGCTGTGCTGGCCGCTCGCTTTCGCCATGGCCAAGGTGTTCCGCCGCCTCACCCTGGTGATCACCATCGGCGTGGTCATGACGCTGTTCGTGTCGGAGAACATCCGGCTGTTCGGCTGGGTGCTGACGCTGATGCGCGGCGGCCTGATCGAGGGCCATCTGCGGGCCTGGCTGGGCGAGGGCTTCGACAGCCCGCTCTACACGGTCCCGGCGATCGTCTTCGGGCTGGTCTACGCCTACCTGCCGTTCATGCTCTTCCCGCTGGTGCAGGGCATCGCCATGGTGCCCGACGATGCGCGCCAGGCGGCCGCGGATCTCGGCGCCTCGCGCTGGCGCATCCTGTGGGAGATCGATCTGCCCCTGGCCGCGCCGGGCATCATGGTCGGATCGCTCCTCACCTTCGTCCTGGCCGCCGGGGCCATGGCCGAGGCCAAGCTGCTGGGCGGCCAGGCGGTGGTGGTGATCGGCGACGAGATCGAGACCGCCTTCACCTTCGGGCAGAACTGGCCGCTCGGCTCCGCCCTGGCCATGGTCATGATCGTGATCGTCGGCGCGCTCGCCGTCGCCGCGCTCGGCCGGCTCGACCTCGACACGATCATGGGACGAGGCCGGCCGTGAACACCGGATCGCGCGCCCGCACCGCCCTGGCCGTCTATGGCCTGCTGGTGCTGGCGTTCCTCTACCTGCCCCTGATCGCGGTGTTCCTGGCCTCGATCTCCGAGTCCCGGTACCTGTCCTTCCCGATCCGCAGCTACGCCTTCGACTGGTACGGCGAGGCGCTGGAGAGCGACACCATCGCCGGGCTTCTGGCCACCTCGCTGCGCGTCGCCGGCCTGGTGACCCTGATCTCGGTCATCCTCGGCTTCTTCGGCGCGCTCGCCTTCGCCCGCTATCACTGGCGCTTCCGCGGGCTGTTCCAGAAGCTGATCCTGCTGCCGATCTTCTTTCCGCAGACCGTGCTCGGCCTGGCGCTGCTCATGTGGATCAATGCCCTCGGCATCATCCCGGACTGGCGCACGGCCGTGGTCGCCCATGTCGTCTGGGTGGCCCCGATCGCCACGCTGATCATCGCCATTCGCGCCTACAGCTTCGACCCGGCTCTCGAGGAGGCGGCGCGCGACCTGGGCGCCTCGACCTGGACGGTGCTGCGCGAGGTCACCGTGCCGCTGCTGATGCCCGGGGTGGTGACGGCGGGCCTGTTCGCCTTCCTGCTCAGCTGGGGCAACTTCCCTTTGTCCCTGTTCACCACCGGCGCGGACTCGACCCTGCCGGAATGGCTCTACGCCCGGATGGTCTCGGGCTACTCCCCGCTGGTGCCGACGGTCGGGATTCTGTCGGTCGGCGCCTCCGTCCTGCTGATCCTTGGCGCCGGGCTGGCGACCGTGATCGTCCGCCGGCTGCGGACCCGGCCGGAACGGAGGCGCCGCGCCGCCGCGCGCGCCGGACCGCCATCCTGGTCGCGCGCACCGGGCGCGGAGGCGGCGCCGGGGCAATGATCATGAGACACAACCGGAAGCTGAACCTAGGAGGAGCCGCCATGCTGACACCCATCACCGGCCGTCGCGTCATCGTCACGGGCGCCTCCCGCGGGATCGGCAAGGGCATCGCGCTGCGCTTCGCCGCGCACGGCGCCCGGGTGATGGTGGTCGCCCGCAGCGAGGCCGGCGCGGCGGCGACCGCGCACGAGATCCGGCGCGACGGCGGCACCGCCGAGAGCGTCGCCGCCGACGTGGCCGACTGGAGCGGCGTCCAGGCGATGGTCGAGGGCACCCGGGCCGCGTTCGGCGGGGTCGACATCCTTTGCGCGAACGCCGGCGTCTTCCCGCAGGTCAAGATGGTCGACATGAGCCCCGAGGACTGGGATGCCGTCCTCGCCACCAACCTGAAGAGCACGTTCCTGTGCGTGAAGGCCTGCATCCCCTGGTTCGAGGCCGCCGGCCGTGGACGGGTCATCGTCACCTCCTCGATCACCGGGCCGGTCACCGGCTTTCCCGGCTGGGCCCACTACGGCGCGTCCAAGGCGGGGCAGCTCGGCTTCCTGAAGACCGCGGCAATGGAGCTGGCGCGCTACAACACGACGATCAACGCGGTCATGCCGGGCAACATTTTCACCGAGGGCCTCGCGGACCTGGGCCAGGACTATCTGGATACGATGTCGGCCTCGATCCCGCTCAAGCGCCTGGGCTCGGTGGAGGACATCGGCAACGCCGCCCTGTTCTTCGCCTCCGACGAGGCCGCATACATCACCGGCCAGACCCTCGTCGTCGACGGCGGCCAGATCCTTCCCGAATCGCTCGAGGCGATCGCCGAGATCTAGGGCGTTTCCGCGTGATGCGGAATCGACACCGGCCCGGTCCCCCGCCCGGCCAGCCAGAGCAGGCTGTCACGGGGTGGCCGGGCGGGGAAGCGGGCCGGCGATGCCCCCCAACCGGGAAACGCTCCGGTCCGGGATGGGACGGCGCCGCGGAGCCCCTCCGCCGCCGTCCCCCCGCATGCCTCCGACCGGACACGGCGGGAGACGAGGCTCGTCTCCCTGCCGAAGGATCCGGACGCCCAAGGACGACGACAACGGCACCTGCCTGAGAGAGATCGGCGACATGATCTACAAGGTACGAACCATCGCGTTCTATGGCCGGCGCACATCGATCCGCCTGGAGTCGCCGTTCTGGGAGACACTGCAGGACATCGCCGCCCAGCAAGGAACCACCCTGACCAAGCTGCTGAAGAGCATCTACGACCGGTACAGGGACCAATCGTCCGTCTCGAACTTCACACCTTTCTTGCGGATGTACTGCATCAACTACTTTCGGAAGAACGGCCACCCTTGGGGATGTCGAGGCATGCCGCAACCGTGATTCCGGCTTGTGCACCGATGCTTGACGCGTCGCGCGTCTGACGCCGCCCGCCAGCCCCGCCGCCGCCCGGGCGAGCATGACAGGGCGCGCATGACAGGGCGCGAGCGACGGTGGCATCCTCCGGCCGAGCCGCGCTGTCCGGGGTGGATGATCCCCGGCCTTGCCGCCGCGGGCTGCGGTGCGCGAGACGGCCCGGTCGGCGCGTTGATCCCGTCCCCGCCCCGGCCTCGGGTTCCGGTCGCCCGCCCCGGCGCCAATCGACGCATCGCGACGCCCGGCTTGGCCTGTATGCTCCGGCCGCCAAGGCCACCGGAGCGCGCCGGCCGGACGGGCACGCGGGGGCACGGGAGCATGACGGGCGACGACATCGCGAACGCCGACAGCGCCGGCGGCATGAGCGGCCGGGCCGGCACCGGGGCCCCGGCCGACGACACCGTCGCCAGCGCGGTCACCGTCGACCTGACCGCGGTCATCGTCGCGGTCACCGGCGGCGATCCGCGGGTCGCCGTGGTGGCGCCGCCGGGCGGCGGGCTCGACTGGCTGCCGTCGGGGCCGCTCCGGCCCGAGCACCGCACGCTGCAGACCGGGCTGCGCCGCTGGGTCGAGCACCAGACCCGCCAGTCGCTCGGCTATGTCGAGCAGCTTTACACCTTCGGCGACCGCAACCGCACGCTGATAGGCGGCGGGGTCGGCGCCGGCCACCGGGCCCTGTCGCTCGCCTATCTGGCGCTGGTGCAGGAGGCGCGGCCGGCCGGCGCCGGCAACGCCGTCTGGCACGGCTGGTACGAGTACCTGCCGTGGGAGGACTGGCGCGAGGGCGAGCCCGAGGCCCGCACGGCGATCCTCGAGCGGCTGCAGGCCTGGGTCGACGAGGCGCAGGGTGACGAACGGCGCGCCCGGCAGGAGCGAGTGCGCCTCACCCTCGGCCTGTCGGAGGCCGCGTGGGACGAGGAGCGCGCGCTCGAGCGCTATGAGCTGCTCTACGAGGCCGGCCTCGTGCCCGAGGCCTGGCACGACCGCGACCTTACGCCGCCCGCGGACGTGGCGGCGGTCGGCGGCCGGCCCCTGGCGGCCGACCACCGGCGCATCCTGGCCACCGCGATCGGCCGGCTGCGCGGCAAGATCAAGTACCGTCCGGTGCTGTTCGAGCTGATGCCGCCGACCTTCACCCTGCTGCAGCTGCAGCGCACCGCCGAGGCGCTGTCCGGCATGCGCCTGCACAAGCAGAATTTCCGCCGCCTGGTCGAGCAGCAGCGTCTGGTCGAGGAGACGGGCGAGGTCGAGCCGGAGACCGGCGGCCGGCCGGCCAAGCTCATGCGCTTCCGCCACGAGGTGACGCTGGAGCGACCGGCCCCCGGCGTCCGCGTCAAGGCCACGCGCCGCGCCACCCTGGGGTGAGGAGACATGCAGGGGCTCCCCCTCCTCCTCCTTGGCCCGGGGGCGGGGGCGGGGGCGGGGACGCGCGATGCCCGCGAGCCCGGGCGGCGGCAGGGCCGGCGGGTCATGCCGTCCGCCCGGCGATGTGCGACCCGACATCCGACCGGGACACCTCCCCACCGCCTTGCATAGCCTATCATGGAGGTACCTTGACATTCGGGTGACGGATGTACTTATTCTCAGGGCGAGCATAAGGGCAGACCGGCCGGACCGGCACACGGACGCCGGTCTTTTTTACAGGCCGGTAATGCTCAATTGGAGTATAACCCGCTGGGTGGGTGAGGGAGGTATCCATGGGGCACGTCACGCCGGACACGCCGATGCCGGAAACCGCCTACACGGCCGACGTCGCGGCGCGCACCGCGGCGCTGCAGGCGCGGCTCGCGGGCGTCATCCCGGCCTTCGAATGGCCGGCCTTCGCGCCGGACATCGACGCCATCCTGCGCCTCAAGGCCGAGCGCAACGCCGTCGTCCTGGCGCACAACTACCAGACGCCGGAGATCTACCATGGCGTCGCCGACATCGTCGGGGACAGTCTGGCGCTCGCCCGCCGCGCCGTCGACACCGACGCCGACGTCATCGTCATGGCCGGCGTCCATTTCATGGCCGAGACGGCCAAGCTGGTGAACCCGGACAAGACCGTGCTGATCCCCGACGAGCGCGCCGGCTGCTCGCTCGCCGCCTCGATCACCGGCGCCGACGTGCGGCTGCTGCGCGAGGCCTATCCCGGCGTGCCGGTGGTCACCTACGTCAACACCTCCGCCGAGGTGAAGGCCGAGTCCGACATCTGCTGCACCTCCGGCAACGCCGTGAAGGTGGTGGACTCCCTGGGCGCCGACCGGGTGCTGTTCCTGCCCGACCAGTACCTGGCCAAGCATGTGGCCACCCAGACCGACGTCCGGATCATCGGCTGGCACGGCCGCTGCGAGGTGCACGAGCGCTTCACCGGCGAGGAGATCATCGGCTATCGCCAGGGCTTCGACGACCTCGTCGTCATCGCCCATCCGGAATGCCCGCCCGACGTGCTGGAGGCCGCCGACTTCGTCGGCTCCACCGCGCAGATGATCGACCATGTCGGCACGCGTCGGCCGCGCCGGGTGCTCATGGTCACCGAATGCTCCATGAGCGACAATGTCGCGGTCGAGGTGCCGGACGTCGAGTTCGTGCGGCCCTGCAACCTGTGCCCGCACATGAAGCGGATCACCCTCGCCGGCATCCGCCGCGCGCTTGAGACGCTGGAGCCCGAGGTCACCGTCGACCCGGCCCTGGCCGACCGGGCGCGCGCCGCCATCGACCGCATGCTGGCGGTCAAGTGAGCCGTCCATGACCATCATGCCGCATGCATCGCGCGGCGGCCGCGTGCTCGTGATCGGCAGCGGGGTCGCCGGTCTCGCCGCGGCGCTCAGCCTGGCGCCGCTGCCGGTGACCCTGGTGACCGCCGGGCGCCTCGCCGGCGACAGCGCCACCGCCTGGGCGCAGGGCGGCATCGCCGCCGCGCTCGGCCCCGACGACGACCCGGCGCTCCATGCCGCCGACACGCTGGCCGCCGGCGCCGGCCTGTCCGACCCCGAGCGGGCGCGCGAGCTGGCGGCGGCCGCGCCCGACGCCATCCGCGCGCTGATCGACTGGGGCGTGCGCTTCGACCGCGACGCTGCGGGCCGCTTGGCCTTCGGGCTCGAGGGCGCGCATTCGCGGCGGCGCATCCTCCATGCCGACGGCGATCAGACCGGGGCGGCCATCGCCGCGGCGCTGACCGGGGCGGCGCGGCGGACGCGGTCGATCGAGGTGCTGGAGGGCGTGCGCGTCACCTCGCTGCTCGGCGCGGACGGCGCCGTGACCGGCGTGCGCGGGCTCCGCGGCGGACGCCCGATCCTGCTGCCGGCACCGGCGACCGTGCTGGCGACCGGCGGCGTCGGCGGCCTCTACGCCGCGACCACCAACCCGCCCGGCGCCGTCGGCGCCGGCATCGCGCTCGCCGCCCGGGCCGGCGCGGTGCTGCGCGATCTCGAGCTCGTGCAGTTCCACCCCACGGCGATCGCCCTCGACCGCGATCCCATGCCGCTGGCCAGCGAGGCGATCCGGGGCGAGGGCGCGGTGCTGGTCAACGACCGGGGCGAGCCGATCATGGCCGGGGTGCCGGGGCGGGACCTGGCGCCGCGCGACGTGGTCGCCCGCGCCATCTTCGAGCAGTTGGCCGCCGGCCGCCCGGTGTTCCTCGACGCCCGCGCGGCGCTCGGCGAGCGGTTCGCCACGCGGTTCCCGTCGATCGCCGGGGTGTGCCGGGCGGCCGGGCTCGACCCGGCCCGGGCGCCCATCCCGGTGCGGCCGGCGGCGCACTACCACATGGGCGGGGTGCGCGTGGACGGGCACGGCCGCACCTCGGTCGAGCGCCTGTGGGCCTGCGGCGAAGTGGCGGCAAGCGGCCTGCACGGCGCCAACCGCCTCGCCAGCAACTCGCTGGTCGAGGGCGTGACGCAGGCACGCCGGGTTGCCGAGGATGTGGCCGGCGCGGCCCTGCCCGACACGGCCCGCCGCCCGCTCGGCGTCCCGTTGGGGCCGGCGCGGCCGGCGGCGGCCGCCCGGGCGGAGGCCGACGTCGCCGCGCTGCGCCGGCTGATGGAGCGCGAGGTCGGTGTCGTGCGCGATGCCGGCGGGCTGGAGCGCGCGGTGCTCGGGCTGATCGGCCCGGCGGCCGGCGCCGGCGCGGCGGCGGACCGCGCGCTGGTCGGGCTGCTGATCGCCCTGTCCGCGCACCGCCGCGCCGAGAGCCGCGGGGCGCAATGCCGGCGCGACCACCCCGCGCCCGATCCGGCCTGGCAGCGGCATTCCGACCTGACCTTGGCGGAGGCGTTGGCCGAGGCCGCCTGGATCGAGGACACCATCACCCAGACCGGGCTGGCGGCGTGAGCCGGGTCGAGCCGCTGCCGGCGCTGCTGGTCGAGCCCATCGTCCGGGCGGCGCTGGCCGAGGATCTGGGCCGCGCCGGGGACATCACCAGCGAGGCCGTGGTGCCGGCCGAGGCGCGGCTGCGTGGCGTGGTGGCGGCCCGCCAGCCGGGCGTGGTCGCCGGCATCGACGCCGCGGCGCTCGCCTTCCACCTGCTCGATCCCGGCGTCCGCTGCATCGTGGAGCGGCACGACGGCAGCCGGGTGGCGGCAGGCGACCCGGTGCTGACGCTCGACGGCACGGCCCGGGCGGTGTTGGCCGCCGAGCGGGTGGCGCTCAACTTGCTGTGCCACCTGTCCGGCGTCGCCACCGCCACCGCCGCGCTGGTCACCGCCGTGGGCGAGCACCGGGCGCGCATCTGCTGCACGCGCAAGACCACGCCTTCCCTGCGCGCGCTCGAGAAGCTCGCGGTGCGCGCCGGCGGCGGCGTGAACCACCGCTTCGGCCTCGACGACGCCATCCTGATCAAGGACAACCATGTGGCGCTGGCCGGCGGCGTGGCCGAGGCGGTCCGCCGGGCGCGCGCCGCCTGCGGCCACCTGATCAAGGTGGAGGTGGAGGTCGACACCCTGGAGCAGCTCGAGGCGGTGCTGCCCGAGCGGCCCGACGCCGTGCTGCTCGACAACATGGACCCTGAGATGCTGGCCGAGGCGGTGCGCCTGGTGGACGGCCGGGCGATCACCGAGGCCTCCGGCCGCGTGAGCCTGGAGACGGTTGCCGCCATCGCCGCCACCGGCGTGGATCTGATCTCGGTCGGCTGGATCACCCACAGCGCGCCCATCCTGGATCTGGGGCTGGACGTCCAGGGGTAGCCGACGACACACCCTTGCCGACGGTGGCACAGCCCACCCGGCTCCCCGGAGCGAGCAAGGCGCGGCGATCCAGGGTGTCGTCTCACCGCGGCCGGAAACGAGCCGCGGATGGCCCCGCCGAGCGGGCCATGACGGCCGGCGCCGGGCCACCCGCCTCACCAGTCCACGGGTCTCGACAGCCAGAGAACGTCGCGCACCGGGATGCCGAAGTCGCTGGCGAGCGGCGCGTCCGGATCCTCGCCCTTGAGCCGCAGCACCTCGCGGAAGCCGCCGACGTCGATCCGGTCGAGGCGGACGCCGCGCCGCTCTCCGGGAACATGCCACGTGCGCCTCGTGGCCGCGGATCGCCGCGATGTCGGAAGCTCGCCGAGAGGCCGGAAGCCGACAGGCCTCTCGGGGACGACACCGTCGCTCGCCCGCGCTCGCCACGGGCTAGGGTCCACGACGTCAAGGCCGCCTTGCGCCGGCGGCCGCTCTACGGCTCACTCGCCCCCTCCTACGTTCTCGCCGACCCGCTGTCGAAGGAGCACGGCCCGGCGTGGGACGGTCGGTCTCCGGCAGGGCCCCTTCGGGACGGATCGTGCCGGGCAAGGCGATGCTTGCCGACCGGAGCGGGAGCGTCAGGATGCGCTGCGCCCCAGCCCGCCATGGCGTCATTCGCGCACACAGTCGACACATCGGTCGGAACGCCGGCGGGACCCGACGCGTCCCGGCCGCCGGGACAGGCGCCGGTCGGCACGGGCGGACGACCGATGGATCGGGTCGCCGGCATGCCCGGTGGCCGGCCGGCTGCGTCAACGACGCAATCCCGTCCACTGCCGTCCCGGGCCGTTGCATGCTCCGGTGTTTTGGGCTAAGCGCGCGCGATCCCGGGTCGCACGCCCGCATGGCCCACGGCCCGGGAT
>CAZTHL010000084.1:0-15744 GCA_964613585.1 uncultured Mycobacteriaceae bacterium | reverse complement strand
GCCGCCGGCGCCGACAGCTTCCGTCACATAGGCCCACCGCCCCGACCTGTCAAACCCGGGCACCGCCGGCGCCGTGCCTTGAAAATGCCCCAGGACGATCGCCTACAGCCGCTTGTGCCTTGCCCGGCGCCCCGCTACACCATCTTCCAATCTTGTCGCTGACGGCAGGCTGCAGCCGGCGAACCACAGGGCCGGTTAACGGTCTCGACAGGCCGGACACGGCAGGATCGGGCACCGCGCCGCGGCCGCCCGTCATCCGTCGGCGGCGCGACCGCCATCCCTGCCGCCTGCCAGGAAAGGCTGCTCTTCCGATGGATCGTATGCGCATTCGCGGCGGCAAGCCGCTGCACGGGCTGCTGCAGATCAGCGGCGCCAAGAACGCCGCCCTGCCGCTGATGGCGGCGAGCCTGCTCAGCGACCAGCCGTTGACGCTGACCAACCTGCCGCGCCTCGCCGACATCGACACCATGGCCATGCTGCTGCGCCAGCACGGGGTGGAGATGCGCTTCAACGGCACCGGTCCGGACGTCACCCGATGCGGTTGCGGCGGCCGGATCATCGACCTGATGACGCGCGATCTGGTGAGCGCCACCGCGCCCTACGACATCGTACGCAAGATGCGCGCCAGCGTCCTGGTGCTCGGGCCGCTGCTCGCCCGATTCGGCGAGGCCCGGGTGTCCCTGCCCGGCGGCTGCGCCATCGGCACCCGCCCGGTCGACCTGCACATCGCCGGCCTCACGGCGCTCGGCGCCGAGATCGAGCTGGACAGCGGCTACATCGTCGCCCGCGCGCCCCGCGGCCTTGCCGGCAACCGGGTGGTCTTCCCCAAGGTCTCGGTCGGCGCCACCGAGAACCTGCTGATGGCCGCCAGCCTGGCCCGCGGCGAGACCGTGCTGGTCAATGCCGCACGCGAGCCCGAGGTCGTCGACCTGGCCGACTGCCTGGTCGCCATGGGCGCGCGCATCGACGGCATCGGCAGCGACACGGTCACCATCCAGGGCGTCGAGGCCCTGCACGCGGCGCGCCACGCCATCATTCCCGACCGCATCGAGACCGGGACCTACGCCATGGCGGTCGCGGTCACCGGCGGCGACGTCGAACTGCTGGGCGCCCGGCTCGATCTGATCGATGCGGTGGCGCGGCTCCTGCGCAAGGCCGCCGTCGAGTTCACGCCGACCGACCGCGGGGTCCGGGTGTCGCGCACCAACGGCCGGGTGCTCGGGGTCGACATCATGACCGAGCCCTATCCCGGCTTCCCGACCGACCTTCAGGCCCAGTTGATGGCGCTCATGTGCACGGCCGACGGCGCCTCCATGATCACCGAGACGATCTTCGAGAACCGCTTCATGCACGTGCCCGAGCTCATGCGCATGGGCGCGAACATCACGGTGCACGGCGCCTCGGCCCTGGTGCGCGGCGTGCCGAGGCTGATCGGCGCGCCGGTCATGGCCACCGATCTGCGCGCCAGCGTCTCATTGGTGCTTGCCGCCCTCGCCGCCGACGGCGACACTCTGCTCAACCGTGTCTACCACCTGGATCGCGGCTACGAGCGGGTCGAGCAGAAGCTGGCGGCCTGCGGCGCGGAGATCGAGCGCCTGCCCGGCTAGTGGGTCTCCTGCCAACGCGGCGCCGCTCCGGCGATGCCGGCTCCGTCGGACCAGCTTCCGCGCCGCCCGCCGGGCCGGAGCCACGGGATCGATGAGGCGAGGACACGAAGGAGGCCCATGACCGCGGAGGCCGAAGCCACCAGCCCGCTGCGCCTGCGGGCCACCGACGCGGAGGATCTGCTGGTCATCTCGGCCAGCCTGCAGGACGCCATCGTGCCGCTCCCGGACATGACCTTCCTCGAGGAGGATCGGCAGTTCGTCATGGTCGTCAACCGCTTCAAGTGGGAATGCGGCGGCCTGAGAACGGCGGGCGGCCGCGCGGAGGCCGAGGGCGGGCGGCCGGTCTACCTGCGCACGAACTGCGGCGTGCGCTTCTGCGATGTCGAGGCGGTGCGCCGCAACGGCGTCGATCCGCGCGACCGCGGCCGCATGCTCGAGCTGCTGGCGGTGCAGCCGGCGCCCGAGGGTATCCTGCTCGCCTTCGCCGAGCACGCCTCCGTGCATCTGGTGTGCCCGACGGTGAACGTGGTGCTGCAGGATCTGGGCGAGCCCTGGCCGACCCTGCGCCGGCCGAGCCATCCGCTGGACGGGGACGAGCCCAGCGCGCTCGGCGCGGTCACCCGGGCCGCGCGGCCGTTTGAAGACGGCGGCGAGACCTCGTAAGGTGCGGTCGTAGCGTCGAGGCCGCCCCGGGCCTCGCCCGTCCCTCCGGAGAGCCGCTGCCGTGCCGCCCCTCGCCGACCCGCCGATCGCCGACGACGCGCTCTCCCCAATGGCGGCGACCCCCCCGGAGCCGCTCGTCCTGGCGGTGCCGAAGGGACGGATCCTCGGCGAGTTGCGCCCGCTCATGAGCGCCGCCGGCATCGAGCCCGAGCCGGCCTTCGACGACGGCCGGCACCGCGGCCTGCGCTTCGCCACCAATCATGCCCACATCCAGATCATCCGGGTCCGCTCCTTCGACGTCGCCACCTTTGTCGCCTTCGGCGCCGCCCAGCTTGGCGTGGCCGGCAACGACGTGCTGATGGAGTTCGAGTATCCAGAGATCTACGCGCCGCTCGACCTGGCCATCGGGCACTGCCGCCTGATGGTCGCCGAGCCGGCCGGGCTCGGCGCCGGCGACGACCCGAGCCGCTGGAGCCATGTCCGGGTGGCCACCAAGTATCCGGAGGTGACACGGCGGCATTTCGAGGCGCGCGGCGTGCAGGCCGAGTGCATAAAGCTGAACGGGGCCATGGAGCTGGCGCCGTCGCTCGGCCTGTGCCGGCGCATCGTCGATCTGGTCTCGACCGGCAGCACGCTGCGCGCCAATGGGCTGCGCGAGGTTGAGCCCATCGCCGACATCACCTCGCGCCTCATCGTCAACCGGGCCGCCTTCAAGACCCGGCCGGAGGAGATCGGTGCCTGGATCGAGCGCTTTCGCCGGGCGGTGGCCCGTGCCTGAGGGGCCGCGCTGGCTCGACGGCCGCGAGCCTGGCTTCGAGGCGGCGTTCGCCGCCTGGCTGGAGGAGCCGCGCCAGGCCGAGGCCGACGTGCGCGCCGTCGTCGCCGATATCCTGTCCGATGTTCGGGCCCGCGGGGACGCGGCCGTGCTGGAGCTGACCGAGCGCTTCGACCGGCTGCGGCTGACGCCGGAGACCCTGCGGCTCGATCCGGCCGAGCTCGACCGGGCGGCGGCAACGCTGCCGCCGACGCTGCACGCCGCGCTCGACTTGGCCGCCGAACGGATCGCCGCGTTCCATCGCCGCCAGGAGCTGCCGACGCTGCGCTACACGGATGCCGCCGGGGTCAGCCTCGGCGCGCGCTGGACCCCGGTGGACTCCGTCGGCCTCTACGTGCCCGGCGGCCTCGCGGCCTATCCGAGCTCCCTGCTGATGAACGCGCTGCCGGCCCGCGTCGCCGGGGTCGGCCGCATCGCCATGGTCGTGCCGACGCCGGACGGCGTGCTCAGCCCGGCGGTGCTGGCGGCGGCGCGGCTCGCCAGCATCGACGAGGTGTACCGGATCGGCGGCGCCCAGGCGATCGGCGCGCTCGCCTTCGGTACCGCCACGGTGCCGCCGGTCGATCTCATCGTCGGTCCCGGGAACGCGTATGTCGCCGAGGCCAAGCGCCAGGTGTTCGGCCTCGTCGGCATCGACATGATCGCCGGGCCGTCGGAGATCCTGGTGGTCGCCGACACCGCCAACGACCCGCGCTGGATCGCCGCCGACCTGCTGTCGCAGGCCGAGCACGACGAGAGCGCCCAGGCGGTGCTGATCACCGACGACGCGGCCTTCGCGGAGGCGGTGCGGGCGGCGGCCGACGATCATCTGTCGCGGCTGCCGCGAGCCGCCCTGGCGGCCGTGAGCTGGCGGCGGCACGGCGCGATCATCGTGCTGGAGAGCCTCGAGCAGGCGCCGGCCCTGGTCGACCGGATCGCGCCCGAGCACCTGGAGCTGGCCGTGGCCGATGCCGAGGGCATGGCCGAGGCGGTGCGCCACGCCGGCGCCATCTTCCTCGGCCGGCACACGCCCGAGGCGGTCGGCGATTATGTCGGCGGACCCAACCATGTTCTGCCGACCGGGCGCAGCGCCCGCTTCTCCTCGGGCCTCAGCGTGCTCGACTTCGTCAAGCGCACCACCCTGCTCCGGTGCGACGCGCGCAGCTTGGCCGCCATCGGCCCGGCGGCGGTCCGTCTGGCGGAGGCGGAGGGCCTCGATGCCCACGCGCTGTCGGTGGCGCTCCGGCTCGACGGCCGTCCCGAGCCGGAGAGCCCGGACGACGGCTGATGAGCGAGGGGAAGGCCTCGCCCCGGCGCATCAAGCAGCTGACGCTCGACGAGCGCACGGTCGTGCGGCGCAGCCCGGAGGTCGAGCACGAGCGGGCCATCGCCATCTACGACCTGCTCGAGGACAACTACTTCGAGCCGATCGGCTGCGGCGAGGGTCCCTACAATGTGCGGCTGTCCCTGGTCGAGGACCGCCTGGTCTTCGACATCCGCGACGCGGAGGATCAGCCGCTCGGCCGGGTGCCGCTGCCGATGGCGCCGTTCCGCAAGGTGGTGAAGGACTATTTCCAGATTTGCGAGGTCTACTACGAGTCGATCCGCAACGCGCCGCCCTCGCGCATCGAGGCCATCGACATGGGTCGCCGGGGCATCCACAACGAGGGCTCGCAGATGCTCATGGACCGTCTGGCCGGCCGCATCGAGCTCAGCCACGACACGGCCCGCCGCCTGTTCACGCTGCTCTGCGTCCTGCACATCCGCGGATAGGCGCCCATGGCGGGCCGGGCCTCGAGCGTGCTGTTCGCCTGCACGTACAATGCGATCCGCTCGCCCATGGCCGAGGCCATCCTGAAGCACTTCCTGGGGCACCGGGTCTATGTGGACAGCGCCGGGGTGCGTGCCGGCGAGGTCGACCCGTTTGCCGTCGCCGTGATGGACGAGATCGGCATCGACCTGTCGCGGCACCGCTGCAAGACCCTGCAGGACCTGGAGGACGAGGACGAGGCGGAGGCCTTCGACCTGGTGATAACCCTGTCGCCCGAGGCGCATCACTGGGCCATCGAGCTGACCCGCACCAACGCCGTCGAGGTCGAGTTCTGGCCGACCTTCGACCCCTCGCTGGCTGAAGGCAGCCGGGAGACCCGCCTCGCCGCCTACCGAGAGGTGCGCGACCGGCTGGTCGAGCGCATCCGCAAGGAATTCCTTCTCCAGGCCGCGCCGGCGGTGTGATCGGCACCGCCGACGAGTATACGGAGGCTCGAGGGCCGGGCCGGGCCCGGGTGGCCCCTTCATGCCGGCCCGGCACGCCCGGGCGGCGCCGGGTTGGCAGGCGCGCTCCCTGCCGAGCCGCCACGTCATCTCGTCGGCTCGGCGGAGCCCGGCGACGGCGCGGGCCGGCCTGTTGTCGCGTATCCGACAAAGCGTCCGCAGCCTGTCGGGCCGCCGACCGCACCCCCCGGCCAAAGGCCGCCAATTCCGCGCCTCCGGCGCTGGCATCCGCCTTGCTTCCCGTCCGGTCACCGGGACCCTGCCGGCGCCGTCGAGGCGGCCCGGCCGACGGAGCGAGGCATGGACGGCTGGACGGACGCGACCGGCGACCGCCGCATCTATCTCGACAACAACGCCACGACCAAGGTCGACCTTCGGGTCGCCGAGACCATGGTCGACTGCCTGACCGGCGACTTCGGCAACCCCTCCTCCCAGCACGGCTTCGGCCGGCGCGCGCAGGCCCGGCTCGGGCGGGCGCGCGAGCAGGCGGCGGCGCTGGTCGGCGCGGCCGCTGCGGACGAGGTGGTCTTCACCTCCGGCGGCTCCGAGGCCGACATGACCGCCATCCTGTCAGGCCTCGCCGCGGCGCCCGACCGGCGGGCGCTGGTGACGAGCGCGGTCGAGCATCCCGCGGTGCTCAACCTGTGCCGCAGCCTGGAGGCCCAGGGCTGCACACTGCGGGTCGTGCCGGTCGACGGGCTTGGCCGCATCGACTGGGACGCCTACAGCGCGGCGGTGACATCCGAGGTCGCCCTGGTCTCGATCATGACCGCCAATCACGAGACCGGGACCCTGCTGCCGGTGGCCGAGCTGGCCGAGCGGGCTCACGCGGCGGGCGCCCTGTTCCACACCGACGCGGTGCAGGCGGCCGGCAAGCTGCCGCTCGACGTGGCCGGCACGGCGATCGACATGCTCTCGGTCTCCGGCCACAAGTTCCATGGGCCCAAGGGCACCGGGTTCCTCTATGTGCGCCGGGGCACCCCGTTCCTGCCGCTGATCCTGGGCGGCCACCAGGAGGGCGGCCGGCGCGCCGGAACCGAGAACCTGCCGGGCATCGCCGGGCTTGGCCGGGCGGCCGAGCTGGCGCGGGCCGACCTGATGCCCGCGCTCGCCCGCATGGCGCGGCTGCGCGACCGGCTCGAGGCCGGGCTGCTGGCGCGGGTGCCGGGCTGCCGCGTCCTCGGCGACCCCGACAGCCGGCTCGCCAACACCTGCTATGTCGCCTTCGACGGGGTTGACGCCGAAGGCGTTCTGGCGCTGCTCGACCGGGCCGGCATTGCCGCCTCGGCCGGCTCCGCCTGCACGTCCGGGCGGCTCGAGCCGTCGCACATCGTTCGCGCCATGGGCGTGCCGGAGACCGCGGCGCTGGGCGCCGTCCGGCTGTCACTGTCGCGGCTCACCACCGAGGACGAGATCGACGCCGTGCTGGAGACGCTGCCCGCCGTGGTCGCCGACCTGCGCGACATGTCCCCGTTCGCGGACGCGGATGGGCTGCTCGACGACGGTCTGCCGGGCGGAGACGCGCTCGAGGACCCTGCGCACGCCCATGCCTGAGCCCGGAACGGCCACCAGGATGACCCCGACGCCCCCGACCATCACCGACACCACGCTGCGCGACGGCGAGCAGACCGCCGGCGTCGCCTTCTCCCTCGGAGAGAAGCTGGCCATCGCCCGGGCTCTCGACGCCGCCGGCGTGACCGAGATCGAGGTCGGCATCCCGGCCATGGGCGAGGACGAGCGCGCCGACATCCGCGCCGTGCTGGCGCTCGACCTGCGGGCCCGCGCCATCGCCTGGTGCCGGATGCATCGGCAGGATCTGGCGGCCGCGCTCGCCTGCGGGATCGGCGCCGTCAACCTGTCGATCCCGGTCTCCGACCAGCACATCGAGCGGAAGCTCGGCCGCGACCGGGCCTGGGTGCTGGCGACCGTCGCCGCGGAGGTCGGCGCGGCGCGCGCCGCCGGGCTCGAGGTCGCCGTCGGCGGCGAGGACTCCTCGCGCGCCGATCCGGACTTCCTCGACGAGGTGGTCGCGGTGGCCGCCCGGGCCGGGGCGCGGCGCTTCCGCTACGCCGACACCCTCGGGCTGCTCGAGCCCTTCGGCACCGCCGAGCGCATCGCCCGGCTGCGCACGGTCACGGATCTCGAGATCGAGTTCCACGGGCACGACGATTACGGCCTCGCCACGGCCAACTCGCTGGCCGCCGTGCGGGGCGGCGCCAGCCATGTCTCGACCACGGTGAACGGCCTCGGCGAGCGCGCCGGCAACGCGCCGCTCGAGGAGGCCGTGCTGGCTCTGCGCGACCTCTTCGGGCTCGACACCGGCATCGATCCGAGGAAGCTGCCGCGGGTCTCGGAGCTGGTGGCGACGGCCTCGGGCCGGCCGGTGCCGCTGGGCAAGAGCATCGTCGGGGGCGGCGTGTTCACGCATGAATCCGGGATCCACGTGCACGGGCTCTTGCGCGACCGGCTGAACTACCAGGGTCTCGACCCGGTCGGGCTCGGCCGCGAGCACCGGGTCGTGCTCGGCAAGCATTCCGGCATGGCCGCGCTGCGCCACGCGCTGGCCGAGCTGGGCCTCGCCGTCGAGGCCCCCCGGCTGCCGGCGCTGTTGGCCCGCGTCAAGGCCTGGAGCGCCGTCCACAAGGCCCCGCCCGACGCCGCCACCCTGCGCGCGCTGGCGGCGGAGCCCTCCTCAATGCTTCTCGTGGAAGCCGCTGCGCCCGCTCCCGAGCTCAAGAACTAGAGCGTTTCCGGCTCAAGTGGCATCGCCGGCCCGCGTTCCCGCCCGGCCACCCGACGACAGCGTGCTTGGCGTGGCCGGGCGAGGGAGCGGGCCGCTGCCGATTCCGCGTCAGGCGAGAAGGTTCTCGGCGTCCGCCGACCCCGGCACCCGGACCACGCGGCCGCAACGACCCGGGCCCCGCGGGCGCGACCCTCAATCCGCGTCGGCGTCGCCGTCGATGGGCGAGAAGTGGCGCACAATGCCGAAGGGAAACCCGGGGTGGCCGATCCTCGGCTGCGCGACCATGCCGCCGTCGCCCTCGCCGGCCTCGGCCACCACGGTCGGGTCGCCGCCGGCATCGGGCAGCGGCGCGTCCGGCGCCCGGACGATCAGAATCGACTGGGCGATGCGCGCCTGCTCGGCCGGGGTCAGGATGTCGCCCGGCGCGGCGCAGTAGTAGCCGAACAGAAGCTTCGCGGGACGGCGCTGGAAGTCGTCCAGGCGCCGGTCCCATCGGGAATACAAGGCCAGGCAGTCGCGCCCGTCGGCCTGGTGCCGGTAGGGCCGGTAGCGCAGCGTCCGACCCTGGCTGAGCAGCTCCCGGCCCGGCCCGGTAAGCTCGATCGGCGTCTTGTTGTAGGGCCAGGTCCTCAGCGCCGGCATGGGCGCGCGCAGCCGCGGCGGGGCGGCCACGAGCGTGTCGAAGCGACGCGCCTCGATGTAGACCAGCTCCGCCCGGGCGCCGTCGCCCGCGCCGTCCGCCGCGCCCGCCTCGGTCAGCCGGACGTGCTCCTCGCGCGCGATCGGGCTCTGGTACACCACATGCTCGCCCTCGATGCCGGCGAAGGCGGGCGCGAACACCCGCAGCTTGGCGGCCTCCCGCGGCACCTCCTGGACCGTGCCCTCGCGCAGGGAGGTGCAGGCGGCGAGGATGGCCAGCCCCAGGCACAGGAGGAGGGCGGGACGGCAGGCGCGGAGCATGGCGGATCTCCCTGGGCGGGTACTGCGGCACGCCGCGGTGGCACATTCCCCATAACAGCCGGGGCCGGCAATTGTGCCGGACCGCCGGCTCCGATCTGTCGGGATGCCCACGCGCCGGGCTGTCGCCTTGCCGACAAGGCCGGGGCCTGCTGTCACCTTTGCTGCATGGGCGTCATGCCCGACCGGGGAGCAAGGCGTTGACCGAGGCGGCTTCGCGGGCGGGGTCCCGAGTTGGTACGGCGCTTGCTGTCACTGCATCGAGCTAAACTCTCCCGCGGCCGCCCCTTGGAGGTCAGGCATGCACATCGTGGTCTGCATCAAGCAGGTGCCCGACAGCGCCCAGATCCGGGTCCACCCGGTAACCAACACGATCATGCGCCAAGGCGTCCCCACGATCGTCAACCCGTACGACCTGGTCTCCCTGGAGGAGGCGCTGCGCCTCAAGGACCGGCTGGGCGCCACGGTCACGGCCATCAGCATGGGCCCGCCCATGGCCGAGACGGCGCTGCGCAAGTGCCTCGGCTACGGCGCCGACCGCGCGGTGCTGCTGACCGACCGGATGTTCGCCGGCTCGGACACGCTGGCCACCTCCTACGTGCTGTCCACGGCGATCGAGCGCCTGCATGAGCAGGAGCCGGTCGACATCATCTTCGCCGGCAAGCAAACCATCGACGGCGACACCGCCCAGGTGGGCCCCGGCATTGCCCGCCGGCTCGGCGTGCAGCAGCTGACCTACGTCTCGGCCTTGACCGGGCTCGACCTGGACAGCCGCGAGATCGTCGTCGAGCGCCGCTCGGAAGGCGGGGTGCAGGTGCTGTCCTCGCGGCTGCCCTGCCTGATCACCATGCTCGAGGGCACCTGCCGCATCCGCTACGCCGACATGGACAGCCTGTTCCGTGCGGCGCGCGCCGAGGTCGAGGTGTGGAGCGCCCAGGCCGCCGGCATCACCGACAAGACCCAGTGCGGGCTGAAAGGCTCGCCGACCATGGTCCGGCGGGTGTTCGCGCCGAGCCCCCGCACCGAGCGGGCGAAAATCCTCGGCGCGGAGGCGGTCGACGCCGACAGCGCGGTCGCCGAGGCGCTGGACACCCTGCTCGCCGAGCAGCCGGCGCTGGCCGCCGAGCTGGCGCCGCCGGCCTGATCGCGCCCCGTTCCCCACGCCCGCCATCCGCTGACCCGACGAGGTCCCGACCATGACGCAAGACTCCCCCGCACGCCCCGCCCGCAAGGCCGCACCGGCCGGCAAGAAGCCGCCCGAGCATCTGGCGGCGTGGCGCGGCGTCTGGGTGTTCGTCGAGCTGGAGCGGGGCCGGGTCCATCCCGTGTCCTGGGAGCTGCTCGGCGAGGGCCGCAAGCTGGCCGACACGCTGTCGGTCGATGTCGGCGCCGTGCTGCTGGGCCCGCCCGACCCGGCCATGGACGAGGCGACCCGGGCCGCCTTCACCTACGGCGCCGACACCGTCTACCGGATCGACGACCCGGTGCTGGAGCACTACCGCACCGACCCCTACACCAAGGGCCTGTCCGACCTGGTGCGCGAGTTCAAGCCGGAGGCGCTGCTGCTCGGCGCCACGCCGCTCGGCCGCGACCTGGCCGGCGCGGTGGCGACGACGCTGGCGACCGGCCTGACCGCCGACTGCACCGAGCTCGCCATCGACCCGGAGACGCGCGGCCTGGCCTCGACCCGCCCGACCTTCGGCGGCAGCCTGCTCTGCACCATCCAGACCATGCATGTCCGGCCGCAGATGGCCACGATCCGGCCGCGGGTCATGGCCATGCCCGAGCCGGAGCCGGCGCGCGCCGGCACGGTGGTCACCCGGCCGCTCGGCATGGCCGAGGACGAGGTCGTCACCAAGGTGCTCGACTACGTCCCCGACGCCCAGCAGGACAAGGCGCAGCTGGCCTACGCCGAGGTGGTCGTCGCCGGCGGCCGCGGCATGGGCAGCCCCGAGAACTTCGAGTTGATCAAGCGGCTCGCCGAGGCGCTGGGCGCGGAGTTCGGCGGCTCGCGGCCGCTCGTCCAGCAGGGCTGGATCGGCGCCGACCGACAGATCGGCCAGACCGGCAAGACCATCCGGCCGAAGCTCTACATCGCCTGCGGCATCTCCGGCGCCGTGCAGCACCGGGTCGGCGTCGAGGGCGCCGACACCATCCTGGCCATCAACACCGATCCCGATGCGCCGATCTTCGACTTTGCCCATTACGGCATCGTCGGCGACGCGCTCGAGATCGTGCCTGCGCTGATCCGCTACTTCGAGGGCCGGCCGGCGCACGCGCTGACCCCGGCGGCGCTCGCCGACGGCCTCAGCACCGTCGCCCCCGCCGCCCAGGCGCCCACGGCCTAGCCCAGAGGATCGTCCATGACCGAGAAGTTCGATGCCATCGTCGTCGGCGCCGGCCCGTCCGGCAACGCCGCGGCGCTGACCCTGGCGCGGGAGGGCTTGAGCGTACTCCAGCTGGAGCGCGGCGAGTATCCCGGCGCCAAGAACGTCCAAGGCGCCATCCTCTACGCGGATGCGCTCGAGGCCCTGCTCCCCGAGTTCCGCGAGGAGGCGCCGCTCGAGCGGCACATCATCGAGCAGCGCGTGTGGATGCTCGACGACCAGTCCTATGTCGGCAGCCATTACCGCTCCGACCGCTTCAATGAGGACCGCCCGAACCGCTACACGGTGATCCGCGCCCAGTTCGACAAGTGGTTCAGCAAGAAGGTCCAAGAGGCCGGCGCGCTGCTGATCTGCGAGACCACGGTCACCGAGCTCCTGCGCAGCGACAGCGGCAAGGTGATCGGCGTGCGCACCGACCGGCCGGGCGGCGACATCCTGGCCGACGTGGTGGTGCTGGCCGACGGCGTGAATGCGCTGGTCGGCGACCGTTCCGGCATCCAGAAGACGCTGAAGCCGGAGCACGCGGCGCTGGCGGTCAAGGAGATGCACTTCCTGCCGCAGGAGACCATCGAGCAGCGCTTCAACATCGGCGAAAACGAGGGCGTGGTCATCGAGATCGCCGGCACCGTGACGCTGGGGATGGTCGGCACGGCCTTCATCTACACCAACCGTGAGTCGCTCTCGGTCGGCATCGGATGCCTCCTGTCGGACATTCGCGACGCCGGGGTGAAGCCCTACGACCTGCTCGAGCGCTTCAAGCAGCACCCGACCATCGCGCCGCTGCTCGCCGGCAGCGAGGTCAAGGAGTACGCCGCGCACCTGATCCCGGAGGGCGGCTACAAGGCCATGCCGAAGCTGTACGGCGACGGCTGGGTGGTCGTCGGCGACGCCGGGCACTTCGTCAATTCGCTGCACCGCGAGGGCTCGAACCTGGCGATGGCGTCGGGCCGCATGGCCGCCGAGGCGATCGTCAGCATCAAGCGCGACGGCTACCCCATGCGGGCCGGCTTCCTGTCGCGCTACAAGCAGCGGCTCGAGGACAGCTACGTCATGAAGGACCTGCGCAAGTACCGCGACCTGCCCGAGGTCCTGCACTCCAACAAGCAGTTCGTCACGACGTATCCGAGCCTGCTCAGCCAGGCGGCGGACACCTGGTTCCGGGTGGACGGCGTCGACAAGAAGAGCAAGCAGAGAGAGATCGTCCGCAGCTTCCGGCGCAGCCGCCGCATCGGCGGGCTGGTCGGCGACGCGGTCAAGATGGCGAGGGCCTTCCGATGAGCAGCAAGGTCGAGGAGAAGCTCTTCCAGAACCGTTACCTGGTCGACGAGGGCAACGTCCATGTGCGCCTGCGCTGGCCGGACGCGGTGCCGTCGGACGCACTCCGAAGCCTGGTCGAGTGCTGCCCGGCCGGCTGCTGGAGCCTGGAGGAGGACGGAAGGGTAGTGCCGACGCTCGACGGCTGCCTTGAATGCGGCAGCTGCCGGCTCCTCACCGCCCACACCCATGAGCTGATCTGGGACTACCCCCGCGGCGGCTTCGGCGTGGCCTACAAGTTCGGGTAAGCGCGAACCGCCGGATCACGGCGCCCGTGGCGCCGTGATCCGGCACGAGGCGGCGCAGCCACGGCCCGGGCCGTGGCCGTCGCACGACCGATCACCGGTCACGTACCTCTGTAAGCGATGCTCAAGCATCGGCACCATCGAGGGATCGGCGCATTCCCGGCGCCGACGACGTCCGCGGGGGCGATCACTGTCGGACGACGGCGCCCATTATCCCGCCTGAGCCCAATCCAGCCTGCGCCCAAATCCCGCCAGCCAGGCAACGTCACTGCCGTGCGGGCCAGTGTCCGCCGGCCCCGGCGGCGGCGGCGGCGGCTGCCGCACCCCGCGGCGATAGGGTCATTGGCATGCGCTGCGCATGCTAACGTGTTTGACTCATGTCAAGCGTGATTCAGATCCGCAATGGTCCGGGCTTTTTGCATCGGCGGCTCAAAGCGCGCGCGCCCCTGGCAGGCATGTCCTTGTCCGACTACCTGCTGGCCGAGCTCGGCGCGGTGGCCGGGCGGCCGACCTTGGACGAAGTGCGGGCGCGTGTCGGGGCGCGATCAGCCGTCACGCCGTCGGTGACCCCGGCCGAGGCGGTCCGCGCCGAGCGCGAGTCCCGGTGATCGTCCTCGATGCCTCCGCGCTGCTCGAGACACTGCTACGCACCCCGGCCGCGGACGCCGTTGACGACCGGCTGTTCAAGGGGGGACGGACGCTCCACGTTCCTCACCGGATCGATGTGGAGGGGAACCGGGTGATCCGCCGGGATGCGGACCCGGGCAAGCTGGACGAGCGCCGCGGGCGCCTGGCCCGGGTGGATCTTGAGGATTTCCCGATACGGCGATACCCGCCTGAGGGGCTTCTGTCCCGCCTCCGGGACCTGCGCGGCCCCCTCACCGCCTACGATGCAGCGTATGCCGCTCTCGCCGAGGCGCTCGACGCTGCGCTGCTCAGGCGCGACCGTCCGCTTGCCGCTGCCGCTGCCGCGGCCACGCTTGCCCGTGTCGAGGTCGCATGATGCCCGGCCGTCAAGGCTGTCCGTGCCGGGGACAGTGAACGGCGGTCAGGATGTGCCAAGCCGGTGAAGGGGTCGCCGACACGCCGCGGGCCGGTCGACAAGGTGGTGCCCAGGGATGGAGTTGAACCACCGACACGTGCATTTTCAGTGCACTGCTCTACCACCTGAGCTACCTGGGCGTGCTTCGAGCCGAAGCGAAACGGGCTTATAGGCCACCGCCGGGCGGCTTGTCCAGCCGTGATCGCTCGTCGATCCCCGGCTCGGCGGCCTCGCCGTCGCCGCCGTCCTCGATCTCGCGGCCCGGCACCCGATAGCCCTCGCCAAGCCAGCGGTTGAGGTCGACATCCCGGCAGCGCCGCGAACAGAACGGCCGCACCTCCACGACCGAAGGCCGCCCACAGATCGGACAGCGCCGGCCGGAGCCGCGCACCCCCGGCAGTGCCATCACCGTGCCATTGCTGCCCGAGCCGGTGCCGTCTCCCCGCATGCCCCATACTTTCGGCCCCGGCGGCGCCACGTCAAGGCGCCTCCGGCAGCACCTCGTGCAGCGGCCGGCCGCGGCGCGGGCGCATCAGCTCGACCAGCCCGAACGGCGACATGCCGCCGGCCAGGGTCACCCCCGCCGGGTCGTCGGCGACCGCGGCGCGCAGCGTCCCGACCACCGCCGCGCGGTCGGCCTTGCGCCGCGGCGAGACGAAGTCGACCACCGTGATGCCGGAAAGATTGCGCAAGCGGAGTTGCCGGGCCACCTCCTGCGCCGCCTCTCGGTTGACCCGCAGCGCATCGCCGCAGCGGCCGCCATCCACGTCGACGGCGGTCAGTGCCCGGGTCCGCTCAATGATGAGCCGGCCGCCGCAGGCAAGCGGCACCTCGGGCAGGAGCAGCGGCGGCACGGCCTCGATCAGGCCGACCGGGCTCGCCTGCAGCCGCTCCTGCAGCTCCGGCGCCACCCGCTGCAGCGCGTCGCGCAGCCGGCGGTGCAGCGTCGCGTCGGCGGCGATCACCGCACCCGCCTCCGGCGCGTCGAGCAGCAGGCGCACGGCCACGTCCGGCCCCGGCTCGATGACCACCGGCGGCGTCACCAGTCCCGCGCGGTGGCGGATGTCCTGCCAGCGCCAGCGCAGCCGCTCCGCCTCGGCGAGCACGGCCGCGTCCTCGGCCCCGGCGGCGGCCCGGCGCAGGATCCAGCCGTCGGTCAGCCGGCTGCGCCAGCGCTCCTTCACCGCCGGATCGAGCGCCTTCGACGCCGCCAGGCCGGGGCTGAGCGGGGTGTGCACGAGCAGGCAGCCGGCGAGCGCCACATCCCGTGTCACCTCGGCGCCCTTGCCGGCGCGCGGCTCGGCGGTCGCCTGGACGAGCAGGGAGGATCCGGCCCGCAGGCTTGCCTTGCCGAGCGCCAGCAGTGCCGGCTCGCCCTGGCCGACATCGACAAACGCCTGCTTCCGCGCCGGATCCAACTTCTGCACGCGGGCGACCACGACGCCACCGACGTGCAGGGGATCATCCATCGGCTCGGCCAGCAGATCGACCAGCCGGCCGTCGGCGACCAGCCCGGCCAGCAGCGCTCCGCCAGCCGTGTCGACCTCGATGTGCCGGTCGCGTCGACCGGGGACCGGCGGCGGGGCGGGAGCGGCCCACCCCGGATCCACGCCGGGCGCCATCTCGAGCCGCGTCCGGCCGATGGTGGGAGGGGTGAAGGGGCGGTGCATCATGAAACCCTCGCCAAGCAGCCTTAGC
>CAZTHL010000083.1:4394-16214 GCA_964613585.1 uncultured Mycobacteriaceae bacterium | reverse complement strand
GGCGCCGCCGGTCGGACAGGCGGCGCCGCCGCCCGCTCCGGTGGCGGAGGCCGAGGCGCCGCCGCTCCGGCCGGAGCGGGGCGGCCCGGTGGCGACCGCGGCCCTGCCCGTGGACCGCACGCGCCAAGCCTTCCTGCAGCGCTTCGCCGCCTCGGGGGCGTCGGTGGCCCCATCGGCGCCCGATGCCGTGGCGGCGCCGTCGCGGCCGACCCGATCGACGCGTGTGGGCACCATTCCGTTCGCGCCGGCCTCGACGACGCCGGCCGGCGGCGGCGGCGCGGCGCTCGTCGAGGCGGCCTCGACGCAGCGGGCCACGGGCGGCACCGTGCGGGTGGTCGGCTTCGCCGGCAGCCCGGTCGCCTCAGGCGACATCGTGCGCCGCCGGGTGGCCAGCTACGGCGTCGCCCTGGAGCGGGCGGGGGCGATCGAGGCCGAGCTGATCCGCCACGGCGTGCCGCCGGAGTCGATCCGCGTCGAGGCGTCCGGCGACGAGGCCGGACGGCCGGACGCCGAGACCGAGCCGCGGGTGGAGATATATCTCGATTATTAACCCTGCGGGGCTTAGGTACGGTGCGCGGCCGGGGCGGTGCGGCGGGCGGGCTGAGACCCCCGCCGATCCCTCCGGCGACCGTGAGGGAGCGCCCGAGAACCCGGGGAGCACGGCCTTGCTCGAGCACGAGTTTCACAAGATCAAGCGGCTTCCGCCCTATGTCTTCGCGGAGGTGAACGCGATGAAGGCCGCGGCCCGGGCGGCCGGCGAGGACATCATCGACTTCGGCATGGGCAATCCCGACAGCCCGACGCCGCGCCACATCGTCGAGAAGATGGTCGCCACCGCCGAGGACCCGCGCACCCACCGCTACTCCAACTCCCGCGGCATCCCCGGCCTGCGCCGCGCGCTGGCCGGCTACTACGCGCGTCGCTTCGACCTCGAGCTCGACCCGGACGGCGAGATCATCGTCACGCTGGGCTCGAAGGAGGGGCTCGCCAACCTGGCCCAGGCGATCACCAGCCCGGGCGACATCATCCTGGCGCCGAACCCGAGCTATCCGATCCACATGTTCGGCTTCATCATCGCCGGGGCGGCGATCCGCAGCCTGCCGATCGCGCCCGGTGTCGACTTCATGGAGACGCTGGAGCGCTCGGTGCGCCACAGCGTGCCCAAGCCGACCGCGGTGGTGCTCAATTTCCCCGCCAATCCGACGGCGCAGGTGGTCGATCTCGACTTCTACGCCAACGTGGTCGCGTTCTGCCGCGAGCACGGCATGTACGTGCTGTCCGACCTGGCCTATGCCGAGATCTACTTCGACGGGCCGCCGCCGCCGTCGATCCTGCAGGTGCCCGGCGCGCGCGACATCGCCGTCGAGTTCACCTCGATGAGCAAGACCTACTCGATGCCGGGCTGGCGCATCGGCTTCGCCGTCGGCAACCGGCGTCTCATCGCGGCGCTGGCGCGGGTGAAGTCCTATCTCGACTACGGCGCGTTCACGCCGATCCAGGTGGCGGCGGTGGCCGCGCTCAATGGGCCGCAGGACTGCGTCGAGGAGATCCGCGAGCTGTACCGCGAGCGGCGCGACGTGCTGATCGAGGGGCTGAACGCTGCCGGCTGGCCGGTGCCGTCGCCGCCGGCGACCATGTTCGCCTGGGCGCGGGTACCGGAACCGTTCGCGCCGCTGGGCTCGGTCGGCTTCTCCAAGCTGCTGCTGCAGGAGGCCAAGGTGGCGGTGTCGCCGGGGCTCGGCTTCGGCGAGCACGGCGAGGGCCATGTCCGGATCGCGCTCGTCGAGAACAAGCACCGGATCCGCCAGGCCGTTCGCAACATCAAGGCGTTGATGGCGCGCGCCCCGGCCACGGTCCGGCCGCTGCCGCAGCGGGCGGCCGCCTCGTGACGGCGCCGCTGACGGTCGCCGTGGCCGGGCTCGGCACCGTCGGGACCGGCGTCGTGGCGGTGCTGCGGCAGCAGGCCGAGCTGCTGGCGCGGCGCGCGGGCCGGCCGCTGGCGCTGACCGCGGTGTCGGCGCGCGACCGCGGCCGCAACCGCGGCGTCGACCTGTCCGGCGTGCGCTGGTTCGACGACCCGGTGGTCCTGGCGGCGGAGGCCGAGGCGGACGTGGTGGTCGAGCTGATCGGCGGGGTGGACGGGGTGGCCCGGGCGGTGTGCGAGACGGCGCTCGACCACGGCCGCTCGGTGGTCACCGCGAACAAGGCGCTGCTCGCCGTGCACGGCGCCTCCCTGCTGCGCAAGGCGGAGGCGCGCGGCGGCACGCTCGGCTTCGAGGCGGCGGTGGCCGGCGGCATCCCGATCGTCAAGGGCCTGCGCGAGGGGCTGGCCGGCAACCGGATCGACGCGGTGTTCGGCATCCTCAACGGCACCTGCAACCTCATCCTGACGGAGATGCGCCGGAGCGGACGGGAGCTGGCCGCGGTGCTGGCCGAGGCGCAGGCCGAGGGCTATGCCGAGGCGGATCCAAGCGTCGACATCGACGGCATCGACGCGGCGCACAAGCTGGCTATCCTGGCCGGGCTGGCGTTCAACGCCACAATCCGCTTCGACCAGGTGCATATCGAGGGGATCCGCCACGTCTCGGCGCTCGATATCGCCTATGCCGACGAGCTCGGCTTCCGCATCAAGCTGCTCGGGCTGGCCACCCTGACCCCGGCCGGTCTGGAGCTCCGGGTCGAGCCGTGCATGGTGCCGGGCGACAGCCCGATCGCCTCGGTCGAGGGCGTGTTCAACGCGGTGGTGGCCCGGGGCGACGTGGTCGGCCAGGTCATGCTGGTCGGCCGCGGGGCCGGCCGGGGGCCGACCGCGTCGGCGGTCGTCGCCGATCTGGTGGATATCGCCCGAGGCGTTCAGGTCCCGGCCTTCGGCGTGCCGGCGTCGGATCTCGCGGCGCTGCCGACGGTCCCGGTGGAGCGCCGGCGCGGCGCCTACTTCATTCGCCTGACCGTGGTCGACCGGCCCGGCGTCATTGCCGACATGACCGCCGAGATGCGCGACGAGGCCATCTCGGTGGAGAGCCTGATCCAGCGCGGCCGCAACCCCGGTGATGCGGTGGCGGTGGTGATCATCACCCACGAGACCAGCGAGGCGGCCATGGAGCGCTGCCTCGAGCGGATCGGCAGCCTCGACGCCGTGCTCGAGCCGCCCCGGGTCATGCGCATCGAGCACCTGCCGCGATCGTGAGCCGGCCCGCCCGGTCGCGTGCCTATGCCGGTCTTGGCTCACGCTCTCCCCAGCCGGCGCCGGTATCCCGGGCTTCTCGTCGGGTCGGTCGAGCGAAACGACCCGCGCGCGCTTGGGGCTGGCCGACCGGACGAATCATCTTTAAGCGTCCCACCATCAATGGCTCACAACATCTTGGGTGAGGGGCGATGGATGTGGCGGCCGCGCGGGTGGAGGACGAGGATGATGGGGTCGTGGTGGCCCGCTCGCTTGGCGGCAAGCGCTGGCGGCTGCGCCCGGTGGACGAGCGGCTGAGCCGGGCGCTCGGCCAGCGCCACGCGCTGCCCGAGCCGGTCGCCCGCCTGCTCGCCGGCCGCGGCGTCGGGCTGGACGAGGCCGAGGGCTTCCTCAACCCGCTGCTGCGAACCCAGCTGCCCGACCCCTCGATCCTGCGCGACATGGACCGGGCGGCCGGGCGCCTCGCCGACGCCGTGCGCGGCGCCGAGCCGCTGGTCGTGTTCGCCGACTACGACGTCGACGGCGCCGCCTCGGCCGCCCTGCTGCTGCGCTATCTGCGCCAGGCCGGGGCCGAGCCGGCGCTCTACGTGCCCGACCGGCTGGCCGAGGGCTACGGCCCCAACGCGGCGGCCCTGCGCCGGTTGGCGCGGCAGGGCGCGCGGCTGGTGGTCACCGTCGACTGCGGCACCACGGCGGTCGAGGCGCTGGAGGCGGCCCGGGCCGAGGGGCTGGATGTCGTCGTGCTCGACCATCACGGCGCCGAGGCCCGCCTGCCGCCGGCCTGCGCCGTGGTCAACCCGAACCGGCTGGACGAGGATGCGGTCCGGCTGCGCGCCGCCGGACGGCTCGGCCACCTGGCGGCCTGCGGGGTCGTTTTCCTCACCCTGGTCGCGCTCAATCGCGCTTTGCGCAGCGCCGGCTGGTTCGCCACGCGGCCGGAGCCGGACCTGAAGGCGCTGCTCGACCTGGTCGCCGTCGGCACCATCTGCGACGTGGTTCCGCTCGCCGGGCTGAACCGTGTGCTGGTCAGCCAGGGCCTCAAGGTGGCCGCCCGGCGCGGCAATCCGGGCCTTGCCGCGCTGGCCGACGTCGCCGGCATCCAGCGGCGGGTCGACCCCTACCATGCCGGCTTCCTCCTCGGCCCGCGCATCAACGCGGCCGGCCGGGTCGGCCGAGGCGATCTCGGTGCGCGCCTGCTCAGCACCGACGATGCCGCCGAGGCGGCGGCGCTGGCCCGGCGGCTGAACGGCCACAACGACGACCGGCGGGCGCTCGAGGCGGAGGTCCTGGGCCAGGCCCGCGCCCTGGTCGAGGCCGAGGAGGCGATGCCGCCGCTGCTGCTGGTCTCCGGCGTCGGCTGGCATCCGGGCGTGCTGGGCATCGTCGCGGCGCGCCTGCGCGAGCGCTACGAGAGGCCGGCCTGCGTGGTCTCCCTCGGGGCCGAGAGCGGCACCGGCTCGGGCCGCTCGGTGCCCGGCTTCGATCTCGGCGCGGCGGTGCTGGAGGCGCGCCGGGCCGGGCTGCTCTGCGGCGGTGGCGGCCACGCCATGGCCGCCGGCTTCTCGGTGCGGCCGGACCGGCTGGCGGCACTGGGCGGCTTCCTGCGCGAGCGGGCCGGGGCCGGGGCCGGCCGGCCGGCCGAGGTGCCGATCGATCTCGACGGCCGGCTCGCGGTCGAGGGCATCGCGCCCGACCTTGCCCGCTGGCTGGAGCAGGTCGGGCCGTTCGGCGCCGGCCATCCCGAGCCGCGCTTCGCCGTTGAGGGCGCCCGGATCGCCCGCGCCGGCGTGGTCGGCCAGGGCCACGTCCGCTGCTGGCTTGCCGGCACCGCCGGCGGGCGCGTCGAGGCCGTCGCCTTCCGCGCGGCCGACACCGCACTCGGCGCGGCGCTGCTGGCGGCCGACGGCGCGCCGCTGCACCTGGCCGGCAGCCTGCGCCTGGACAGCTGGCAGGGGCGCGAGCGGGTGCAGCTCCTCATCGAGGACGCCGCGGCACCGTGGTGAGCGGCCGGGGCCTTGGCTGCCGGCGGCAGGAGGCATCCGCTGCACAGGCCGTAGCCCCTGGAGTCGCGGTCCGCCACGGAACGGCCACCGGCTCGTCCGTCACGGCTCGGCCTCGACAAGGGGTCGTGCCGCCTCACCGTCCACATCGTCGCCCCGAGCACCGGCGGCTGGAGTGTTCTACCGGGCGGGGGAGCGGGCCGGCGATGCCGCCCAGACCCGGAAACGCTCCAGCGGCTTGACAGCGGCTTTGCCCGACAACAGCCCATAATTCCCTGGTATTCATTTGGGTCCAATGCTTAACCCCTGAGTCAGAGCGGGTACAGGGGCCGGGTCAGTCGAGGAGGCGCTGCCGGTCGGCCGGACTTTGCTTGTGCTACTTTCAGTAAGTTCTTAAGTTTTTCCATGCCTTTCTTGCAGCGGACGGCGAACGAGCCGTCGAAGCAAAAGGCGAGAGGGCGTCATGACTGTCTTTGCAGCACGCGGGACGTTTCCGATCAACTTTGAGAGCGACTTCAACCTTGTGGCTCTCTGGGACTACGGTGTTGTCACGATAGCGCAGCCGAACCTTGTGCAAATCGATTATGGGGTATTGTGGGGTAATGACATTGTCAACTTCAGTGGGAGAAATATCACCTATTCGGAAGCAAGAATCACCGGCGGGATTATCAGTCGAATCGAGACCTTTTGGGGTGGAACCTCGGCTTATGTGATCGATAATCTCAATGTCAACGCTGTCACGCTGCAGAACTGGGTTCTTCTTGGCCAGAGCGATCGGGCCAAGGAAAGCATCCTTTCCGGGTCTGATCTGATCCATGCGACCAATTATGCCGACAACATTCAAGGCTTTTCGGGGAATGATATTCTCTGGGCCTATGGCGGCAACGATGTAGTGATCGGGGGCGACGGGGACGACATACTTTACGGCGGCCTTGGCGCTGATCATTTGGACGGCGGCGATGGAAACGACAGCTATCTCGTCGACAATGCGGCCGATACGGTGGTCGACAGCGCCGGCACGGACACCATCGTCGCCTCCCTGTCCTGGTCCCTCGAGGCGCACCCCGAGATCGAGAACCTGATTCTTGAAGGCGGAGCCAGCGCCATCGGCTCGGCCGCCGCCAACACGCTCATCGGTCATGCCGGAGCCAACGTCCTGGTCGGCTTTGCGGGCGATGATCTGCTGGAGGGGGGGTCGGGCGACGACCTGATCGACGGCGGGGCGGGCAACGATGCGGCGGTCTATGCCGGCAGCCGCAACGCGTTCCATGTGCGGTCGTATCTGGAGGACGGCCGCTGGACGACGGCGGTGGCCGACGCCACCGGGGCCGAGGGGACGGACTTTCTAGTCGGAGTGGAGATGCTGTCGTTCGGCGGCGAACTGCTGGTGACGGCCGGCATCCAGCAGAACGCGGTCAGCAATGTCGACGGTGGCGCCGTCAACGACGTGCTGTTCCTGAACGAGACGAGCGGGCAGATCGGCTATGTCGACATGTCGGCGGCCGGGGCCGGCGGGTTCGTCACACTGGTCGGGGCGATGCCGGCAGGCTGGCGGGTCGGGGCGACCGGGGACCTGTCGGGCGACGGCCGGGCCGAGGCGGTGGTGCAGGACCCGACGAGCGGGTCGATCTACACGGTCCAGCAGGGCCGCGGCTGGGCCGAGGTGGCGACCGACCTGTCGGCGGGCTGGACGCTGCTCGGGGCCGGCGACTTCACCGGGGACGGTCTGCCCGACCCGCTGGTGCAGGACACGGGCGGGCGGCTGATGGTGCTCGAGGTGGAGGCGGGCGGCGGCGTCGGCGGGCGGCCGGTGGTGGCGGACATCGGCACGGGCTGGCGGGTCGCCGGGATCGGCGATCCGGACCGCGACGGGCATTCCGACGTGGTGATCCAGAGCCTGGCGGACGGCACCACCTGGTACGCCGACATCGACGGCGGCGTGCTGACCGGCTGGGGCGTGGTGAGCGGGGCGGTCGGGCCACACTGGGTGGCCGAGGGGGTGGCCGACGTCGCGGGCGACGGCTACGACGACGTGATCTTCCGCCACCAGGCGACCGGGCAGATCTGGGGCGTGGACATGCTGGGCGGCACCAACGCCGGCTGGTTCGTGGTGACCGGGACGGCCGGCACCGGTTGGCAGGTGGCCGGCACCCTCGACCACGACAACGACGGGCACGGCGACGTGCTGGTACGCCAGGCTGACGGCACCACCTACGCCCTCGACATCGACAACGGCGGCTTCGCCGGCTGGGACCCGATCACCGGCACCATGGGATCGGACTGGGTGCTGGTGTGAGCGAAGGGGCGGGCATGACCGTTTCCCGAACGGTAGTCGGCATTGCCGGTCCGGGCGGCGTGGCCGCCCGGGTGTGAGACCGACGTCAGCGGGCGGCGCGATCGTGCCGGCCCGCCGGCCGGTGCTCGTCCCGCGATCGGGTCCGGTCGGGCTTACGGTGGACGATGGTCCTGACCGTGCCGTGCAGCGGCGCCGGGATGGCCTGTCCAGTCGACCGATCAAGCGACATCGTCTCTCGGTCCCCGGGGCTGCAGGCAGGCGATGCCTGTTCCAGCGTGGCATTGGGGGGGGGCCGGCCATGCGGCCGGTGCCGGACAGGCTCCCGGTCCGGGGCCCGCTGCGCCCTTGCCGCTCCAGGGGAATCGCCTCACTGCTGGCCGATCGCGTGGCGGCCGCGAGCCCGTATCCAGGCGCGCGGTTCATCGCGGGCGTCGCGACCCGAGCCGAACGGCCTTCCTGCGTCCGGCTGGAGACCGGCCCGGCGCCGTCTCTGGGAGGCGCCAAGGCTCGTCAAGGTGGCTGGGAAGGATCTCTGTCCAAGACGTTTTCAAATGCAAGTCCTGCTATATGGGGGCATTGAATGACACAATTTTACGAAATTTGGATGATCGGCACTACTTACTTTGGCAATACGAACTTTCCCATGGACACGACGTCCTATTCCGTGGCCGAACGCTTCTCCATGTTTGGCCTGCTCGCCGTCGACCAGCCAATTCCGGCGGTGAACTCGGGAAATGGGCCGAACATCATTGATGTCGGCCTGTATGTCGGAAGCATTTACGACTCGGATGTCCGGGGCGGCGAGATCCAGTGGGCAAGCAACAACGCCATCCATGACGAGCTGAGCAGCATCACGGGCACCTTCGGCACGCAGCGTCTGGGTATCGACGAGACTTTTCAGTCGGTCGATCCGCAGACAGGCGCCATCGTCATGACTGTCGATCCATCGATTTCCACAACGACCACGATCGATACCTTCATCAAGCAGAGCAGCCTGCTCTCCGGCCCGGACCAGATCCAGGAAGGCGGCATCACGCTGAGCGTCACCGAGGACGGGTCTGCCGTGGCGGGGAATGCCTTCCTGATCGGCAACGGCTTCATCGAGCCCGGATCCTCGGCGTGGCAGGCGGAGTTTGCGGGACGGCCGGTGAACTCCCTTGAGGACCTGAGGATCAGCGCCGCGCCGCGGCCGGTCAGCGACGTGGACGGTGACCTTCTCGACGATGTCGTCTTTTACAGCACCAGCACCGGCCAGATCGCCTACATCGACATGGGCGCGGCCGCTGCCGGGCCGTTCACCACCCTTGTCGACGCGATGCCGACCGGCTGGCATGTCCGGGCAACGGGCGACCTGTCGGGCAACCTGCGCGATGAGGCGGTGGTCCAGGATGCCGGCAGCGGCTCCATTTATGCCTTCGAGGCAGGCCGCGGCTGGGCGGAGGTGGCGACGGACCTGAGCGCCGACTGGACCCTTGAGGCGCTTGGTGACTTTACCGGGGACCAGATCGTGGATCCGCTGATCCGGAACGGAGCCGGTCAGCTTTATCTGCTCGATATCGACGCCGGCGGCGGCAGCAGCGGCTACCGCCCGGTCGCGGATGTCGGTGGCGCATGGCGCACGATTGGCGCTGGCGACGCCGACCGCGACGGCAGCGCGGATGTGGTGATGCAGAATGTGGTCGACGGCAGCACCGTTTACGCCAATCTCAACGGTGGCTTCCTTGTCGGCTGGGGTCTGGTCACCGGCGCCCTGGACGCTGGGTGGGAGGCGAGGGCGGTCGCCGACCTTCATGGCGACGGCGCTGCGGACGTCATCTTCCGCAACGCGGCCACCGGCCAGATCTGGGGCATCAACATGACCGGTGCCGGCAATGCCGGCTGGTTCGTCGTGCACGACTCGCCCGGCACCGCCTGGGACATTGCCGGCGCCCTCGATCACGACGGTGACGGGTACCAGGACCTGCTGGTGCGCCAGGCCGACGGCACCACCTACGCCCTCGACATCGACGCCGGCGGCTTCGCCGGCTGGGACGTGATCACCGGCACCATGGGGCCCGACTGGGTCCTGGTGTAGCGGCGCCGGCCTCCGCCGTGTCACGGCGACGCCGGCACCGCGGCAGGCGAGGTGGCCCGCGCGCCCCGCCGCGGCGCTCTGGTCGCCGGCCGGACCCGATCCGGGCGGCTCGCCCAGCCCTGGACGCCGCCGCTCCGGCGGCCGGCCTCGAGGCTGCCCGGATCCCGGCGGCGGCACCCGGTGCCCCGGCTCGGCCGCGGGCTCGTCCGGGCGATGATGCCATCGCACTCCGGCCGGATCGGGCCGCCACGACAGGGGAGGACCAGCGCTCCGCAGCCCCTTGTCCGGGGCCCAAGGCGATAACGGGGCCGGTGTCGCCGCCCGCGGCGCGGGCCCGATCGCTGGCGCTCTCCCGGTCGGCGGGAGCGTCGCCGCGACCCGGCCGGGTCGCGCCGGCCGACGGACCGTCGACATCCGGCTGCGGCTGCATACCTGTAAGATGCAGCGGGGCTTCTCCCGGCGGAACGCGGCGTGGGGCCGGAGGCGGTGGTGTATCTCGGAATCGATGTCGACCTTGACGCCGTCACCGCGGTGCTGGTCGATCAGGACCAGCGGCTGAGCGGCCGCACGGTCATGCCCTGCGCGCTGGACGGTCCCCGGCACGCGGGGGCCGAGCTGGACGCGGACGAAGCGTGGCGCGCCACGGTGCGCGCGATCGACCAGCTGCGGCAGCAGCAGCCCGGGCTCTTCCCCGAGATCCGCGCGCTGGGCGTGAGCGGGCCGGCCGAGGGCGTCGTGCTGGTCGACGGGGAGGGGGAGGCGCCTCGCCTGCTGCTGCCGGACGGCGTGCCCGGCGCGATCGGCCGGGCGGCCGAGCTCGAGGGCCGGGCGCCGGACCTGGCGGCGATCGCCGGCAGCCGCGCCGGACCGGGCGCCGCCGCCGTGCTGGTGCTGAGCGTCGCCCAGGACGAGCCCGACCTGCCGGCCCGCCTGGGGCTCGCCGTGTCGATCAAGGACCATGTGCGCCTCCGGCTGACCGGCGCCCCGGCCGCCGAGCCCTCCGACGCCTCGGCCACCCTGTGGCTCGACACCGGCGGACGCGCCTGGTCGTCGTCGCTGCTCGCGGCCGGCGGGCTGTCCCGCGAGGCCGTGGCGGACCTGGTGGACAGCGCCTCCGTGGCCGGGACGCTGCGGCCGGACGTCGCCGAGCGGCTGGGGCTGGTGCCCGGCCTGCCGGTCGCCGCCGGGGCCAGCCGGGACGCCGCGGCCGCGCTCGGCATGGGCGTTATCGAGCCCGGCCAGGGCCTGCTCTCGCTGCGCCGGACCGGCGTCGTGGTGACGGTCGACGCCCGCTTCGCGCCCGGTGCCGAGCGGGGCGTGGCCACCGTCTGCCACGCCGTGCCGGACCGCTGGCTGCGCCGGGCAGAGACGCCCAGCGCCGGCCGATGCCTTGACTGGATCACCGGCGTCACCGGCGGCACCAAGCCGGCCGCCGCATTGGCCGAGGCGGCGGCGAGCGATCACGGCGCCGGCGTGCCGCTGTTCCTGCCCTATCTGGGCGGCGAGCGCCCCTGGCACCTGGAGGCCGAGGGGCCGGGCGCGACGGGCGTGTTCTTCGGTCTCGGCCGGGGGACGACGCGGGCCGACCTGGTGCGGGCGGTGCTGGAGGGCGTGGCGCTGGCGCTGGCCGGCGGCCAGGCCGCGCTGCTGGCCGGCGGCCGGCCGGTCGAGGACATGCTGCTCCTGGGTGATGCCGCGCCCTCACCCTTCTGGGGCCGGATCCTGGCCTCGGCGCTCGGCCGGCCGTTGCTCATCCCCGCGCACGGCGACAGCGCGGCGGCGCTCGGCGCGGCCCGGCTGGCCCGGCTGGCGGCGACCGGCGAGAGCCCGGCGGCGGTGTGCCGGCGGCCGGCGGTCGAGCGGGTGGTCCAGCCGGCGCCGGCCCTGGTCGAGCGCTTCGCCGCCAAGGCCGCGCGCTTCGAGGCGCTGACCCGGGCGCTCGCGCCGTGCTTTGCCGCCGGCGACGGCCGTGCCGCGTGAGGAGGGACGGCGAGCCCGTCCGCGATGACGACGACGACCGTGTGGCACGGTCGATCCTGGCGCTGACCGCGGCGCGCGGCCCGGACCGCAGCATCTGCCCGTCGGAGGCGGCGCGCGACGCGGCGGCGCCGGGTCGGGACTGGCGCGCGCTGATGCCGGCGGCGCGGCGGGCGGCGACGAGGCTCACGCAGGACGGGAGCATCCGCGCGCTGCAGCGCGGCCGCGCGGTCGATCCGGCGACGGCGCGCGGCCCGATCCGCCTCGCCGCCCTGCCGGACCGCCCGGG
>CAZTHL010000083.1:1669-4294 GCA_964613585.1 uncultured Mycobacteriaceae bacterium | reverse complement strand
CGGGCGGTCCGCGTGAGGGGGGGCCGGACCGCCCGGGCGGGCGGTCCGCGTGAGGGGGGGCCGGACCGCCCGGGCGGGCGGTCCGCGTGAGGCGCGGCCGGACCGCCCGCGCTGACCTACCCCGCCCGCGGCAGGCCGCCGCGGTTGTGCGGCGCCGTGTAGTCGATCGCCGGCCCCTTCGGCACCACCCGTGTCGGGTTGATGGTCTCGTGGCTCTCGTAATAGTGCCGCTTGATGTGCCGCAGGTTCACGGTCCCGGCGACGCCCGGCACCTGATAGAGCTCGAGCAGGTAGTTCCACAGGCTCGGGTAGTCGGCGATGCGCTGCCGGTTGCACTTGAAGTGCCCGACATAGACCGGGTCGAAGCGCACCAGCGTGGTGAACAGCCGCCAGTCGGCCTCGGTGATCCGGTCGCCGGCCAGGTAGCGCTGCCGGCCGAGCCGCGCCTCGAGCTCGTCGAGCGCCGCGAACAGCTGCTCGAAGGCCTCCTCATAGGCCTCCTGCGTGGTGGCGAAGCCGCAGCGGTACACCCCGTTGTTCACGTTAGGGTAGACGAACGCGTTGATCCGGTCGATTTCCTCACGCAGCGCCTCGGGGTAGAGGTCGACCGACGCGTCGCCGATCGCGTCGAAGGCGCTGTTGAGCATGCGGATGATCTCCGCCGACTCGTTGCTGACGATGGTCCCCTGCCGCTTGTCCCACAGCACCGGCACCGTGACCCGGCCGGTGTAGGCCGGGTCGGCCAGGGTGTAGACTTGGTGCAGGTGGCTCTTGCCGTTCACGGTGTCGGCGGTGCCGTCCGGATCGTCGCCGAACCACCAGCCCTCGCTGCCCATGAACGGGTCGACCACCGAGACGGAGATCGCCTCCTCGAGCCCCTTCAGGGCGCGGACGATCAGGGTGCGATGGGCCCAGGGGCAGGCCAGCGAGACGTAGAGGTGGTAGCGCCCGGCCTCGGCCGGGAAGCCGGACGAGCCGTCGGCGGTCACCGAGTGGCGGAAGGCGCTGTCCTGGCGGACGAAGCGGCCGCCGGTGCTCTTGGTGTCATACCATTTGTCGTGCCAGACGCCGTCGATCAGCAGGCCCATGGCGGTGTCTCCCGAGGCTTGGAGGAGTGAAGACGGATCGGCTCAGGCGGCCAGCTTGCCGGCGATGCGGGCGACATGCTCGCCCTGGAAGCGGGCCATCGTCAGCTCGTTGGCGGAGGGCTGGCGCGAGCCGTTGCCGGCGGCGATGGTGGTCGCGCCGTAGGGCGAGCCGCCGCTGACCTCCTCCAGCGTCAGCTGCTCGCGGGCGGAGTAGGGCAGGCCGACGATGACGAAGCCCAGGTGCAGCAGCGTGATGTGGCTCGACAGCAGGGTGCTCTCCTGGCCGCCGTGCTGGCTGGCCGTGGAGGTGAACACGCTGCCCACCTTGCCGATGGTGGCGCCGCTCATCCACAGCGCCCCGGTCTGGTCGAGGAAATTGCGCATCTGCGAGCACATGTTGCCGTAGCGGGTCGGCGTGCCGAGGATCATGGCATCGTAGTCGGCCAGCTCGCCGGGCTCGGCTTCCGGCGCCGGCTGATCGAGCTTGTAGCCGGCCTTCCGCGCCACCTCCGGCGGCACCAGCTCCGGCACGCGCTTGACGACGGCCTCGGCCCCGGCGGCGCGCGCCCCCTCGGCGACGGCCTGGGCCATGGTCTCGATATGGCCGTACGAGCTGTAGTAGAGCACCAGCACCTTGGTCATGATGGCTTGCCTCCCGGCATGAATGGGGGTTCGAGCTGTCCTGGGAGATGAGCGGCCGGGCGCGCCGGGCAATCCGCCGGGCCGGCACAAGGGCGTTTCCCCGCGGGCGACAACGGCGTGCCCGGACGCTCGCCGCCCGGCCCTTGGCGGCTCCGGGCAACGGCCGGTGCCCTTCGCCCGCGACAGTGTCGCTCATTGGCTCTTAATCGGCTTTCGGCTAGCGGTGCGCGTGTCGATCCGGAAACGATCCGAACCGCCCGTGGACACCGTCAACGCCATGATCGTCTTCGCCCGCGTGGTCGAGGCGAACAGCTTCTCCGACGCCGCCCGGCGCCTGGGCACCTCGAAGTCGGCGGTCAGCAAGCAGGTGGCCCGGCTCGAGGAGCAGCTCGGCGCGCGCCTGCTCAACCGCACCACGCGGCGGCTCAGCCCGACCGAGGTCGGCCGGGCGCTGTACGAGCGCTGCGCCCGCATCGCCGCCGAGGTGGAGGAGGCCGAGCGCGTGGTCACCCGGCTGCACGCCGAGCCGCGCGGCACGCTCAAGGTGAACGCGCCGGTCTCGTTCGGCCACCTGCACCTGGCGCCGGCGATCCCGGACCTGCTCGACCGGCACCCCGAGCTGCGTGTCGACCTGACCCTGAACGACCGCCTGGTCGACGTGGTCGACGAGGGCTTCGACGTGGTCGTCCGCATCTCGGCGCTGGCCGATTCCAGCCTGATCGCCCGCCGGCTGGCACCGGCCCGCCGCATCGTCTGCGCCGCCCCCGGCTATCTCGCGCGCGCCGGCGCGCCGGCGGCGCCGGCCGATCTCGCCCGCCACCACTGCCTCGCCTACGCCTACCAAGCCGGGGGCCAAGCCGGGGGCCAAGCCGGGGGCCAGGCCGGTGCGGCGCAT
>CAZTHL010000083.1:0-1569 GCA_964613585.1 uncultured Mycobacteriaceae bacterium | reverse complement strand
CCAAGCCGGGGGCCAAGCCGGGGGCCAAGCCGGGGGCCAGGCCGGTGCGGCGCATTGGCGGCTGGCCGGCCCGGACGGCGTGATCCAGACGGTGCGCGTCGACGGCCGCTTCCAGGTCAACAACGGCGACGCCCTGCGCGCCGCGGCGTGCCAAGGGCTCGGCGTCGCGCTCCTGCCCACCTTCCTGGTCGGCCAGGACATCGTCGAGGGCCGGCTGGCACGCCTGCTGCCGGACTTCGCCGACACCTTCGGCGGCGTTTACGCCGTCTACCCGCACAACCGGCACCTGTCGCCCAAGGTGCGCGCCTTCGTCGACCTCCTGGTCGAGCGCTTCAGCCCCGAGCCGGCCTGGGATGCGCCGTTCCAGCCGCCCTCGTCGACCCCGGTCGCCGCCGGCGCGGCCGGCGCGTGAGCCGCGGGCGGCAGCGCCGGTCGGGCCGCGCTTGCCCCGCCGCCCGCGGCTTTCTAGAAGAGCCATCCCAGGCACAGGCTTCGGCAGGGCCATGACACCGCTTTCCGACCGGCTGACCGACCGCGTCGCCGCCGCCTTCGCCCGGCTCGGGCTGCCGCCGGAGCTGGGCCTGGTGACGCTGTCGAACCGCCCCGACCTCGGCCAGTTCCAGTGCAACGGCGCGCTGCCGGCGGCCAGGCAGGCGCGCCGCAAGCCGCGCGAAATCGCCGAGGCGGTGGCCGCGGCGCTGTCCGGCGACCCCCTGTTCGCCGACGTCGACATCGCCGGGCCGGGCTTCCTCAACCTCACCGTGGCCGACGCGGTGCTCGCCGAGCACGCCAACGCCATGGCCGCCGACCCACGGCTGGCCGTGCCGGCGCGCGATCCGTTGACCGTGATCCTCGACTTCGGCGGCCCCAACATCGCCAAGCCGATGCATGTCGGCCACCTGCGCGCAACCATCATCGGCGACTGCCTGCAGCGGCTGTTCCGCTTCGCCGGCCACCGGGTGATCAGCGACGTGCACATGGGCGACTGGGGCCTGCCCATGGGCATGCTGATCGCGGAGATCGCCCGGCGCCGACCCGACCTGCCCTACGTCGACCCGGACGCGCGCGGCCCCTTCCCGGACGATCCACCGGTCTCCATGGACGACCTGGAGGCGCTCTACCCGGCGGCGGCGGCGGCCTGCAAGGCCGACCCGGCGCGCCTCGACGAGGCGCGGCAGGCGACCGCCGAGCTGCAGGCCGGGCGGCCCGGCTACCGCGCCCTGTGGCGGCATTTCGTCGCCGTGTCGGTCGCCGGCATGAGCCGCGAGTTCGCCAGCCTGGGCGTGCGCTTCGACCTGTTCGAGGGCGAGGCCTCGGTGCACGACCGGATCGCGCCGATGCTCGAGCGGCTGCAGGCCGAGGGTTTGGCCGAGGAGAGCGAGGGCGCCCGGATCGTGCGCGTCGACCGGCCGGACGACAAGACCGAGGTGCCGCCGCTGATCCTGCTCAAGTCCGACGGCGCCATCCTCTATGCCACCACCGACCTGGCGACGGTGCTGGCGCGGGTCGAGGAGCACGACCCGGACCTGATCCTCTACGTGGTCGACCAGCGCCAGCACCTGCATTTCG
>CAZTHL010000082.1:0-16346 GCA_964613585.1 uncultured Mycobacteriaceae bacterium | reverse complement strand
GGCCCGCCGAGCTCCATGGCGAAGACGCCGTCGCGCTTGAAGCAGACGTCGCCGACGGCGATCTCTTCGCCGGCCAGCTTCTTGGCGGCGGAGGTCTCGATGATGGTCGGGCAGGCCCGGCCGCCGAACAGGAGCGAGGTGGTGTCGCTCTTCGGGTCGCAGCCGATGAGCAGCACCTTCTTGCCCTGCTGAGCCATCATGCAGGACAGGTTCGCCAGCGAGAAGCTCTTGCCGATGCCCCCCTTGCCGTAGATCGCGATGATCTGCGTGGCCTTCGTGGGCGTGCCGGTCGGCACCGGGTCGGGTGTTCCGGCCGCCTCGGCGCGGCGGGCCCGATCGGCTTCGTGCAGCTGTGCAAGGGCGGTCATGGGCAGGCCGTCCAATCCAGGATCATCTTGAGGCAGGCGGGGTCGTCGAAGGCGGTCCGATAGGCATCGGCCGCCCGGGTCGCGACCTCGCGGTGGGTGATCAGGCCGTCGAGCGAGAGGCGCCCGGCCTCGATCAGCTCGGTGACGGCGGCAAGGTCGGCGGGCTGCCATTCCGCGGCCACGCGGAACCGGGCCTCGCGCAGGAAGGCGGGCGGGAAGCGGAAGCTGAGAGGCTCGCTGTAGAAGCCGGCGAGGACGATCTCCCCGCCCGGCGCGAGCCGGCCGATCAGTTCGTCGAGCAGCGAGGCGTCGCCGCTGACGTCGTAGATGGCGCGATAGTCATGGCGCGGGTCGCCGTCCGGCACCACGACCGGGTAGCCGTCCGCGCCGCCGGCCCGGTCCGGATGGCGCTCCCAGACCACGGGCGGCGCGCCGTCGAGCACGGCCAGCCGGGCCAGCAGCCGGCCGAGGATGCCATGCCCGACGATCAGGTCCGGCAGCGCGCCGCCGGCCAGGGCATGGCGCGCGGTCGCCGCCAGCGCCAGCAACACGCCCGCCTCCGCCAGCGGCTCTCCCAACGGCACGACCCGGCGGCCGGGCACCACCAGACGCCCGGCGGCGCCGCCGAACAGGCCGCGGATCTCGCCGAAGCAGGTGGCGCCGGGCACGAACACCCGCTCGCCGGCGCGCCGTCCCGAGCGCTCGCCCGCGGCGGCGATCCGACCCACCGACTCGTAGCCCGGCACCAGCGGATAGCCGAGCCCCGGAAACGGCGGCATGCGCCCGGACCAGAGCAGGCGCTCGGTGCCGGTGCTGATGCCGCTCCACTCGATGTCGACGACCACGTCCTCGGCGCCGGGCGGCGTCAGGCTCACCGGCCGGACTGTGAGATGCTTCGGCTGTTCCAACACCACGGCAAGGGTGTTCATGAAGGCGCTCCGACCCGCTCGCTGGCGGACCGTCAACGGGGTACATTAGGGCCTGTGTCAGTCTACTTTGACGCCTCGGTATGTCAAGCTTACTTAACACTCCGCGGCGCCGGGGCAGGCCGCGCGACCAGGATCCGGGCCAGCAGCGGCATCGAGCTGCCGAGCCGCCGAGGGCGCTCGAAGCCCGCGGCCTCCAGCATGGCGGCCAGCTCGGCCGGCCGGCGCGGGCGCCCCTGGCCCATGGCCAGCAGGTAGAAGCCGAAATAGGCGTCGCCGATCGGCTCGGCGCCGGGCGTATCGGCCATCGGCTCGGCGATCAGCAGGGTGCCGTCGTCGGGCAGGCAGCGGCGGACCGCGCGCAGCAGCGCGAGCGCCGCGGCGTCGTCATGGTCGTGCACCACGCGGACCAGGGTGACGATGTCCGCGCCGGTGGGCAGCGGATCGTCAAGGAAGCTGCCGCCGACCGTCGTCGCCCGCCCGGCCAGGCCGAGCCCGGCGAAGCGCTCGGCGGCGCGGCCAGCGACCGCGGGCAGGTCAAGAAGCATGAAGCGCAGCCCCGGGACCCGCCCGGCGACGGTGGCGATGAAGGTGCCATCGCCGCCGCCGACGTCGAGCAGGCATCGATGGCGGCCGAGCGGATAGGCCTCGAGCACCTGCTCGGCCACCATGGCCTGGGTCGCCGACATGAGCGCGCTGTAGTCGATCCCGCCGGGCGCCGGGCGGGCCCGGACGCTGTCCGCGCCGGCGCCGCCGTAGTCCCAGTAGTCCGCCAGGGCGGTGCCACCGCGCTCGCCCCGCAGCAGGGCGACCGGGTCGGCCAGGTCGGCGTAGAGCATGGCATGATGCTCGACCATCTCGGCGATGCCGGGATTACCAAGCAGGGCGGCGCCGAAGTCGCCGAGCCCGTAGCGCTCACCGCCGCGGCGCGCGGCGAGGCGCAGCGCGGCGGCCGCGCGCAGCAGCCGCCGCGTCGCCTCGGGCGTCAGGCCGAGCCGTGGGGCCAGCGCCTCGGCCGTTTGCGGCCCGTCGCGCAGCGTCTCGAGAAGCCGCAGGCGGATGCAGGCGAGCAGGATCTGCGAGTAGACGAAGCCGGCGCACAGGTCGAACAGCGCGCGCGCCCGGCGCCGCGCCACCGGCCGGGTAAGCGGGAAGCGCGCGGCCCAGCGCTGGAAGCGAGGGCTGGCCAGCAACCGGTCGCGCAGCGTGAGCCAGCGGTCTCGCCAGCCGGCTTCGTGCCTGCCGGTCTCAAGGGTGGTGTCCTGATTCAAGGCCGTGGCCGTGACAAGGGCGCTTCGACCGGCCGGCCGCGCCTCCTCCAGGCCGCTCGGCGCCGAGGCGCGGGCGGTATGCGCCGCCATCGCTCAGGCCGCGAGACGCGACAGCTCCTTGGGCACAAATCGCTGCGATTCGGCGAGGATGGTGGCGCGCATCTGCTCGACCCCGGGGCACGGCGGAATGCTGTCCATGGCCTCGGCCAGCAAGTGATTCAGACGCCGCACCGCCCCGTCGATGCCAAGCTCGCGGGCGGCGCTCGGCCGGTCGAGCACGGCGTCGCGGCCGACCGGCTTGCCGAGCTCGTCGGCGTTGCCGGTGGCGTCGTGCAGATCGTCGGCCACCTGAAAAGCCTCGCCGATGCGCTCCCCGAGCCGGCCCCAGGCTTCCGGGTCGGCACCGGCCGCGGCGGCGCCGGCCTCGGTCGCGCCGACGAACAGGGCGCCGGTCTTGGCCCGCTCGTACTTGTCGAGGATCACGCGGGGCTCGCATTCCCAGGCCTGACCGGCCACGATGCCGGACGGGGTGCCGACCGCGCGCCCGACGATCAGCAGCAGCCGCGCCAACCGCTCGGGCTGGCTCGCGAGGCCGCGGGCCAGGGTCTCGAAGGCCAGCACGATGAGCGCGTCACCGGCCAGCACGGCCAGCCGCTCGCCGAAGGCCTTGTGGACGGAGAGCTTGCCGCGGCGCAGTGGGGCGTCGTCGAAGCACGGGAGATCGTCATGGATCAGGGAGGCGCAATGCAGCAGCTCGATCGAGGCCGCCGCCGCGGCCGCCGCCTCCGAGTCGCCGTCGCCGCAGGCCTGCGCCACGGCCAGGCACAGGCGCGGGCGGACGCGCGCCCCGCCGGGAAACACCCCGTAGCGGATGGCCGCCGCCAGCCCGGGCGGGGTCTCGGCCGCCGCGCCGTACGCCACCGCCGTCGTCAGCGCCTGCTCCAGTCGTGTCTTGGCATCCATGTCGAACCCCCGGCGCACCGTTGTGTAAAGCTGTTCTGTCACTCGAGAGTGTCATGTATGATGGACACATGCGACGATCCGTGTCAATGAGCCTCGTCCCGCACGGCCCGGCCGCCGACGGGCGCCCTTTGTCCCGAAGCCCGGCCGGCCGCCGCGACCGGGTCGTGGTGGTGGGCGCCGGGATCGCCGGTCTGGTGGCCGCCTTCGAGCTGGCCGGCCGCGGCCTCGACGTCACCGTGGTCGAGCGGGCGGCGCGGCCCGGCGGCAAGATGCGACAGGTCAAGGTCGGCGGCGCCTGGCTGGACGCCGGCCCGACCGTGTTCACCATGCGCTGGGTGTTCGAGGAGTTGCTGGCCGCGGCCGGGCTCACGCTTGACGAGGAACTGACGGTCCGCCCGGTCGAGGTCCTGGCCCGGCACGCCTGGAGCGCCCGGGAGCAGCTCGACCTCTTCACCGACCTGGAGCGGTCGGTGGACGCGGTCGGCGCCTTCGCCGGCGCGGCCGAGGCACGACGCTTCCGCGGCTTCTGCGCCCATGCCCGGCGCATCTACGAGACGCTGGAGGAGCCCTTCATCCGCGCCTCCCGACCGGGCACGCCACTCGAGCTGGCGCGCCGTGCCGGCCTCCGCGGCCTCGGCGACCTCTGGCGAATCGACGCCTACAAAAAGCTCTGGGACTCCCTCGGCCAGCACTTCCACGACCAGCGGCTGCGCCAGCTATTCGCCCGCTACGCGACCTATTGCGGCTCCTCGCCGTTCCAGGCGCCGGCGACGCTGATGCTCGTGGCGCATGCCGAGGGCACCGGGGTCTGGCTGGTCGAGGGCGGCATGTATCGCGTGGCCGAGACCCTGGCGCGGCTGGCCGCCGAGCGCGGCGCCGCCTTCCGGTTCAACGCCGAGGCCCGCGAGATCGAAGTGCGCGGCGGCCGCGTCACCGGCGTGCGTCTGGCCGACGGCGACAGGGTGCCGGCCGACGCCGTCATCGCCAACGCCGACCTGGCCGCGCTCGCCGGCGGCCGGCTCGGTCGCGAGGTGGCGCGCGCCGTGCCGAAGCTGCCGCCGGCGGACCGTTCCCTGTCGGCGCTCACCCTGTCCCTGCTGGCAGAGACCGAGGGCTTTCCGCTGCTGCGCCACACGGTGTTCTTCTCCGACGACTATGCCGGCGAGTTCGAGGACATCTTCCGCCGCCATCGCCTGCCGCGGACGCCGACCACCTATGTCTGCGCCCAGGATCGGGGAGACCATGACGATGCCGTGCCCAAGGGCCCCGAGCGGCTGTTCTGCATCGTCAACGCCCCGCCGGTCGGCGACACCCATCCGTTCCCATCGAGAGAGGTCGAGGAATGCGCACAGCGGACCTTCCAGCTGATGGAGCGCTGCGGTCTCCGCGTGCACCGGCGCCCGGAGACGACGCTTCTGACGACGCCGACGGACTTCGACCGGCTGTTTCCGGGGACCGGGGGGGCGTTGTACGGTCCGGCCTCGCATGGCATGATGGCTTCGTTCCGGCGGGCCGGCGCCCGGACCCGGATCGGCGGCCTCTACCTGGCGGGAGGCAGCGTCCATCCGGGGCCGGGGGTGCCGATGGCGGCGCTGTCGGGCCGGCAAGCGGTGGCGAGCCTGCTCCAGGACCTTGCTTCGACCGGCCGGTCGTCCCGAGCGGCTATCTCTGGTGGTATCTCGACGCGCTGAGCGACGACGGCCGCTTTGGCCTCACGCTGATCGCCTTCGTCGGCAGCGTCTTCTCGCCGATCTATGCCTTTGCCCGTGCGGTCGACGGCCGACGCGCCGACCCGCGAGGCGTCGATCCGATGCGCTTCTGCGCGCTGAACGTGGCGCTTTACGGCCGGACCCGCCGCTGGGTCCTGACGGAACGGCCGACCCGGGCGGTCGAGCGCGCCCCCGACTACTTCCACATCGGGCCCAACGCGCTCGAATGGGACGGGTCCGGCCTGACCGTGACCGTTGCCGAGACCTGCAGCCCCCTGCCGCGGCGGGTGGTCGGCCGCATCCGCGTGCTGCCGGAGGCCCTGGTGGACGGCGCGGTCGTGCTCAACCCCGCCGGCGGGCACGTCTGGCAGCCGCTCGCCCCGTGCGCCCGCATCGAGGTCGAGCTCGAGGAGCCGTTCCTGTCCTGGTCCGGGCGCGGCTACACCGACATCAACCACGGCGACGAGCCGCTCGAGAACGGCTTCGTGCGCTGGGACTGGGCGCGCGCAGCCCTGCCCGACGGCACCAGCGCGGTCGTCTACGACGCCCGGCTTCGCGACGGCGCCGACCGCTGCCTGGCGCTTCGCTTCGACCCTGCCGCCGGCATCGCGGAGATGCCGACCGCCGCGGCTCAGGACCTGCCGGCGACCCGCTGGTGGCGGGTGGCCCGGCGCCTCCGTGCCGACAGCCCGGCGCGGGTCGCCAGGACGCTGGAGGATACCCCCTTCTACGCACGCTCTCTGGTCGAGGCGGAGCTGGCCGGCCAGCGCGCCACGGCCGTGCACGAGAGCCTTTCCCTCGACCGCTTCCGGAGCCGCTGGGTGCAGGCCCTGCTGCCCTTCCGCATGCGTCGCCTGTCGACCATCCGCAGCGTGTAGAGCCCTTGCAAGGGAGAGGACCGGATCCCCTCGCTGCGGAGCCGGAAGGGCTCCGGCCCAGCCCCATTTCCGCAAAGGCTGAAAAAATCGCAGCATCGGCGATTCGCGTCTTGGCGCCAGGCCTTTCGCATTGCACCATTATTGTTTCACACTTCAGCAAGTCCGCGGCGACGGGAACAGCGACAGGAGAGGTCAGTGGCAGGAATTTTGGAAGGGATGCGGGTAGTCGAAGGCTCGGCCTTCGTGGCAATGCCGCTCGGCGGCATGACGCTTGCCCAGATGGGGGCGGACGTCATCCGCTTCGACCCGATCGGCGGCGGGCTCGACTACAAGCGCTGGCCGATCAACCTGGAGAATGGCAAGAGTCTGTTCTGGTCGGGCCTCAACAAGGGCAAGCGGTCGATCGCCGTCGACATCCGCAAGCCCAAGGGCCAGGAGATCCTGAGCCGGCTGATCACGGCGCCCGGCGAGAACGCCGGCATGTTCGTCACCAACTTCCCCGCGCGCGGCTGGCTCGCCTACGAGAAGCTGAAGGAGCAGCGCGAGGACCTGGTGATGGTCAATCTGGTCGGCCGGCGCGACGGCAAGTCCGAGGTCGACTACACGGTCAATCCGCAGGTCGGCTTCCCGCTGGTCACCGGCCCGCGGATCTGGTCGCGGCCGGTCAATCATCTGCTGCCGGCGTGGGACTGCATCGCCGGGCAGATGTGCATGGTCGGCCTGCTCGCCGCCGAGCGGCATCGGCGCCTCACCGGCGAGGGACAGCTGGTCCGGCTGGCGCTCAAGGACGTGGCGCTGGCCATGCTCGGCAACCTCGGCAAGATCGCCGAGGTGATGGTCAACGACGCCGACCGGCCCAAGGACGGCAACTATCTCTATGGCGCCTACGGCCGCGACTTCGGCACCCTTGACCACAAGCGGATCATGGTGGTCGGCCTCACCCCCTCGCAATGGTCGAGCCTGCGCAAGGCCACTGGCCTCGGCGAGGAGCTCGACGCCCTCGGCCGCCGCCTCGGCCGCGACCTCAACGACGAGGGCGACCGCTTCCGCTGCCGGCGCGAGATCACCAAGGTGCTCGAGCCCTGGTTCGAGACCCGGCTGCTGTCCGAGGTGCGCCGGATCTTCGACGAGCACGGGGTGACCTGGGCCGAGTATCACACGGTGCGCGAGGTCATCGAGAAGGATCCGGACTGCTCGACCGACAATCCGATGTTCGAGATGATCGACGAGCCGGATGTCGGCGAGTACCTGATGCCCGGCTCGCCGCTGTCCTTCGCCGAGATCGGCCGTACCCCGGTACGCCGCGCTCCGCTCCTGGGCGAGAACACCGATGAGATCCTGCTCGACGTGCTGGGAATGAGCGAGGGCGAGGTCGGCGCCCTGCACGACGACCGCATCGTCGCCGGGGCCCGTGAGATGGAGACCGCCTGACACACGCACCGGGGGGCGAGAGCGTTTCCGGGTCAGGTGGCATCGCCGGCCCGCTTCCCCGCCCGGCCACCCATTGACAGCAGCCTTGGGGGTGGCCCGGCGGGGAGCGGACCGACGAGTATTCCGCGTCAGGCGGAAACGCTCTACCGTCTCCCGTCCGCCGCCGATCGCTCGGTGCGTCGGGCGCAGCCCCGCTCAACCACGCCTCGTCGATTGCGGGTCGCCGATCCCCGGAGGTCGGATAGGGCGGCAGCGGCCCGCCCGCTGATTCGCCTCGCGCGTCGCCCGAGCGGCGCAACACCTGTCCTCGGCACGAAAACCGCCGCGACGGCGGGACCACCAAGCCCTCGTGCTCAGCCGTCCCGGCCGGCCTCCGCGGAACCGCCGCCCGAAGAGGAGGCGGCGGCGTCGGCGGCGCGCCTGGCTTCGTCCCGGCGCATCTCGCGGCGGACCGAGCGCAGCTGCCAGACCCCAAAGGCGACGATCGCGCCGAACACCAGCACCAGCTCGAGCAGGATCAGGGTCTGACCGGAGATCATGCGCTCACGCTCCCGCAATTCAACGCCCGCATAGTGGCGACCGATCCATCCAACACGGCCGTACCGGGGAGGCCAGGAACGGCTCCCCCATGACAGGTGGGACGATCTACCCGGCCCGACCAGCCCAGATCGGCCGAACCGGCCGACATGGGCCTGACGGCCTCAGCGGGGTCGGCTCAGCTGCTTGCGCTGCTCGAGCTCGAGGAACAGCTCCAGGACCCAGCCGACCCGCTCGTCGATATCCCAGCGCGAGGGCCGGCTTGCCACGCTCCGCGACGGCGCGGCGGCGACGGCGTCCACCAGAAAGCGGGTTTCCGGCAGCGCCGGTGCCTCGTGTCCGTCGGTCGGGATCAGCGTCGCCGCCAGCGCCGGACCAAGCCGGCGCAGCTTGCGGCCGGTCGGCACCACGGCCCGGCGCGACACCGAGTCGAGGCCGTTGCGCTCCACCTCCCGGCCGATCTCCGCGTAGAGCAGCCGCGCGGCATGGATCGCCGGCCGGCAGGCCAGCGGCAGCGCCGTGATGCCCGGGAGGGAACGCGCGTAGAGCTCGTCCGCGACCGCGAGCAGCCGCGCCACAACGGTGCCGAGCGACGGGCTGAACGCCGGCGCGGCGAGGAAGGCCTCCGGGTCGATCCCGGCGTCCCGCAGCCAGCGCCGTGGCAGGTACACCCGGCCGGCCCGGGCATCCTCACCCACGTCCCGGGCGATGTTGGTCAACTGCATGGCGACGCCCAGGTCGCACGCCCGCGCCACCGTCGCCGGCGCCCGCGCGCCCATGAGCAGCGTCATCATCGCGCCGACGGTGCCGGCGACCCGCGCGGCATAGGCCCGGAGGTCGCCGATGTCCTCGTAGCGCCGGCCTTCGGCATCCCATTCCAGGCCCTCGATCAGCGCCTCGGGCACCGCACGCGGGATCGCGTGGCCGCTGACCACCGCGGCGAAGGCGCGGTCGGCCGGCAGGTCGAATGGACTGCCCCGATAGGCACGGTCCAGCCGCTCGCGCAGCATGCCTAGCGCGTTGGCCTGCCGGTCGGGCCGATCGACGGCATCGTCGGCCAGGCGGCAAAAGGCGTAGAGGGCGTAGGCGGGCCGGCGTACCGCCGCCGGCAGCAGCAGCGAGGCCGCGAAGAAGCTGCGCGAGCCTTGTCGGATGGCGGCGCGGCAGGCCTCGATGTCGGCGTCGGTGTCGGCGTCGGCCTCTGAACCAAAGGCGGGGGCGGCGTCGGCGGGGGCGTAGGCGGTCAGGGACATGCGCGCTTGCGGGTTTTTGAACCGGAGACAACCATTTCGGCGCCGCTCGACACCGCGCCCATTGGAAGCGCTGCCGCGGGGCGACACCTGCCGCACCCGGGTCTGGCCACCCCCAACATGGGGTCCTTCTACCAGCGGGCTCACGACAGGGCCAGCGCGACAGTCGGCCCTCTTGAAGAATTGTCCTCGATCACCATGGAAGGTCAGTAGGGTCCGCCACGCGACACCAGTCGGCGCGCCTTGCGCACGGCGATGAACACCAGTCCGGCCACGACCGGGATGCTGGCCCCGACCACCACGTTGGGATCGAGGGCAAAGCCGGCTGACTCGGCAGCCTTGGCGCCATAGCCGACGAGGCCGACGATATAGTAGGTGATCGCCGCCACCGAGAGGCCTTCCACCGTCTCCTGCAGGCGCAGTTGCAGCTTGGCCCGGCGGTCCATCGAGTCGAGCAGGTCGCGGTTCTGGTTCTGCCGGGTGATGCTGATGCGCGTCGACAGCAGTTGGGTGGCGCGCGCCACGCGGCGGGACAGCGAATCCTGCCGCTCGGCGATGGCCTGGCAGGTGTTCATGGCCGGCGCCAGCCGCCGCTCGGTGAACTCCTGGAAGGTCTGCAGTCCGGGCAGCCGTTCCTCGCGCAGGGCGGCGATGCGACGCTGCACGATGGCGTAGTAGGCCGACGCCGCGCTGAAGCGGTAGTGGTGCAGCGCCTCCTGGTTCTCGATCTCGGCATCGAGCTGGGTCAGCCGGTCGAGCAGGCTTGGCTCGTCCGCCGCACCGGCGCGGGTCAGAGACAATGTGATCTCGGCCAGCTCGCGCTCGCGCTCGCTCAGGATCGGGGTCAGATCGCGCGCCACGGGCAGGGCGAGCAGCGCCATCACCCGGTAGGTCTCCATGTCGAGCAACCGCGCCATGGCCCGGCCGGCCTGCTGGGGGCCCATGCCGCGGTCCTTGACCAGCAGCCGGCTGAAGCCGTCCTCGTGGATGCGCAGATCGGTCAGCGCCACCGCCTCGCCGTCGGCGATCTCCGAGCCGGCCAGCACGTTGCCGCTGAAATGGCGGGCGGCGATGGCATCGAGGTCGGCGGTGATGTCCTCGGCCGGCATCAGGGCGGCGTGGATCGCTACCATTACCTGGCCGGTGAGCCCGGCCACCCAGTCGGCCGGCACCGCCGACATGGCCGGCTCGCCGAACGGGTTGTCCGGATCGCAGCCCGGCGCCACGAAGACATAGCGGCTGAACTCGGTGTGCCGCTCCCAGACCAGTCTTAACGGACCCAGGTCGACCTGGTGCTGGTAGCCGCCGCGCCGCGGCGGCGGCGCGTCGAAGCGTCGGGCCAGCGCCGCCACCTGCTCCCATTCGTCGTCCCGGTCGATCGCCCTGGACAGCAGGGCGAGGCAGGTCACGCGCGCCGGGGCCGACACCGCGGGCGACGGCCGGGCATGCACCTCGTCGTTGAGCTCGACCCTCTGCGGATGGTCCGACGGCAGCGGGATGCCGACGGTGTCCGGCAGGCGGGCGGGAACCCCGGCGTCGGCGCGGTCTCGGAGAGCGGTCATGGCGCGAGCTGCCCTTGCTGCAGTGCAACGATTATCCATAAGGATAGTGCGACCACGGCCGATTGTCAGGCCATCAGCCTTTTGGCAACCGGCATCCTGCCGACCGACAACATCGGTCGCCCCGGCCCGACGCGCCGGCCGAGATGTCGGCGTGTCGACGGTGCTCCCGGGAAGGTGCTGCTACGAGGCCGCGTCCGCCTTCGGCTCCGGCTCCGGCTCCGGCTCCGGCTCCGGCTCAAGGATGCCGTGCGCCCGTGCCGCCTCGAGGATCACCGGGACGATCTCGTGCGGCCGCTCCTCATGCGCCAAGTGGCCAAGATGGCGCAGAAAGCGGACCTTCGCCGCCGGCAGCCGGTCGTGCACCTCGAAGGCCTGTGTCGCCGGCACCGCCTTGTCGTTGCCGCAGGCGACCAGCAGCAGCGGCGTCCTGAGCCGCGGCAGCTGCTTCTTCAAGGGCTCCAGGTCCCACTTCGCCATCATGCTGATCGCCCCGGCGACATGGCCCGGGTTGCGCACGAGCCGGGCGTACAGGTCCACCGTCTCCGGCGACACCGACGAGCCGGTGCCCTTGAGCAGCCGCTCGACGGCCGTCCGGTCGCCGGCGCGCCAGGCGAACACGTGCGGCGCCATCGGGTTCAGGTACAGAAGCTTGGCCATGGGCGGGAAGATCTGGCTGGCCAGGCCCGTGAACGGCAGCAGCGCGCCATTCAGGCTGATCACCAGGTGCGGCGCCAGCAGCTCATCGAGGCACATGCGCAGCAGCACGGCAGCCCCGGCGGAATGCCCGACCGCCAGCACCGGACGCATCTGCAGCGCCTCGAGCAACTCGGCCAGCGCCTCGGCCATGCCGGCCACCGACAGCCGGCCGAGCGGCAGCGGGTCGGTGAAGCCATGACCCGGCAGGTCGGGCGCCACGACGGTGAAGCGCTCGGCCAGGAGCGGCATCAGCCCGCGCCAGGAATGGGTCGCCGCCGCGGTGCCGTGGGCCAGCAGCACAACCGGCCCCTCGCCCATGATCTGCACGTGCCAGCGCAAGCCGGCCGCCTCGACGAACCGGCTTGCCGGCCGGTGTGGCCAGTCGGCCCCCTCGCGGTCCCAGTCGGGCCGCTCCTTGGTCAGATAGGTGAACACGGTTGAAACGCCCCGGATTGCGGCGCCGCGGCGAGGCGGACGCCCGTCACGCATGCTCGGACGCCCGCGCCGGACGTCCGCCTAGCTCGCCGTCGCGCCCGGCATCCCGGCGGACGCGCGGATCGCCTCGGACAACGCGCGCGCGTCGGCGTATGGCAACGGCAGGTAATCCGCCCCCATCGCCTCAGCAAGCCCACGCGCCGGCGCCTGCGGCCGCGGCGCGGTATCGACCAGCAGGCCGGCCAGGCCGAGCCCGCGCAGCCGGCGGGCGGCGGCCAGCGCGTCCTCGGCGGCGCGGGCCCGGCCGGGCGACCCGTCCCGTGCAATGTTGGCCCGGCCGTCGGTCAGCATAACGACCATCGGCGTCAGCCCCCGGCGGCCGAGCGCCTCGGCCAGGCCGGCGGCCGCGTCGAGCCCGGCGGCCACCGGCGTGCCGCCGCCGCCGGGCAGGCCGGCCAGCTCGCGTCGGGCGCGCACCAGCGAGCGCGTCGGCGGCAGCAGCAGCTCGGCACCCTGGCCGCGGAAGGCGATGAGCGCGACCTGGTCGCGGCGCCGGTAGCAATCGGCCAGCAGCAGCTCGACCGCGCCCTTGGCCTCGGCCAGCCGGTGCATGGCAGCCGAGCCCGACGCGTCGACCACGAAGACAACCGCGGTCTCGGTACGTTGCTTGAAGCGGGTGACCCGGAAATCGTCGCGTCGCACCTCGACCCGCGCCGGCCGTGGCGGGGCGGCCTCGGCGGACGCCGGCTCGCGCCTCCTCAGCCGCTGCCAGGGGGCGGCCGCGCGCAGGGTGTCGATAACGTTCACCCGGGCGCCGGCGCATGGCTTTCCGGGTCGGCTGCCGATCGGCCGGCCCCGACGAACGGAGATCCTCGCCACCCCGGCTCGGCCCGGCATCGTCGCTCGCGCCCGCACGCCCCGCCCGCTCCTGAGCCGCATCAGCAGGTCGGCCGGCAGCGCCGCCTCGGCGGCCGCCAGCACCCGGTCCTCGAGCGGCGCATCCGCCGCCCGCTCTTCCTCCTCCGCGCCGTCGGGCGGCTTCGGCGGCTCCGGCTCCGGCATCTCCTCCGTCTGGTCCTCGGCCTCCGGGACCGGCACGACGGTCGCCCGCGGCGCCAGGACGAGGCGGGCGGCCAGGGCCGCGTCCGCCTCGGCCACCGCGGTCCGGCCGTCGAGCGCCGCGGCCGCCCGAGCCGCGGCGAGCGCCAGCATCGAGGCGCGCAGCGAGCGGATGCCAAGCGCGAGCGGCGCGGCGCACAGCGCGCTCAGCACCGTGTCCGGCGTCGTCACCGCCGCCAGCCGGTCCCGGGCCGCGGTCACGTCGCGACGGTCGAACGGCGCCTCGTCGGTGGTGTCACACACAGGGACGCCGTCCAGGTCCAGCGGAAAGGCCAGCCGGTCGAGCAGCGCCTCGGGCGGCCGCTCCTCCGCGTCCAGCCCCTCATCGAGCGCCACGACGCCAAGGCGAGCCGCGGCACGGCTGCCAAGGCCGTCGCGCTCCAGAACGATCTCGCCACGGTCGAGGGCGGAGGCGAGCCGGGCGGCGGTGCCGCGCGGCAGCCGCTCGGCCATGGGCACCACGACCACGCCGCCATCGGCCTCGGCCAGCAGGCCGCGCTCGGCGACCGGCCGGCCGGCGCTCAAGGTGGCGGCGAGGTCGAGACCACCCAGGAGCCGGCCGTCGTCGATGTGCGGTGGCATGCGACGCACGGGCGTGCCAGCCGGCAGCAGCGCCCCGACCGCGGCAAGCCAGCGGTCGCGCACCGGCCCGACGCCGGCCCGCAGGGTGATGCCGCCGGTCCCGACAGGGTCGACGGCGAACAGGCAGGCGGCGACGAGCGCGTCTCCCCAAGGCGACGCCGCAGCAGCGGCGACCGCGTCCGAAGCCTCGTTCTCAGGGGGGGCGGCGGTGGCCGGCACCTCGGCCAGGCTCATGCGCCCAGCTGCTCCTCCAGCGCCCGGTCGACCCGGACGCCGGACGGCACCTCGTCAAGCGGGTTGCGGCGCAGGCGGTGGCGCAGGGCCGATGGGGCCACCCGGCGGAGGTGCGGCGTGTCCACCGCCTCGTCGCCTTCCAGCGCGGCCACGGCGCGGGCGGCGCGCATCAGCGTCAACTCGCCTCGCAAGCCGTCGGTGCCGAGCGCGATGCACAGGCGCGCGGCCTGCTCGAGCATCTCATCGGACACCTCGATCGCGGCAATGCGTTCGCGCGCCGCCTCCAGGCGCTCCCGCAAGCGGGCGGTCTCCGGTTCCCATTGCGCGGCGAAGCCGGCCGGATCCCGCTCGAAGGCGTCGCGGCGGCGCACCACATCGATGCGCACCGGCAGATCCTCAGGCGTGCGCACCTCGACCGACAGGCCAAAGCGGTCGAGCAGCTGCGGCCGCAGCTCCCCCTCCTCGGGGTTGCCGCTGCCGATGAGAACGAAGCGGGCGGGGTGGCGCACGCTGAGGCCCTCGCGCTCGACGACGTTCTCGCCGGAGGCGGCGACATCGAGCAGCAGGTCGACCAGATGGTCCTCGAGCAGGTTGACCTCGTCGATGTAGAGGAACCCTCGGTGCGCGCGAGCCAGCAGGCCGGCCTCGAATGCCTTCTCGCCGCGGCTGAGCGCCCGTTCCAGATCGAGCGCCCCGACGACCCGGTCCTCGGTGGCGCCGAGCGGCAGGTCGACCACCGGCACGGGCGCGCGGTGCACCGGCAGCGGGCCATGGGCCTGGCGCGCCCGGCACTCCTCGCACAACGCCGCGCCGGCGTCCGGGTCGCAGCCGTAGCGGCAGCCCTCGACCGCGGCGATGGTCGGCAGCAGCGCGGCCAGGGCGCGTACGGCCGTCGACTTGCCGGTGCCCCGGTCGCCAAAGACGAGCACGCCGCCGATGCCCGGATCGACCGCGGCCACCAGCAGGGCCAGCTTCATGTCGTCCTGACCGACGATCGCCGAGAAGGGAAAGGCCACGCCCATGCTGAAGACCGTTGCGGGGCCGGCTGTCCGGCCCCTCTTCTATCGGATGGAATGCGCCGGTGTGCCGGTCACTCGACCACGGCGCGATAAAGGTGCCAGGTGGCGTGCCCAAGCACCGGCAGGACCACGGCCAACCCAATGAAGGCCGGCAGCGAGCCGAGGAGCAGGCTGACCGCCACGATCAGGCCCCAGCAGGTCATCGGCGCCGGATTGGCGGTGACGGCGCGGATCGACGTGCCGATCGCGGTGCCGACGCCGACCGGCCGATCGAGGATCAGGGGGAACGAGACCACGCTGATGATGAAGGCGACCGCGGCGAACAGGAAGCCGACGAAGTTGCCGATCAGGATCATGGTCCAGCCGGCGGAGGTACCGAACACCGCGCCCAGAAAGGCGCCGATCGAGCCGAGCGCCATGTCGCCAATGGTGCCGTTGTAGATGAGCAGCGCCGCGCCGAGCCAGCACAGGAAGATGATGGCCAGGATGCCGCCAAGGGCCAGCAGCCGACCGAGCGATTGGGAGCGGATCGGCTCGAAGGCGTCCTGCCAGCGCATGGGCTGGCCCTGCTCGCGGCGCCGGCTCAGCTCGTAGAGGCCGATCGCGGCGAACGGCCCGATCAGGGCGAAGCCGGCCGCCAGCGGGAACAGGATCTGGATGAGGTTGTAGCCGAACACGAGGCGGCTCAGGATCAGCGCCACCACCGGATAGATCACGTAGAGGAAGATCAGGTGGCTCGGCTTCTCCTGGAAGTCCTCCCAGCCCCGGCGCAGCACCTGAGGCAGGTCCTGCACGCCGATGCGGCGGATGACCGGGCGGTCCTCCGCAAGGATCTCACTGTCCACGGCTTGGTTGGTCATCTCGGCCTCGCTTCCATCCCTGTGGTCCGTGCCGATCCCATGACCGTGCGACGCGGCGGCGCGCCCGGCTCGGGATTTCTCGTCCGGCGTTCTCCCGATCAGTAGGACATTGGAAAGGAGGTGCGTCAAGCCGTCCCCACGGGTCGGCCTCGGCGCTCGAAGGGTCGCCGGCTCCCGACATCGGATGGCGGGGCGGGGGACGGCTACCGGCCGGACAGCGCCGGTTGGTGGCGCCGCCTCTCGGGTCGTCGGGTGCCGCCTCCCCGAACGTTCGCTGTCAGGGTCCTTCGGTGTCGAGGTGCCCCTGCCCGTTGACCGGAGCGCGGACCCTGCCGGCGATCCCCATCCGGGACCGCGGCCTTGTCGCGCCCGGCCCGGGCCGGGCCGCTGGCGGTCGACGGTTCCCGGCCGGCCTGGCGATGCCGCGGCGCCCGATCAGGCCGCCACCGAGACGCGGTTCGCGTGGCACTGCGACCACAGCTCGTTGAGGGCGTTGACCAGGTGGT
>CAZTHL010000081.1:0-16388 GCA_964613585.1 uncultured Mycobacteriaceae bacterium | reverse complement strand
GACGAGGGCAGCTACGTCAGCTACCTCGAGGGCTGCACCGCGCCGATGCGCGACGAGAACCAGCTGCATGCCGCCGTGGTCGAGCTGGTGGCGCTCGATGACGCCGAGATCAAGTACTCCACCGTGCAGAACTGGTATCCGGGCGACGAGGAGGGGCGCGGCGGCATCTACAACTTCGTCACCAAGCGCGGCGCCTGTCGAGGCCGCAACTCGAAGATCTCGTGGACCCAGGTGGAAACCGGCTCGGCGATCACCTGGAAGTATCCGAGCTGCATTCTCCAGGGCGACAACTCTGTCGGCGAGTTTTACTCGGTGGCGATCACCAACAACCGGCAGCAGGCCGACACCGGCACCAAGATGATCCATATCGGCAGGAACACGCGCAGCCGGATCGTCTCCAAGGGCATCTCCGCCGGGCGGTCGGACAACACCTACCGCGGCCTGGTGCGCATCCAGCCGGGGGCCGAGGGCGCGCGCAACTTCACCCAGTGCGACAGCCTGCTGATCGGCGACCAGTGCGGAGCGCACACCACGCCCTACATCGAGTCGCGCAACCGGACGGCGCGGGTCGAGCACGAGGCGACGACCTCGAAGGTGAGCGACGACCAGCTGTTCTACTGCCGCCAGCGCGGCATTCCCGAGGAGGAGGCCCTGGCCCTGATCGTCAACGGCTTCTGCCGGGAGGTGCTGCAGGTCCTGCCGATGGAGTTCGCCGTGGAGGCGCAGAAGCTGGTCGGCATCAGCCTGGAAGGCAGCGTCGGCTGACGGCGCGAGCCGCCGCCCCGGAGCAGCGGGCGTTGGGGCGAACGGGCGCTGGAGCCATCGCAGAGGGGCAGGTCGGAGGTCGGAGATGCCGCGCAGGACGGACTACAAGGGCTTTGTGCTCAGCTCCGAGGCGCGGATCGAGACCGACATGCGGTGGCGTCCGGTCGTGCTGATCGTCCGCTACCATGCCCAGGAGGCGCACGAGCGCATGCTCGAGGGCGCCGACACGGTGGAGACCCGGGACATGGCGGACACCCTGTCGATCGAGATGGGAAAGCGCTGGATCGACGGGCATCCCGATCCCTTCGCCGGCTAGCGGCCCGGCCGCGGCCGGCGCCGGAACCTTAGAGACAGAGACGACATGCTGGAGATCAAGGACCTGTACGCCGAGGTCGACGGTAAGGCGATCCTCAAGGGGCTCGACCTGACCATCAATCCCGGCGAGGTGCACGCCATCATGGGGCCCAACGGCTCGGGCAAGAGCACGCTCAGCTATGTGCTCGCCGGGCGCGAGGGCTACGCGGTGACCGGCGGCTCGGTCCGCTTTCTGGAGCGGGATCTCCTGGAGCTGGATCCGGACGAGCGGGCCCGCGCCGGCCTGTTCCTGGCCTTCCAGTACCCGCTGGAGATCGCCGGCGTGTCCGGTACCATGTTCCTGCGCACCGCGCTCAACGCCCACCGCAAGGCGCGCGGCGAGCCCGAACTCGACGCCATGCAGTTCCTCAAGCTGGTGCGCGAGAAGAGCACGGCGCTCGGCATGTCGGACGAGATGCTCAAGCGCCACGTCAATGTCGGCTTCTCGGGTGGCGAGAAGAAGCGCAACGAGATCCTGCAGATGGCGCTGCTCGAACCGCGGCTCGCCGTGCTCGACGAGACCGACAGCGGCCTCGACATCGACGCGCTCAAGGTGGTCGCCGACGGCGTGAACCGCCTGCAGGGGCCCGAGCGGTCGGTGCTGGTGATCACGCACTATCAGCGGCTGCTGAACTACATCGTGCCGCACCATGTCCATGTGCTGTCCGGCGGCCGCATCGTGCGCAGCGGCGGCCCCGAGCTGGCCCACGAGCTGGAGGCCAAGGGCTACGCCGGCGTGATCCCGCAGGCCGCGTGACGACACGGGTCGCGCAGCGGTGGCATCAGAGGTATCCGGTCAGAGGCATCCGGAAAGACGAGGACGAAGCTAGGCCCGATGAGCGAGACCAGCGAGACCGCCGTTCCCTTTGTCGAGCGCTTCACGGAGACGCGCGCGCGCCTGCCGGGTGCCGGCCGCGACTGGGCCGAGGCGCTGCGCGAGGCCGGGATCGAGCGTTTCGGCGCCGAGGGGCTGCCGACGCGCAAGGCGGAGGCCTGGAAATTCACGGATCTCAGGCCGCTCGCCAAGCTCCGCTTCGCCGAGGCGCCGGCGCTGGCCGGGCCGGTCTCCGAGCCGCTGCGGGCCCGCCTCGACGGGCTTGAGGCCGCGACGCATCGCGTGGTCCTGGTCAATGGCCATGTCCGGCCCGACCTGTCGCGGCTGGAGGCCCTGCCGGCCGGCGCGCGCCTGCGCGGCTTCGCGGCCGCCATGGAGGACGGCGACCCGCTGCTGGCCCGGCATCTGGGCCGGGTGGTCGACGGCGCCGGACGGCCGATGCTCGGGCTCAACACCGCGCTGATGCAGGACGGTCTCGTGCTGGAGCTGGCGCCGGATACCGTGGTCGAGGAGCCGATCCGTATCCTCTGGCTGAGCGACCGGCACCACGAGCCCTATGTCGCCCATTCGCGCAGCCTGATCGTCGCCGGGGCCCGCAGCCGCGCCATCGTGGTGGAGAGCTGGCACGGCGTCGACGACACCGCCTACTTCAACAACGGCGCCGTCGAGGTGGTCGCTGAGGACGGCGCGCGAATCAGCCACTTCAAGTTGCAGGCGGAGGGGGCGCAGGCCTTCCACCTGGCCGGGCTCATGGCGCGGATCGGCCGCGACGCCATCTACGACAACTTCATCCTGTCGTTCGGCGGGGCGCTGGCGCGCAACGACATCCATTGCGTGCTGTGCGCGCCCGGCGGCGAGTGTCGGATCAGCGGCGGCTACCTGGGCCGCGCCGGCCAGGTGCTCGACACCACCAGCTTCATCGACCACGCCGAGCCGGATTGCCGCAGCCGCGAGGTCTACAAGGGGGTGCTCGACGGCCAGGCGCGCGGCGTATTCCAGGGCAAGATCCTGGTCCGCCGCCATGCCCAACGCACCGACGGCTACCAGTTGAACCGCGCCCTGCTGCTGTCCCGCGGCGCCGAGATCGACAGCAAGCCGGAGCTCGAGATCTACGCCGACGACGTCAAGTGCAGCCACGGCGCCACCGCCGGCGAGATCGACCACGAGGCGCTGTTCTATCTCCGCGCCCGCGGCATCCCGGAGGCCGAGGCGCGGGCATTGCTGGTGGAGGCGTTCATCCGGGACGTCCTCGAGGAGATCCGGGTCGACCCGGTCCGCGACGAGTTTACCGCCCTGGTGAGCGACTGGCTCGCCGACAGCGGCGGGGAGTGAGGCAGGCCATGCCCGACACCACGACCAAGCTGCACGGCAGCGCGATCAACAGCTACGACCTGGAGAGCGTCCGCGCGGACTTCCCGATCCTTGAGCGGGAGGTGCACGGCAAGCCGCTGGTCTATCTCGACAACGCGGCCTCGGCGCAGAAGCCGCGCGCGGTGATCGACGCCATGTCGGGGCTGATGGAGCGGCGCTACGCCAACGTCCATCGCGGCCTGCATCACCTGAGCGGTGTGGCCACGGACGCCTTCGAGGGCGCGCGCGAGACGGTGCGGCGCTTCATCAACGCCGGCTCGACGCGGGAGATCGTCTTCACCAAGGGCGGCACCGAGGCGATCAACCTGGTGGCCCAGAGCTTCGGGCGCGACCGTTTTCAGGCGGGCGACGAAATCATCGTCTCGGCCATGGAGCACCACGCCAACATCGTGCCGTGGCAGCTCCTGCGGGCGCAGACCGGGGTGGTGCTCAAGGTGGCTCCGATCGACGAGGACGGTCTGCTCGACCTGGCGGCGCTCGAGGCGCTGATTGGCCCGCGCACCCGGCTGCTGGCGATCACCCACGCCTCGAACGTGCTGGGCACGGTGACGCCGGCCAAGCGGATCGTCGCGCTGGCGCACGCCCACGGTGTGCCGGTGCTGCTCGACGGCTCGCAGGCGGTGGTGCACATGCCGGTCGACGTGCGCGATCTCGACGTCGACTTCTACACGTTCACCGGCCACAAGCTCTACGGGCCGACCGGCATTGGGGTGCTCTACGGCAAGGAGGCGCGGCTCGAGGCCATGCCGCCCTACCAGGGCGGCGGCGACATGATCCTGTCGGTCAGCTTCGAGGAGACGGTGTTCAACAGTCTGCCGCACAAGTTCGAGGCCGGGACGCCGCCGATCGTCGAGGCCGTCGGGCTGGCCGCGGCCATCGACTATCTGCAGGATCTCGGCCTGGAGCGGATCGCCCGGCACGAGGACGACGTCCGGCGCCATGCCGAGGAGCGGCTCGTGGCGATCCCGGGCGTGCGGCTCTATGGCCGGGCCCCGGGCAAGGCGGCGATCGTGTCCTTCACCCTCGACGGGGTGCACTCCCACGATGTCGGCACGCTGGTCGACCGGGTGGGCGTGGCGATCCGCGTCGGGCACCATTGCGCGCAGCCGCTGATGGAGCGCTTCGGCGTGGCGGCGACGGCGCGCGCCTCGATCGGCCTCTACAACACCTCGGCCGAGGTCGACACGCTGGTCAAGGCGGTCGACGAGGTCCGCCGCTTCTTCGCCTGAGGAACGCCGATGTTCGACGATCTGCGCGACCTGTACCAGGAGATCATCCTCGATCACGGCAAGAATCCGCGCAACCGACGTCATCCCGACGACTTCAACCGGGAGGCCGTGGGCCGCAACCCGGTGTGCGGCGACGCTCTGGTGATTTATCTGAAGCTCGACCCCGAGGGGACGGTGCGCGATTGCGCCTTTCTCGGGGAGGGCTGCGCCATCTCCATGGCCTCGGCCTCGATGATGACCGAGATCGTGCGCGGCAAGACCGAGGCCGGGGCGCGCCGGCTGTTCGAGGCGTTCCACGCGATGGCGACGGGCGAGGGCGAGCCCGACCTGTCCGGCCTCGACCCGGACGACCTGGACCGGCTGCAGGCTCTGGCCGGGGTTCGGCAGTTCCCGGTCCGCGTGAAATGCGCCACCCTTGCCTGGCACACCATGACGGCGGCCATCGAGGGCGAATCCACCGTGTCGACCGAATAGGAGGCGGGCACCATGGACGACGGCCGCGTGCACGGCCTGCCCGAGGGCCCGGGCCTGGCGGACTTCATCGATGAGGTGCCGGTCTCCGAGCCGGACTGGGTCCATGTCCGCTCGCCGTTGGAGGAGGAGCCGGAGCCGCCGCTCGATGTCGCCGCGACCCGCGCGGCCATCATCGACAACCTGCTGCAGATCATGGATCCGGAGATCCCGGTCAACATATACGACCTGGGGCTGATCTATCGCCTCGACCTGACCGAACGGGGCGACGCGACGGTCGAGATGACGCTGACCGCGCCGAACTGCCCGGTCGCCGGCAGCCTCCCACGGCTGGTCGAGACCGGCGTGCGGCAGGTGCCGGGCGTGCGCAGCTGCCGGGTCGAGCTGACCTGGGATCCGCCGTGGACCCTCGACAAGGCGAGCGAGGATGCCCGGATGATCCTCGGCTTCTGAGGAGCGGCGACAGTGCGTGGGCCGGCGGTTGTGCTGCGGCGGCGGAGCGCCGAGCCGGCGCCGTGCGGGACGATGGCCTCGCGTCTTGCGAACGGGTCGCGCCCGTCCGATATCTGGGGACGAGCGGGACCGGGACACCTTTGGGGGTAGATCATGGCGACCCTGCCGAAAGCCTTCACCTTGACCGACCGTGCCGCGGAGCGGGTGCGCACCCTGATGGACCGGGCCGCGGAGCCGGTTGTGGGCCTGCGCGTCGGCGTCAAGGCGCGCGGCTGCTCCGGGCTCAGCTACACCATGGAGTACGCCCGGGAGCGCAAGCCGCTCGAGGATGTGATCGAGGACAAGGGCGTCACCATCCTGATGGAGCCGACGGCGGCCATGTTCCTGATCGGCACCGAGATGGACTGGGTCGAGGAGGACCTCGGCGCCCGCTTCGTCTTCACCAACCCGAACGAGATCGACCGCTGCGGCTGCGGCGAGAGCTTCCGGGTCGCCCCCGACGCCACGGCGAAGGCGGAGGCCTGATCGCGCGGACGGCGGCCGCCGGTCGCCGCCAGCGAGGCGGGGCGGCCGCGGCCTGAGTGGGAGCTGCCACCGCTGGCTGGCTGTCGGCGCAGCGAGGTCGCCGTGGTCTGCGAGGGCCGCCTCCGGCTTGATGCCGCCGCTTCAGGCGGTCCGGAGCCAAGCGACTGGCGTGGCTTGGCCGCCCGGCAGCAGGCCGCCCTCCCGACTCGCGACGCGCGGGTCCGTGGCGGTGAGCGGCACGACGGGCACCGGCACCGCGCTCATGACCGGATTGTCCATGACCGGATTGTCAAAGCGGTAAATCCCGGGCGGCACCCGGGTCGGGGCGATCAGCGCGGTCATTCCGCCAATACCGAGAATGTTGGCGATGGTGGAGCCGAGATGGTGCCGTAGGCGATGCCGGGCGCGCCGGCGAGCGCCGTCGGACCGGACGTCACCCGTTCCGGCGTCGACCTGCCGAGGCCGACCCGGGTGAGGCCGATCACCAGCGGCGACCCGCCGAGCCCCCTCCCCCCGAGCCACCGCGGCGGCGCCGCGGGCGAGCGGCCCGCCACCCGCGACGGGCAGGGCGAGGCCGCCGAGCCGGGGACGCTCCGTGTCCATGCCGATCCCAACCGTCTGCGGGATGAGTCCGATCACGGCCCGGCCGTTCGCGGGCGGGCCGGTATCCGAAGGCGGGATACGCTCCATCGTGCTTAACGGTCCGTATACCGGCGTGCGCGCACAGTCGGGCCACGCCCCATGGCGGAGACTTCCCCGGCGCCCCGGCTCATCGCAGGGGGCGGCCTGGCCAATCCGGCGAGGCCGAGGCCGGCACCAATAAGCCGGTGGTCCCGCGGCTTCCCCCGCGCGCGGCCCGGAAGGACCGACGGATGATGCAGTTTCGGACGGTGGAGATCGATGGCCTGCTGATCTTCTACCGCGAGGCGGGCCAGCCGGACCGGGGCACCCTGCTCCTGCTGCACGGCTTCCCGTCGTCCTCGTTCATGTTCCGCAGCCTGATACCGCTTGTCGCCGACCGCTTCCGCGTCGTCGCCCCCGACTATCCCGGCTTCGGCCACAGCAGCGCGCCGTCGACCGGGGCGTTCGGCTATAGCTTCGACCGGCTTTCGGCCGTTGTCGAGGCCATGGTCGAGCGGCTCGGTCTGGCGCCGCTCACGCTCTACATGCACGGCTACGGCGCGGCCGTCGGCCTGCGCCTCGCCAGCCGGCATCCCGAGTGGATCGACGGCCTGATCGTGCAGAACGGCTATGCCTATCTCGACGCGCTGACCGACTACTGGAAGCCGTGGCGGCCGTTCTGGGTGGAGCGGACGCCGCTGACCGAGGCGTCCATGCGCCGCTACCTGCGGCCCGAGGCGGTGCGCGCCCGCTACACCGCCGGCGCCCGCGATCCCGGACGGCTCGACAGCCGCAGCTGGCTCTACCACCAGGTGCTGCTCGAGCGGGCCGGCAACCATGAAATCCAGCTCGACCTGTTCCACGACTTCCGCACCAATCTGGCGCGCTGCGACCGCTGGCAGAGCTACCTGCGTGCCCACCGTCCGCCGACCCTGGTGCTGTGGGGGCGCCACGACCCGATCTACGGGGTGGCCGGGGCGGAGGCCTTTCGCCGCGACCTGCCGGAGACGGAGGTCCATCTGCTCGACACCGGCCATTTCGCGCTGGAGGAGGACGCCGAGCCGGCGGCCCGGCACATCCGCGCGTTCGGCCATGACCAGGCCGTGCGGCCGGCGCGGCCCATCGCGATTGGCCCGCGGCCGGTGCCGGCCTCGGTCCCGACCCTGGCGCCGGAGCGCCCTTGGGTCGCCCGGCCGGCCTGGTCGGACGGCCCGCCGGCGGCCGAACCCGCCGGCCCCGCGGCCGCCGGGGCCGAGTCGGCGACGGTCGCCGCCGGACACGCGGGCGGCCGCCGCGCCGCGCCCGGCTCGTCGTGATCAACGCGCCGGCCGGCCTGCGGAATCGGCTTGGCGCGCCCGACCAGGCGCGCTAAGCAACCGCCTTCGCGTCCTCAGGGCGTTTCCGGCCGGCGGGCCGGCCGCGCCGGCGGACGGCGCACCGCCCGAGGCCGGGGATGTTCCAGTTCCGCACCATCCTGGTCGCCGTCTTGCCGCTGCTCGTCAGCACCGGCATCATGGTGGTGGGCAACACGCTGCTGGGCGCGTTGCTGCCGATCCGCATGGATCTCGAGGGCATCTCGGTCGCGAATATCGGCCTGATCATGGCCCTGTTCTCGGTCGGCTTCGTCACCGGGACCGTGATCTGCCCGAGGATCGTCGAGACGGTCGGGCATATCCGCGCCTTCGCCGCCTTCGCCGCCATCGCCTCGGCCTGCGCGCTGATCCACGCCATCGAGGTCAATCCGTGGACCTGGGCCCTGCTGCGCGCGCTGACCGGCGTCGCCGTGGCCTGCCTGCACACCATCGTCGAGAGCTGGATCAACGCCAAGGCGCCGAACGCGCTGCGCGGCCAGGTGCTGTCGACCTACATGGCGGTCTACTATTTCAGCGGCGCCGCCGCCTTTCCCGTGCTCGAGGCGATGAACGCCGGCAGCTACCAGCTGTTCAGCGTGGTGGCGATCCTGATCTCGCTGTCGCTGGTCCCGCTCGCGCTCGCCCGGGTCGCGGCGCCGCCGATCCCCTCGGCGGAGCGGCTCGGTCCGCGCGAGCTGGTCGACATCTCGCCGCTCGGCGTCGTCGGCGCCTTCGGGGCCGGGCTGATCATCGGCGCCTTCAACGCCCTGGCGCCGATCTTCGTGCGCGGCGTCGATCCGGCCCCGGAGATGGTGGCCCGCTTCCTCCTGGTCGCCATGCTCGGCGGCTTCCTGCTGCAGTTCCCGGTCGGCCATCTGTCCGACCGCTTCGACCGCCGCCGGGTGATCCTGCTGGTCGCCCTGGGGCTGCTCGGCACCGCCCTTGCGCTCGCCCTGGTCGACGGCGCGTCGACCTATGGGCTGCTCGGCCTCGCCGTCCTGTTCGGCGGCCTCGCCTACGCGCTCTACCCGATCTGCCTTGCGCATGCCAACGACTTCATGGATTCGCGCAAGCTGGTGCCGGCCGCCGCCGGCATGCTGCTGTGCTACGGGGTCGGCGCCAGCGTCGGCCCGGTGGCGGCGTCGCAGGTGATGAGCCGGATCGGCGTCGAAGGCCTGTTCCTGTTCATCGCCGTCGCGGCCGGGCTGCTCGCCGGCTTCACCGTCTACCGGATGTTCCGGCGGCCGACGATGCCGTCGAGGGAGCAGGGCGCCTTCGTCATGGTGCCGCAGGTGACCGCCACCCTGGCGGCGCTCGACCCGCGCTGCGAGACCCCGGGAGAGCAGCTCAGCTTCGACTTCGATGCGGTCGCCGAGCAGCCGGTGGAGCCGCCCGCCCGGCGCGAGGCGGCCGAGTAGCCGGCCGGGCCCGCCGCGCCCGTGCGACATTCCGGGGCGGGGCCACGGCGCCGCTGGCCGGTGGACGGCGCGCCATGCTGTAGTGCATCGGCAACGGCATGAGGGAGGCGGGGACCATGCTGCTCCACGGCGCGCGCCATCGCGCGGCCTGCCTGGCGACGGCGCTCGCGGCGGCCGCCCTGGCGCTGCTCGCGGCGCTGCCGGCGGGCGCCCAGGACCTGCGCTTCTTCCGCATCGGCACCGGCACCACCGGCGGCACCTACTTCCCGGTCGGCGGCATCATCGCCAGCGCCATCTCCAACCCGCCGGGCACGCCGCCCTGCGAGCTCGGCGGCAGCTGCGGCGTGCCCGGCCTGATCGCCGTGGCCCAGGCCAGCCGCGGCTCGGTCGAGAACATCGCCAACATGCGCCGCGGCTTGATCGAATCGTCGCTGTGCCAGGCCGACGTGGCGTTCCAGGCCTTCACCGCCACCGGCCCGTTCGAGGGCGAGCCGAAGATGCTCGACCTGCGCGCCATCGCCCACCTCTACACCGAGCCGGTGCACGTGGTGGTCTCGGCCGGGGTCGAGGCCGAGGGCGTCGCCGACCTCGCCGGGCTCAGGATCAACCTGGGCGAGGTCGGCTCGGGCATCCTGGTGGTGGCCCGGCTGATCCTCGAGGCCTACGGGCTCGACGAGGCGGATCTGCACGCCGAGTATCGGCAGCCCGAGCCGGCCGCCGACCGCATCGCCCGCGGCCAGCTCGACGGCATGATCGTGGTCGGCGGCGCGCCGTTCCTGGCGGTCGCGGATCTCGCCCGGCGCCATCCGGTGCGCCTGCTCGGCGTCGACAACGACACCGCCCTGGCGCTGGTCGAGTCGCAGCCGTTCCTGTCTCCGGCGGTGATCGAGGCCGGGGTCTACCGGGATGTCGGCCGGGTCGAGACCGTGGGCGTCGGCGCCCTGCTGACCGTGCTCGCCTCGGTCGAGGCGGAGACGGTGCACGGCATCACCCGCGCCCTGTGGCACCCGACCACCCGGACGCTGCTCGCCAACGCCCACCCGCGCGGCAAGGAGATCCGCCTGGCCCGGGCACTGCAGGGCGTGCCCGTGCTGCTGCACCCGGGGGCGCTGCGCTACTACAGCGAGGAGGGACTGCTCGGCCCGGCCCACGACCTCGCGGCGCGCGGGCGCCGGGGGCGGCCGGAGCACGAGAGCGACGGCGGCGGGTAGCCATGCCCACGGCGGAGCGACGACGGCCGGCGCACTCCCCGGTCCCGATCAAGCCTCGGCGGGCCTCTCTCCAGCACCATCGGCCCGGAGGGGCTCGACCCGGGCGCGGGCCCGGGGGCAGGCCCGGCCCCGGCCCGCCGGGGCCGCCGCGCGGCCGCTACAGGGTGTGCTGCTCGATGGCCCAGGGCTCGGCACGGGCGGCGTCCTGCCATTCCAGCACCTCGGGCAGGGTCAGGAGCGCGTCGGCATAGGCCAGGCATTCCGAATCGAGCGGCACGCCGTAGGTGCGGAACCGGGTCGCCACCGGCACGAACATGGCGTCCGCCGCGCCGAAGCGGCCGAACAGGAACGGCCCGCCTTCGCCGAAGCGCTGCCGGCAGTCGCGCCAGAGCGCGGCGATGCGCGCCGTGTCCGCCTGAACCGCCGCGGAGAAGGCGCTCGGCGGCGCCGGCGTCGCGGCCGGCGTCCGCTTCAGGTCCATGGGCAGCTCGCCGCGCAGCGCGGCGAAGCCGGCGTGCATCTCCGCCGCCACCGCGCGCGCCACCGCCCGGGCGGCCGGATGCGCCGGCCACAGCCCGGCCTCCGGCGCCCGCTCGGCCAGGTACTCGAGGATCGCCAGGCTCTCCCAGATCACCAGCCCGTCATGCTCCAGGACCGGCACCCGTCCCGAGGGCGAGTGCCGGCGCAGGCTGTCCGCGCTGTCCGGCCGGTCGAGCGGCACGGTGATCTCGCGGAAGGCGATCCCGGCCCGGCGCGCGCCGAGCCAGGCCCGCAGCGACCAGGATGAGTAGGCCTTGTTGCCGATGATCAGGGTCCATTGTGCGTCCGTCATGGCCTGACGCGCCGTCCTCGCTCGCTCCGTCCTGCGGCGCCGCCCGCCGCCCTGCGGCCCGATCCGGTCCTGCGACAGCCGGGCCGCCGCCGCGTGCGCCCGGCCCCTAGCGGGTGGGCCGCCGCTTCGGGCATTGTACACGCTCGAGAGGCGGGCGTGGTCCGCGTTGCTGAAGGATGGGGGCCCCGTGCTGTCCGGTCTGGTTGAACGTTCCGACACCGCGCCGATTCCGCTGACCCCGCTGACCGCCGAGCAGCTCGAGCCGTGGCTGGAGCGCGCCGGGCCGTCGGTCGCCGGGTGGCTGCGCGCCGCCAGCTTCAAGGCCGAGCCGGGCAGCATCGCCCTCGTCCCCGCGGCCGGCACGGCCGGCGAGGCCGGCGAGGCCGAGCCGGGCGCGGCGGTGGCGCGCGCCGTGGTCGGCGCCGACCGCGGCATCGATCCGTGGCCGTTCGGCAGCCTGCCCTACGGCCTGCCCGAGCTGACTTGGCGCCTCGACAGCCTGGACGCGGCGCTGTCCGAGCGGATCGCGCTCGGCTGGGCGCTCGGCGCCTACCGCTTCGCCCGCTACAAGGAGGCCGAGCGGCGGCCGGCCCGGCTGGTCTGGCCGGAGACCTGCGACCGGGCCGCGGTCGAGCGCGCCGGCGAGGCGACCTATCTGGTGCGCGACCTGGTCAACACCCCGGCCAACGACATGGGCCCGGCGGAGCTGGCGCTGGCCGCCGAGCAGCTGGCGGCCGAGCACGACGCCCGGATCTCGATCATCGTCGGCGAGGGGCTGCTGACCCACAACTATCCGGCGGTGCACGCCGTCGGTCGGGCCAGCCCGCGCGCGCCGCGGCTGATCGACCTGGTCTGGGGCGACGCCTCGGCGCCCAGGGTCACCCTGGTCGGCAAGGGCGTATGCTTCGACACCGGCGGTCTCGACCTCAAGCCGGCGCGCAGCATGCTCATGATGAAGAAGGACATGGCCGGCGCCGCCCACGCCCTCGGCCTCGCCCGCATGATCATGACCGCCCGGCTGCCGGTGCGCCTGCGCGTGCTGATCCCGGCGGTGGAGAACGTGGTCGGCGGCGACGCCTTCAAGCCGATGGACGTGCTGGCCACCCGCAAGGGGCTGTCGGTCGAGGTCGGCGACACCGACGCCGAGGGGCGGCTGATCCTGGCCGACGCGCTGGCCGAGGCCTCGGACCAGGAGCCGGCGCTGCTGATCGACTTCAGCACCCTGACCGGGGCGGCGCGCGCCGCCCTCGGCCCCGACCTGCCGGCGCTGTTCGGCCGGGACGAGCGGCTGGTGGCGGCCGCGCTGACCGCCGGCAGCGGCGCCGCCGATCCGCTCTGGCAGCTGCCGCTGTGGCGGCCCTACGCGCGCAGCCTGCGCTCGAGCGTCGCCGACACCAGCAGCACCGGCGACATGGGCTTCGGCGGCGCGATCATCGCCGCCCTGTTCCTCGACCGGTTCGTGGCGCCCCGGACGCCGTGGCTGCACCTCGACCTCTACGGCTGGAACGGCAGCGACCGGCCGGGCCGGCCCAAGGGCGGCGAGGCCATGGGCATGCGCGCCATGTACGCCCTGATCGAGGAACGGTTCGGATCCTGAACGTCTTGAACGGAATCTCAGTAATCGGCTGCAAGGATCGTCCCTGGCCGGCGGTCCGAAGGCAGGCACGCCCTCCGCGCCGGCCCGGGGGCGGGCGGTCCGGCGATGCGGCCATGACGGAACTGTTGAACGCGAGCCAGGCGCTGTCGATCTGGCACGGCGCCCTGCTTGAGACCGTGCGGCGCGAGCAGCCGGACCTGTCGGCGCGGCAGATGGCGCTTCTGCTCACCGTCTACCTGACGCCGCCGCCGCACACCGTGCGCGGGCTCGCCCGGGCGCTCAACGTGTCCAAGCCGTCGGTCACCCGGGCGCTCGACCGGCTGGGCGACCTCGGCTACCTGAAGCGCAAGATCGACGAGACCGACAAGCGCAACGTCCTGGTGCAGCGCACGGTCAAGGGCTCCGTGTACCTCCGCGAGTTCGCCGACCTCGTGGTCAGCGTCGCGCGCGAGGACCGGTGAGCCGCACGCCTCCGCCCTCCCCGGATCGCGCGCTCGATCCCAACGTCACGCCGGCGCGGCCCGACCTCGCCGCGGCCGGCCTCGAGGGCCGCGTCGCCGCGGAGCGCTTCGTCGAGGGCGTGTCCCGCCGGGTCGCGCGCGGCAGCCTGCCCCTGCGGGGCCGGCCCGACGCCGCCGCTCCCTGGACCTCGGAGCTGCTGCACGGCGAGGGCTTCACCGTCTACGAGGAGCGCGACGGCTGGGCCTGGGGCCAGAGCGCGGTCGACTCCTATGTCGGCTACGCGCCGGCGGACGGCCTGGGCGCCCCCGGGCCGCAGCCGACCCACCGCGTCGCCGCCCTGCGCGCGCTGGTCCTGCCCGAGCCGGAGGTCAAGGCGCCGCCGATCGACGCGCTCAGCCTGCTGAGCCCGGTCGCCGTGGTCGGCCGCCAGGGGCGGTTCGCCCGGCTTGCCGGCGGTGGCTGGATCGCCGCGGCGGCGCTCGGCCCGCTCGACGATGTGGCGCCCGATTTCGCCGCCACCGCCGCGCGCTTCCTCGGCGTGCCCTATCTCTGGGGCGGGCGCGGCAGCCTCGGCCTCGACTGCTCCGGCCTGGTGCAGATCGCGCTGCGGGCGGCCGGCCATCCGGCGCCGCGCGACAGCTACATGCAGCGCGACCAGGTGGGCGAGGATCCCGGGCTGCTGCCGGCGGACGGGTTCGCGCGCGGCGACATCGTGTTCCTGCCCGGCCATGTCGGGATCCTGACCGATCCGGCGACCCTGATCCACGCCAACGCCTGGACCATGGACGTGGCCCGCGAGCCGCTCGAGGCGGTCGCCGCGCGCTCCCGGGCGGCCGACGGCGCCGGCGTCACCGCGGTCCGGCGCCTGCCCGGCGAGGCCGGACACGGTCCCGGGGGCCCCGGCCGTCAGCCCGGCTCGCCGATCAGCGGCACGAAGGCGACCGGGCCCAGGGAGTCGCGCTGGTAGCGGTCCGGGCCGCTGCGGGTGATCCGGAGCAGGCTCTGCCCGTCGTCCAGGGCGCCGACCGGGATCACCAGCCGGCCGCCCTCGGCGAGCTGCCCGAGCAGCGCCTTCGGCACCGACGGCGCGGCGGCGGCGACCAGGATGGCGTCGAACGGCGCCGCCTCGGGCCAGCCGCGCGAGCCGTCGCAGACCCGGATCCGGATCCGCTCGAGCCCGAGCCGATGGAACGCCGCCTCGGCGCGGCGGGCCAGGCCGGCGACCCGCTCGACCGTGTAGACCTCGGCCGCCAGCCGGGCCAGCACCGCCGCGCCGTAGCCCGAGCCGGTGCCGACGTCGAGCACCCGCGCGTCGGGGCCGATCATGGCCGCCTGGGCCATCAGGGCCACGACATAGGGCTGGGAGATGGTCTGCCCCTCGCCGATCGGCAGCGGCCCGTCGGCATAGGCGACACGGCCGAGCCGTTCCGGCACGAACACCTCGCGCGGCACCGCCGCCATGGCCTCGAGCACGCGCGGGTCGTCGATGTCGCGCCGCCTCAACTGCTGCTCGACCATGCGCCGGCGCGCCTCGGCCATGTCGATGGGGTCGGGGTCGATGGGGTCGGGGTCGATGGGATCGGGCGCCGCGCCCGGGCTGGTGGCTGCGTTATCCGGCATGCCCCCAGCATAGCCGCCTAATGCGCCGCGACAAGGGCGCATCCACCGCCGGCACCGCTGACGCGGAACAAGCCCAGTTCCGTCGTCCCAGGCGCAGCGAAGCGATCCAGGCTGGTTCCTTCCCGCCGCGGACCAGCCTGGGTTGGCGTCGCTGCGCCCGCCCAGGCGACATCGAGCCGGCCCGGCCTGAACGGGCTTGCGGCCGGGCCTCCTTGCGGGCCCAATGCCGGGGCCCGGCCATCCCGCGCGAGCCTCGGAGGGACGACCGCCCATGGCCCTTGACGCGATGATCATCGCCGCCGCCGACTGGCTCGACAGCCTCGACGACGGCCAACGCCCCCGCGCCCTCCTGCCGTTCGAGAGCGAGCGCCGGACCGATTGGCACTACGTGCCGCGGCCCCGGCCGGGCCTGCCGCTCGCCGCCATGGACGGGGCGCAGCGCGCGGCGATGTGGCGGCTGGTGGCGACGGCCCTGAGCGAGCCGGGCCTGGTCCAGGCGCGCGACATCGTCCGGCTCGAGGGCATCCTGGGTGAGCTGACCGGCCGGCCCGACTACCGCGACCCGGAGAACTATGCGCTCATCCTGTTCGGCGTGCCGGACCCGGGCATGCCCTGGGCCTGGCGGATCGAGGGCCATCATCTGTCGCTCACCGTCACCCTGGTGCCGGGCCAGGGCGTGGCGGCGACCCCGGCCTTCCTTGGCGCCAACCCGGCGCGGGTGCCGGACGGCCACGACCATGCCGGCCTGCGCGTGCTGGCGGCCGAGCAGGACCTCGGCTTCGCGCTGCTCGACAGCCTGGAGGCCGGGCAACGCACGGCGGCCGTGCTGCAGGACCGCTCGCTCGGCGACATCGTCAGCGGCCCGGGCCGCGAGACCAGCCTGCGCGTGCCCGAGGGCGTCGCCTTCGCCGATCTCAACGATGCGCAGCGCGGCGGGCTGATGGAGCTGGTGGAGATCTATCTCGGCCGGCTGCGCGCCGATCTCGCCGAGACCGAGCGCCGGCGCCTGCGCCAGGGCGGCGCGCACGGCCTGCGCTTCGCCTGGGCCGGCTCGCCGGCGCCCGGCGCGCCGCACTACTACCGGGCGCACGGGCCGACGCTGCTCATCGAGTACGACAACACCCAGAACGGCGCCAACCACATCCACACGGTGATGCACGACCCGCTCGACGGCTTCGGCGCCGACCTCCTGCGCCGGCACCACGAGGCGCAGCATCGCTAGCAGGCTGCGGAAAAAGGGGCTGGCGGAGACGTCGTTTTCGTGAGTCAACG
>CAZTHL010000080.1:0-16404 GCA_964613585.1 uncultured Mycobacteriaceae bacterium | reverse complement strand
ATTACATCCCCCTGCAGAGCCTTGGCATGGGCATCGGCGCGGGTGGCACGGTCACGCTGCTGGGCTTCTCCGGCACCAGCTTCGGCACCGTCTTCGGCAGCCTGAGCGACATTCAGGCGCTCAGCTCGGGCATGTTCGGCTACGACGCCATCCTGGTCTGATCCGGGAACGCCGATGACGTCCGTCATTGGGAGCTCCGCCCGTGACCGGGAGCCCCGTCAGTGACTGGGAGCCACGGCGCGCCCGCCAGCCCTGCCGCCGCCCGGGCGCGCCGTCGCGAGCCGATGGCTGAGGCCATCGGCTCGCTGGATTGATGGGCCCGTGTCCGTGGCGAGGGAGCGGGCCCGGCGCTAGAGCGGCAGCACGCCCTGGGCCGCGGGGGGCGCGACGAGCTCCGGCATGGCCTCGGCGATGAGGGACTCGGCGGCCTCGTCGAGCAGCTCGTCGAGCGCGGCGCCGTAGACCGGCTCGCGGCCCACCTCCAGCAGCACCGGCACGGCGAGCGGCGAGACCCGCGGCAGCGCGCGGTGCATGAGCCGGCCGCGTGCACGCTCGAGCAGCAGCGCCACCCGGCCGATGTCGGTCAGGCCGCGGGCGGCGTCGGCGCGCGTGGCGCGCAGCAGCACGTGATCGGGCTCGTGCCGGCGCAGCACGTCATAGATCAGGTCGGCGTTGAAGGTGACCTGGCGGCCGGTCTTCTCCTGGCCCGGGTGGCGCCGCTCGATCAGCCCGGCGATCACCGCGACGTTGCGGAAGGTCCGGCGCAGCATGCTCGACTCGTCCATCCACGCCTCGAGGTCGTCGCCCAGCATGTCCTGGTCGAGCAGCGCCGCCATGCCGCCCGGGTAGTCGTCGGCCGGGCGCAGGCTCCACACGGCCAGCACGTAGTCGGTGGCGACGAAGCCGAGCGGGCTGAGCCTGGCCCGCTCCAGGCGCCGGGTCAGCAGCATGCCGAGCGTCTGATGGGCGTTGCGCCCCTCGAAGCAGTAGGCGACCAGGAACTGCTTGCCGCCGCGCGGGAAGGTCTCGACCAGCAGGTTGTCGCGCTGGGGCAGGACCGAGCGCAGCCGCTGCAGCCGCAGCCATTCGGTGACCGGGCCGGGCAGGCCGCGCCAAGCCTCCGGCCGCTCGAGCAGGCCGCGTACCCGGTCGGCCAGATGGGTCGACAGGGGCATCTTGCCGCCGGCATAGGCGGGCACCTTGGGCTCGCCGTCGCCGCCGCGGGAGACCAGGATCTCGGTCTCGCGCAGGCCCTCGAAGCGCAGCAGCTGCCCTGAGAACATGAAGGTGTCGCCCGGCACCAGGCCCTGGACGAAATACTCCTCGACCTCGCCCAGGGTGCGGCCGTTGCGCAGGCGCACCTTCAAGGTCACCGCCTCGACGATGGTGCCGATGTTCATGCGGTAGGCCCGCGCAAAGCCGGCCCCGGCCAGCGCCCACCGTCCGTCCTCGGTCCGCTTAAGCCGGCGGAACCGGTCGTAGCTGTCGAGCGCGTAGCCGCCCGTGGCGGCGAAGGCGAGCACGTCGTCGAAGTCGCGGCGGGAGAGGTCGGCGTAGGGCGCGGCGCGGGTCACCTCCTGGTAGAGCTGGTCGGCGTTGAACGCGCCGCAGCAGGCGCGGCCGATGATGTGCTGGGCGAGCACGTCGAGCCCGCCGGGCCGGGGCGGCTCGCCGTCAAGGGTCATGTCGCGCACGGCGTCCAGCGCCGCGCGGCACTCCAGCACCTCGAAGCGGTTGGCCGGCACGAGCAGCGCCTTCGACGGACTGTCGAGCCGGTGGTTGGCGCGGCCGATCCGCTGCAGGAGCCGCGACGCCCCCTTGGGCGCCCCGAGCTGGACGACGAGGTCGACGGACGCCCAGTCGATGCCGAGGTCGAGGGAGGAGGTGGCGACGACCGCCCGAAGCGCCCCGCGCGCCATGGCCGCCTCGACCTTGCGGCGCTGCTCGACCGCCAAGCTGCCGTGGTGCAGCGCGATCGGCAGGGAGTCCTCGTTCAAGCGCCACAGCTCCTGGAACACGATCTCGGCCTGGGCGCGGGTGTTGACGAAGACGAGGGTGGTGCCGTGCCGGGCGATGCGGCGATAGATCTCCGGCACGGCGAAGCCGCCCATGTGGCCGGCCCAGGGCAGCGGCTGTTCGGGGATCAGCACCTCGACCTCGGCGCGGGCGCCTTCGCGGCCCAGGATCCGGCGCACGTCGCCGCCGTCGGCCCGGCCGGTCCGGGACAGCCAGGCGACCAGCGCGTCCGGGTGCGCCACGGTGGCGGACAGGCCGACCCGACGGGCGGCCGGCGCGATGCCGGCGAGGCGGGCAAGGCCGAGGGCGAGCAGCTCGCCGCGCTTGGTGCCGGCCAGCGCGTGCAGCTCGTCGACGATGATCGCGCGCACGGCCCCGAACAGGGTGGGGGCGTCGGCGTAGGAGAGCATGAGCGCCAGGCTCTCCGGCGTGGTCATCAGGATGTGCGGCGGCCGCCGGCGCTGGCGGTCGCGCTTGGCCTGCGGGGTGTCGCCGGTGCGGGTCTCGGCCCGGAGCGGCAGGCGCAGCTCGGCGACCGGGGTCTCGAGGTTGCGCTGGATGTCGACGGCGAGCGCCTTCAAGGGCGAGATGTAGAGGGTGTGCAGCCCCTCGCGCGGCCGCAGGGCCAGTTCGACCAGGCTTGGCAGGAAGCCGGCGAGCGTCTTGCCGCCGCCGGTGGGCGCGATGAGCAGCGCGTTGTCGCCGGCCTCCGCCGCCGCCAGCATCTCGAGCTGGTGGGCGTGCGGCAGCCAGCCGCGGGCGGTGAACCAGCCCTCGAAGAGGGGCGGCAGCGCGGGCGGCGGCGCCTCGGGGGCGGGGGCCGGCAGGGCGGCGGAGCGGGTCATGGGCTTGGACTATAACAGGAACATCCGCCCGGTCCAGCGGGCCACGGGCATCGGCGCCGCGCGACCTGAGCCAGGGTCGCGACCGCCATGGTGCCGGCGCCGCGCGACCTGAGCCAGGGTCGCGACCGCCATGGTGCCGGTGCCGCCAAGCCATACATAAATTTGTCACACAAAGGACCGGAGACCGATGCTGACGATCTACACCGCCGGGCCCGGGGGCCTGAAGCGGCGGCCCTGGCCGGAGGGCGACCCCGATCCCGGCCCGGCGGTCTGGATCGACGCCGCGGCGCCGACTACCGACGAGGTGCGCGCGGTCGAGCGCGCCGTCGGCGTGCGCCTGCCCGGCCGCCGCGAGGTCGAGGAGATCGAGCCGTCGAGCCGCATCTACCGCCGCGGCGAGGCCAGCTTCCTGACCTTCCCGATGGTCTGGAAGGTGGACTCGGGCGCGCCGGAGCTGACCCCGATCACGCTGGTGCGTACCCCGCAGTGCCTGGTCACACTGCGGGACGCCGAGCCGCAGTTCCTGATCGACTTCGCCCACGCCGCCACGCGCCGCGAGGAGCTGGCGGGCGGGCCCGACGCGCTGCTGCTGGCGCTGGTGGACGCCGCCGTCGACCGGCTGGCCGACGTGCTCGAGCGGGTCGGCGCCGACCTGTCCGAGACCTCGCGCGACATCTTCAGCAGCCGCGCCACCCTGTCGGCCAAGACCCAGCCGATCCCGGTCGACCTCGAGGAGGTCGTGCTGAGGCTGGGTCGGCTCGAGGACCTGAACTCGCTGGTCCAGGAGAGCTTGGCCGGCCTCGCGCGCATCCTGACCGTGCTCGGCATGCTGTTCGGCGAGGCGCCGGCGGCCAAGGCGCTGCGCCCCCAGGTGAAGACCCAGGCGCGCGACGTCGCCAGCCTGACCGAGCATTCCACGTCGCTGCACGAGAAGGCCGCGTTCCTGCTCGACGCCACCCTCGGCCTGCTCAGCATCCAGCAGACCAAGATCACCAAGATCATGTCGGTGGTCGCCGCCGCCTTCCTGCCGCCGACGCTGCTCGCCAGCATCTGGGGCATGAACTTCATGCTCATGCCGGAACTCGACTGGACCCTCGGCTACCCGCTGGCGCTGGCGCTGATCGTCCTGTCGATGATCATTCCCTACCGCTACTTCAAGCGGAAGGGGTGGCTGTGAGGGGCGCCTCACTCTCACGCGCGCCGGGCGGGTGGGGCGCCTCGACACCGGCTGGACCCACTCTCAGGGCCCCTTGGCGTTCGATGCCATTTGGCATTGAATGGCATTCGCGATCACATTGAAGACGGCGCCCGCGCGTTGCCCGATGGATCGGCAGACAGGACGTCGCCATGGCCCGCCTCTCCACCGACCTGACCATGGAGGAGCATCAACAGCTTGAGGCCATGGCCGCGCTCAAGGGCCGGAGCGTCAAGGACTACCTGCTGAGCTGCACGCTGGTCGACAGGATCGACCCCGGCGCCGGGACCGACGTGGACGTGACGGCACAGGAGATCAGGCGCGAGGCCCGCGCCCGGATCCGCGAGCAGAGCCGGCAGGTCGGCGAGCACGTGGCCGCGTCGCCCGAGGCCGCCCGCCTCTACGAGGACTGGGGAACGCCCACGGCCGAGGGCCGGGAGCAGTGAGGTTCGTCGCGGGCCAGCTCGTGCTCGTGGATTGGCGCGATGGCCTGCCGAATTGCGCCAAACGTGGCGGAGACGTTTCTCTACCTGGCAACTCCGTGCGATGAAGATCGATATTCAAAAGTTTGTCTTTGGAAAGGGTCGGCGCCCTGAAAAGGTCCACACAGCCGGGCTTTGCCGACGCTGGATTACACGCTCGCTGCTTTGAAGCCGCTCACTCCCCCATCACCCTTGCCAGCACCGCGTCCAGCATCGCCATCACCTCGGGATCGCGCATCTCCGGCGCGGTGATGATCGCCGTGTCCAACGCCGTGTGGCAGCCTTGCTCGCAATACCCGGTCCGGTCGCGCAGCTTGGGCGCCACCTGCCGCACCAGGGCGCGCGCCTTGTCGGCGTTGTCGAACAGGACCTTGATGACGGCGTCGACGGTGACGTGGTCGTGGTCGGGGTGCCAGCAGTCGTAGTCGGTGACCATGGCCACGGTCGCGTAGCAGAGCTCGGCCTCGCGGGCGAGCTTGGCCTCCGGCATGTTGGTCATGCCGATCACGTCGCAGCCCCAGCTCCGGTACAGCTCCGACTCGGCGATGGTCGAGAACTGCGGCCCCTCCATGGCGAGATAGGTGCCGCCGCGCCGGTGCGGGATGCCGAGCTCGCCCGCCGCTTCCTCCAGCGCACCGCCGAGCCGGGCGCACCCCGGATGGCCGAGCGCAACATGGCCGACCAGCCCGGTGGTGAAGAACGACTTCACGCGGGCGAAGGTGCGGTCGATGAACTGATCGACGATGACGAAGGTGCCGGGCGGCAGCTCCTCGCGCAGCGAGCCCGCCGCCGACACGGAGATCACCTCGGTCACGCCGGCCCGCTTGAGCGCGTCGATGTTGGCGCGGTAGTTGAGCTCCGAGGGCGGCCGCCGGTGGCCGCGGCCGTGGCGCGGCAGGAACACCAGCGGCTGGCCGTCGAGCTCGCCGAACAGGAGCTGGTCCGAGGGCGGGCCGAACGGCGAGGTCACCGTCTCCCAGCGCGTGTTGGCCAGGCCCGGGATGTCATAGACGCCGCTGCCGCCGATGATGCCGAGTACGGGGGCGGGGACGGTTGCAGGGACGGGGGCGGCCATGGGCGGAATCCTTCGTGCCGAATCGCCCGAAGTGTAGGTCGGGTGTGGCGCTTGAGGAACCCGCCGGCGGCGCTTGACGGTCACTCGGTGGCGCCGCCGCGCCGCAGGAACAGCTTCGCCGGGCGCCGTGATCCGATCGACGCGTCCCGGGCGCGGGTCCCTCGGCTGGCCAGCCCCGGCAGTCCCACCCATCTTGGCCAGCATGCACGTCACCGCGCCACCGCCCGACACCTGGCTCCGGGTGCGGCCCGAGGGCCTCTATGTCGAGCCGGCCGATCTCTACGTCGACCCGCACCGGGCGGTGCCGCGGGCCGTCATCACGCACGGCCATGCCGACCATGCCCGGGCCGGCCACGACGCGGTGCTGGCGACGCCGGAGACGCTGGCGATCATGCGCGCCCGCTACGGCGACAACGCGGCGGCCTCCCGGCAGCCGCTCGAGCCGGGCGAGACCGTCACCCTTGGCGACGTGTCGCTCACCCTGGCGCCGGCGGGCCACGTGCTCGGCAGCGCCCAGGTGGTGCTGGATTACAAGGGCAGCCGGGTCGTCGTCTCCGGCGACTACAAGCGCCGCGCCGACCCGACCTGCGCCCCCTTCGAGCCGGTACCGTGCGACCTGTTCGTCACCGAGGCCACCTTCGGGCTGCCGGTGTTCCGCCACCCGCCGGCCGAGGGCGAGATCGCCCGGCTCCTGCATTCCCTGTCGCTGTTCCCGGAGCGCGCCCACGTCGTCGGCGTCTACCCGCTCGGCAAGTGCCAGCGGGTGATCGCGCTGCTGCGCCAGGCCGGCTACGACCGGCCCGTCTTCCTGCACGGCGCGCTGGTCGCCCTGTGCACCCTCTACCAGCGCCACGGCGTCGACCTGGGCCGCCTCGAGCCCGCCACCAGCGCGGCCAAGGCGCAGCTCAAGGGCGAGATCGTGCTGGCCCCGCCCGGGCAGATCGCCGACCGCTGGTCACGGCGCCTGCCCGAACCGGTGGTCGCGGCCGCCTCGGGCTGGATGCGCGTGCGCCAGCGCGCCCGCCAGCGCGGCGTCGAACTGCCGCTCATCATCTCCGACCATGCCGACTGGGACGAGCTGCTGGCCACCGTCGAGGACGTCGCGGCCCAGGAGGTCTGGGTCACCCACGGCCGGGAGGAGGCGCTGGTCTTCGCCGTGCGCAAGCGCGGGCGTCGCGCCCGGGCGCTGGCCCTGGTGGGGCGCGAGGAGGACGAGCTGGAATGACGGGCGCGGCCAAGAGGATCTTCCGCTTGCGCGAAGGTGGCCGATGCCCCCTGACGGGACAAGGCTCCCGGTGAAGGCGTTCGCCGGGCTCATCGAGGCGCTGGTGTTCATGCCGTCGCGCAACGGCAAGATCCGCCTCATCAAGGACTATCTCGACCACGCGCCCGACCCGGACCGCGGCTGGGGCGTGGCGGCGCTGACCGAGGGCCTGTCCTTCGACAGCGCCAAGCCGGGCATGGTGCGCGCGCTCGCCACCGAGCGGGTTGAGCCCGAGTTATTCGCCTGGTCCTACGACTTCGTCGGCGACTTGGCCGAGACCGTGTCGCTGATCTGGCCGGCCCGCTCCGGCGCCGACCGTGCGCCGTCGCTCTCGGAGGTGGTCGAGAGCCTGCGCGCCGCCAGCCGGCTCGAGGCGCCGAGGCTGATCGAGGACTGGCTCGACGCGCTCGATCCGCCCGGCCGCCTCGCCCTCATCAAGCTCATCAGCGGCGGCCTGCGGGTCGGCGTCTCGGCCCGCCTGGCGAAAACCGCGCTGGCCGACTGGGGCGGCAAGGATGTCAATGATATTGAGGAGTTATGGCACGGTCTTGAGGCGCCGTATCAGGACCTGTTCGCCTGGCTCGAGGGCCGGGCCGGGCGGCCGGTAATCGACGAGCGCGCCACCTTCCGGCCGCTCATGCTGGCTACCCCGCTCGAGGACGAGGACATCGGCAGCTTCGACCTGGCACCCTACCGGGCCGAGTGGAAGTGGGACGGCATCCGCGTCCAACTCGTCGCCCGCGGCGGGCCGGAGGGCCCTCGGCGCCGGCTCTACTCGCGCACCGGCGAGGACGTGTCGGGCGCCTTCCCGGAGATCGTCGAGGCCATGGGCTTCGACGCCGTGCTCGACGGCGAAGTGCTGGTGGCGCGACCCGGTAAGGACGAGCTGGAGATCGCGCCATTCAACGACCTGCAGCAGCGCCTCAACCGAAAATCCGTGACGGCGAAGGCGCTCGCCGAGTTTCCGGCCTGGGTGCGCCTCTACGACATCCTTTGGGACGCGGAGCAGGACCTTCGGCCGCTGCCCTTCGACGAGCGGCGGGCGCGGCTCGAGGCGTGGTTCGCGGGCGCGCAGCCGCGGCGCATGGATCTGTCCGGGCTGCTGCCCTTCGAGGGCTGGGACGATCTGGCTGGGCGGCGGGCCGGGGCGCGCGACAACGCCATCGAGGGGCTGATGCTGAAGCGCGGCGACAGCCCTTACGTGCCCGGGCGGCCGAAGGGGCCATGGTTCAAGTGGAAGCGCGGGCCGCTCACCCTCGACACCGTGCTCATGTACGCCCAGCGCGGCCACGGCAAGCGTTCGTCCTTCTATTCCGACTTCACCTTCGGCACCTGGCGCGAGGCCGAAGGCGGGGCCGAGCTGGTACCGGTCGGCAAGGCCTATTTCGGCTTCACCGACGAGGAGCTGGCCCGGCTCGACCGCTGGGTGCGCAACCACACGGTCGAGCGCTACGGGCCGGTGCGCGCGGTCGAGCCGGGGCTGGTGCTGGAGATCGCCTTTGACAGCGTGCACCGCTCGGCCCGGCACAAGTCTGGCGTGGCCATGCGCTTTCCCCGGGTGCACCGCATCCGTTGGGACAAGCCGGCCCATGAGGCCGACCGGCTGGAGACGCTCGAGCGGATGATCGTCGGGTGACGCTCGTCACCACCCGGCGGACCTCCTCCCGACCCGCCCTCACGCGTGGCGTGGAGCGGGGGAGATAAAGGATTGTTCCTGCTTGCGTGTCACCGTCTCCGCGGTTTCGCGGAGGAGGGGGCTTCTTGGCGCCTTAAACGGTCTCGCGCCAATCCGCAGGAGGCGCGTTGCGGGTCGCGACGAACAGGCCGAGGGCGAGCAGCGCCACGGTGAGGCCGATGCGCAGGGCCATCACCTCGACCAGGACGTGCACGATGCCGAGGCTGAGGACCATGGTGACGAGGGCGCCGATCTTGGCCCGCCGCTCAATGGCGCGGTGCCGCACCCACAGGCGCAGATAGGGGCCGACGTGGCGGTGGTAGAACAGCCAGTCATGGAAGCGGCGCGAGCTGCGCGCGAACGCCCACAGCGCCACCAGCAGAAGACCGGCGGTCGGGACCGGCGGGATGATCACCCCGATCATGCCGACGCCGGCGCAGACGACGCCGAAGGAGAGCAGCAGGGTGCGGGCCACCGGCGACTCGACCGCCCGGACATAGCTGTCCCGCTCGGTGGTCGGGCGGGTCATCGGGTCCATCGGGTGCACGCGCGCAAGCCTCCTCCCGGGCGGGATCCATCGCGGCCCCGCGCTGTCCTCGCTGTGGACGGCCCAATGCCCGGCGCGGCCCGGCGTCCGGCTTCGCCCTACGCCCTCCCTGATCCCGCGCCGGCCCCAGGGTCCGGCTTCGGCGGCGGCGCCGGCCGGGTCACAATGAACAGGCCGACCGCGACTAAGATAGGGACGACGGCGGCCACAACCCAGCCCCGAACGCCGGTCAGCAGCATGACCACCGGGCTGAGCAGCAGGAGCGCCACGGCGAGCACCTTGGCGCGGCGGCCGATTGCGCCGTGGCGGGTCCAGTCGCGGATCGGCGGGCCGAAGCGCGGATGGTGCCAGAGCCAGGCGTGCAGCCGGTCGGACGAGCGCGCGAAGGCCCACAGCGCCGCCAGCAGGAACACCGTCGTCGGCAGCAGCGGCAGGAAGGCGCCGACCGCGCCGAGCGCCACCATGAGAATGCCGAAGCCGAGATAGAGCAGCCGGGCGGCGCGGCTGCGGGCCGGCCGGCTCGGCGGCCGCTCGATGCCCTCGCGCGGGGCAGGCGCGCCCCAGCTCTCGCGGTCGTCCGCCGGCGTCTCCGCCATCAGGCCGGCACGGGGTCCCGGGCCTCGAGCGCGTGGTCGGCCAGCAGCCGGGCGTAGCGTCCCGGCCGCGCCGCCAGTGCGGCAGGGCTGCCGCGCTCGACGATCCGGCCCTGCTCGAGCAGCACGATCTCGTCCATCAGATGCAGATGGTCGAGCCGGTGGGTGATCAGCACCACGGTGCGCCCGTCCATGAGCCGCCCCAGGCTGGCCATGATCTCCCGCTCGGTCTCGGCATCGACGCCTTCGGTCGGCTCGTCGAGGATCAGCACCGGCGGGCGCTTCAGGATCACCCGGGCGAGCGCGATGCGCCGCGCCTGGCCACCGGAGACGCGCACCCCGGCCTCGCCGACCCAGGTGTCGAGCCCGTCCGGCAGGCCTTCCACGAAGTCCGCGACGCGGGCGTCGGTCAGCGCGGCCAGCAGAGCGTCGTCGTCGGCGTCCGGGTCGGCGATCAGCAGGTTGTCGCGGATCGTGCCGTCGAACAGCTGGCTGCGCTGCGACAGCAGGCCGAGACGCGACCACAGTTCATCGAGCGCGAGGTCGCGCAGGTCGACGCCGCCCAGCCGGATGGCGCCGTCCTGGGGGTCCCAGAAGCGCAGCAGCAACTGGGTCAGGGTCGACTTGCCGGCGCCGCTCGGCCCCAGCAGGGCAAGGCGCCGGCCCTCGGGGATGGCGAGGCCGAGCCCGGCCACGGCGGGCGGGTCCTCCGGCCGGTAGCGGAACGTGACATCGTCGAGCGCGAGGTCGGTGCGCGCCGGCGCGGGCACCGGCCGGGCCGGCTCGGCCACCGCCGGCGCCGCCTCGGCGATGTCGAGCAGGCGGCGTGCCGCCGCCCGGGTGCGGCCGAACTGCTGGAAGGCGGCGGGCAGCGGCTGCACCACCTCGAACAGGGCGATCACGCCCAGCAGGATCAGCACCAGGACCGGTCCGCTGATCGTGCCCGCCTGCAGCAGGCCGACGCCGACGAGGAGCGCGACGACAACGGCGAGCTGCGCCGCCGCACCGCTCAGCGCCGCGGAGAGGCCGGCGATCCGGCTCATGCGCCGCTGCCGGTCGACCAGGGTGGCGCCGCCGGCGGCGACCCGGTCGGCCTGACGCCCGGCGGCCTGGAACACCATCAGCTCGGGCAGGCCCTGCACGCCGTCGACAACGTCGGTGCGCAGCCGCTGGGTGGTGGCGACGATGTCGGCCCCGGCGCGGTGGCCGAGCCGCCCGGCGAGCGCCGGCAAGCCGATGCCGGCGACCGCGAGCAGCGCCAGGATGCCAAAGGCCAGCCGGGTGTCGATCGCGCCCAGGACCAGGGCGGCGAGCAGGGCGACGATGAGCGCCACCACGCTCGGGGTCAGCACGCGCAGATACAGGTTGTCGAGGGCGTCGATATCCGCGGTGGCACGGTTCAGCAGATCGCCGCCGCGCAGGCTGCCGAGCCGGGCCGGGGCCAGCGGGATCGCCTTGCGGAAGAACCACAGGCGCAGGTCGGCGAGCAGCGCGAAGGTGGCGTGGTGGGTGACCAGCCGCTCGGCGTAGCGCGAGCCGGTGCGAGCCAGCGCGAAGAAGCGGATGCCGGCGCTGGGCGTGAAGATGTTGACGGTCATCAGGCCGAGCCCGGCCAGCGCCGCGGCGGTGATGAACCAGCCGGCCAGGGTCAGCAGGCCGATGCCGGCGAGCACGGTGGTCAGGCTGAGCAGACCGCCCGCCAGCATCAGCCAGCGGCGCCGGCCGAACAGGCCGATGAACGTCCAGAGATCCCTCATCCCGTCGCCTCCCGCCGGAGCCGCTCGGGCTCGGCCCGCTCGACCAGCCGCCCGCCGGCCAGACGAGCCACCCGGTCGACCCGGCGGATCCCGGCCGCGCTGTGGGTCGCCATCAGCACCGTGCGCCCCTCGGCCAGCCGCTCGATGGCGTCCAGGATCAGCCGCTCGTTGTGGCTGTCCAGATTGGCGGTCGGCTCGTCGAGCAGCAGGAGCGGCGCGTCCTTGAGGAACGCCCGGGCCAGCGCGACCCGTTGCGCTTGGCCGCCGGACAGGCCGAGCCCGCGCTCGCCGACCGCGGTGTCCAGGCCGTCGGGCAGGGCGGCGGTGAACTCGTCGACCCGGGCCAGGGCGGCGGCGCGCTCGATGTCCAGATCGCCGGCGTCGGGCCGGCCGAGCCGGATGTTGTCGCGCACCGTGCCGTGGAACAGGTGGCAGCGCTGGCCGACCCAGCCGATCAGGCGCCGCGCCGCCTCGGGATCGGCCTCGGCGAGGTCGACCCCGTTGAGGCGCACCGTGCCGGCGTCGGGGACCAGGAAGCCCAGAAGCAGGTGGATCAGGGTCGACTTGCCGGTGCCGCTGGGGCCGACCAGGGCGACCCGCTCGCCCGGCTCGAGCGCGAGGTCGACGCCGCTCAGCACCGGCCGGCGCCCGTGCTCGAAGGCGAGATGCACGTCCTCGAAGGCGACCCGCGCCGGGCCGATGTCCGGCACCGGCCGCCCGCCGGCCCGGGCCCGCGCCGGCGCCGGCTGGTCGAGCACGGTCAGCAGCTCCTCGGCGGCGCCGACCGCGGCGGCGCGGTCGTGGTAATGCGTGGCCAGCTGGCGCAGCGGCACGAACACGTCCGGGGCCAGCAGCAGCACGAACAGGCCGGTCATCAGGCCGAGCCCTTCGGGACCGGTGCCGAAGCCGATGAAGCCGATCAGCGACAGGCCGACATAGATGGCGGTGAGCGCCACGGCGATGGCGCTGAACAGCTCGAGCACCGCCGAGGACAGGAAGGCGATGCGCAGCACGCTCATGGTGCGCCGGCGGAACTCGTGGGAAATCTCGGTCACCCGGTCGAGCTCGCGCTCGGCGGCGCCGAACAGACGCAGGGTCGCCAGGCCCTGCAGCCGGTCGAGGAAATAGCCGCCCATGCGCGCCAGGGTGCGGAACTGGCGCCGGCTGGCCTTGGCCGCGCCCATGCCGATCAGCGCCATGAACACCGGGATGAACGGCGCGGTGCCGAGCAGGATCAGCCCGGCCACCCAGTTGACCCAGAACACCACGGCCAGCATGACCAGCGGCACCAGGGTGGCGACCACCATCTGCGGCAGGTAGCGGGCGTAGTAGCCTTCGAGCGCCTCGACCTGCTCGACCATGGCCGAGGCGAGGCCGCCGCTGTGCCGGCCGTCGGTGAAGGCGGGCCCGAGCGCCTGGACATGGCGGTAGAGCTCGTCGCGCAGGGCGAGCTTGACGCGCGCCGCCGCGGCGAAGCCGGCGACCTCGCCGCCCCAGGCGGCGATCGCACGGCCGGCGATGATCGCCAGCAGGACGGCGAAGGCGGGCCACAGCTCGGCCGGGCCGGCGCCACCGAGCACCGCCTCGGCGACGATGACGGCGGTCGCCGCCGCCTGGCCGATGACGAGCACGCCGGTCGCCACGCCGCAGGCCACGGCGAGCGCGAGCGCCGGCCGCGCGCCGCGGGCGCGGCGCATCAGCCAGCGGTTGGCGACGCGGTGGCCGCCGGCCGGGTCCGGCTCGTCGGCCGTCGGCACGCCGGGGGTGGTCAAGGCTCGGCTCCCATCTCTCACCCAACGTCAGATAGCGGGCGCGCGCCGCGGGGACGGCCTGCGGCCCGGGAAAATCGTCGCGGCCGCTCGCCATGGCCGGTGGCCCGGGCGCCGCGCTCGGGCCGGACCGGATAGCAGCCGGGCCGGCGGCGGTCTAGAGCAGGCCCAGGGACTTGAAGCTGGCGTGGCCTTTGCGTCCGATGATCAGATGGTCGTGCAGGGCGATGCCGACGGCGCCGGCGGCCTGCGCCAGCTCCCGGGTCACGGCGATGTCGCCGGGCGACGGGCTCGGGTCGCCGGAGGGGTGGTTGTGCACGACGATCAGCGCCGAGGCGTTGAGGTCGAGGGCACGGCGCACGACCTCCCGCGGATAGACCGGGGCGTGGTCGACCGTGCCGCGCTGCTGCACCTCGTCGGCGATCAGGCAGTTGCGGCGGTCGAGGAACAGCAGGCGCAGCTGCTCGGTCTTCTCGTACTTGAGGGCGATGTCCAGGTAGCGCAGCAGATCCTGCCAGCCGGCGATGGCCGGCCGCTCCAGGACCGTCTCGCGCAGCATGCGCTCGGCGGCGGCGTGGACCACCTTGAGCGTGGCGGCGGCGGCCGGGCCGAGGCCGGCGCGCCGCTCGAGCTGCTCGGCCGGCGCGGTCAGCACGCCGCCGAGGCCGCCGAAGTGCTCGAGCAGCTGCTTGGCGAGCGGCTTGACGTCGCGGTGCGGGATGGCGGCGAACAGCAGCAGCTCGAGCAGCTCGTAGTCGGGCAGGGCGTCCGGCCCGGCCTTGAGGAAGCGCCGGCGCAGGCGCTTGCGGTGGCCGTGGTAGTGCGGCGTCTCGCCGTCCGGGTCGGGTGGCGGCGGCCCGGCCGCGGCCTCGGCGCCGTCGTCGCGCGGGCTCACCGGCCGACAGCGGTCCGGATGTTGGCGCCGGCCGGGGGCACCGGGTAGGGCGGCTTGGTGTAGCCGGCGGGCGACAGGGTGAAGATCTCGACCCCACCCTCGACGACGCCGACCGAATGCTCGAACTGGGCCGACAGGCTCTTGTCGCGGGTCACCGCGGTCCAGCCGTCGGACAGGATCTTCACCTCGAAGCGGCCGGCGTTGACCATGGGCTCGATGGTGAACAGCATGCCCGCCTCGAGCACGGCGCCGTCGCCGGGCCGGCCGAAATGCACCACGCTGGGCGCCTCGTGGAACACCCGGCCGAGGCCGTGGCCGCAGTAGTCGCGCACCACCGAGAAGCGCTGCGCCTCGACATGGCTCTGGATGGCGAAGCCGACATCGCCCAGGGTGGCGCCGGGGCGCACCGCCTCGATGCCGCGCATCATCGCCTCGTAGGTGGTGTCGATCAGCCGGCGCGCCTTGACGCTGATGCGGTCGCCGACCGTGTACATGCGGCTGGTGTCGCCGTGCCAGCCGTCGAGCACGACGGTGACGTCGATGTTGAGGATGTCGCCGTTCTGCAGCTTCCGGTCGCCCGGGATGCCGTGGCAGACCACGTGGTTGAGCGAGATGCAGGTCGCCTTCGGGTAGCCGCGGTAGCCGAGCGGCGCCGGAATGCCGCCGCGCTCGCGCATGAACGCCTCGCAGCGCTCGTCGAGCTCGCCGGTGGTCACGCCGGGCGCGACGAAGGGCGTGACGTGGTCCAGCACCTGCGCGGCCAGGCGGCCGGCACGGCGCATGCCGGCGAACGCCTCGGCCCCGTGGATCGGGATCTCGCTGCCTCGGACGGGCTCCTTCAGGGCCAAAGTCACCGTTTCCGCCGCCTCCGCCGTGGGTCGTCGTGCTCGCCGGACCTCGTCGCGCCGGCCGGCTCGACCGGCAGCGAGCCGGCCACCTCGATACCATCGAGCGTGACCCGGCAGGAATAACATAGGGTTTCCACCCCGGACTCGCCGGCCCGGCCGAAGGCGTCAAGATAGGCGGGGTCGAGGTCCCCGGCTATGCGGAAATGGCGGCAATCGCCCCGCTGCACGATGAACAGCATGACCGCCCGGCCGCCGGCGGCGACCACCCGGGACAGCTCGGCCAGATGACGGGCGCCGCGCGCGGTGACGCAGTCCGGGAACTCGGCGGCGTCGGGGAACGGGCCGTCGGCGCGCCGGAGATGCACGTTCTTCACCTCGACGTGGCAAGGCGGCCGGCCCTCGGCGCCGTCGAGCAGGAGGTCGACCCGGCTGGCCGCGCCGTAGCGCACCTCGCGGCGCAGGATCGGGTAGCCGGCCAGCTCCGGGATGCGGCCGGCACGGATCGCCTCGGCGGCCAGCGCGTTGGGCCGCCCGGTGTGGATGCCGACGAGGTCGCCCGCGGGCAGGCGCACCAGCTCGAGTGTGTGGCCGAGCTTGCGCCGCGGGTCGGCGGCCCGGGACAGCCACACCTCGAGGCCGGGCGCGCTCAGGCCCATCATGCGGCCCGGATTGGGGCAATGCGCGGTGACCAGGCCGCCGCCGTCGTCCAGCGCGACATTGGCCAGGAAGCGCTGGTAGCGGCGCACCAGCCGGCCGGGGCGGAGCGGGACGGGCAGGCGCATCGGGTCTCCCTCGGGCGGCATCGGCGGCGCCGGGCCAGCGGCAAATTGACAGGCCGGGCCGCCGCGATATGGTGTGGGCGGTCGTGGTGCAGGGGTAGGCGTGCCGGCACCGCGGCGCGACCGAGAGGGGCCTTGATCGAGTGACGACACGCGCGCGCATCTATCGCCCGCCCAAGACCGCCATGCAATCCGGGCACGGCAGGACCCGGCAATGGGTGCTCGAGTACGAGCCGGAGACGCCGCGCAAGCCCGAGCCGCTGATGGGCTGGGTCAGCTCCGGTGACACGCTCAACCAGGTGCACCTGCACTTCGCCAGCCGGGACGACGCCATCGCCTTCGCCAAGCGCAAGGGCCTGGTGTTCACCGTGGAGAAGGAGCACGAGCGGCGGGTCCGCCCGCGCAACTACTCGGACAACTTCAAGCCGAAGCCCCGATAGCCGGGACGCCCCGTCGCGGCACGGTGGCCCGGCCGGTCGAGGCCCCGGCCGCCGCGCATCCGGACACGGCACGCCGGGCTTGGCGAACGGCGCGCCGAGTCCCCATAATCACCCGTGTGGAGCCGCGCGGCGCCGCGGCCGCGCGCATCACGCGCCCTTAGCTCAGCCGGATAGAGCACGAGCCTTCTAAGCTTGGGGTCGCAGGTTCGAGTCCTGCAGGGCGC
>CAZTHL010000079.1:0-16726 GCA_964613585.1 uncultured Mycobacteriaceae bacterium | reverse complement strand
GCCGCGACCGCCCATTATCGCCGCCGACATGATCTACAACTGTAGTACTAGAGCGTTTCTGGGTACGGCAACATCGTCGGCCGCCGCCCCGCCTCAGTCGCCCAGCACCTCGGCGAGCCGCTTCGGCGAGCGGCGGATGGCGTCGACATATTCTCGCAGCGCGAAGCGTTCGTACCATTCGCCGGCCAGGGCCTGGGCCCGGCTCAACAGCTCCGGCGACAGCCGCTTGGACAGCTGGTCGCGCGTTTCGACGGCGTCGTGCAGGCCGCGGGCGACCGCCAGGTTGAGCCAGGCATAGGCGGTGACGAAGTCCTGGGCGACGCCGTAGCCCTTGGCGTAAAGGTCGCCGAGCCGGCGCTGGGCGAGCGCGTGGCCCTGCTCGGCCGGGCTGCGGTAGAGCTTGCGCGCCTCGACGAAGTCCTGCTCGACGCCACGGCCGGCCTCGCGCAGTTCGCCCAGGCGCACCGAGGCCTCCAGATGGCCCTGGCGGACCGCGCGGTCGTACCAGTGCGCCGCCTCCCGGTCATCGGCCTCGGCGCCGATCCCGTCGCGCAGGATGGTGCCGAGCTCGTGCTGGGCGTCGGCATGGTCCTGGACCGCGGCCTTGCGGCACCATTCCGCGGCCTGCGCCAGGTCCGGCTCGACCGCCAACCCTTTCGTGTAGAAGCGCCACAAGGTGTGCTGCGAGCGGGCGTTGCCGTTCTCCGCGGCGCGGCTGAACCATTGGAAGGCCTCGGCCAGGTCCGGCTCGCAGCCCTTGCCCTGCTCGAACATGTCTCCCAGCGCCACCTGGGCGTCGGTGTAGTTCTGCTCGGCCGCCTTGCGGTACCAGGTCTCGGCCTCGGTGTAGCTTTGCTCGACCCCTTCTCCGGCCTCGTAGAGGGTGCCGAGCGTGTACTGCGAGCGGGCCATGCCCTGGTCCGCGGCGCGGCCGTACCAGTACGACGCCTTGGTGTCGTCCTGCGCCACGCCGGTACCGTCGGTGTACATCTTGCCCAGCATGAACTGGGCGTTGGCGTAGCCCTGCTCGGCGGCCATCTCGTAGCATTTGGCCGCCTTCGCGTAGTCCTGCTTGGTGCCCTCGCCGGCGTAGTACATGGCGCCCAGGCTGTACTGGGCGATCTTCTCGCGCTGCCGGGCCGCCTTCATGAACAGCTGGAAGGCCTTGGCCGGGTCCTTGTCCACCCCGTTGCCGGTCCGATGCTGCAGCGCCAGGCGCCAGTGCGCCTGCGGATGGTCCTGCGCCGAGGCCTTTGCGAACCATTCGGCCGCCCGCTTCTGGCTGCGCTTCACCCCCTCGCCCTGCTGCAGCATCAGCGCCAGGCAGTACTGCGACTCGGCATGGCCCTGCTCGGCGGCCGCCAGGTACCAGCTCGAGGCCTCCTTGGGGTTGGCCGGGACGCCGTCGCCCTTCTGCAGGGTCTGCGCCAGGTCGAACTGCGCCTCGACGACACCGACCTTGGCCTTGGTGATGAGCGGGGTGAGATCGCGCTTCGGCTTGGCCTTGGCCCGTCTCGGCGCCGGATCCGGCCCGGCGGCGGCCGCCGGCTCCGCGGCCGGGCCGGCGCCGGCGGCCTCGGTGCTCGCGGCCGCGGCGCCTTCCGCTCCATCCCATTGGGCCGCGTCGGCGTCGGCGGCGGCGGCCTCGCCGAAGTCGGCGCCGCCCTCTCCGGCGGCGGCGACCTCGCCGAAGTCGGCGCCGCCCTTTCCGGCGGGGGCGGTATCCGGGGCCGGCGCGGGAGCCTCGCCCGCGGCCTGGGCCTCCGCGTCAAGGTCGGTCATGTCGAGCGTTCCGGGACAGCGGGACGGTGCGCCCGGACAGTATGGCGAAGGCGCCTTAACCCCGGTTGAACGACACCGGGCCGGTGAGGCCAAGGCCGGCCGGCCGAATCGTCACCGGTACGGATCGGCGGCGTCGCGCAGCCCGTCGCCCAGGAACTGGAAGGCGAGCACGATGATGATCACCGGCACCACCGGCAGCATGAGCCAGGGATAGAGCGCCACGGCGTTGATGTTCTGAGCCTCGTTCAGCAGTACGCCAAGGCTGGTGATCGGCGGGCGCAGCCCGAGGTTGAGGAAGCTGAGCGCGGTCTCCCCGAGGATCATCCCCGGCACGGCGATGGTCGCCGAGGCGATCAGATGGCTCATGAAGCTCGGCAGGAGATGCCGGCCGACCACCCGGCCCGGGGAGGCGCCCATGAGCTGGGCGGCGGTGCAGAAGTCCTCCTCGCGCAGGGCCAGCAGCTTCGAGCGCACGGCGCGCGCCAGCCCGGTCCACTCGACCAGGCCGAGGATGATGGTGATGCCGAAATAGATGAGCAGCGGGCTCCAGGTGGCCGGCAGCGCCGCCGACAGCGCCATCCACAGCGGCAGCTGCGGGAAGCTCTGGAAGATCTCGATGATCCGGTTGACGATGTTGTCGATCCAGCCGCCGTAGTAGCCGGCGAGCCCACCGATCACGATGCCGAGCACGAAGCTGACGATGACGCCGATCAGGCCCACGGTGAGCGAGATGCGCCCGGCATGGATCATCCGGCTCAGCAGGTCGCGGCCGAGCCGGTCGGTGCCGAGCAGGAACAGGGTGCCGTCCTCGGCCGGGCAGAACAGGTGGAAGCGCGCCTCGAACAGCTTCCAGAACCGGTACGGGTCGCCCTGGCAGAAAAAGCGCACCGGCTGCACATCCGAGCGGTCGACCGTGTAGACGCGCTTAAGCGTCTCCAGGTCGAGCTCGAAGCTGTAGCCGTAGACGAAGGGACCGACCAGGCGGCCTTCATGAAAGAGATGCAGCGGCTGAGGCGGCGCGTAGATGTACTGGGTGTGGCGCGTGTGCAGGTCGTACGGGGCGATCACCTCGACGAACAGGATCGAGACGTAGAAGAACAGCAGGATCCCGCCGGAGATGGTGGCCAGGCGGTGGCGCTTCAGCTTCCACCACATGATCTTCCACTGCGAGGCGAGGTAGTACTCCTCCTGCTTCGGCGTCAGCGGCTCGCTGCGGTAGGGATCCCATTCGGCGGTGCTGACATAGTGCTCGAGCGTGCCGCCGTCGCCGGGCCGGGCGGGCTCGCGGATGTCGGCGCTCATTTGGCGGCCCCTCCGGCGAGGCGGATGCGCGGATCGAGCACCGCCAGGGCGAGGTCGGACAGCAGCACGCCGACCACGGTGAGCCCGGCCAGCCAGAACACGAAGGAGCCGGCCAGGTACATGTCCTGGCTCTGCAGCGCGCCCAGCAGCAGCGGGCCCGTCGTCGGCAGGTTGAGCACCACGGCGACAATGGTGGCGCCGGAGATCAGCTGCGGCAGGATGTTGCCGATGTCGGCGATGAACGGGTTTAGCGCCATGCGCAAGGGATACTTGAGCAGGGCGCGGCGGCGCGGCAGCCCCTTGGCGAGCGCCGTGACGTAGTACTGCTTCTGAAGCTCGTCGAGCAGGTTGGCGCGCAGGCGGCGGATCATGGCCGCGGTGCCCGAGGTGCCGATGACGATCACCGGCACCCAGAGATGCTCCAGGACCGACACGAGCTTGCCCCAGCTCATCGGCTGGTCGAGGTAGTACGGATCCATCAGGCCGCCGATGGAGGTACCGAACCAGATGTTCGAGACGTAGAGCAGCACCAGGGCCAGCAGGAAGTTCGGCGTCGCCAGGCCGAGGAAGCCGAGGAAGGTCAGCGAGTAGTCGCCGATGCTGTACTGATGGGTCGCCGAGTAGATGCCGATCGGGAACGAGACCACCCAGATGAACAAGGTGGTCGCAAGCGTGATGAGGATGGTCAGCAGCATGCGGTCGCCAACCACCTCGGTAACCGGCAGATTGTACTCGAACGAGTAGCCGAAGTCCCCGGTCAAGACATTTCCCAACCAGAAGAAGTACTGCTCGATCAGCGGCCGGTCCAGGCCGTAGGTCTGCCGCAGGAACTCGACCTGGTTGGGGTCGACGCTCTCGCCCCGTGCGCGCAGCTCGTTGATGAAGGTGGTCAGATAGTCGCCCGGCGGCAGCTGGATGATCACGAAGCTGATGGCGCTGATCGCCAGCAGCGTCGGGATCATGATCAGCAGCCGACGGACGATGTAGGCGAGCATGGCGGCGGCTCGTGCCGGATCCAGGGCCGGCCGGCTAGTTCACAACCCAGAAGGTGTCCGGGTCGTGGATGCCGAAATGGGCCCCCGGATCCCAGCTGTAGATGGCCGAATCCGGGACGTTGCGGAGCCGGTTGGCGACCACCACGGGTTGCCTTACGCCGTGCACCGTGCCGATCGTGGTGACCTGCCGGGCGTGGATGTCGAGCATCTCGGTGATGATCTCGGCGCGCCGGTCGCGATCGGCGGTCGCGCGCCACTCCTCGTAGAGGTCCATCAGCCGGATCGCGAAGTCCATGTCCGGCGCCTCGCCGGCCTGCCCGCCGGTCTGGTAGTGCTGGCCCCACATCGGGTACTGCAGCCAGTTCTGGTCGACCGGGGCCAGTTCGTCCGGCACCGTGTTCGCGGTGAACAGGGCGTTGTCCAGGCCGAACCACACCGACATGACCACGTCGCCGGAGAACACCCGGGTGCGGAACACGTCGCGCTGCGAGGTGCTGACGAACAGGTCGACGCCGATCTCGCGCCAGCTGTCGTCGATCAGCTCGAGCACGTCGACCTCCTCGGAGCGCTCGCCGGCGGTCTCGATCACGATCTCGAGCGGCCGGCCGTCCGGCAGCAGCCGGATGCCGTCGCCGCGCCGCTCGGTCAGGCCGATCTCGTCGAGCAGGCGGCTGGCCTGCTCCGGGTCGAAACGGGCGTGCATCAGCGCACGCTCCTCGTCCCAAAGGGGCGAATCGGGCAGCGCGGTGTTGTTGCCCGGCTGCGCCAGGCCGTAGTAGATGACCTGATTGATCTCCTCACGGTTGATGGCAAGCGACAGGGCCCGACGGAACCGAACGTCCCTGTTGAGTTCGCGCCAGACCGGATCGCGCGCGTTCAGGTTCGGGTACAGGGCGATGTCCGAGCCGAGCGCGGTCGGCCACAGCCGCACCTCGTAGTCGTTGCGCTCCTCGGCCTGCTTCAGGAAGGTGTAGCTGTCGAACCGGATGTGCCGGGCCTGCAGGTCGCTGGCGCCGGCGCCGGTCTGCGCCGGGATCAGCGAGCTGTCGGAGATGTTGACGATCACCCGGTCGAGGTAGGGCAGCTGCTGCCCGGCCGCGTCGACCCGGTGGTAGAACGGGTTGCGCTCGAAGAGGAAGCGCTTGGACGGCGGCGCCGTGGTGTTGATCCAGGGCTGCAGCACCGGCAGCTCCGGATTGACCGCGTCGTAGAGGTCGCCGCGCCGGATGTGCAGGGCCACCCAGTTGCGCTCGCCGCTCGCCTCGACCTTTTGCTGCAGCTCGGCCGGCTCGGCATGATCGGCGTGGAACTGCCTCAGGTAATGGGCCGGGGCGTACAGGTAGAGCGGCCGCGCCCCGGCCAGGGCCGGCAGCAGCTCCGGGTTCGGCCTCGACCAGCTGTAGCGGATGGTGTGCTCGTCGAGGACCTCGACCACCGGCGCCTCGCCGTCGACCAGAAGACGGTAGTCGGGCCCGAACGGGCTCAGCTCCTCGTTGAGGGCGATCTCCTCCCAGGCGTAGCGGAAGTCCTCTGTGGTGAACGGGGCGCCGTCGGACCAGCGGTGGCCGGGCCGCAGATGCAGGGTGAAGGTGCGCCCCTCCTCGACCTCGAGATCCGACAGCAGGTCCGGCCGGAACTCGAACTCCTCGTCGTACTCGACCAGCCGGGCGTAGCCGTAGACATTCATGATGCGGATGTCCTTGGCGCGGCCGGCGAGCCAGTTGATCTCACCGCCGGGCCGGCCGGGCTCGCCGTGCTCGGCGGCCACGTCGACGACCATGGGCTCATCGGGCAGCCGCTCGTCGACCGGCGGCAGCTGGCCGGCGGCGACCCGCTCCTCGAGCATCGGCGTCTCGACGAGGGCGGCGGCCGGGGCGGCGGTCAGGCAGGCCAGGGCCAGGACGGCCAGGGCCGGGGCGAGGCGTGTCATCAGGCGAGCTCCAGGGTCTTGGCAGGCAGGGCGGCGAGCAGGTCGGGATCGGCGCGGACCACATGGTCCTCGCCGAGGTCGATCAGGCCGGGACGATGGGTCTCGGTGACGGTGAAGGGCGCGGGCCAGGCGGACGGCTCGGACGCGCGGCCATCCATCAGCCGGCGCAGGTCGAGCGGCCGGCCGGGATCGGGGTGCGGCACCGCCGCCAGCAGCGCCTGGGTGTAGGGGTGCACCGCCTCACGGAACAGCCGCTCGCTGGGCGCGCTCTCGACGATGCCGCCCCGGCACATCACCATGATCCGGTCGGCGATGTAGTCGACGACGGCCAGATTGTGGCTGATGAACAGGTAGGTGAGGCCCAGCCGGTCGCGCAGCTCCTTGAGCAGGTTCAGCACCTGGGCCTGGATCGAGACGTCGAGCGCGGATACCGGCTCGTCGCAGATCAGCAGGTTGGGGCGCAGCGCCAGGGCCCGGGCGATGCCGATGCGCTGGCGCTGGCCGCCGGAGAAGCTGTGCGGGTAGCGCTGCAGGTGCCGGATGTCGAGGCCGACCAGGCGCATCATCTCCTTGGCCAGCTCGCGCCGGAAGTCGCGGTCGCCGATGCCGTGGATCTGCAGCGGCTCGGTGATGATGTCGAGCACCGTCATCCGCGGATTGAGCGAGCTGAACGGGTCCTGGAAGATGAACTGCATGTGCTGCCGGAAGGCCTTGAGCGCCGCGCCCGTCAGCGCCGGCACCTCGACCAGGCGCCCGTGGTCGTTGTAGCGGATGGTGCCCTGGTCCGGGGTCAGCGCCCGCATCAGGATCTTGCTCAAGGTGGTCTTGCCGCAGCCGCTTTCGCCGACCAGACCCAGGCACTCGCCGCGGCGGATGGTGAAGCTGACGTCGTCGACCGCGCGGACCACCGTGGCCGCTCCCCGGCGCAGCACGCCGCTCTGCTTTGCCGAGAAGGTCTTGGTGACATGCTCGACGGCGAGCAGCGGCCCGGCCCGGTCGGCGTCGGCCGGCCAGGCCCGCTCCTTCTCCGCCAGCAGCCGGCCGCCGGCCGACTCGACCTCGCGGATCGGCACCAGCCGCTCGCCCGGCTGCATGCCGAAGCGCGGCACCGCCTGCATCAGCGCCTTGAGGTAGGGATGGCCCGGCCGGTGGAAGATCGCCTCGAGCGGCCCGGCCTCCATCACCTCGCCCTGGAACATCACCACCACCTCCTCGGCCAGGTTGGCGACGACGCCCAGATCATGGGTGATCAGCAGGACGGCCATGCCGAGCTCGCCCTGCAGCTCCTTGAGCAGGTGCAGGATCTGAGCCTGAATGGTGACGTCGAGCGCCGTGGTCGGCTCGTCGGCGATCAGCAGCGCCGGCCGGCAGACCAGCGCCATGGCGATCATGGCGCGCTGGCGCAGGCCCCCGGACAGCTCGAACGGATAGGTATGGAGCGCCAGCCGCGGCGACGGGAAGCCGACCCGGCCCAGCATTTCGGCGGCCAGCTCGGCCGCCTCGGCCGGGGTGGCCTTGCGGTGCAGGCGCACGGCCTCGACGATCTGATTGCCGATGGTGTGCAGCGGCGACAGCGAGGTCATCGGCTCCTGGAAGATCACCGAGATGCGGCCGCCACGCACCCGGCGGTAGGCCGCCCCCTCGGGGTCGAGGCTGGTCAGGTCGACGGCCCGCGGGCTGGCCTCGGCCGCCGCGTCGGTGCCGGCCGCCACGTCGCGGAAGTGGATCCGGCCCGTACTGATCCGGCCGTTGCGCGGCAGCAGGCCGAGGATGGCCTGGCTGATGACCGACTTGCCCGAGCCGCTCTCGCCGACCAGCGCCACGGTGCTGCCCGGCCGGACGCGGAACGAGGCGCCCTTGACCGCCGCCAAGCTGCCCCCCGGCACGGCGAACTCGATGCGCAGGTCCTCGACGCGAAGCAGGTCGCTCATGCGCCGCCGCCCGTGGCCCTGGCCGGCCGCTCGCCGCCGGCCTCGGACCCCTGCCCGCCGTCGTCCCCGGGCTCACGCCGCAGGCGGGCGATCCAGTCGTCGCGCTCCGGGCGCTGATCGGCCGACGGGTGGATGCCGAGCGCCTCGAGGTTGCTGACGGTCGTGTCCGACAGGCTGAGACCGTTGGCCTCGGCGGCGCGGGCGGCCCGCTCGACCACGTCCTCGAAGCCGGTCAGGCTTGATTCAAGGCGCAGCCGCCGGCGCCGGCCGCGCAGGCTGAGCTGCATCCAGCCCTTCTCGCGGTCGCGCCGGGTCGAGTAGTAGCGCAGCCGGAGGTCGCTCAGCTCGTCCCAGGCGATCGCGGTCGAGGCCGGCCCACGGGCGGCGATGCCCTGATCGCCGGTTTCGAAGCGGGTCAGCTGGCGCAGCGCGGTGCGGCCGGTGAACAGGGCGAAGACGAAGGCGAGGACGAGGGCAACCCCGGCCACCGCCGGGTGCGGGTCGACCACCAGGAAGATGCCGAGGCTGCAGGCGAGCCCGGCGGCGCCCCGCAGATAGTCGGCCGCCAGTTCGCGCCGCGGATAGACATGCGCGCTCATCCGTCCGCTCCCAGCAGGGCGTCCAGCCCCGGCCAGGCGCCCGCCGGGTGGCACCGGACGGTGGCGAGGAAGCGCTCGAGGAAGGCCCAGCACGCCTCGTCGTGCACGATATGGTGGGTCATCAGGCCGGTCGGCTCCTCCGGATCCGCGTTGCCCTCGCGCCGTGCCCGCAGATGCGCCACGGCCTCGCCGAGCACCGCCGCATCGCCCCGGAAGCCGCCGGTGCCATGCCAGTCGACGATGTCGAGATGCACGTTGACGCTGCGCAGCCCCGCGACGCCGTCGCCCCTGAGGCCCATGCCGCTAACCGCCACATAGCCGAGCGGTTGCAGCCGATCGCGAACGCGCGCGCCGATGCGGTTCCAGGGCGGCACCATGACGGCCCGGGCCCGGTCGCCGAACAGGGCGGCGATGCGCTGCCGTCCCGCGCGCAGATCGGCGTCGAGATCGGCCTCCGGCCGCCCGTCCGCCAGCTCGGTCTTCGGCCCCTCCGGCCCGCCGTGGTCGGCGTGCGACCAGCCGTGCTGCAGCACGGTGACAACGGCGTCCTCGGTGGCGAGCCGCCCGGCCAGCGCCTCGGTCGCGCCGGCCGGGATCACGGCGAGGCCGAGCGGCACGGCGTGGCGGGCCCGCGCCGCCAGCAGGCGGTCGAGCGCCGGACCGGGACGGGTGGCGTCGTCGTCGCGCCACCAGAAGTTCGCCACGCGCCCGGCCGCGGCCCAGGCGTCCAGCTCCGCCGTGAGGAGCAGCCAGGACAAATCGTCGGCCGCGGCGTCAAGGCCGGCCGCGGCGGCGGCGGGAGCGTCAAGCGACATCGGATCCGAACCTCTTGACCGGAGTCCAGTATAGGCCGGCAAGGCGGCCCGCTACACCCCCCGAGCGGCGGGGCTGCGCCGCCCGGCCAGCGCCGCGCGCAGCATCCGGGCGGTCTCGGCCGCGCCGTCGAGGCGAATGGCCGGCGCGGCCGGCGGCGGTGCCTCCAGCACCGTGTCGACGGCCCGGGCGAGGCGCGCCGGGCTCAGCTCCCGCTCGGGCACCACGACGGCGAGGCCACGCTCGGCCAGGAGCCCGGCCCTCAGGCCCTGCTCGCTCTCCTTGCCGGCGGCGAACGGGACCAGGACGGCGCGGCAGCGGGCGCCCACGATGTCGAGGACGGTGTTGTAGCCGGCCTGGGCGATGGCCAGCCGGCAGCGGCCGAGCAGCGCCGGGAAGTCGGGCCGCGCCGGCTCGGCGACCATCCCGGGCGGCGCGGCGGCGCGCAGCGAGTCGAGCACCCCGCTCGGCAGGTCCGGCCCGGCCAGCAGCCGCCAACGGGCCCGGGCGGCGTCGGGGCGCCGGCAGAGCGCGCGGGCCGACAGCGCCGCGCGCAGCAGGCCCTCGCCCACCGCGCCGCCGCCGACCGAGACGATCACCTCGTCCGTGCCGTCGCCGGCCATGGCGCCTGCCGCCGCCACCCGGGCGTCCGGCCGCGGCGCGGCGACATAGCCCGTGTAGCGCAGCCGCTCGGCGATGCGCCCGGCGAAGGGGAAGGTGGCCTCGAACGGCACCACGGCCGGGTCGCCGTGCACCAGCACGAGATCGTACCAGCGCCGCGCCCGGTCGGCCATCTCCGCCTCCTTGGCCGGATCGTCCTTGGCGACCAGGATGTCGCGCACCGAGGCCGCCACCACCGGCCGTGGGCGGGCCGCGGCCGCCCGCTCGAGCAGCGGCACGAGCTCGAAGGCGAGCATGCGCCGGCCGAAGGGGAAGGTCTCGGTGAGCAGGACGTCCGGCGCCGGAGCGGCCTCGAAGGCCCCGAGCAGGGCGTCCCGGCGGCGGCGGCGCCAAGCCTCGTCGACCGGCCGGCCGTCCTCGCCCAGGATCGCCGAGAAATGGACGTCGGCAGCCCGCGCCGGCGGCAGCCGGATCATGTCGGCGGCGCCGAAGTCGACTCCGGCGACCGGGAAGCCGCCATAGGCCACGCGCACCCGGAAGCCGGCCGCCGCCAGGCCCCGGGCGATCAGCGCGGCGCGGCGGGCGTGGCCGATCCCGAGCAGATGCTGGACATGGAACAGCACGCTCGGCGACCCCGCCGGCTCGGCTCCGCCCGGCCCGGCCGGCATCACGCGCCGGCGTGTCCCGCCGGGGCTCATGCCGCGCCGGCCGCCGCCCACGACAGCGGGAGCCTCCGACGGACCGGGAGCCCGGGGCCGAGCGCGATCGCGCGCCGCGGGCCGGCCGGCCCGGCGGCTTCCGCGGACCGATCGGGCGCCGCGGACCGATCGGGCGCGGCCCCGGCCTTCCCCAGCGTGTCCCTGTGCGCGGCCATCGGCATCCCGCCTGAGCATCCCCCTGGCCCTGCAAGCTGAGGCGGCGCGTGGGCGACGGCAACCCCGCCACGCCCCGTCGTGCCACCCTCGACTGCCTCAACCAAGTGTAGGGAATACCATCGCGCTCGGAAACCCTTTATCGCGCGGCCGGTTGTCCGCCCGCGCTATGGCGCGAACGCACCAAAATTCTGGAGGCAAGGAAGTGTTCTTTCGAAATCGTCATATGCAGTACAACGCCAAGCCTGCGCGCCCGGACCCGGTCTATGCCAGGAAGCTCCAGGAGATCCTGGGCGGCCAGTGGGGCGAAATGAGCGTGATGATCAGCTACCTGTTCCAGGGCTGGAACTGCCGGGGCCCGCAGAAGTATCGCGACATGATCCTCGATATCGGCACCGAGGAGATCGCCCATGTCGAGATGATCGCGACCATGATCGCGCGGCTGCTCGATGCCTCGCCGGTCGAGGCGCAGGAGGATGCGGCCAGGAACACGATCGTCGGCGCGATCATGGGCGGCGGCCGGGTCGAGGACGTGGTGCTGGCCGGCATGAACCCGCAGCACGCCATCGTCACCGGCACCGGCGCGGCGCCCACCGACAGCGTCGGCTATCCCTGGACCTCCCGCTACACGGTGGCCAGCGGCAACCTGCTGGCCGACTTTCGTTTCAACCTGACCGCCGAGTCCCAGGGCCGGCTGCAGGTGACGCGGCTTTACGCGCTGACCGAGGACCCGGGCGTGCGCGACATGCTGTCGTTCCTGATCGCCCGCGACACCATGCACCAGAACCAGTGGATCGCCGCCATCAAGGAGCTGGAGGCGGACGGGCTGGAGACGACGCCCTGCCCGAGCAGCTTTCCGCAAGAGCAGGAGCTGTCCCGGGTGGCGTACCAGTTCTGGAGCTGCTCGGAGGGTACCGAGAGCCGCCAGGGCCGGTGGGCCGCCGGTCCCAGCCCGGACGGCCGCGGCGAGTTCGAGTACCTGGCCGACCCCGAGCCGATGGGCCCGGAGGCCGCGCTCGGCGAGGCCGACCCGCGGCTGCACGGCACGCCCAAGCAGCCGGTGGAGCCGGTCACCTGATGCCCGAAAGCCAATGGCCTCAGCCATTGGCGACGGCGCTCCCGGGCGGCCTCAGGATTGGCGGGCGCGCTGCCAGCCGCGCCGACGCGTCATCGCGTCGGCCCGGCGGCATCAGGAGGCCACGGTGATGGCCATCCAGTAGCGCATGGCCAGGAGCCGTGCCGCGGCAGCCAGGGACTGCCTCGGCATCCGGACGTTGTTGACCATCGTCCACAGCGTCTCCGGCTCCATCGCCTCCCGCGCGCGAATCGCCTCCATGGCCGCCCAGCAGGCCGGCTCCAGCGAAACGGTGAAGGAGCCGTCCGTCAGGACCACCAGCCGCGGCTCGGGCCTCTCGCCCGACACCTCGTCCTTCGGCTCGATGCTGCAGTCCATCTGCCCCCTGTCCCCTTTCCCCGCCACGGCGAGCGGCCTTGCGGGCGCCGCCGGCCCCCGGCCCGGCCCCGCGCCAGCCGAGCCGACTCGCGGGGCGCCGCCACCCATCCGGTGGACAGGGGTAGCATGGGGCCGATGGGCGATATCACCCGGCACATGACGCAGGGGTTGGGCAGCCTCGGCCGGCTCTGAGGCATTGGTACTGCTTCTTGAGGCTCATCGAACTCGACCGGCAGGTCGTCGCATGCTGCCTTGACTTGAAATTCATCGTTGTCGGCGCGATTGGAGCTGCTGCATCCGCTATGCTCGTTATTGTCCTGCGGATCGGTCTTTATGGATTGGCTTCTTCGGACACGTTGAAACTTTCTCCATGAGCGTGCCTTGGGCCCGCTTGCCGGAGGAAGGCGTTTTGCTTGAGGTGACGTTCGATATGCCGATAATGCGCAAGGCGCGGATGACGACTGTTGGAATCGATCATTGAACGAAGACATGAGGTTGCGGCAGCTTGTGGATCCGGACAGGACCTCCCTCGACGACCTCTTCCGGGAACTGGCCCAACAAAATCCTCAATCGAATGCGTTCCCCGGCGACCTGGCACGAAAGGGAAGGGCGATGCTGAGCGCTTGGCGCGCTCAGCTTAGGCTTAACATCTGCGGTAATGCTCGGATCACACAGCATCCGGCAATCGCCGGCACGGACGATGTCAATGACATGGTGGCTTTGGCAGCGCTCGTTGCGACCGAAGTGCCGGTAGATATCGGTGTAGGGTTCAACAGGATTCTTATCGCAGCAATGCTGGTGCGGATGGGCATCCGCCGGTTTTGTGCAGGATACTCGCCTGATGACGCCAAACCAAGTCCGCTGATGGTCCATTTGACCTATTCATTTATCGATTTTGCGATCGGCCATGAACTCGGACATCGGCTTCTGGGTCATCAGGGGACGGCGGGTGATCGTGATGATCGGCTTGCCGCCGAGAAAGATGCGGATCGTCTCGGCTTTCATCTCTTCTCGACAAGCTGGGGCTGGCGCGATGAGATTCTGGACGGTTCACCACTTTCTTCGGCGGCTAGGATAGTCCTTGGACCGCTTACCTTCGCCGCCTTCGAGCGGTGGTACGCGGCGGCGCTGTTGGGCCTCGCGGTTGCTTGTCAGCGTGCCGGTTCCGATGCTGGTTTTGACGTCTTTGGTATGAAGCGGATCCGCGAGGAGGCACGGGCGCGGACCCGAGATACGGCTCAACTCGTGGCTGGCTACAAGGCGGCGATAGCCAAAGGCGGAGTGAACTTGAACGAGATCGACACAGCCGTGATCGGAGCGTTGTCGCGGTCGATGGTCGCTTTCGTTGGCACGACGATGACATCGGCGAGCAGCGTCCCTGCAGGGCAGATCCGACTCGCAAGGGAGATTGCACGGCCCGTGTTCTGAACGAGAGCACCTCGGAGGTCCTTCCTCGTAATCGTGGAGATCTGTCCGCGCCGAGACGATCAAGGCCTGAGCGCCGCCGGATCGTCCGACAGATTATTGGCGGTCCATGCAAAGGCGCCGCCCTCACGGCGCTTGGTGATCAGCACCATGCATGCGGGCGCTGTTCCAGATCAACAGCTTGACCCGGTCCGCCAGCCGGACGAGGAACACCAGGGTCGCGCCGGAGGACCGGTCAAGATCCAGTACCCCCGCGCGCGGAGCGGGTACCGAGTCCCGGCGGCGGCGCCGGGCGCGCGGGCCCTGGGATCACAGCCTGTGATCTCAAGCGGCGCGCTGCCCGACCGCTCCGCTCGTCGTCCTCGATTAAGCACGTTGAAAGGTTTTCGCGCCTATCAATAGCCCCGTAAGGGGGTGATATCCTGTCTGGGGCGGTGCACTGGACCGGGTGTCGGGCGGTGGGACGGAGGAGGCGGACGATGCAGCGGAGACCGGACAGCGCGACGATCGACGATTGCCGCGCCTCGACCGCTCCGGCCGCTCCGGCCGCTCCGGCCGGCTCGCGGGCGGACCCGACGGAAGACGACGTTTCGCTACACCGACGCCCCCTCGGCGCGGCGCCGCCGGGTTGGCGGCCCGCTGGGGGCGGGCCGGCAGCCGTCGCCGGCACAGCGCCGCCAGCTCGCCTCGCCGCGCCCGCCTGCCGCGGCCGTCACACGCCGCCGCGGCTCTCGATCAGCCGGCGCAGGTCGGCGATCTCGCGCCGCAGGGCCGAGACCTCTTCCTGCATGGCGGCCGCCTCGCGGTGGGCGGCGGCGCGGATCTCCGCCTGCTGCTCGGCCTGCTCGGCGTCGTGCTGGGACTGCATGGCGTTGACGATGATGGCGATGAACAGGTTGAGCACGGCGAAGCTGGTCAGCACGATGAACGGCACGAAGAACACCCAGGCCCATGGGTACAGCTCCATGGTCGGCCGCACGATGCCCATGGACCAGCTCTCCAGCGTCATGATCTGGAACAGCGAGTACATCGAGCGGCCGATGGTGCCGAACCACTCCTGCATGTTGCCCTCGGTGTCGAGCGGATGCTCGGCGAGGCCGAACAGCTTCGTCGCCAGCACCGCGCTGATGTAGAAGACCAGCGCCAGCACCCCGATGATCGAGGTCATGCCCGGGACCGCGTCGAGCAGCGCCTGGATCACCCGGCGCAGCTGCGGCACCACCGAGAGCAGGCGCAGCACGCGCAGGATCCGGAGCGCGCGCAGCACCGAGAGGTTGCCGCTCGCCGGCACCAGCGAGATGGCGACGATGGTGAAGTCGAAAAGGTTCCAGCCGCTCCGGAAGTAGCGCAGGCGGTACACGTACAGCTTGAGCAGGATCTCGGTCACGAAGATGCCGAGGATGATGCGGTCGACGGCGACCAGCAGGTTGCCGACCTCGGCCATGACCGAGGGGCTGGTCTCCAGGCCGAGGGTCACCGCGTTCAGCAGGATGATCGCGGTGATCACCTTCATGAAGCCGACCGACTCGAGCATGCGCTTCAGGCGAAGGCGCGGGCTCTCGGCGGCCAGGGCGTCGGTCGTCTCGGTCATGGCGGCGGGCGGTCGGGATCTCGGGGCGGGGCGGGGCGGGGCGGGCGCGGCTCAGCGCCGGGGCTCGCGGTTATAAGGGGGGCGTCGCCGCGGCCGGCAAGGGAGCGCCGATCCGGGGGCGGGCGGCGCCGCCGGCTCAGTCGAGCTGCAGGGCGAGCGCCTTGAGGTACGCGCTCTCCGGCAGCAGCGGGTGCGCCGGGTGGTCGGGGCCGGCGCCGGCCTCGCGCAGGATCCGGCCCATGCGCCCGGCGTCGACGAGGCCGCGGCCGACCTGCTCGGCGAAGGCCGGCGGGTCGACATGATGGCTGCACGAGGCGAGCAGCAGGAAGCCGCCCGGGGCCACCACCCGGGCCGCCAGCCGGGCCAGCTTGCGGTAGGCGCGCAGGCCGCCCTTCAGGTCCTTGCGGGCGCGCACGAAGGCCGGCGGATCGGCCACCACCACGCCGAAGCGCTCGCCGGCCTCGTCGAGCCGCTTCAGCTCGGCGAAGGCCTCGGCGCGGCGGGTGGCGAGCCGGTCGGCGACGCCGTTCAGGCGGGCGGCGGCCTCGGCCAGGTCGAGGGCGCCCTGGGAGCGGTCGACGGCGGTGACGCGGCGGGCGCCGGCACGGGCCGCGGTGATGGCGAAGCCGCCACTGTGCGCGTACATGTCGAGCATGGTCAGGTCGCGGGCGAGCGTCGCCACGAAGGCGCGGTTGTCGCGCTGGTCGAAGAACCAGCCGGTCTTCTGGCCCTGCAGCGGGTCGACCGGAAAGCGCGCGCCGTTCTCGACGATCTCCACCGCCTGGGCGAGCTCGCCGTGGGCGAGGCCGACATGAGCCTCCAGGCCCTCGAGCGCGCGCACCGCGCTGTCGTTGCGCAGCACGATGGCACGCGGCTCGAGCAGCGCGCGGCAGGCCTCGATCAGCGCGGGGGCCAGACGGTCCATGGTGGCGGTGTTGAGCTGGGCCACCAGGACATCGCCGTAGCGGTCGAGGATCAGGCCGGGCAGCCGGTCGGCCTCGGCATGGACCAGACGGTGGAACGGCTCGGGGAAGAGGCGGCCGCGCAGCGCCAGCGCGGCGGCGAGGCGCTCACGGAACCAGTCGCGGTCGACGGCGGCGTCGGGGCGACGGTCGAGCAGGCGGGCGGCGATCAGGGCGTGACGGTTGAAGCCGGCGACGCCGAGGCTCTCGCCGCGGGCGCCCTGCAGGCGGACCAGCGCACCGGGCGGCAGCTCCCGGGCCTGGGCGTCCATCGCCACCTCGTTGGCGAAGACCCAGGGGTGGCCGGCCGCGGCACGTCGGTCCTGGCCGGGCAGGAGGCGGATGACCGGAAGTGCCGACATGGCGGGCAGGTGGGCGGCGGCGGGCCGCCGGTCAAGCGCGGGCCGGCCGTGCTGGCGGCGGCGGCCGCGGCGGGCGCTGCGCGCGCGG
>CAZTHL010000078.1:0-16855 GCA_964613585.1 uncultured Mycobacteriaceae bacterium | reverse complement strand
CGAGACGACGAGTGATCATTGTCGGCTCGGCGGCACCACGCCTCCGGCTATTGGTGGTCGGCCGGGAGAGCAGGCCGGTCAGGCGGGCTCAGTCGGACAGGGTCTGGCGAGCGCCGACGAACCACGATGGTGTTGCCGGCGCCGAGACCGTTGGTCGCGGCGGGCCGACGGTCTGCCCGCCGGGCGACAGCCAGACGCGCAAGGGTCGGTCGGTGAGATCCTCGGCCCGGATCGGGATCTCCAGGGCGGTGTGGCCCTCCGGCAGGCCCCACAGGGTGCGCGTGGCGACCGCATGCCAGATGCCGTCGGCCGCGCGCGGCGGCTGGGCAAGGATCAGGTGACGCAGGGTCGGATCGTCGGCCGTCATGCCGATGTCGATGCGGGCCATGTGGCTGATGCCCGGCGTCTGCCTCGCCGGCTCGATGAGCTCCAGCTCAACAGCCGGGGCGGCAATACGGGTCGCGCCGTCCAGCGCCGCGCGCTGCAGCGTGCCGCTCGTGAACACGTAGAAGCCGCTGCCCGACCACGGCCACGTCCCTCGATTGTTGCCGCCGGAGTCCGGATCGTCGCCATGGATCTCTTCCTGGCCATGGGTATCGAGGGTGATGACGAAGCGGTACGGTGTGCCGCTCGTTCCGGCCAGTCCGGACGTGTCCCAGACCTCGGCGATCTGCCGCACGGAGCGCGGCGTCAGGGTCAGCGGCTGGGTGGTGGCGAAGACCACCGGGTCGCCGACCGGCCGAAGCTGGTTGTTCGGATCGAGCGCTTGATAGGCGAAGGACGCGGTCACGTCCGTGGCGGCGGTATCGAGCGAGAAGTTGTGCAGATCGACGACCACCCGCACCTTGGTGCCCTCGTCCACTCCGCCGGTCAGCAAGGGATAGCTGTCCGTGCTGTCGTCGTAGGTCGCGCTCGTCAGGGCGATGCCCCGCATCTCAGTGTAGGCGTCCCCGGTGGTCAGGTCCCAGACGCCGTCCTGCAAGGTCAGACGGTTTGGAAGGTTGAGAGCTGCGTCCGGTTTACCTCCTTAGGTTGTCATCCACCAGCCTCGTCCAGACTGGGAAGCCGTCGGATCGACGGCATGCGCGACCTTCAGCCCGCCGTTCTCCGTGATGTAGATGTAGGTCAAGTAGCCGTAGGACTGGGACGACACGCCCGTGACCGACGGCTGATTGAGCGTGATGCCCCGAGAGTTCTGCATCGACCGCTCGGCCAGCACGCTGCTGCTCCAGCTTGACGTCGCGTTCAACGATATTGAGCCGTCGTACTCGGTGGAGGCGTTCACGAACAGAATGTTGGCCTTGGCGCTGAAGCCGACATCGATGTCCGTGGAGTTCGACATGCTGTAATCGTAGGTCTTCTCGGTCGAGCCGCCGACCGAGTTGGTATAGGTCAGCGCGAAGGACTGGGCGTTGCCGTCGAAGACGCGGATCTCTCGAGCGTTCAGCGGCTCCGACACGGTCTTCTCGCCGCCGGCGGTCTCGAAGGTGACCTCGCCCAGATCGGGTGGGAAGTCCTCATCGTCGGTATCAGGGTAGCTGAGCGCGTTGTTGTTGACATGGCTCGGGCCGTACCAGTCGGTCGAGGTGCCGCCGCCAGAGAATTGACTGAGCGGACCCGGGATCACCACATCGTAGTAGGGGAAGTTGTCGGGCGATTGCAGATCGAGGCCGTACACCGGATAGCGCCAGATATCGATCAGCCGGATGTTGAAGATCAGGTGATCGTCGACGCTGGTGGTGGCGGTGCTCTGGGTATCGACCTGCTGGTACTGCGTGTTGACGGTGCTCTCGGTGACGTTGTCCTGGTAGGAGAAGCTGGTCTTGACCGAGGTGCTGACGCTGGTCTCGGCGATCTCCATGAATCCGCCGCCCACGGTGGTCTTGACGGACGCGGCGGCGGACGATCCGAACGCGCTCGACATCGAGTCTTTCGAGGTCTGGCGCAGCGTATCCTGCTGGCTGTCGACCAGGGTGACCGAGAAGCCCGTGTCGGCGGACACATCGACGACGTCGCAGGTGCCGTCGTCGTTGGGCAGGCAGTCGACGTGGCGCGGCGGCATGCCGATCACGTATTGCGGGTCGATCAGGTCCGGCACTTGGATGTGCGCCGGGTTCCCCAGGAAATAGGCCTCGCCGAGGCTGTCGAGAGCGACCATCCCCGGCGAGAAGATCGGATTGGCGGCCTGGTAGATCGGCTGGCGGTCGAACCACACGGGCTCGATCGAGTACTTGCCGGACTCGTAGGTCACGTCGGCGACCACCAGTTCGGGGATGGCGTCGAGCGACTCTCCGTCGACCACGGTCGGCACGGCGACCGCGATCTGGTCGAGGGGGCTGATATTGTCGTCCTGGACACCGATGAGGTTGCCCACACCCAGGGACGGCCCGACATCCTGTGTGCGCGACGCCGTCCCGGAGCCCTGCATCGCGGTCTGCATGCTGACCTGAAATTGCGTCAGTTCCGGCGACAGGTAGGCCACCTGGCTGTGGACGGTGCCCTCGGCATCGGTACAGGCAAGCGCAAGCTGGCGAACCTGGAAGCCGACGGCGGGATTCCCGCCTTGTGTGCTCTCCGGCTCAAAGTGGAACAGGCCCGGAGCGGTCTCAAAGTAGGATGCCGAAGCCGGCACGCCGTCGAGCGTGGCCGATACCTGCGCGCTGTCGATCAGCAGGGCATCGGTGAGCCGATAGAACGCCACCCGGATCTTGCCGTCGCCTCCCTCGGGAAAGTAGCTGAGGATCGCCTGGTCGAAGCCGAGAGAGCCGAAATCCCCTGCGGCGAGGTTGATCGAGCGCGGTACTGCCGGCGTCTCGACATTGAGCGCGCCCGCGGGGGTCAGCGTGTCCTGCTCAGGGTCGTAGGCGAAGCTGCGCATGGTGATGCGGCCCGGGCCGGTCGTCCCCGTGGACGTGTCGGCAGCCACCAGGATGTCGAGTTGACCGTCGTTGTTGTAGTCGCCGAGGGCGATCGCGGTGTCGCCCGTCACGGTCGTGCCATCCTCGCCGACCCAGGAACCGGCGGCCACCAGGCTGGGCTCATTGCCATTTTCCGCAGGGGCGTAGGCGACCACGTCGACCGCGAGATCGTTGTTGAAGTTGGCGCGGGCCGCGGCGATCTCCATGTGCAACAGCTCGTCCGTGCCGGCCGACCGGTCGAGCAGCCCGGCCGACGCCGCGAAGTTGCGGGCGCTCGTATCGAAGCTCGGCAGCTCGAACGAGTAGCCGACGAAGCCGCCGTCGGCGATGCCGGGCGTGCCGGGATAAAGGCTCAGTCCCGTTGCCGTCAGGCAGATCGGCTGCTCGGTCTCGGGCGTGCTGACGCGGCCCGCCAGCAGCCGGCGCCGCGGCGAGCCGACACAGGGATCCTGGGCCATCAGCCGCTGGCCGGTCTGCGACCAGCGGGTCAAGGTGGCGGACTCCGCGTGCAGGTCGAGCAGGGTGGTCGAGGCGACGGTGTTCTGGCTGGCAAACAGGGCCAGCCCATCCGCGTTGAACACGACCAAATTGTTGGGATTGCTGATCGGGTCGGTCTCGCCGGGGCGCGCCTGGGTCGAGTCGAGCTGGACGGCGGCGGTCTGGGCGCCGGGCTGCGGCCACGGGGCAAGGGTGAGCAGGACGAGGGCGAGCAGGACGGAACGGATCATCGAGAACCTCCAACGGCCGCGCAGTGCCTGCCGGCCCCGAGCTGACATGCCCGAGGCCGGCAGGGGTATCGCACGGAGGGCAGGCGCGCTGGGGCGCGTTAGCTCTTGCGGCAGAGGGTGGCCGTGTAGTACGGCGCCTGAACGGCGCTGTCGTACGGCGTCGCGCCGCCCTGGGTATCCACCTGGGTCTGGCCCGTGAAGCTGGAGTTTCCGCTCTTGGCGTAACCGCCGGCACAGCACCCGCTGGCCCCGACGATGCTCTTGTCCGGCAGGTTGATGTCGCCGCTCATCTGGTGGGTGTGGGTGCGGACCTCACCGGGCTGAAGCGACGGTCCGCCAAAGCTGGCGCCGGCCGCGCCGTTCGACGGCAAGCCGACCAGATAGCGGCCTTTGGCGGTGGTCACCTCTTCCCAACCGCTCGGGCAGGACGGCAGCAGGTAGAAGGTCATCAGGCCCGATGGCGGATCTTCACCCTCGGCCGACCCCGTCTTGGTGCAGGCCATGAATTGGATGTATGGCAGGCCGCCGGTGGTCTCCTCCGTCGACCCGGTCATCGCGTGCGAGCCGGCATGGGCGAGCGACTCGTTGCAGCAGCCACCGACCAGGACAAAGTTCCGGGAGTCGACCGAGACCGAGCCGGTGGGTGGCAAGCTGGTGCACGTGGCTCGGCTCCTCCTGGGATCCGAGCGCCAAGCCGCGATACATGCCCGCGCCGCCGCCTTGCATGCTGGGCAGGAGGAAGCGGCCGTTGGTGCCGTCGGACGCCGCCCATCCGCTCGGGCAGCCGCCGGCGAAATAGGACATCGTGAATTGCGGCATGCCGTCCTGGGCGACCGCCGAGCCGCCTGCGAGAGCGAGGAAGGCGACCGCCGTCAACATATTGCGCATGAGCTTCATGGCACGGATCTCCCTTAGTCGGCTTGGCAGACGATGAGCTGGATGAACGGCAGGCCGCTCGTCGACTCGCCCGACGTCAGGCCGGTCCCATGGTTGCCCTTGGACGTGGCTTGGGTGTTGCAGCAGCCGGAGGCGCCCGAGATCGACTTGGTTGGCAGGTTCACGCTCATCATGCCGGTGTGGTGATGAGCGCGATCCTCCTGGTCGAACAGTGGCGAGCCGTAGGTCTTGCCGACGTCACCGGCGTTGGTGACCGCAAGGAGCATGCGACCGGCCGCGTCGGGCGCGGGCGAGCTGCCGTTCGGGCAGGTCGTGCCCGGGGCGAAGAAGATCATGTTGGAGGGCATGCCTTGCGCGCCCACGGCGGGGGCCAGCAGGGCAAATGACGCCGCGAGCGCGGCGACGGCCGTCAACGGACGTAGCTCGTGCACCATACTTCCTTCTCCAAGGGCAAAGGGATCCTGCTTTGAGCGTCGGCGGTGAGACGGCTGTCCCAGGGAGCGCCTCACGCGTGCCCGCACGGCTTTGCACAAGACATCAGCCGCACGACTACGTGCTGCTCGGCCCGATCTCTGCTGAGGAAGCAAGAAAGGTTTAAGAAGGAAGGATCAACAGCAGGAAAATAGTAGCATAATCGGTTAATCAATGGAAGCATAAAAGTAGATAAAGGGCCTCGACTTCATCTTCATATGCGGCTTACGCACCGCCCGCGTTAAGCGATTGTTGGAGCCACGACACTACCCCTCCTCGAGCTCCTCGGCGGCGCGGCGGACGTCCTGGACCCTGAGCCAGCCGGGCGAGCCGGTCGGCAGCAGCTGCTCGGCACGGCGCGTCTGCTCCAGCGCCGCCTCGCGATCGCCCTGGGCCAGCGCCTCCTCGGCGAGCGCCATGGCGCTCAGGCCCATGTCGCCGCGGCGGCCGTAGGCGGTGGCGAGCAGCCGCCAGGCGAACGGCGTGCCACCGCCGTTCTGCACGGCGCTGGTCAGGTCGTCGATGGCGCTGTCCAGGTCGTCCGGCCCGCCGGCGTCGATCTTCGTCTGCGCCAGCGCGATGAGCAGCAGCGGCTCGTCCGGCTCGAGCTCGACCGCCCGCTGGTAGGCCGGGCGGGCCTCGGCGAGCCGGCCGTTCTCCAGCAGGATCTGCCCGCGCAGCTCGTGGAAGTACGGGTTGGACGGCTCCTCGGCGATCAGCGCGTCGATGCCGGCCAGGCTGGCGTCGACGTCGCCCTGCCGGTAGGCGGCGATGGCGCGGGCGTAGCGCGCGGCGACGCTGGTGTCCCCGGCCGGGTAATCGCGCGCCACCAGATGCGGGCGCAGGAAGCCGGTCAGCTTGGCCTGCATCCGGTCGAACCGCTCCACGAAGCCCGCGGGCATCGGCGCGCCGGTGTAGGGCGACTGCTCGACATGGCGCCGGACGGCGTCGATCCGGTCCATGGTGAGCGGGTGGGTGCGCACATACTCGACCTGGCGCGACACCGGCACCAGCTCCTGGCCCGACAGGGTCTCGAGAAAGGTGAGCAGGCCTTCCGAGGACATGCCGGCCCGGTCCAGGTAGCTGAGCGCGGCCTGGTCGGCGGCGCTCTCCATGGTCCGGGTATAGGCCAGGAAGTTGCGCTGGGCCAGGGTGTTGCTGCCGCTGATTGCCGCCGCGCCGGCGCCCCCGCTGCCGCTGGCGACCGCCGCGGCGAGCCCGAGCAGCGAGCCGATCAGCGCCGTGCGGCTGGCCTGTTCGAGCGCCTCCTGGCCGCGCGCCAGATGGCCGCCGGCGATGTGGCCGCTCTCGTGGGCGATCACCCCGATCAGCTCGCCCGGGTCGCGCGCGGCCATCAGCAGCCCGGTATGCAGGAACATGTTCTGGCCGCCGGCGACGAAGGCATTCAGGCTCTGCTCGTCGACCAGGAAGACATCGACCGACCGGGGATTGAGCCCGGCGTTGCGGAGGATTGGCTCGGCGAAGGTGCCGATGGTATCCTCGATTTCCGCATCCCGAATGAACGACAAGGGTCGGGATTGGGCCGCGCCCGGCGGCACCCAGCCCGCCAGGATGAGACCCATTACCACCAGTATGGTCACGCACCGTCGCACGACCGGCATCCTCCGTCCGGGTCGATCCCCTCAGCCTAACGCCGAAGCCGCCCGAAACAAACGGCCCCTTGGCGGAAAATTGTGTCGCGCTCTGGGCGCGCTGGCGCTTGCCGGCCTGTCCGCCTGCGCCAACGTCCAGCTCGGCCGAAATCCGCCGGAGCCGCCACGCCCGGTGGTTGTCGCCGACGAGCCCCAGGCCGCTGTGATCGGCCGCCAGGCGCTGGAAGCCGGGGGCACGGCGGCCGACGCCGCGGCGGCCATGGCGCTGGCCATGGCGGTGACCCTGCCGTCCCGCGTCGGCCTGGGTGGCGGCGGCGCCTGCCTGCTGCACGATCCGGCGGGCGCCGAGGGCGAGACGGTGCGGGTGCTCGACTTCCTGCCGCGCGCCGCCGGCGCGGCCGGCGAGCCCGCCCTGCTGCGCGGGCTGGCCGCCCTGCAGGCGCGCCACGGCCGCCGGCGCTGGGCCGAGGTGGTGCGCCCGGCCGAGACCCTGGCACGGTTCGGCGCCCCGGTATCGCGCGTCTTCGCCCGCGACCTCGCGGCCGTCGCGCCCGAGCTGTCCGACCGCCCGGCGCTCGCCGGCTTCATCGCCCCCGCCGGCCGGGTGCCGGAGGAAGGCACCCGCCTCGCCCAGCGGCTCCTGGCCGACAGCCTCGCCGCACTGCGCCAGCAGGGCATCGGCGCCTTCTACCGGGGCGCGGTCGGCGAGCGGTACCGCGACGGCGCGGCCGCCGCCGGCGTGCCCCTCGACCTCGACCGGCTGGACGCCGTGGGCGCCGCCTGGGGCGCGCCGCTCAGGCTCGAGCACCGGCGCGACGTGCTGGCCTTCGCCCCGCAGCCGGCGCTGGCCGGGCCGACGCAGGGGGCGGCCTTCGAGGCGCTGCGCGAGGCCGACTACGAGGATCTGGAGCCGCCGGCGCGTGCCGCCGCCCTGGTCGACGCGCTCGCCGCCGCCGGGGCGGAGGCGCTCGGCGGAACGGCGCCGGGCGCGGTCCTGGCCGTGGCCGACGCCGACGAGCTGGGCGTGGCCTGCGGCTTCACCATGAACCGCCTGTTCGGCACCGGCGCGCTTGCCGGGGACAGTGGCCTGCTGGTGGCGGCGCCCCCGGCACCCGACGGCGCCATGCTCGGCGGCCTGGCGCTGCTGGTCAACGAGCCGACGCGGCGGGTGATCGCCGCCGCCGCCGGCGCCGACCGGCCGGTGGCGCTGGCGCTGCCCCTGGCCGAGGCGGTGCTGGCCGGGCAGCCGGTCGGCGCCGCGGTGCGGACGCCGCGCGCCGCGCCGGACGGGTCGACGCCCCGGATCCTGGTCGAGGCCGCCGCCGACCCGGCGGTGCGGCAGGCGCTGGCGCGCGGCGGGCGAGCGGTCCGCAGCGTCGAGGCGCTGGGCCGGGCCGCCCTGCTCGTCTGCGAGCGCAACAGCGACGGCAACAAGAGCTGCCGCGGCGCCGCCGATCCGCGCAGTCCGGGCCTGGCCGCGCTGCCCGAGCCCGCGCCGGACGCCTGAGCCGTCATGGCGCTCAAGATCGCCCGGCGTGGGCGCATCCCGCCCTTCATCGTCATGGATGTGATGACCGCCGCGGCCGAGCGGGAGCGCGCCGGCGGCGATGTGCTGCATCTGGAGGTCGGCCAGCCGAGCACGCCGGCCCCGGCCGCCGCGCGCGCCGCCGCCCATGCCGCCCTCGACCGCGCGGCCCTCGGCTACACGGTGGCCCTCGGCATCCCGCCGCTGCGCGCGCGCATCGCCGCCCATTATCGGGAGGCCTACGGGGTCGCCGTGCCGCCCGAGCGCATCGCCGTCACCGCCGGCTCGTCCGGAGCGTTCCTGCTGGCCTTCCTGGCCGCCTTCGAGCCGGGCGACCGGGTGGCGCTGGCCGCGCCGGGCTATCCCTGCTACCGCAACATCCTGCGCGCGGTCGGGGTCGAGCCGCTGGAGCTGCCGGTCGGCCCGGAGACCCGCTACCAGCCGTCGCCCGCCCTGCTCGAGGCGCTTGACCCGCCACCCGATGGGCTGATCGTGGCCAGCCCGTCCAACCCGACCGGCACCATGCTGACACCCGCGGCTCTGGCCGCGCTCGCCGCCAGCGCCGGACGGCTCGGCATCCGCCTCGTCTCCGACGAGATCTACCACGGCATCACCTACGAGGCCGATGGCGGGCCCCGGGCGGCGAGCGCGCTGGAGCACACCGAAGAGGCGATCGTCGTCAACAGCTTCTCGAAGTACTACTCCATGACCGGCTGGCGGCTCGGCTGGATGGTGCTGCCCGAGACGCTGGTCCGGCCGGTCGAGTGCCTGGCCCAGAACCTCTTCATCTCGCCGCCGACCCTGTCGCAGCACGCCGCGGTCGCCGCCTTCGACGCGCGCGCCGAGCTCGACCGCAACGTGGCACGGTATCGGGAGAACCGGCGCCTGCTGCTGGACGTCCTGCCGGCCGCCGGCCTCGACCGCTTGGCGCCCTCCGACGGGGCCTTCTACCTGTACGCCGACATCTCGCGCCGCACCGACGACAGCGAAGACTTCTGCCGCCGTCTCCTGGCCGAGACCGGCGTCGCCGTGACCCCCGGCGTCGACTTCGACCCGGTGCGCGGCCACCGGTTTCTGCGGCTCAGCTTCGCCGGCGCCACGGCGGACATGAACGAGGCCGCGCGCCGCCTCGCGCGCTGGCTCGCCGGCAGCGCCTGATCGGCGCTTGCGACCGGTCGGTCACGAGGCGCGCAGTCGGTGCACCCGGATCGGCGCCTGCCGCCCGCGCAGCGCGTGCTCCCCGAGCGGCTCGAGCGGCATGGAGCCGCCGAGCCGCGCGGCGGTGTCCCCGCTTACCAGGATGGTGACGGCGGCGTGCGGATCGCCGAGCCGCTTGCCGAGCGCCTCGATCCGCTGGCCGGTGTTCACCGCCTCGCCGACGATCGTGTAGCTCATGCGCGCCGGCACGCCGATGTGGCCGACCATCATGGGGCCGCTGTGGATGCCGACGCGCAGCCGGACCGGCGCCTCGCCGGCGGCCCGGCGCAGGCGGTTGTCCTTGTCGACGGCGCGCGCGATCGCGCAGGCGGCCCGGCAGGCGCGGGCCGCGTGGTCGGGCTGCTCCGCGGGCGCACCCCAGAAGGCCATGAGCGCGTCGCCCATGAACTTGTCGATGGTGCCGCCCTCCACCTCCACGCAGCCGGCGAGCATGGCGAAATGGCGGTTCAGGAAGTCCGCGGCGCGGGCGGCGCCGAACCGCGCGCAGGTCCCGGTGAAGTTGGCGATGTCGGTGAACAGCACCGTCATGTCGCGCTCGGTCGACGGGACGGCGTCGGCCGGACCCGCGGACCCGCCCGGCCCGGCGGGCTCCGCCTTCAGCCGGTCAGCGAACGGCGGCGTTGGCATGGACATGGCGGTGGCGGCTGTTCCCGCTCCTGGTCGAATGCAGCGTGATCTGTGCTTCCCTTTACCGCATCCTTGCTTTTCGAAAGATGCGAAACATCACATCAAGGAAGCCTGTCATCGATTTTTTTTCGGAAAGAACAACAGCTTCTCTCTGTTGATCACAGGCAAGTAATTTCCGGTCGCGAGCACAGCGATTCAACAGGAATGGCCGTGGTGGTGCGCCGCCCGCCTTACGGGTCGAGGCGTGCGCCGACCTCTGCACACCATGCGTGTCAAGATTACTTCGACGTCCTGGTGGCCGCGGCGGCTGTGGGAGCCCGCGGGATGGCCCCGGGGCCGGGTCGGGGCCGGGTTGGGGCCGGGGCTCCGGACACGGCCGGCGACGGACCCGGGGGCATGGGCCGGGCCGATCGCCTCGGCAGCGCCGCCCCGGGCGCAGGCGCGCCCTGCCACGGCGCGCCGTCAACTTTTTTGCCCCGTTCCGCGGGCCATATGTGGTCAATCCCGCCACGTCGAGAGCCGCTCATGACCCCCACCCGCCGCGCCGACCGTCCCCGCGCCGCCCTGGCCCGTGACGATGTGGCCGCCGCCGTCGATCCCGGATCCCTGCCGACCTGGAACCTGGCCGACCTGTACCCGGGGACGGACTCGCCCGAGCTGGCGGCGGATCTCGAGCAGGCGGAGGCCGACGCAGCCGCCTTCGAGCAGCGCTGGTCCGGCCGACTGGCGCATCTCGACGGCACGGTGCTGGGCGGCGCGATCGCCGAGTACGAGGCGGTCGACGAGCGGCTCGGCCGGATCATGAGCTACGCCTACCTGGTGTTCGCCGAGAACATGAGCGAGCCGGAGCGCGGGCGCTTCCTGCAGTCGATGCAGGAGAAAGTGACCGCCATCTCCTCGCGCCTGCTGTTCTTCACCCTCGAGCTCAACCGGCTGGACGAGGCCACCCTGGACCGGCAGCGCCAGGCGCCGCAGACCGACCGCTACGGCCCGTGGCTGCGCGACGTCCGTGCCTTCCGCGAGCACCAGCTTTCCGACGAGCTCGAGAAGCTGCTCCACGAGAAGCGGGTGGCCGGGCGCGCCGCCTGGGTGCGCCTGTTCGACGAGACCATGGCGGTCATGCGCTTTCCCATCCGCGGCAAGGCCATGGGCTCGGCCGAGGCGCTCAACTGCCTGTCGGAGCCCGATGCCGCGCTGCGCCGAGAGGCCGCGCAGGCGATCGGCCAGACCCTGGGCGGCGAGCTGCGCACCTTCGTGCACATCACCAACACGCTGGCCAAGGACATGGAGATCGAGGACCGCTGGCGCCGCTTCGCCCAGCCCTGGTCGTCGCGCAACCTGTCCAACCATGTCGAGGACGAGGTCGTCGAGGCGCTGCTCGAGGCTGTGGTCGCCGCCTACCCGAGCCTGTCGCATCGCTACTACGCGCTCAAGGCGCGCTGGTTCGGCGACGACCGGCTCGACTACTGGGACCGCAACGCGCCGCTGCCCGACGTGCCGGATCGCGTCATCGGCTTTGCCGAGGCGCAGGACATCGTGCTCGGCGCCTACACCCATTTCTCCGACGAGATGGCCGATGTCGGAAGACGCTTCTTCGACCGGGGCTGGATCGACGCGCCGGTGCGGGAGGGCAAGTCGCCGGGGGCCTTCTCCCATCCGACGGTGCCGAGCGCGCATCCCTTCATCCTGATGAACTATCTCGGCAAGCCGCGCGATGTCATGACCCTGGCGCACGAGCTGGGCCACGGCGTGCATCAGGTGCTGGCCGCCGGCCAGGGGCATCTCCTGTCCGACACGCCACTGACCCTGGCCGAGACGGCGAGCGTCTTCGGCGAGATGCTCACCTTCCGCTCGCTTCTGGCGCGCGAGACCGAGCCCGCGGCCCGGCGCGCCCTGCTCGCGCACAAGGTCGAGGACATGCTGAACACGGTGGTCCGGCAGATCGCCTTCTATCAGTTCGAGCGCCGGGTGCACGCCGAGCGCCGCCAGGGCGAGCTGGCCGCCGAGCGCCTGTGCGACCTCTGGCTCGAGGTGCAGCGCGAGAGCCTCGGCCCGGCGCTGCGCTTCGACGACCTTTACGGGGTCTACTGGACCTACATCCCGCACTTCATCCACTCGCCCTTCTACGTCTACGCCTACGCCTTCGGCGACTGCCTGGTGAACTCGCTCTACGCCGTGTACCAGGAGGCCGAGGCCGGGTTCGCCGCCAAGTATCTCGACATGCTGCGCGCCGGCGGAACCAGGCGGCACCATGAGCTGCTGGCTCCGTTCGGGCTGGACGCGCGCGATCCGGCGTTCTGGAGCAAGGGGCTGGCGGTGATCGGCGGGCTGATCGACGAGCTCGAGGCAGCGGGATGAGGCGGGCGCGGGCGTCGGAAAGGCGCGGTTGATGCACGCCTTCCCCCTGCGTATCTTCGCCCGCCGCGCTTGCCCGCCGCGACGGGCGGCCAAAGTGAGCTGACATGGCAAACGGCACCGAACAGAACAGCCTGACCGGCCGATGGCGCCGCTATGCGAGGGTGTCCGGCACCATGGGCGGGCTGGCAGCCCGGCTGGCCGGCGAGCGCTATCTCGGGATCAAGCTGGAGCGCGGCAAGCACGCCGCGGAGCTGAAGGCGGCGCTGGGCGGCCTGCGCGGCCCGCTGGTCAAGGTCGCCCAGCTGATGGCGACCATCCCCGAGGCGCTTCCCAAGGAGTACGCCAGCGAGCTGGCGCAGCTCCAGTCCAACGCGCCGCCCATGGGCTGGCCGTTCGTCAAGCGCCGCATGACCGCCGAGCTCGGGCCGGACTGGCCGAAGCGCTTCAAGAGCTTCGATCGCGAGGCGGCGGCCGCCGCCTCGCTCGGCCAGGTGCACAAGGCGGTGGGCCACGATGACCGCCTGCTCGCCTGCAAGCTGCAGTATCCGGATATGCATTCGGCGGTCGAGGCCGACCTCCGGCAGCTGAAGCTGATCCTCGGCATCTTCGAGCGTCACGACAAGGCGATCCGCACCAGCCAGATCCAGGCCGAGCTGGGGGCGCGCCTGCGCGAGGAGCTCGACTACGAGCTGGAGGCGCGGCACTGCTCGCTGTACCGGGACATGCTGTCGAGAGAGCCCTCGGTCCACGTTCCCGAGGTCGTGCCGGAGCTGTCCACCCGGCGGCTGCTGACCTCGACCTGGCTCGAGGGCGAGCCGCTGCTGTCCTTCGTCGAAGGTCACGTGGAGCAGCGCAACACGCTTGCCATGAACATGTTCCGGGCGTGGTACGTGCCGCTCTACTATTACGGGGTCATTCACGGCGACCCGCATCTGGGCAACTACTCGGTCCGGCCCGACAACAGCATCAATCTGCTCGACTTCGGCTGCATCCGGGTGTTTCCGCCCAGCTTCGTGAGCGGGGTGATCGAGCTGTACCACGCGCTGGCGACGAACGACCGCGACCGCGCTGTGCATGCCTACGAGACGTGGGGCTTCCGCAACATGACCCACGAGCTGGTCGACGTGCTCAATGTCTGGGCGAACTTCCTGTACGCCCCGGTCCTGGACGACAGCACCCGGCTGATCGGCAAGGCCGACACCGGCATCTACGGCCGTGAGACCGCCGAACGGGTGCATATGGAGCTGCACAAGGTCGGCGGTGTCGAGGTGCCGCGCGAGTTCGTGTTCATGGATCGGGCGGCGCTCGGCCTCGGCTCGGTGTTCATCCACCTCAAGGCCGAGATCAACTGGCACCGGCTGTTCAACGAGCTGATCGCCGATTTCGACCTGGAGCAGATGACCGCGCGCCAGGCCGCCATGCTCGAGCGGCACGGCGTGCCGCCGTCCGCGCACGACTGACGCGGGCGTCGGCCGGAGCGCCGCAACGGCCCGTACGGCCCCCCAACACCGTTGACGCCGTCAGTGGCGGGCTTGCGCATGTGCTGGGCTTGCGGCATGGTGCGGCTCACGGGCGGGTTCTCCTCACGGCCACCGCCGTGAGGACAGGCACGCTTCGTGTCTATTCGGGCGTCGAGCCCGCCTCCTTCGAGCCCAAGCCGATCAAGAACATCCAGGGGGGCCCCATCGGATGAAAGTCGCCATCCCTAAGGAGCGCCGACCCGGGGAGACGCGTGTCGCGGCCTCGCCGGAAACGGTCAAGCGTCTCGTCGGGCAGGGCATCGAGATCGTGATCGAGACCGGCGCCGGCATGAGCGCCGCGGTGACGGACGCGATGTTCGAGGCCAACGGCGCCAAGATCGCCCCGGACGCGGCCTCGGCCATGGCCGACGCCGACGTCGTCTTCAAGGTCCAGCGGCCCTTGCTGAAGGGTGAGGGCGAGCTCGACGAGCTGGCCCTGTGCCGGCGCGGCGCCATGCTGATCGGTATGCTGGCACCGTACGACAACGAGGCGGCCAACACGGCGTACGCCGAGGCCGGCGTCGACGCCTTCGCCATGGAGTTGATGCCGCGCATCACCCGCGCGCAGACCATGGACGTGCTGTCCAGCCAGGCCAACGTGGCCGGCTACAAGGCGGTGGTCGAGGCGGCGAACCATTTCGGCCGGGGCTTCCCGATGCTGATGACCGCCGCCGGCACCGTGCCGGCCGCCCGCGTCTTCGTCATGGGCGCCGGCGTCGCCGGTCTGCAGGCGATCGCCACGGCGCGCCGCCTGGGCGGCATCGTCTCGGCGACCGACGTGCGACCGGCCGCCAAGGAGGAGGTGCAGAGCCTGGGCGCCAGCTTCGTCGCGGTCGAGGACGAGGAGTTCCAGCAGGCCCAGGCGGAGGGCGGCTACGCCAAGGAGATGAGCAAGGCCTACCAGGAGAAGCAGGCCGCGCTGGTCTTGGAGCACCTCCAGAAGCAGGACGTGATCATCGCCACCGCGCTGATCCCGGGGCGTCCGGCCCCGACCCTGATCAACGAGGACATGGTCAAGGTGATGAAGCCGGGCTCGGTGATCGTCGACATCGCCGCCGAGCGGGGCGGCAACTGCGCGCTGACCGAGGCGGGCAAGGTGGTGACGAAGCACAACGTCGTCATCGTCGGCCTGACCAACTGGCCCGCCCTGGTGCCGGCCGGCGCCTCGCCGCTCTACGCCAAGAACCTGTTCAACTTCCTGGTGCCGCAGATCGACGCGGAGTCGAAGCTGCTCAAGGTCAACTGGGAGGACGAGGTGGTCACCGGCACCTGCCTGACCCGCGACGGCCGGATCGTCCATCCCCGTTTCGCGTCCAAGGAAGAGCCCGCCACGGCCGCTGCCGCGGGCGAGTAACGAGCCGTCGAACCATCGCCATCGGGGGGTCCCACCGACCATGGATCCGGATACGATCTTGGAGTCCGCGACCGAGCTCCTGGCCGAGGCCGAGCTGCTCGCGGATCGCGCCGCCGACCTGGCGGCCCAGGCGGCCATCGTCGCCGCGCAGGCGCCGGTCGAAGCCGCCGCCGCGGCCGGGCACGGCGGGGACTTCATCCTCACCGGCCTGACCATCTTCGTGCTGGCCGTGTTCGTCGGCTACTACGTCGTCTGGAGCGTCACGCCGGCGCTGCATTCGCCCTTGATGAGCGTCACCAACGCCATCTCGTCGGTGATCATCGTCGGCGCCCTGATCGCCGCCGGCCCTGAGGAGATCAGCTTCGGCTCGATCATGGGCTTCCTCGCCGTGGCGCTCGCCTCGGTGAACATCTTCGGCGGCTTCATCGTCACGCAGCGCATGCTGAGCATGTACAAGAAGAAGCACTAGGCGCGGCGCACCGAGGGGCATCGAACAATGGAACAAGGGATAACCGTATCCACCTGGTGGATCGTCATCGCCTATCTTGTCTCGGCGGTTTGCTTCATCATGGCGCTGCGCGGCCTGTCCTCGCCGGAGACGGCGCGGAACGGCAACCGCTACGGCATCGCCGGCATGGCCATCGCCGTGCTGGCGACCCTGCTGCTGTCGCAGGTCACCACCTACTGGCTGATCATCCTCGGCGTGCTGATCGGCGCGCCGATCGGCACCCTGATCGCCCAGCGAATCCAGATGACGGCGCTGCCGCAGCTGGTCGCGGCGTTCCACAGCCTGGTCGGCCTCGCCGCCGTGTTCGTCGCCGCCGCGGCCTTCTACAACCCGGCCGCCTACGGCATCGGCGTGTTCGGCGACATCGCCGTGGCCAGCCTGATCGAGATGTCGATCGGCACGGCCATCGGCGCGGTCACCTTCACCGGCTCGATCATCGCCTTCGCCAAGCTGCAGGGCATCATGTCGGGCAAGCCGATCGTCTACCCGCTGCAGCACTGGGGCAACCTGGCGCTCGGCATCGCCACCCTCATCCTGATCATCTGGCTGTGCACCTCCAACAGCCCGACCGCCTTCTGGCTGATCGTCGCCATCTCGCTGGCCATCGGCATCCTGATCATCATCCCGATCGGCGGCGCCGACATGCCGGTGGTCGTCTCGATGCTGAACAGCTACTCGGGCTGGGCGGCGGCCGGCATCGGCTTCACCCTGCAGAATCCGCTGCTGATCATCACCGGCTCGCTGGTCGGCTCCTCCGGCGCCATCCTCAGCTACATCATGTGCAAGGGGATGAACCGGTCGTTCTTCAACGTCATCCTGGGCGGCTTCGGCGGCGAGACCGCGGGGCCCTCGGCGGCGATGGGCGACCGCACGGTGAAGCAGGGCAGCGCCGACGACGCGGCGTTCATCATGAAGAACGCCGAGAACGTCATCATCGTGCCGGGCTATGGCATGGCCGTCGCTCAGGCCCAGCACGCGGTGCGGGAGATGGCGGATCTCCTCAAGGAGGAGGGGGTGAACGTCAAGTATGCCATCCACCCGGTGGCAGGCCGGATGCCGGGCCACATGAACGTCCTGCTGGCCGAGGCCAACGTGCCCTATGACGAGGTGTTCGAGCT
>CAZTHL010000077.1:8016-17220 GCA_964613585.1 uncultured Mycobacteriaceae bacterium | reverse complement strand
TAGCGGGAATAGTTCTCGATGCCGGCGCAGGAGCCGGTCGCCTCGATCATCTCGATGTCGAAGGTGGTGCGCTGCTCGAGCCGCTGCGCCTCGAGCAGCTTGCCCGCGGCGGTGAACGCGGCGAGCTGGGCGCGCAGGTCGTCCTTCATCTGGCGCACGGCCTGCTGCAGCGTCGGCTTGGGCGTGACGTAGTGGCTGTTGGCGTAGATGCGGATCTGCTGCGGCTCGGCCTGCTTCTCGCCGGTCAGCGGGTCGATCTCGTGGATCGCCTCGATCTCGTCGCCGAACAGGGAGATGCGCCAGGCCCGGTCCTCGTAGTGCGCCGGGAACAGCTCGACCGTGTCGCCGCGCACCCGGAAGGTGCCGCGGCCGAAGCCGGTGTCGTTGCGCTTGTACTGCAGCTCGACCAGGCGGGCCAGCAGCTGCTGGCGCGGGAAGTGCTGGCCGGCCTTGAGCGGAAAGGCCATGCCGTAATAGGTCTCGACGTCGCCGATGCCGTAGATGCAGGACACCGAGGCGACGATGATAACGTCGCGGCGCTCCAGCAGGGCCCGGGTCGCGGCGTGGCGCATCCGGTCGATCTGCTCGTTGATCGAGCTTTCCTTCTCGATATAGGTGTCGGTGCGCGGGACGTACGCCTCGGGCTGGTAGTAGTCGTAGTAGGAGACGAAGTACTCGACGGCGTTGCCGGGGAAGAACCCCTTCATCTCGCCGTAGAGCTGGGCGGCCAGGGTCTTGTTCGGCGCCAGGATCAGCGCCGGGCGCTGCACCGCCTCGATCACCTGGGCCATGGTGAAGGTCTTGCCGGAGCCGGTGACGCCGAGCAGCACCTGGTCGCGCTCGTTCTGGCGCACGCCGGCGACGAGCTCGGCGATGGCGGTCGGCTGGTCGCCGGCCGGCTGGTAGTCGGAGACGATCGCGAACGGCCGGCTGACGTCCTGGTCCGGCAGCTCGATCCGGCGCACGGGCGTCTTGGCGAGGGCGGCGCTGCTCATGCCCGCTTATATCGTGCCGACGCCGGCCGGGGCCAGATTTGGCGGACCCTCGAGCGCGCCGCTGTCTTGCCAGCAAGCCTACGCCATTACTCGTCGTCCCGGCTCACGCCTGCCGTGCAAGCGCGGTCATCGGTGCGAGCGCAGCGCGGCGATGCAGGAATTTGTTTGGCTTCGCCCAGACATCAGCATGGACTGCGTCGCTTCGCTCGCAATGACGTCCTGCTTCGCTGCAAAAGAGATGTTGAGTCGTTGCGCTCGCCGCGACGAGACAAAATGGATCCTAGTCAAAAAATATTACTGCCATCACGGGCGTAGCGAAGTGATCCTGGTTGCTGTCCGGACGCTGTCATCCAGGACTCTGGAGAGCTTGGCTGCGCTCGCCATGAGGAGACTTACAGATCTGCGATTTCAATAAGCCCCCGCCATCACCACACGGTATCGATCCTCGAAATCTCGTGCCATGGCGATGTCGTCCGATGACCGACGCCGGAGAGCCATGATGTCCCGGGCCCGATGTCGGGGAGGGCCGGTGCCCGGGCCCTCCCTCTTGACACGGGAGCCGGATCAGATCGGGTTGATCCGCGGCCAGTTCTCCTCGGCCTTCTCGATGTTGCCGGGGATGTCCTGCTGCCACAGCTCGGCGGCCTGCTCGCTGACGTTCAGGTACAGCGTGTCGTCGACCACCCGCCAGACGGTGGGGTCGCCCGGCGCCTTGTAACCGAGCGAGGCAGCGTAGGCGCAGTAGCCGTCGAAGGCGGGGGCATAGGCCTCCGGATCGGCGATGAACTTCTCCATGTTCTCGGCGCTTGTGAACATCCAGTTGGCGCCGTTCCAGAAATGGACGTGGCTGGTCGAGCCCGCCTGGGGCTCCTCCACCTCGAAGTAGCTGACCGGGTCATAGCCGTTGAGCGCCACGACGAACTGCGGGCCGGCGACGGCGGCGTTCAGCTGAAGCACGCCGATGAAGGCCGTGACCGCGGCCAGGCGCAGGGCATACGACAGGAACATGCGACGCATGGTGGTATCCTCCTACTATGGCTTGGGCGCGACCGGCCCGGCGCCGGTGGGCGGTCCCCGCCAACGACGGCCTCGATCGGCGCGGCAGGATGCATATCCTTCAGAGACGCAGAAAAACATTGAAGATTTTGCGAAAGGATACGTGTCACGCGATCGTGCGCCGGCGTGACCCACGTATCGCGGGCAGCCCCGACATCTCCCAGTATCGCCGGGTCACCCTGGCGACAAGGACATCGAGCCGGCGCTGCCGCCGCCCAGGCCGCCGCCCAGGCCGCTGCCCAGGCCGCCACCGAGGCCGCCGCCCAGGCCGCCGCCCAGGCCGCCACCGAGGCAAGCCGACCCTGGAGCTCAGGTTCAGGCGCCCGGGGCCGGCAGATCCGCCAGGGTCAGCAGGGTCCACAGCGAGAGGCCGCCGAAGCCGCCGGTCATGGCCGGCATCGGTCCTGCCGACGGCGGCACGGCAGCCGCGCTGCCGGTGACGGCGGACGTCATCGGCCACGGCACCGTCGGGTAGGAGCCCGACTCATCGGCGGGTGAGGCGCCGTCCGCGGCCGGCATCGCCACGGGCGCGCTTGCCGCGGCGCCGGACCCGGCCATGGCCGCGCCGACGACCCGCTCGGCCCAGGCATGGACCTCGTCGACGCTGCGCGCGTCGCCCTTCGCCGGCTCGCCGAACACGGCCGGATTGGCCTTGGCCGCCGCCGGGAACAGCGCCGCCGCCGACGCCTCGGGGTCGGCGCGCCGGGCCTCCAGCAGGCGGGCGGCGCCGCCGGCGCCGAGGAAATGCGCCAGGTACATCTCGGTCGCGCCGACCTCGGTACCGAGCCTCCGCTCCAGATGGGCGACATTGTCCCGGGCGAATTCTCCGGCCATCAGCGCGTTGAGGCGAGGGTCCTTGCGCAGGTCGAGAATCGCCTGCCGCGCCTTGGGGTCGGCCACGTCGAGGCGGCCGTCGCCGCGTCGCTCAATCAGCCCGGCCTCGCGGGCCAGGCCGTGCGCCGGGCCGTGGCGCCTGACCATGGCGAGCCAGGTCTGGTCGATGAACTGGTAGAGCCCGGTGGCGCTGCTGGTCGGCGCCTTGACCGCCGGCCGGAAGCCGCTCTCCTGCCCGGCCTTGGCCAGCATGTAGGAGAAGTCGACGCCGGTCTTGGCGCTGGCGTCGCGCACCGCCTGGTACACCGGGTCGGACACCCGGAAATCGCCGATGGTATGGACTATGGACATCGTGTCGCCGCCTCGTGGCCGGAGCCTCGTGTTCCGTGCGCTGAACGCCAAGCAAGCCCGGTGCCATCGGTGCGGGGCGCGAAACGACCGGCCCGCCTGGCACGGCCGTGGCCCGGCGGCGGGGCGGACCGGGCAGCTTCTGCCGGGCGGCAGCGTTCCGTCGGCCCATTCGTTCCTCCGCCCCTCGCGGCTCGACGACCCGCCGACCCCAATCCCCCGCCCGGGCGGCGGCCGACGACAGGTCGTCTCGGGCGTGGGCGCGCGCCGATCCTGCTTGGCGCCCGGCCGACCGAGGGCACGGCGCCGCCCCCCGCAAGCGGCTTCTGAGCGAATCACTCGGCAAGCCGACACCCGCTGCCCGCTCTCGAGGAGCCCTCCGCCTTTCGGATGAGCCTGCGCGGACCGGTAACGAGGGGTGGCCGCCCTGCCGGCGTCACCGCGTCCGCTTCGGCCCGCCTTGGTGCGGGGCACCCCCGGGCGGCGGCATGAGCGGGCCACGGCGGCGTCCGACCACGGCCGGTGATGCCCCTACAGCCCCCCGGCCGGGCCGAGCGATCGCGCCAGATCGAAGTCCCAGAAGGCGGCCTCGATCTTGTGGCCGTCGGGATCGCGCACGAAGCAGCCGTAATAGGGCTCGCCATAGTGCGGGCGCGGGCCGGGCGGGCCGTCGGCGGCGGCGCCGGCCTTTAGCGCCGCCTCGTGGAAGGCGTCGACCTGCTCCCTCGAGCCGGCCAGGAAGGCGACGTGGGTGCCGTTGCCGACCGTCGCCGGATTGTCGTCGACCGGCGCCTGCATCCAGAACTCGGGATACTGCCGGCCCCAGGCCACCGCCCCGGGATGCTCCATGATGCGTCCGATGCCCAGGCTGGCCAGCACCGCGTCGTAGAACCGGGCGGCGCGGTCAAGGTCGTTGGTGCCAAGGGAGACGTGGGACAGGCAACTCGGCGACTCGTCGGTCATGGCACGCTCCGGCGCTCGAATCGGCGCGTTGGTCGTCGAAACGCCGGGGCCGGTCAAGCGCTTTCCTCCCTGCCGTCGGAGGTCGTCGGCGCCAGCACCTCCATGGGCCGCGCGGCGCCGCGCAGCACATGGCTGCCGAGCGGAGCCATGGGCTCCCCGAGGCGGCGCGCCACCGGTCCGGTCACCAGCAGTGGCCGCCCCAGGATCTTGCTCAGGCCCTCGACCCGGGCCGCCTCGTTGACGGCACGGCCGATCACGGTGAAGTCGAGCCGGCCGGGCGCGCCGACATTGCCGAAGAACACCTCGCCCTCGTGCAGCGCGATGCCGGTTCGCAGCGGCCGCCAGCCCTCGATGCCCAGCAGCGCCTCGGGCGGGTCCCGGTTCAGGGCGTCGAGACGGGCGAGCGCCGCGCGGCCGGCGGCCAGCGCCGCCGTGGCGGCCCTGGCGCCCTCGGCCTCGGTCGTGAACGGGAACACGGCGAGCAGGCCGTCGCCGATGAACTTCAGCACCTCGCCGCCCTGGTCGAGCACGGCGCCGGCCATGGCCGCGAGATACGCGTTCAGCAGCAGCGTCACCCGGTCGCCCGGCAGCCGGTCGGCGAGGCCGGTGAAGCCGCGCAGGTCGGAGGCCCAGAGGACCGCGCGGATCGTCTCGCCGGCGCCGCGCTTGATCGACCCCTCGAGCACCCGGGCGCCGGCCGCCGCGCCGAGATAGGTCTCCAGGGCGTTGCCGGCGACGCGGAGCGCGATGTGCCGCTCGACATGCAGGGCGAACAGCGCGAGCAGCCGCTCGAGCGCCGCCAGCGCGGCCGCGCTGAAGCCCTCGGGCCGGCACGTCGCCACGGTCGCCGCGTTGTGCAGGCGGCCGTCGTCGCCGAGCGGCACCGCCAGATACTCGACGATGCCCTGCGCCGCCAACTCCGCCATCAGCGGAAAGCGCGCGGTCGTGCCCGGCACGCGCAGGTCGAGATGCACGCGCTCGCCGTGGCCGATGACCCGGTACAGCGGATTGCGCCGGTAGCTGTCGGTCCGCAGCAGAGTCTCGGCGACCCGCACCTCGTCGCACAGTCCGTCGGCCCGGCTCCAGGTCCAGCCGAAGCCGAGCAGCTGCGGATGCAGGGTGCCGATATGCAGGCTGAGCCGGTCCACGGCCAAGCCCGCGGCGACCAGACGCCAAGCCAGCGACTCGACCAGCCCGAGCAGGTCCTCGCGCCGGGCCGCCGGGCCGAGCAGCCATGCCTCCGTGGCCTCCGGGGAGCTGTGCGCCGGCGCGGCGGCCGGCCCGCGCGCGCCGCGCGCGATCAGCGTGACGCCCGGAGGGTAGCTCCGCGGCGACGGATCCGGCCAGGGCTGGGGCACAGAGGCGCGCTCCGGGCGGCAAGCCGGCCGTTCGGCCGGAACCCTTGCCTGATCTCCCAGATAGCGCCCGTGCCCTCGCGGCTCAATCCATCCCCGGCGGCGTCGTCACGCCGCCCGAGGCCGGCGGGTCAGTCCTGCCGATCGGCCGCCGCCCGGGCGGCCCGGCGCTCGAGCTCCTCCGGGTCGACATCCTCGACATGGGTGGCGATCCACCAGAAGTTGCCGGCCTTGTCCTGCACCCCGGCGTTGCGATCGCCGTAGAACTCGGTGGTCGGGGTGACGATGGACGTCGCCCCGTGCGCCAGGGCCTTGCGATAGACCACGTCGCAGTCCGGCACATAGACATAGAGGAAGCCCGGGTAGGGACCGAACCCGCGCGCCTCGGAGACCATCAGGACGCTGTCGCCCAGGCGCACCTCGGCGTTCCACAGCGAGCCGTCGGAACGTCTCAGGGGCTCGTTCAGGATCTCGGCGCCGAACACCTCGGCCAGGAAGCTCAGCACGTGGTCGCCGCCTTCCACCACCAGATAGGGCATGACGGTGGTGCGGTTCTCAGGTTGCCAATGTGTCATGTCCGGCACCATCGATGGCGTGTCGTCGTTCCCGACCCTGGTGAGCCGGGGGTGATCCAGCCGGCGGGCCGCCCCGGCGGCGGTCGCCGGATCAGGGTCGGCACTGGGCCGCGGCTCCCGTACGGCTCCGCACCGCTTAAACCGTGAGTGTTGATAATTCGTAAGCCAAGCGAAGGTCGATGGCCAGCGGCGATGCTCGAGGCCCGGGGGAGCATCGGCCTATATCGGCACCAGAGGCGTCCGGAGACGGGATCCGAGGGGCAGCAATGACTCAGCACGGCGACCACAACCATCAGCGACAGGGTCGAGGTGACCGACGGCGCGACCGGCGCGCCTCTCGCCGATGGCGCTGGCTGGCGGCCGTTGTCGCCTTCGTCCTGGTGCTTGGCGTCGCCGCCGGCGGCCTCGCCGTCTATGCGCCGTTCACCCTGGTCAACCTGCCGGTCAGCACGGCCGGCCTGACCATCGTGCCGGATCTTGCCTATGGCGAGGCGCCCCGCCAGCGCCTCACCGTCTATGCGCCGCGCGGGCCGCTGCCGGAGCAGGCCGGCGATCGGGGACGGCCGGTGGTGGTCTATCTGTACGGCGGGGGCTGGCGGGCCGGCGAGCGGGACGACTATCTGTTCATGGGCGCGGCGCTGGCCGACGCGGGGTATGTGGTGGTCATCCCCGACTACCGCCTCCATCCGGAGGTCGAGTATCCCGCCTTCCTGGAGGACAACGCCGCCGCCGTCGCCTGGACGGTGGACAACATCCGTCGGTATGGCGGCGACCCGGACCGGCTGGCGCTGATGGGCCATTCCGCCGGCGCCTACAATGCCGTGATGGTGACTCTCGACCCGCGCTACCTGGCGGCGCACGGCCTGTCGCCCGACCGCATCGACGGCGTGGTGGGGCTCGCCGGGCCGTACGACTTCCTGCCGGCCGACTTCGCCTCGACGCGCGACGTGTTCGGCGAGCACCGGCGCTCGCCGGAGACCCAGCCGCTCCGGCACGTGACGGCCGACGCGCCGCCCATGCTCCTGCTGCACGGCCTGGCCGACGACACCACCTCGCCGCGTCACGCGCCGGCGCTGGCCGAGGCGCTGGAGGCCGCCGGAGCCGAGGCCCGCTACGCCCAGTACCCGGGCATGACCCATGCCGGGATCGTCGCCGCCTTCGTGCCGGTGTGGCGGCAGCTCCAGCCGGTGCGCGCGGATGTCCTGGCCTTCCTCGGCGAGGTCTTGCCGTGAGCCGCCGCCGTCCGGGCCTGGAGACCGTCGGGCGCGGCCTTGCCGCGGCCGGCCAGGCGGGGCTTTGCTTGCCGGCAGCGGGTGCCGGCCGCGGCGCGGCGTCCCGGGGTACCGTTGGGTCGTATCCGCCCATGGCGCGGTCCCGGGGCACGTGCACAGTTGACAGGGGACGGGGACGTGGTGACCGTGGCCGTGGGGCGGCGCCTTAAGCGGCCGACGGACAGCACCACGAACGACGCGCATGAACCGAAGCATCGACGAGGGCAGCTTCGCCGGCCGCTGGGCCCGGCAAGGACGGGTCTCCCTGCTGCTTGGCCGGATGGCCGCGCGACTGGCCCAGGAACGCTATCTGGGCGGCGAGCAGAGCCGCCAAGCCTTCGCGCGAGAGCTGCGCGAGGCGCTGGGCGGGCTGCGCGGCGCCCCGGCCAAGCTGGCGCAGTTTGTCGCCACCGTGCCCGGGCTGCTGCCGCCGGAGTACATGGCCGAGCTGGCGCAGCTGCAGTCGGGCGCGCCGCCCATGGGCTGGGCCATGGTCAAGCGCCGCATGGACAACGAGCTGGGCCGCAACTGGCAGCACCATTTCGCCGAGTTCGAGCATCATGCGGCGGCCGCCGCGTCGCTCGGCCAGGTGCACCGGGCGAAGGCACATGACGGCCGCGACCTCGCCTGCAAGCTGCAGTATCCGGGCATCGAGGCGGCGGTCGACGCCGACATGCGCCAGCTCAAGGTCATGCTCGGGATCTTCGCCCGCTACGACAAGGCGATCTCCACCGAGGACGTCTATGCCGAGCTGAAGGAGCGGCTGGCCGAGGAGCTCGACTACAAGCTCGAGGCGCGGCGCATCCATCTGTTCGGCGAGCTGCTCGACGACTACGAGGGCGCGCATGTGCCCCAGGTGCTGCTCGACCTGTGCACCGACCGGCTGCTGACCATGACCTGGCAGGAGGGGCGGTCGCTCGAGCGGTTCCTCGAGGAGCATCCGGACCGGCGCGACCGGCTGGGCGAGGCGCTGTTCCGGCTCTGGTACACGCCGTTCTTCCGCCACGGCGTCCTGCATGCCGACCCGCATCCGGGCAACTACTCGGTGCGCGACGACGGCTCGATCAATCTGGTCGACTATGGCTCGGTGCGCGTGTTCACGCCCGACCAGGTCGGCGGCGTGGTCGGCCTCTACCACGCCATGCGGGACAATGACGACGAGCGCGCGGCCGAGGCCTACCGTGCCTGGGGCTTCGACAATCTCACGCCCGAGCTGATCGAGGTGCTGAACATCTGGGCGCGCTTTGTCTACGCGCCCGCCCTCGAGGACAAGCACCAGAGCCTGGTCGATCTGCAGAGCCACACCTACGGCATCGAGACGGCGCAGAAGGTGTGGAGCGAGCTGCGCAAGGTCGGCGGCATCAAGGTGCCGCGCCCGTTCGTGCTGATGGACCGGGTATCGATCATCCTGACCGGCATCTTTCTCAAGATCGATGCGCGGCTGAACTGGCATCGCATGATGGAGGACATGACCGGCCTCTACGATCATGACTGGCTGGAACGTGAGCAGCCGGCTCTGCTCGACCGCCACGGGCTGACGGTCGCGGACGAGAAGGCGATCAAGGAGGTCCCGGGCGAGCCCTCGACCAAGCCGCCGCCCCGGCACGGGCAACCCCATCGAGGGCGCTAGCGCCTCGGCTTCGCAGGCCGTCCGACGTCGTTGGCCGGAGCAGGCGGCCAGGCGCGACTCCCATGGCCCCTTGGGCTTGTTTGGCCCCTTGGGCTTGTTTGGCACCTTGGGCTTGTTTGGCACCTTGGGCCTGTTTGATTTTCGGCATCGCGGTGACTGTGAAGGTCGCTCTCGCCC
>CAZTHL010000077.1:6178-7916 GCA_964613585.1 uncultured Mycobacteriaceae bacterium | reverse complement strand
CCTTGGGCCTGTTTGATTTTCGGCATCGCGGTGACTGTGAAGGTCGCTCTCGCCCTTGCCGGCGGATCCGGCACCGCCGGCGATGGCGACACGAGCGGCGCCGGTGACGTGAGCGGATCGGCCGGGCCCATGCGCCGACCTTCGGGTCTTCCCGCAGGCTTCGCGCCGAGCCGGCGGACCCTGCTGACGACTGCTGCCGTCGTTTGCCCGCGGGCTTCGACGAGAGCGACCGGACACTGTACGTCCTGATCAACAACCGGCTCGATCCGGTGTTCGAGGTCGTCGCGCCTCACGCGCTCGACATCGCCGGGCGGTCGCTCTCGACGCTCATCACGAGCCAGGCTGCCTTCGCCCATGCGCACTCGCGGCGGGTGACGGCCGTGCGGCCCGACCTTGTGCCGCCCCCGGCAACGTCGCCGGCGCCGTCTTCCGACGCGACTCGGCGCTCCACGCCGTCGCCCGGCACGTCCCGGCGGTAGCCCGGCGACCCGGTCCGATGCGGGCGCCTGGCGGCTCCTCGAACCGCGTGTGTTGCAACCACGAGGGGCTTCCTCGCGTGCCTGCTACCGTCGAGCCGACGCGATGGCTCGCCGGCTGGAGACCGCGCCGTCCGGAACATGGTCAAGCTGCCCATGTCATGGGGACGCGTGGACCGCCACCACAGAGCGTGCCTCGTTCGGCCACTGATCGCAACTTAGCGGTTGCAAATCGTTCTTATTATCATGACCATGGCTTCATGGTGCTGTCATCATTTCAAGAATAACATCGTTAACGCCAAATACTCGGGACCATCAATAACGCAGGATGCGCCGAGCTCTTCGATCCGGCAGTGGAGAAAAACAATGGCACTCAATATCCTGCTCACCAACGACGACAGCTTCGACGCCCCCGGCATCACCTCGCTGTTCGAGACGCTGGTGGATGCCGGCCACAATGTCCAGATCGTCGCGCCCAAGGACGAGCAGAGCGCCCAGGGCAGCACGCTCGGCGGGCTCGAGGCCTTGACCAGCTCGTTCACCGTCGAGGAGTTCGCGCCCGGCAACTTCCTCGTCGACGCGACGACGGTGACCTCGGTCCTGACCGGGCTGGAAATGGCCGAGCGTGGCCTGCTCTTCCCGGACGAGGAGATCGACGTCGTCCTGTCCGGCACCAACTCCGGCGAGAACATCGGCCCGAGCCCGAACATCTCCGGCACGGTCAACGGCGCCGTCGCCGCCCTGTTCGAGGGGCTGCCGGCGATTGCGGTGTCGGCCGACGCGGACGAGCTCGGCGATCCCGGCTTCGAGACGGCCGGCGACTTCGTCATCGACCTGCTGGCGATGCTCGAGGCGCAGCGGGCCGAGGGCGCGCCGCTGCTGCCGGAGGGCATCGGCCTCAACGTCAACGTGCCGGCCACGGTCGACCCGACCGGGGTCGCCATGACCGTGATCGACGAGGAGGCGAGCGCCTTCTTCCCGATCTCGCAGATCGCCGACGAGCCGCCGACCTTCGAGTCTGACTTCTTCCCGGCGGAGACCTCGACCGGCAACGCGATCTCCGAGGGCGCCCAGTTCATCCTCGACTTCATCACCGTCTCGGCGATCGACGGTAACTGGTTCTCCTCGGAGGCCGACCGGCTGACGCTCGAGCAGCGGCTCGACGGCGTGCTCGACGCCGAGCAGGATTCGGATGTCGCCCTCGACATCCTGCTGACCAACGACGACGGCTTCGGCGCCGAGGGCATCGAGGCGGTGCGCGA
>CAZTHL010000077.1:0-6078 GCA_964613585.1 uncultured Mycobacteriaceae bacterium | reverse complement strand
GGATCCGGTGGCCGAGGACCCGGCCGACGAGGCGCCGGTGCCGGAGGATCCCCTGGTCGAGGACGAGCCGCTGATCGGCGAGATGGTGGGCGACGAGCCGGCGGCCGAGGAGCCGGTGATGGAGATCGAGGGTCCCGGGGCCGAGCCGCTGCCGGAGCCTGCGATCCCGATCGACCCGGCAACACCGATCGGCGAGTTGCTGCTCGACAGCGAGTCGACGCTCATCGCCTGATCCCAAGGTGGTCGCGGGGGCGGCAGGACGCCGCTCCCGCCCCGCCCCCGCAGTCTCATGCCGGCGAGCCGACGATGTCCGTCCCTGGGCAGCAATGGCGCGCCCGGGCGGCGCGGGGTCGGCGGGCGCGCCCCCGGCCGAGCCGAAGGGTCATCCCGTCGTCTCGTTGTCTCGGCGGCATCAGAGCCAGCCGCGGTGCTTGAAGAACAGGTAGGGGCCGACGGCGAACAGCACCATCAGCAGGATCGCCACCGGGTAGCCGAACACCCAGTCGAGCTCCGGCATGTGATCGAAGTTCATGCCGTAGATGCTGGCGACCAGGGTCGGCGGCAGGAAGATCACCGCCATCACCGAGAAGATCTTGATGATGGCGTTCTGCTCAATGTCGATCAGGCCGAGGGTGGCGTCGAGCACGAAGGTGACGCGGTCGGCCAGGAAGGCGGAATGGTCGGTCAGCTGATCGATGTCCCGGCGCAGCAGCTTGAGGCGCTGGGGCAACCCGTGGATCTCGGTCACCCGGCTGTCCTGCGCGGTATAGGCGACGAGGCGGCCGAGCGAGATCAGGCTCTCCCGCGCCTTCGAGGCGAGGTAGCCGTCGCGGCCGACCCGGGCCAGCGCGTCGCCCAGGTCGCGCCGCCCGGGCCGCCGGTTCTGGCCCTCGTCGATGACGCGTTGCGACAGGGCGTCGACGTCGCCGCCGGCAAGCTCGAGCACGTCGGCCAGCCGGTCGACCAGCGCCTCGAGCAGTCCGATCATGACGCCGGCACCGCCGGGCAGCAGCGTCGCCTTGGCGGCGGCGTGGTCGGCGAAGGCGGCAACCGCGCGCAGCCGCTGGTAGCGCACCGTCACCAGGCGGCCGCCGGTCAGCACGAAGGTCAGGGGCTCGATGCGCGGTGCGGGCCCGCCCGGCGCCTCGGGGGCGTGCAGGGCGCTGCCGGTCATGAACAGGGCGTCGCCGACGCGGTAGAGCCGGCTGGTCGGCTCGATCTCCTCCATCTCCTCGCGGGTCGGCACGTCGATGCCGAGCGCCCTCTCGACCGTCGCCTCCTCTGCCTCGCTCGGATCGCAGAGATCAATCCACACAGCCTCGTCGAGCGCCGGCCGGGCCTCCGGCTCCCGGATGGGCAGCGGCCTGAGCAGGCCCTCGGCCACGGCATAGGCCTCGAGCATGGCTGGAGATCCGAAACGGCTGCGGGATGACGGGTGGCAACGACCGCGTAGCAAACCGCCCGGGTGGCCGTGCGTTCCCAGACGACCCCCATGACGAAAGCAGGGACTCGAAAAGGGCGGGTCCGAGCAAGGCCTCTCGTTCTCACCGCCATGCTCCTGCGGTGGCTCCTCCTGAGCCGTGTGCACACACCGTCGGCCTTGAGGCAAGCCAGCGGCTCCCTCGACGGCCAGCGGGCTTCAGGCTCACAGGCCGGCCTGGGTCTCGTACCGCGCCTCCTCGATCATCCTCTCGATCTCCTCGATGCTGGCGTACCGGTCGGCGTCGACCTCGCTGCAAGTCTTCGATGTGCTCAGCGAGGCCAAGCGTTGATAGCGCTGTGATGTGACGGCTTCATATAGGATGGATGGCCGGCGCTCGGCCGCTTGGCTCGGGTCGATCGTGCCATGGGCCGTGCCATGGGCGGGACGCCGCTGCTGTGGACATCGTCACAAGCCGTTCCGATTGATCCCTCGGGCCACACTCCTTCGCGCTACCCCTGCGCCCCTTCGCGCTACCCTTGCGCCAGGGGGAAGGTGACGGCGATCGACCAGGCGAAGGCGACGGCGATGCCGAGGCCGCCAGCCAGGGGGTGGCCGGTGAAGCGGTAGGTCCAGCGGCTCAGCAGGCCGAACACGAGAAAGAATACCAGGATCACCGGGACGATGATGATCAGGAAGAACAGCCGCTCCAGGTCCATGGCCACGGCCAGCGCCAGGGACAGGGCGAACAGCAGCTTGGTCGCCGCGTAGCCGCCGCGCGGCGCGCCGGGGCCGCGGGTCAGCCACTCGTCGGCCAGGAAGAACGGCAGCGTGCCGGCGAGCACCACCAGGATCAGCCACCAACGGTCGCCGACCGGCGTAAACGAGGTGACGAGGCGGTCGATCCCGAGCCCGAAGACGAGGATGACGTACAGGGCCACCAGCGCCGCCGCCGCAACGAGCCGCGGCACCGACACGCCCGGCCCGAACGCCCGGCGGGCCTGACCGGCCGGGCCGGCGACCGTGGCCGCCAGGTCGGCCACCGGGGCGTGGCGGCGGTCCAGCCACAGGCCGGCGGCGGTGATCAGCCCGTACAGGGCGAAATGCGCCGCCAGATAGTCGCCGATCAGCACCGGCAGAACATCCGTCGGCACGAAGCGCAGGATCACGGGGGTGAGCAGCGCCGGCGCCAGGGCGATCGGCAGCAGCCGGCGCCAGGTCAGCCCCGCGCCGCGCGGCCGGTCGGCGACCGCCGGCAGCAGCGGCGCGGCCGCGCGGGCGAAAATGACAATGCCCAGGAACAGCAGGAGAAGCCAGGGCCCGCGCACGTGCAGCTCGCCCTGGTCCGGACGGTCGAAGGCGGCGCTCAGCCAGCGCAGCGCCTCCTCCTGGCTCTCCGGGCTGTACAGCACGCCGATATGGCCGACCCGGGGCGCCACCGCCAGGCGCCGCGCCGAGTCGTCCGCGAGGCTGCCGTAGGTCACCCCGGGCTGGGGCGGCTGCTGCTCGGTCACCTGGCCGAGCACGCGGACCGCCTCCCGCTTCAGCGCCGGCTCCCAGGCGCCGACCAGCATCAGCAGGTTGACCGGGCTGTCCGCCTCGATGGTTGGTGCGTACATGGACACGGCGACGGTGGCGTCGACCTGCTCGGGGTGCGCCTGGGCGTAGCGGACGACGATGTCGGAGGCCATGGAATGGCCGAGCAGGGCGAGGCGCCCGTCGGTGGCGGCCAGGCTCCGGGCATGGTCGACGACCCGGCCCAGCTCCGCCAGCAGCGCCGGCGTGATGCTGCCGGGGTCGGTCACGTCGCCGCGCATCGGCACGGGATTGCGGCCATGGCCGAGGAAGTCGAAAGTCACCGCCACGTAGCCGCTCTGCGCCAAGGTCAGGGCGAACGGCTCCATCAGCTGCTGTGAGCCGGCAAAGCCGTGGCCGATCACCACCGCCGGGGCGGGCAGGGCGGCCGGGTCGGCCGGGCGGTACACGGTGACCGGGGTCTCGCCCAGCTCGGCCCGGGTGACCGCGACCTCCAGGAACGGGCTGGACAGCCGCCAGAGCACGAGCGCGAAGGCGATCCCGGCGAGCGCGCCGAGGATCAGCGGCAGGGCGCGCGCGCGCCATCGCGGCCGCTCGGCGGCGTTCGGCCGGCGGGCGGGTGGGGCGTCGAGACTGTGGTCGCGGGCGGTCATGACGGCGTCGAAGATAGGCGCGCCGCGCGGCGCGGCCAGGGCGCGCTTGCCTGGCGCCACGAGGGCGGCGTAAGGACTGGCCGGCGAACCGAGGCGAGCCGGCGTCGGGTCGGGCCTCGCCGCGAGAACGGGGAAGAGAGGCGGACATGGCGGGTATCGGGGGAATTTTCGGCGGGGCTCCGGTGGTGGCGCCGGGGCTGGTCGCGGCGGCGCTGCTCCTCGCGACCCCGGGAACACAGGCGCAGACGATCATGCCGTTCGGCCGCGATGCCGCGCCGTTGACGCCCGAGCAGCGGGAGCTTGTGCGCGACGCCCTGCGGGAGGTCATGGAGCGGTACGAGCCGGGTGCCCGCCGCGAGTGGCAGACGGCCGACCGCGCCGGCGTGGTCGAGCTGATCGGCACCTACGAGCAGGACGGGATGCGCTGCGGCCATATCCGCCACGAGTTCACGAAAGGGCCGGGCCGTCCCTACGAGGTGCCCCTGTGCCAGGGCGAGGACGGCCGCTGGCTGCTGGCGTTCTGAGCGGAACGACGGTCGTCCCGGCCGGGTCGCTGCCGTCGTCGGCGGACGGCCGGGCCCGTCCGTGCGGGTCTTCCGCATCGGCGGGCCGGATGGTGCCGTCGCGGCCGAGGTGCCGCCAGGATCGGCCCTCCGGGGGTGACCCCTTCGCCCCGAGGCCCCGGGCCGGCGGCTGAGGCCGCCATGGGTCCGGGCCGATCGTTCGGCCAGGCTCCCCCGCGCGGCCCTGGAACAGGCGGTCCGTCGCGCCGTTCGTCAGCTGGATCCATCGACCGGCAGCCGTCCTGCGTGAACGGGGCGGGCCTCACGAAGAGCGGGCATGGCTAACCTCGTGGCGATTGCTTTCGACGACCCTTCCAAAGCGTTCGACCTGCGCGCGCGCCTGGTCGCGCTGCAGAAGGAATATCTGATCGACATGGAGGACGCCGTCGTCGTCACGCGCGACGACAAGGGCAAGACCAAGCTGCACCAGGCGCAGAACCTGACCGCGCTCGGGGCCACCAGCGGCGGCTTCTGGGGGCTGCTGATCGGTCTCATCTTTCTCAATCCGCTGCTCGGCTTCGCCGTCGGCGCCGGTGCCGGGGCGCTGTCCGGCCGGCTGTCCGATCTCGGCATCGACGACCAGTTCATGAAGCGTCTCGGCGAGACGCTGCAGCCCGGCACGGCCGCCCTGTTCGTGCTGGCGCGCAAGGTGACCGGCGACAAGCTGCTGGAGCGGTTGCACGACTTCACCGGCAGCGGCACGATCCTCAAGACCTCCCTCAACAAGGAGAACGAGGAGGCGCTGCGCGAGGTCTTCGAGAAGGTGTCGGGAGGCGGGCCGGGTACCCGCCGGACCGGTCGGCGTGGGCGTGTCTCGGGCCGGGTGACCCGGTCACGATGACAGGCCGGCTGACGGGCGGGCGGCGCCGCCGGCCGGCCCAGGCGTTCCGGCATGTTCCGGATACCGAGAATGCGGCAGCATGATCGGCGACGCGGCGTGCCGCGTCCCGCCGGCCCTTGGACCCGCCATGCTGACCCGGATCCACATCAAGCGCTACAAGTCTTTCGATGATGTCAAGGTGCATTTGCCGACGCTCGCGGTTCTGTTCGGACCGAATGGCGCGGGCAAGAGCAACGTCCTCGATGCCCTGCAGCTTCTGTCCAGGCTGGCGACGAGCCGTCGCGTCAAGGACGCCTTCGTCCCGCCCTATCGCGGCAAGCCACTCGAATCGTTCAGCATCGGCGCGGGGGGAATCCGCGGCCTGCTGGAGCAGGAGAGGCTGAGCTTCTCGATCGAGGCCGATCTCAAGCTCTCGGATGCGGTCGTCGAGGGGATCAACCGACAGATCCGCGAGATGCGCCGGCCGAGCGACGCTGCCGTCGCGGACGGCACCGCCAAGACGTCCGCGCAGGTGCGCGAGCGGCGGCTGCGCTACCGCATCGAGATCGAGATGCTGCCCAGATCCGGCATCCTGCGGGTCACGGACGAGTACCTGGCCGCCCTGAACGAGGATGGCGACCCGACCGGCCGGCGGAAGCCGTTCATCGAGCGCCAGGGCGATCGCATCCATCTACGCCTTGAAGGCCAAGCGCACCCGACCTACTACGACCGGTATCTGGACCACACGATACTGTCGATGCCGCACTATCCGCCGCACTACCCTCATCTGGTCGCGGCGCGAACGGAATTCGAGAATTGGCTGTTCTTCTACTTCGAGCCGCGCGAGCGAATGCGCGCCGCCAGCCCGGTCAAGGAGGTCCGTCATATCGGCCTGATGGGCGAGGATCTGGCGGCCTTCCTCAACACCCTGAAGACGCTGGAGCCGTTGCAGTTCGACGGGGTCGAGCGGTCGCTGCACCTGCTGATGCCGACCATCGAGGGCATCCGTCCGGAGGTCAGTGATAGCGGCGAGGTCGAGATCAAGCTGGTCGAGGCGGGCGTGCCGATCCCGGCTCGTGTGCTCTC
>CAZTHL010000076.1:0-17243 GCA_964613585.1 uncultured Mycobacteriaceae bacterium | reverse complement strand
GCGACAGCGCCGCAGTGTTCCGGAACACGGGCATCCGGCTATACTGATCTGTACCTGATTACCTTATAAAAGCCTGGGTCCAGGCAGTAAACCGCTTTCCAAAAGGGCCTACCAGACTTTACAAAGATGCCCCCTGGTCACTGCTAAGTTAATTTGTAGAACAATGTTTTTCTCAGGCGTTGACGGACCTGGTCTTGGCGTTTGGAGAGACGGATTGGTCTTCTACGGAACGGTACTCGTATCGCATCTTCCAGTAAGTTCATCCATTCCGAAACGCCCAGCCTCGGTGGGGCACGGCCGACCGGTGGTTGTTCCGTGTTGCATCTCGATCATCCTTTTGCTGCGCCAGCGAAAGACTGCCATGGCTCAATGAGACAGATTGGTGGTACCTGGGTGACAACTCTGCTGCACGGTTGGGTCGGCGCCCGGAACCCCGCTGTCGCCGGGGCAACGGGCGCCCGGGCGTCCGGCCGTGCACGCAAGGCCCGGCCGGATGCCCGCACCGGCCCTATCCCTGCCGCCCCCGGCCCGGGTAGAGCCGCTGGAAGCCCTCGGTGACCTTGGCCACCGTCGCCGGGTCGCGCTCCCGCCAGTAGCGCGGATCGCGCATCAGGGCGTGCAGGTCGGTCTCGCTCAGGCCCGGCTCGGCCTCGGCCGACGCCAGGGTGGCGGGCTCGCCGCTCTGCATCATGCTATGCAAGGCGACGACGCCCTCGAAGGAGGCCGACAGGCCCTCGAGCGCGGCCGGGGGCAGGTGGCGTCGACCCCAGGCATGGAGCTGCCGCGCCGTCTCCGCCCAGGTTTCCCCGCCGCCGAAATGGTCGATCAGACGCTCGACCTCGCGCTCGGCCTCGAAATCGGCCGCGATGTCGCGGACCATGGGCATCATCCGGTCGGCCGCCAGGTCGTACACGGCCTGCACCTGGTCGCCCGTCAGCCCGGCGGCGTGCAGGGCCTTGTTGACCTCCGGGTCGGGCTCGAACAGGCCGTGGCCGCAGGTCACCTCATAGGCCTCGGGCGTCTCGGGCCGGCCGAGCGCCTGCAGCAGGCTCTGCCGGTCCTCGGCCGCCATGTCCGGCGCCGGCGCCGGGACCATCGCCGACAGCTTCCGCTCGAGCTCCTGATAGGAGGCGAGCAGCGCATCGACCTGAAGCTCGCCGGTCTCCGGGTCCCGGAACGGTGCTGCCGCGTCCGGCGGGTCCGACGGCGGCGCCGATGGCTCGTCCTCGACCTCGGGGGCCGGGACGGCGGCGGTTGTGAGGAGGTTCTTGTCCGTCATGGAAGGGTCTCCGTGATCTCGAGGTGGAAGGAGCCGCAGCGCCGGCTCACAGCGCCGTCGCGCCAGCGGCGAGATCGCCGACGGTCTCCGCCAGCGCCCGGAGCGTGGCGGCGCCGTCGGCGGCCGGGGCGGTGCCGGGCGCGGCGACGGACCTGGCCGGCGGAGCGGGCGCCGGCGGCCGGATCAGCTCGGCCGGCACCCCGTAGCGCTCGCCCAGCCAGCGCGTGGCCGCCGCCAGGTCGATCGCGGCCAGCGCCGGCTCGCCCATGGCGGCGGCGTGCTCGATCCAGTGCAGCACCGTCTGCACGTCGCGCCGGGCCTGCGCCTGCGCCAGCGGCGAGCGGTGCTGCCAGACCACCAGCCGTCCGTCGACCGGGAGGTCCGGGACCTCGCCGCGCCGCCTGAGGATCGCCAGCATGCGGAGGGCAAGCGGCGTCAGCAGCTCCGACTGCAGCCGGCCGTAGGTGGCGCCGAGCAGGCGTGACATCTGGGTCGACCGCTCGAGCACCTCGGTCGCGGTCATCCGCGGGGTCTCGACCTCGGCCAGCTGATCGGCCAGCAGGGCATGGCGGATGCGCCGCCTCAGGTCCTCGAGCACGAGCTCGGAGACATCGAACTTGCCGGGCGCCTCGAGCGGCGTCAGGCCGTGCGAACCGACCGCCTTCGGGATGATCGTGCCCGGCTGCAGCCGCACCGTCGCAGGGTTCAGCACGCCGTCATCATCGGCCTGCCAGATCCCGGTGACGGCGATGCTGGCGTTCTTCAGCACGAGCTCGACCACCTTGTTGGCGGTCTTGATGTCCGGCAGCGCCTTCATCACCGGCGAGCGCCCGTAGCTTTCGCCGGGCGCCTTGAGCCAACGGAAGCTGATGAACGGCGGGTCGGCGAAGCGGCCGGAGGCCAGAAGGGTCGCCTCGGCGCCATCGGCGTCGAGCAGGGCGGTGTAGCGATAGCCGCCGGTCGAGCCGTCCGGAGCGACGCTTTCCAGCAGACCGAACCGGGCCTGGGCATCCGCCTGCGCCTGCCGCGCTACCGTGTCCGGCAGGGCGGCGTCCGGGAAGCGTCCGCGAATCTGCGCCAGGGTAAGCTCGGCCCGGCGCAACGTGACGTCCAGCCGGCCCTGGCCGCCCTCCTCGAGGACCGCCTCGGACAAGGGCACCGCGGTGAAGCGCAGCGCCGAGGCCGCCCCGGGAGAGCCTTCCTCGACCATGAGGCAGGCCGTGCCGCCGATCACCAGATCCAGGTAGCACTGATGAATCTCGACCGCGAAGTTCGAGCGGTCGAGATGGGCGTGCAGGGTCTCCGCCATCCGCTCCAGCACGGGCGCGGCACGGTCGCGCTCGGCCTCGCTCAGATCGGGCCCGGGCGCCAGCCCGATCCAGCGCGACCAGGGCGGGGTCAGCTGGGCCAGCAGGCTGGCGGCCAGCTGCTCCGCGGCGTCGGGAGCGGTGCCGTCGAACAGGCGATCGGCGGCCTGGTCCGCCCCGGCGCCCTCGGCGCGGAAGGGGTTGCGCCGTGGCAGGACAAGCTCGTAGCAGTCCCGCCACAGTCCCTCCCACGGCTGCCGGCGCGCCCGGGCCTGGCGGTAGCGCTCACGGATCCGCTCGATCCGCCATGAGGCGCGGCCGGTGGCATCGGTCGGCTCGGTCACGGCTATTCTCCCAGAAGGCTCTTGCGCCGGATCTGGGGCGACCGTGGCTCGAACAGCCCGCGCCACGAGGTGCGCACGGTGCCGGTCCGGCCGCGCGAGCGCCGCTTGACCAGTTCCTGCCGAGCCTCCTCGGTATCCTCGGGCAGCGGGGTGTCGGGATCCGGGTCCTCGACGGAGGGGCGTGGCGCCGGACCGGCCTCGGTGGCCGGCTCGCGGCCGGCGGCCGGCGCCGGTCGGCGGGTCGGCGGCGGCGGAGCGGGCGGTGACGGAGCATAGGCCTGGGGCGGGGGCGGCAGGGCTGGCGCCTTCGGCGGGCTGAACAGCAGGGCCATGGGGGGCTCCTCGGGACGGGCGTTGAGCGGGACCGGGACGAGCGGCCGGCATCGAGCGACGCCGGGAAAAGCGGATCATCCGCCGGCGGCCAGCACGGTCAGGCGCCGGTAGAGCTGGTACGGCGTGAGGATCCAGCGATCGTGCAGGCCGAGCGCGCGCTTTACCGATTCCACGCAGGTGAGTGGCGCCCACGGGGCCGGCCGGGCGTGGTCATGGCGCAAGACCGCCGGGACCACCCGGTAGCCCCGGCCGCGGTACCAGTCGGGCAGATTGAAGGCGGGCGGCACCGGCTGCACGGCCAGCTCGGTGTAGGCCGCCAGCGGGTCGAGCGTGAGCCAATGCCGGCCGTCGTTGATCGCGAGGAAGCAGTGACGGAAGCCCGGCTTCAGCAGACGCAGCCAGCCCAGCTGGGTATCGCCGCAGAAGACCACCCAGGCTCTGGGGGCGGCGGCGGGCGGTGGGGCGATCGGGGGTCGGCTCTCGCGCGGCGGCATGAGTTCGCGCAGCGCCAGGGCGAGCCGGGCCACGGCGGCCGCGCCGCTCATTGGACGATCCCCTTGCCGCGCAGGGGCGGCTCGATCCGGTCGATCGCCTCGTCCCAGAGGGCGCGCGCCCGCTGCTCGCGGCGGCGGCGCGGGTCGGGGGCGATCACCCGCCGGCCGTAATGGCCGAGCACGGCGAGATGCTCGCGCAGCAGCCGCCGTTGCCGGTACAGCCGCTCGACCACACGGAGAACATCGACCGGCTCGCAGGGACGGGGCACACGGGCCTCTCCGGCGCGCAGGCGGGCGCCGGCGTGCAGCGCCTCATGGCTTTGCATGAACCAGAACCAGGCCTCCTCGGCGCTGGTGAACGGCCGTTCCGGCATCGTGCCGACGGGCCGCGGCGCGAGGCAATCGCGGGGCATGACGTCGTTCCTGATGTCAGGGGGATGATGCCCGTCCGGGGGCGGATCGGGCGATGCTGGCGTGACCTTACGGGCCATAGATCCTAAGTCAAGCAAAAAAAGCAAAAATTTCCTAGGGACTTTCCGCAGAATTTGTGTGAAGATGTTCCCATGTTGAAGCACAGCGACATCTGGCGCGCGATCGATCGGCTGGCGGCCCTGCACGGGCTCTCACCGTCGGGGCTGGCACGCCGGTCGGGGCTCGACCCGACCACCTTCAACCCGTCCAAGCGGCAGACCCAGCAGGGCAAGCTGCGCTGGCCCTCAACCGAAAGCCTGGCCAAGATCCTGGACGCGACCGGCAGCGAGATGGCCGACTTCGTGCGCCTGCTGGGCGACCCGGACGCCAATCGGGAGCGCCAGCGAGTGCCGGTGATCGGCCTGGCCCAGGCCGGCAACGAGGGCTTCTTCGACGATGCCGGGTTTCCCGTCGGCGAGGGATGGGACGAGATCCTGTTCCCCGACATCGGCGATGCCCATGCCTATGCGCTGGAGGTCAGCGGCGACAGCATGCTGCCGGCGTTCCGCGAGGGCGATCTCGTCGTGATCTCGCCTCAGGCCGGCCTGCGCCGGAACGACCGGGTCGTCGCGCGGACCCGCGAAGGCGAGGTCCTGCTGAAGGAGCTGGCCCGGCAAAGCGCCACCCGGGTGGAGTTGAAGTCGCTCAATCCCGAGTATCCGGACCGGTCCTTCCAGAAGGACGAGCTGGAATGGCTGTCGCGGATCGTGTGGGCCAGCCAATGAGCCGGATGACGGACACCGGGAGCCTCCGCTCCGGCCCGATGGGTCAATTTTCATTAACCAAGTCTAGGCCTGAGGTCCCAGGCGGCCGATGATCCAGGATGCTCGTGCCGGCCGGACCGGGACTCTCCGGCGACTCGGACAAATGCATGCCCGCTACGACGGCCCGGTGCCGCTCGCCAGCGATCGTGACGGGGGTCGGCTGGATTCGACGGTGCCGGTGGGACCGGCGTACGCGCGGCTGCTCGGCGACATGGCCCGGCGGGCGGCCGAGACGGTGGCGCTGCGGCGCACTGCCGCGGTTCGCGGCCGTCGGGATCCAGCCCTGGACGATGCCGTCGCCGAACTGGCCGGCTACCGGCATGCGGCGTTGGCCGCCCTGGCCGGGGCGCCTCAGCCCTTCCGCAGGGCGGCATCGGTGGACCGGTCGACCTGACCGCGCCGAGGCTCGACCGCTCGGGAGCCGCCCCGATCGCTCCGGGGAGGGCTGCTGCCTCGCCGCTCGCGCCGCCAAGGCTGGCGGCACGGCAAGCCCGGGTCTATGCTTCCCTACGCACGGATATGCGCGGATCATCGAGGGCTCTCGCAATGGATCTGGAGACCATGCTCGGCCAGGGCTGCGCCATCGCTGCGGCGAGCCCGCCGCCGCCCCGGACGAGCGAAGCCATGCCGAGCCCCCGGGGCCCGGGATCGGGCCGGGGCCCGCGGAGCGGCGACGTCGCGTGCCGGCGCGGCTGACCCATGGGTTCGGGGCGGTCCCTGGATCCAAGGCGGGCTCAGGCGACGGAGCCCCGGTGAGGCCGTCGATGTCGAGACGGGTTCTGACGTTCTTTCGCGGGCAGTGGCTCGAGGGCAATCCGCCGCTCATCGGACCGATGACCCATGCCATGTGGCTGTCGTCCATCGTGTTCGACGGCGCGCGCGCATTCGAGGGAGTGGCTCCGGACCTCGACCTGCACTGCGAGAGGGTCGTCGACTCGGCCCGTGGCCTCGGACTGTCCCCTCCGCTGACCGCCGGCGAGGTGCTTGAGCTGACCCGAGACGGGCTCCGGCGCTTCTCGATGGACGCTGAGCTTTACATCCGGCCGATGTTCTTCGCCGAGTCGGGGTGGGTCGATCCGGATCCCGCCACCACGCAATTCGCCCTGGCGATCTATGAGTCGCCCCTGCCGGACCCGTCGCGCGGCTTTTCCGCGTGCCTGTCAAGCCGCCGCCGGCCGACGCCGGAGACCGCGCCGACCCTGGTCAAGGCCTCCTGCCATTATCCCCAGGCCGGGCTGGCCCTGCGCGAGGCCAAGCAGGCGGGCTTCGACAACGCGGTGATGCTGGATGCGCTCGGCATGGTGGCCGAGCTTGCCACGGCGAACCTGTTCCTCGGCAGGGACGGCGTGCTGCATACTCCGGCGGCCAACGGCAGCTTTCTCAACGGCATCACCCGGCGGCGGGTGATCGGGCTCATGCGGGCCGACGGCGTCACCGTGGAGGAGCGGCCGATCCGCTGGGATGAGGTGGCGGAGGCCGACGAGCTGTTCTCCAGCGGCAACTACGGCAAGCTGCTGCCGATCCGCCGCATTGGCGACCGCGAGCTGGCCGCAGGCCCGCTGTTCCGCCAGGCCCGGCGGCTGTACTGGGACCATGCCCACGGCGGCTGAGCCCGGCGGCGCGTCGGCGCGTCCGGACGCGCCGAGCAAGAGCACCCGACAGCTGCTGCGCGTGCTCGAGCATCACCGGATCGACCGGGTCATCGATGTCGGGGCGAACACCGGCCAGTACGCCCGGCGCCTCCGTCGGGCCGGGTATCGGGGGGCGGTCGTCTCGGTCGAGCCGGCCAGCGCGGCCCATGCCGAGCTTGTCCGCGCCGCCGCCGGTGATCCCGGCTGGAGCGTGGCGCCGCGGCTGGCGCTCGGCGCGGAGGAGCGCACCGTGACGCTACGGCTGTCCGGCGAGCCCGACATGAGCTCGGTGCTCGCCATGACGCCGGCCATGGCGCGGCTGCTCGACAGCGCGGCGCCGGTGGGGCAGGAGGAGGTGCGGCAGGCGCGCCTGGATGCCCTGCTCGACGACGTCGCCGCGGTCGACGCGCGCCTCCTGCTCAAGGTGGACACCCAGGGCACCGAGCTGTCGGTGATCGAAGGCGCCCGGGGCGTGCTCGATCGGCTGCGGCTGATCCAGCTCGAGCTGTCCATTCTACCGGTGTACAAGGGTGAGCCGGACTATCGGACAGTGATCGACGCGCTTGCCGGCCTCGGCTTCGCGCCGGTGCTGTTCATCCCCGGCTATTTCAACCGGCGCACGGCGCGGCTGATCTCCATGGACGGAGTCTTCGCGCCGGTCGACCCTGCATCGCCGTGACCCCAAGAATGCATGCCGGCAGCGGGGGGGACCGCGATCAGGACCTCGACAAGGCTTGCCACGCGGCACCCGCCGGCGCCGTGAACGCCTCGGCCTCAACTCGGGCTCGGCCCGGAGGCCATGTGGTCGGCCATGTAGGCTCCGCGCTCGCCCCTGGGGCGCTCCTCGCCGACCGTGGTGTCCTCGCCGGTCTGATGCTCCAGCTCGCCGTTGATCTCCGCGCCCAGAACCAGGACGAAGGCGGACAGGAAGAACCAGGTCAGCAGGATGATCACCGCGCCGAGCGAGCCGTAGGTGGCGTTGTAGTTGGCGAAGCTCGCCACGTACCAGGAGAACAGGACCGAGGCCACGATCCATACGATCGTCGCGAAGACCGCGCCCGGGCTGACCCAGGCCCAGCGCGGCGCGCGCCAGCTCGGGCCGTAATGGTAGAGGAGCGCGAGCGCCAGCATGATCACCCCGGCCAGCACGGCCCAGCGGGCGACCGACACCAGCCACGCCAGCCACGGACCGAGCTCGAGCACGCCGAGCAGGGGTGGCACCGCCAGGACCGCGAGCAGAGCCAGCATCATGATGAGCAGCAGGCCGGCGGTGAGCAGGACGGCCACGAGGTTGAGCCGGAGAAAGCCGCGCCTCTCCGACTCGTTGTAGGCGATGTTCATCGCCGCCATGGCCGACTTCGTGCCACGGGTGGCGCTCCACAGGGCGATCAGGATGCCCGCCGCCACGCCGAGTGTCAGGCTGCCCTGGGCGCTGCTCGCCACCGAGGTGAGCTGCTGCTCGATGATTTGCCAAGCGGCCTCCGGCATCATGCCGGACAGCGCCTGGAGCTGGCGCTCGACCTGCCGGGGATCGGCGATGAGCCCGTAGGTGGACACCAGGGCCACGAGGGCCGGAAAGATGGCCAGGATCGCGTAGAAGGCGACGCCGGCGGCGATCAAGGGAACATTGTCATTACCGATCGCGGCTGCCACACGCTTGAGGACGTCGCCCCACCCTCGCTTCGGGATGTCTCGTGGCCGGGTGGCCGTCGTGCCGCGCTCGGCCGGGCCGCGTTCGTTTGTCATGGCCTGTTCCAACCGGCCTGGTGATCCCAACGGGGTTGCTGAGGGCTGCTCACGATGAGCTTATCGGCCCGATCGAGAGCCGACGCCGGGCAGGGAGAACGCTTGGGGGCGTTGCCCATGAGCCTTGATGCGGCGGAGCCATGCCGGTCACATCCGCCCCGGCCGCGAGGTGAAGGCCATGCCCGCATACCCTGGACCTTCGCTCCCCAAGAAAGTGCCGTCCGGATGTCCCGGGGCCGGACCGCTCGCGGCGCCCGGCCCCGGGGATCCGTGCCGGCGAGGCCTTACTGGCTGCGCAGGGCGTTTTCGTCACCCGTGTACTCGAACTCGGGCGCGTCCTCGAACTCACCCTCGGACATGGCGATCCGAACGATCTCGTTGTCCGGACCGAGCTCGATGCGGTTGTAGGGAACGTCGACCAGCTTGCCGCCGAGGCCGAGGAAGCCGCCGCCCTCGACGATCACCCTCTCGACCTGCCCCTGATCGTCGATGATGACGTCGTAGAGCTCGCCGATCTCCTCGTCATTGGCGCCGACCACCGAGGCGCCCAGCATGCCCCGCATCATCTGCGCCGAGGCCTGAGCCTGCTCCGGCTGCTGCCCATCGCGCTGCTGCGCCGGCTCGACCTCCACCTGCTGCTGATCCTGCTGGGCCTGCTGCTGATCCTGCTGGGCCTGCTGCCGATCCTGCTGCTGCTGCTGGCCTTCGGCGGCCTGATCACGCGGCTGCTCGCCTTCCTCCATGAACTCGACGTCGACCTGCGGCTCGCCCTCCGGCTGGGTCACGTCGACCTGCGGCTCGGCCTGCTCGATCTCGACCTGGGGCTCGGACTGGGTGACCTGCACCTCAGGCTCGGCCTGCTCCACCTGCACGTCGGGCTGGGCCTGCTCGACTTCGATCTCCGGCTGCGGCTGCTCGACCTGGACCTCCGGCTCCGGCACCTGGACGTCGACCTCGGGCTGCTGCCGCTGCACGGTGACATCCGGCTGCGGCTGGGTGACATCAACCTGGGGCTCCGGCTGCCGCACCTCGACCTGGACCTCCGGCTGCGGCTGGGTGACGTCGACCTGTGCCTGGGGCTGGTCGACCGTCACCTGCGGCTCGGCCTGCTGAACGTCGACGGTCGGCTGTTCCTGCCGCACGGCCACATCCGCCGCCGGCTGCCGGACGATGATCCGCTGCGCCTCGCCGTCCTCGGCGGACGCGACGCTGACCTCCTCCAGATTGGTCACCTCGGTCTCGAGCGTGTCGAGCGCCGACATGGCCTCCTCACGGCTCTCGTCCTGGATTGCCTGCAGCGCCCGGTCGAGCGCATCGGTGGTTTGCCGGTAGGCCTCCTGCGCCTCCTGCGGCGGGTCGATCTGCTCCAGGGACCGCTCGAGCGAGGACAGGCGCTCTTCGGCGCGGGACCAGTTGTCCTGCTCGAGGGCGCCGCGGGCGGTCTCGATCGCCTGCTGCGGCGACTGGCCCTGCTGCGCCTGCTGGCCCTGCTGGCCCTGCTGGTTCTGGGTCTGCTGGTTCTGCTGAGCCTGGACGGCCGCGGGCGCGGCCAGGGCCAGCGCCAGCGCGGTCGAAAGGAACAAGTGCTTACGCATGGTGATACCTCGCTTCGTCGCGCGGCTTGAGCGCGCGTTTGTCTCTCGGGATGCCTGCGCAAACCCGGCCAGTGCATGGCGGTTCCGATGGACGCGCCAAGTCGCGAGAGCCGATCCCCTGGCCCTTTAACGGATGAGGCGACTTTTCTCGCATCGCGGCATCGGATGCGCCGGCCCCGGTTCGGCGGTGCTCCGATACCCGAAAACCAAATATCAAAGGAAAGCGGCGAGGGTCCCGTCGATCCACGGCACATGCGGAGGCCAGGACCGGTGTCATCGTTGCTCCCGGCGCGCTCGCGCGGCGGCGTGTCGAGCCTGCTGCCGGCCGCGTGCCTGCTCGCGGTCAGCCTGATCGTGGTCGGCTCCCTGCGTCTTCATCCCCCGGCAGACGCGACGCAGGTCGCCGTCCTGTTCCCGTTCGGCACCGGGCTCGGCGAGGCGATCGACCGCCTCGAGCGGGTCGACGCACGGGTCGTGCGCACCGGCTGGCGCGACCTTCTGGTTGTCGCCGAGCTGGCCGATGGAACGCCTCCGGGCCGGCTCCGGGCGGTCGGCGCCTGGCTGGTCGCCGACCCCGTGGTGCTCGGCGGATGCTTCGTCTCCGTCCCGGCAACGGCCGGCACGCTTGCCCCGGTGCGCGGATACTGACCATGCCCATGACCGCTCTCGAGGCCCTGCGCCGGTCCGCCGCGCGCTGGCTGGTCCTGTTCCTGTGGGCGCACGTCCCCACCATCGGCGCCGTGGCGCTGGCGCTGGGCCGCGACGGGTCCGGGCCGGTGCTGGGCGCCATCGTGCTGGCTGCCGGCGCCAACGGCGTCTGGCTGCAGGACCGGCAGGGAGAGGCGGCGCGCCATGTCCTCGGGGTCGGCCTCGTCGGCATGGCGGCGATCCTGGTGTTCCTCTTCAGCGGGCATCCCTGGCAGATCGACCTCCACATGTATTTTTTCGCGGCCCTTGCGATGCTGGCGGTGCTGTGTGACGGCCGCACCATCACCGTGGCGGCGGTCGCCATCGCGACGCATCACCTGATTCTCAACATGCTGATGCCGGCGGCCGTCTTCCCGGACGGAACCAGCCTGTCTCGGGTTCTGCTCCATGCCGTCATCGTGATCTTCGAGGCCGGCACGCTGATCTGGCTCGCGGGGGCGCTTTGCCGGTCCTTCGCCCGCGCCGAGGCCGCGGTGGCGGAGGCCGAGACGGCGCGTGACGCCGAGCGGGATCTGGCGGCGACACGCCGCGCGGAGCATGCCGCCGAGGCCGATAAGCGCGGCGCCGTTGACCGGCGGGCCGGGCGCTTCGAGGCTGAGGCGCGCGGCGTCCTCGAGGCCGTGACCGCGGCCGCGGCAGTGCTGGAGCGGGCAGCCGACACGCTTGGCCCCATTGCCGGGGAGACCACGCGAGGCGCCGACTCCGCCGGCGCCGCGGCCCGCGGGTCCGCTGGGAGCATCACCGAGGCGGAGGGGCTGGCCGGAGAGCTCGACGGCACCTTGCGCGGCATAGCCGGCTCTGTGCGGCAGATGCACCAGGCCATGGGCGACGCTGTCTCCAAGACCGGGACAGCCGATGGTCACATTGCCAGGCTGACCGAGGCCGTCGCGGGCATCGGCCGGGTGGTGGACCTCATTCAAGGCATTGCCGAGCAGACGCATCTGCTGGCGCTCAACGCGACCATCGAGGCGGCGCGTGCGGGCGAGGCCGGCAAGGGCTTCGCCGTGGTCGCCCAGGAGGTGAAGTCGCTGGCCACCCAGACCGCGCAGGCGACCGAGGATATTGTCGGACGGATCGCGCGGGTTCAGGCGGAGACCCGCGAGGCCTCGGCGGCGCTGGGCGCGGTCGGCGTCACCATCGGGCCGCTGGCCGACAGCACGGCCGCGGTCGCTGAGCGGGCGCAGGCCCAGGAGACGGCCATGGCCGAGATGGCGGAGCGGCTGGCCGCCGCGAAGGCCGGCGCCGAGACGGTCACCGGGACCATCGCTACGGTGGCCGACGGGGCCGGACGTGCAAGCGAGGCGGCCGAGGCGGTACGGACGGCCGCAGCGGCGCTCTCCGAGCAAGCCTGCCGCATGCGACGGCAGGTCGATGACTTCCTGGCCGGCCTGCGCGAGCAGCAGGCCGGACCCGGCACTGCTCACCCATGATCGGGACGCGCCCTCGACAGGGTCGACCGCGAGACGGCCGACACGCCGCGGGCCCGGTCCTTCAGCGCGGCGCGATCAACGATCCTGCGCCATCGCGCTGACGGGCCGGGGCGGTCAACGGGGCGCTAGGGGCGGTGCCGGGAGGCCGCGGCTTCCGTCCCCGACGAGCCGCCGACGCCTCGCCCGCCCCGCCCGCCCTGCGTGTCATGGCCTGGACGGCAACTCCGGCACCCTTCGCGGCCGGCTCACGGCTCCCGGGAGCCCTCGCTCATGGCCTCAACGGTCTGGTCGACGCGCTCGCGCAGATAGCGGTACCCGGAGGCGAAGCGGTCCTTGGTGGCTTCCCAGGTGTCCGCGGTCGCCGCGCCGAGATCGTCCAGGTCGTCGGCCACGTCGCTGCGCAGCTCGGCCAGACGCTCGCGCTCATCGCGCAGGGCCGCCCGCTCGTCGGCCGTGGCCTCGGCGATCTCCTCGTCCAGCTCCGCCAGCTCGCGGTCGATGTCGCCCATGAGCTCGCGGCCGGCCTCGATCGCCTCCTGGCTCTGCTCGGAAGAGTATGCCTGGAATGCTTCCCAGGCCTCCGCCGTCTCCTGGCCCAGCTCCTCGGCTGTCTGCGCCAGGGCCGGGCCGGCGGGCAGGAGGGCCGCCGCGATCAGCGCCGCCGCAATGGTGGCGGCGCGATGCCGCCGCGGCCTTCTGGCCTCGCGAACAGCCTTGTCCCTCATCCGACGTGTCTTGTCCGTGATCATCCCCGTCGTTTCCTTTTGCTGCTGCTATTCCGGAAGCGCGCCCAGCACCCAGGCCGCCTCCACCAGAATCCCCGGCACGGCATCGCCGAACGCCTCGGCGAAGTAGGTGTCGATGGTGGCGGACTTGAACAGATCCGCCAGGGTGGTGTTGGCCAGCACCTGCAGCTCGCGCGAGCCGGCGCGCATGGCGACGCCGTAGGGCTCGACCGTGAACGGAGCGCGCAGGATCTCGAAATCCTCCGGGTTGCCGCTGCGCGTTGCGAGGCCGATCAGCAGGGCCCGGTCGGCGATGTAGGCGTCGATGGTGCCCTGTTGCAGTTGCTCGAAGCCGGCATCGTGGGTCGGCACCGGGTTGACCCCGCCGACCTCGTCGCGACGGTCCCTGAGGACCGACTCCGTGGTGGTGTTCTGCAGGACGCCGACCCGCCGCTCGGCCAGGTCGGCCAGCGACTCGATACCCGAATCGGCGCGGATCATGACGCTGCCGCCGGTGACGAAGTACGGGTTGGTGAAGTCGAAGCGCTGGATGCGGTCGAGGGTGATCGTGGTTGGGCCGCACAGGATGTCGATCGCGCCGCTCTCCAGCTTCTGGAAACGGTCCTCAACGTTCACCGGCTCGTAAAGGATCTCGATCTCCGCTCCCTGGAGCGCCTGCTGCACCGCCTCGGCGATGTCCCGGCACACCGCCACGGTGAAGCCGAGCGGCTCTCCGTCGGCCGAGCGCGAGGCGAACGGCGGTGCGTCGGTCCGGAAGCCGATGGTGAAGGTGCCGGTCTCGCGGACCGTGTCGAGGGTTTCCGCCGCCAGGGCGGCGCCGGCGCCGAGCCAGACGGCGACAGCCAGGGCCCCGAGGCGGGCCGTGCGAAGCAATTCCATCGTGTTGTGCCTCTCAGATTGCTCGTCGTGGTGAACCGTGGCGCGCCGCTGGCGCCCTGTCCATCGGGATCACGGCGCGAGACGGGAATGCGCGAGCGGCCCGGCCGATCCTGAAGCGGCCGCGGTGCGAGGAGCCCCGGCGCGTGCCGCCCGCTGGAGCTTTTCCGGCTCAAGGGGCATCGCCGGCCCGATCTCCCGCCCGGCGACCCAACGACCGTAGGCTCAGGCTGGCCGGGCGGGGGAGCGGGCCGGTGCCGATTCCGCGTCAGGCGAAGTCGCTCTATAGTCCCGGCGGGGCCTGAGGGTCGGAAAGGCGATGACGTCGCGGATCGAGGGGCTGTCCGTGAGCAGCATGACCAGCCGGTCGACGCCGACGCCCTGGCCGCCGCAGGGCGGGAGGCCGTACTCGAGCGCCGTCACATAGTCGGAGTCCATGGGCGGCACCTCCTCGTCGCCGGCCGCACGGGCCGCGGCCTGGGCCAAGAAGCGCTCGTGCTGATCCTGCGGATCGGTCAGCTCCGAGAAGGCGTTGGCCACCTCCCAGCCATTGCAGAAGGTCTCGTAGCGCTCGGTGAGCCGCGGGTCGTGCCGGTGCGCCTTGGCCAGGGGCGAGATGTCCCGCGGAAAATCGGTCACGTGGGTCGGCTGGATCAGGCTGGCCTCGACCGTGCGCTCGAAGGCGAGCTCGACGGCCTGGCCCCAGCTTTCCCGGCCCCTTACCTCGCAGCCGAGCCCGGCCGCCGCGGCCCGCGCCTCGGTCGCATCGGCGATACCGGCGAAGTCGATGCCGCTCGCCTCGCGCACCAGATCGATCATGGAGCGGCGCGGGTAGGGCCCGGCAAACTCGATCGCGTGCTCGCCGAAGCGCACCCGGGTCCCTCCGGTGGCCGCCACCGCCGCCGCCGCGAACAGGCCCTCGGTCATGGCCATCATGTCCGTATAGTCCTGATAGGCGGCATAGAATTCCATCATTGTGAACTCAGGGTTGTGGCGCGGCGAAATTCCTTCGTTCCGGAAGTTGCGGTTGATCTCGAACACCCGCTCGGCGAGACCGCCGACGACGAGCCGCTTCAGGTACAGCTCCGGCGCGATGCGAAGATAGAGGTCAAGGTCGAGCGCGTTGTGCCGGGTGACGAAGGGCCGGGCCGCCGCCCCGCTCGGCTGCGGCTGCAGCATCGGCGTCTCGACCTCGAGATAGCCGCGCTCGACCATGAACGTGCGGATCGCCGCGACGATGCGGCTGCGCGCGCGCAAGGTGGCCCGGCTCTCCTCGTTCATGATCAGGTCGAGGTAGCGCTGCCGGTAGCGCGCCTCGACATCGGTGAGGCCGTGATACTTCTCCGGCAGCGGCAGCAGCGCTTTCGCCAGGACGCTGACCGCCTGCGCATCGACGGTGAGCTCGCCTCGCCGGGTCCGCCGGATGCGGCCCTCCACGCCGATCAGGTCGCCCAGGTCGAGCCAGCCGAGCACGGTGAGGCCGGCCTCGGACAGCGTGTCCTTGTGGCTGAACACCTGGATCTTGCCCGACGGGTCGTGCAGGTCGATGAACATGCCGTTGTTGCGCATGGCACGGATGCGCCCGGCGACGCGCGTCACGTCCCCGGTCCCGGTGTCCATGGGCAGGTCGGCGTAGCGATCGTGCAGGGCCGCCGCGTCGTCGGTCTTGTCGAAGCGGTAGGGGTAGGGATCGTGACCGGCGGCGCGCAGCGCCTCCAGCTTGTCCAGCCTGGGGGCCTTGAGCGCGTTGGACCGATCGTGGGGCGGCGCCGGCAGGCCGGGCTCGGCGGCCGGAGCCTCGGCGGGCGCGGTGTCGGGAGGACGGGCGGGATCGGTCATCGAGGATGGCGTCCGAGAACGGGCAAGGGGTCCGCCCGGCCGAGCGGGGCACAGGCGGACGGAACTGTCCAGCAATGCCCCGGGACGTCAACCCTCGCGGCCGCCGCAGGGCTGGTTCCGATGCCGATGGCGGTGCCTGCGATCGGGACCGTGCAAGGCGGTCGGGCCACGGGCGGCGGTCCGCGGCGCCGCCGCGATGGCGCGGACGTCACCGGAAGTTGCGGGGTTTCTGCAGCTCGAGGTCGCGGCGGCGGCGGACGCGGGCGGTGGCCTCGGCCTTGCCCTCGCGCTGGTCGCTGGTCGGGCGCCTGACCTCGTCGGCGCGGGCACGGTGCCGTTCGAACGGCGAGACGCCGGCGGCCGGGCCGGACCGCTCGATCAGCCGGTCCAGCCGGTCGGACAGGTCGAACAGGCGCTCCACCTTGAGGTGGATCACCTCGCCGCCGCCGTGGCCGGCCGGCCGCTCGACCGTGCCGGCCGCGCCCAGGAGGCGGGCGCCGAGCACGACCCGGCGAAAGCGCTTGAACACCGGCGGCAGCACCACTAGGTTCGCCACTCCGGTCTCGTCCTCCAGCGTGATGAAGATCACCCCCTTGGCGCTGCCCGGCCGCTGCCGCACCAGCACCAGGCCGGCCGTCCGCACCCGCCGGCCGTGCCTGAGCCGGCGCAGCCGCTCGGTCGGGCCGAAGCCGGCCGCCGCCATGTCCTGCCGCAGCAGGGCCAGCGGGTGCGCCTTCAGGGTCAGCGACAGGCTGGCATAATCGTGCACCACATGCTCGCCGAGCGGCATCGCCGGGAGCGTCACCGCCGGCTCCTCGACCTCCCGCGCGAGGCCGCGGAACAGCGGCAGCGGCGCCGGTCCCAGCCCCTTCACCGCCCAGGCGGCGGCGCGCCGGTCGAGCCCCATGGAACGGTAGCCGTCGCCGCGCGCCAACGCGTCGAGCGTCGCCGGCTCGAGGCCCGCCCGCCGCCACAGCGCCCGCGGCTCCTCATAGGCGCCGCCGCGCGCCCGCTCGGCGACCAGCGCCGCGGCCGCCGCCTCGCCGAGGCCCTTGACCAGGCGCAGGCCCAGGCGCAGCGCGAGGCCGTCACCGTTCGCTGCCGGTTCCAGCGTGCAGTCCCAGTCGGAGTGGTTGACGTCGGGCGCGCGCACCTCGACCCCGTGCTCGCGGGCGTCGCGGACGATCTGCGCCGGCGCGTAGAAGCCCATGGGCTGGCTGTTGAGCAGCGCGGCGGCGAACGCCGCCGGGTAGTGGCACTTGATCCAGGCCGAGACGTAGACCAGAAGCGCAAAGCTGGCAGCGTGGCTCTCGGGAAAGCCGTAGGTGCCGAAGCCTTCGATCTGCTGGAAGCAGCGGCGCGCGAAGTCGGGATCGTAGCCGCGGGCGATCATGCCGCCGGTCAGCTTGTCGCAGAACCGGTGGATGTCGCCGACCTTCTTGAAGGTCGCCATGGCCCGGCGCAGCCGGTCGGCCTCCTCCGGCGAGAAGCCGGCGCCGACGATGGCGATCCTCATCGCCTGCTCCTGGAAGAGCGGCACGCCGAGGGTCTTCTCGAGCACCTGGCGCAGCTCGCCCGACGGATACTCGACCGGCTCCTCGCCGCTGCGCCGGCGCAGATAGGGGTGCACCATGTCGCCCTGGATCGGTCCGGGCCGGACGATGGCCACCTCGATGACCA
>CAZTHL010000075.1:0-17393 GCA_964613585.1 uncultured Mycobacteriaceae bacterium | reverse complement strand
ACATCGGGAAGACGTAGTCGCGCACGAAGGTCTCGCGCAGATCCTCGATGAAGATGTGCTCCGGCGGCACGCCGAGCAGCTCGGCCTTGGCCCGCGCCGGCTCCAGCTCCTCGCCCTGGCCCAGGTCGGCGGTGAAGCAGACCACCTCGCAGGCATAGGTCTCCTGCAGCCAGCGCAGGATCACCGAGGTGTCGAGCCCGCCCGAATAGGCCAGCACCACCCGCTTCACGCCGTCCGTCCGCGCCATGAGCGTTGCCCCGCCTTTTGCCGTCCGATCACGAATGAAGGTGCGCGACGGTACGGGCAATGCGGCCCCCGGGCAAGGGCGGGCCTTGCCGGAGCCGGCAGCCCGGTCCTACGCTCGCGGCCATGCATCCAGCGCCTCTCCTCGCCGCCGCGCTCGTTCTGCTGCCGGGCCTGGCCGACCCCGCCGCGGCCGAGCCGCCGGCTGCCTCGGCAACCGGGCCGGCATCGCCGAGCGAGGCGGCGCCAATGGCCGGCGGCCTGCCCGGCTTCATCCAGGGCTATCATCACGACCCGGATCCCGAGGCCGCGCTCGCCTGGCTGACCGAGCGCGACATGAGCCCGCTGCTCGCCGCCGGCGACGAGGCGACGCGCACCCATCGGCTTGCCGTGCTGACCGCGTTCTTCGCCCAGGTGCTCAAGGGCGCCCCGGCACCGCTGGTGGGCACCCTGCCCGACCGGCTGCCCGCGGATCGGCCGGACAACGCCATGGTGGCGGCGCTCGCCATCGCCATGGCGGATCTGCCGCACTCCGGCCGCCTGCTGGTCGAGATCGCCAAGGCGGGGCGGCTCGAGCCCAAGCTGGTGGCGTCGATCCGCAAGCGGCCGCCGTTCCGCTTCGACCGGCTGCGGGCGCAGAGCCCGTACGACCTGGACCTGCTCTGGGTGTCGTTCTTCGCCACCGGCGAGGCCGTCTATATCGAGCGCATCGCCGAGGCCGTGGTGCCGCCTCGCCCGCCCGACGCGCTCCCCGCCGACGATCCGGCGGCGGCGGCGCTGGCCGAGCAGCGGACGGCGGTGGCCGTGCTGGCCCACGAGACGCTGACCCGCGGCGCCGCGACGCATTCCGGCGTGCGGCGGGCGCTCGACCGGCTCGCCCGGTCCCGCGACGACCGCGTCGGCGGCATCGCCGGCACGATCGCCGCGGCGGCGGAAAGCGGGGACGGATCCGCCCGGTCTCCCTGATGCCGCCGAGCCGACGAGAGGACTCGTCGGCTCGGGTGGGGGCGCGCCCGCCAATTCTGCGCCGCCAGGGCGAGCCCCGGCTCGCCAATGACTGATGTCATTGGTTCCCCGGTACTGTGCGCCCGAGGGAAGGCGATCTGATGGGAATGGCCATGGCGTGCTCGCGGTCGGGGCGGCATCCGGCGATGAGCGCGAGCGACGCTGGAAGACGGATGCCTTCCGGCTGGTCGCGGTGGATGGGGTGACAGATCGGCTGGAGCGTTTCCGGGTCGGGTGGCATCGCCGGCCCGGTTCCGCGTCAGGCGGAAACGTTCCAACCAGGCACCGGAGCCGCCGCCGGAATCAAGGATCCTGGGCAGCGCCTGACTACATCTGATCCCGACAGTCTAAACAGACTTGTTTGTTCACTACCGGCGAACCAATGACATCAGTCTTTCGAGCCAGAGCGCGGCCGGGCGGCGCAAGGTTGGCGGGCGCGCTTCCAGCCGACCCGACCCGTCTCCTCGTCCGCTCGGCGGGCAAGGAACTCGCCGGGAGTGGACGACCAGCAACAGCGACGGGGCTCCGGCACCGTGGCGGATCAGGGTCCGACGGCGGCCCCTGACGCCTCGATCGGGACGCACTCCAACCGCGACAGCAGGTCGGTGCGCTCGGCCGGGTGAAAGCGGACGGCGACCCGCCGCGGCGCCGACCGCCGCACCGCCTCACGCGCCCCGGGCGGCGGCAGGGTCGGGCTCAGCTCCAGGCCCGGGTTGAGGGTCCGAAAGTCGCTGAAGGTGGCATGCACGGTGGTCGGCCCGACGGTCCACACCATCTCGGCGAGCAGCGTCGTGCCGCCGGCGTTGGGCACCAGGCAGAACCGGTCGGCCGGGCCGTAGCGATTCTCGAGCGCCGTGGTAACCGCCTCGAAGGCCTCCGGCGTGGCCGAGCCACGGCGCCGTTCCAGCAGAATCTGCTGCAGCCGGTCGGTCCGCTCGTTCATCTGGAAAAAGGCGTCGAAGGCGAGGCCGCCGAGCGCGACGTCGAAGATCGCCAGCTCGGCGTAGGCGCCGCCGTATTCCCAACGGCCGGGCAGATCGGACAGCCGCGCCCCCAGCACCCCGCGCAGCTCCTCGGCGGTCATGCCGAAGCGCGCGCCGCGCCAGCCGCCGGGCTCCTGCGCGGCGGCGATCATCGGCAGTACCAGCACCAGCACCAGCACCAGCACCAGCACCAGCAGCGCCGGCGCGGCGACGCTCGCTCCTGCGAAAGGTCCTGCACCCGAGCGCGTCGTGCGACCAAGGGCGCACCAGCGCCGCAAGGCTTGCTCCCGATCCGCTGAAGGTCTCATGCGCGTTCACCCTCGGCTTGCGTGCGCTGCGGCTGATTGTGGGCTTCCGGGAGCGGCCTCGGCGCCGTTTCCGTCCCGCCCGGCTTCGCGACCGCGATGCCGACTCGGGCTCAGGCACGTCCGCGCCAGGCGCTGGAGCGCGGCCGCCGCTTCCATGGTCCGGCCACCTCGTCCACCGCGGTCATGCCGCCGAGCCGACGAAATGGCTCGTCGGCACAGCCCGGGGGCGCGCCCCCCAATTCTGTCGCCGTCCGGGCGCGCCGCCGCGGGCCGGTGGCTGACGCCGTTGGTCCGCGCGTATCAGGCCGGCGGGCCGGCCCCGGGCTCGGGATCCCGGCGCGGCCAGCGGGCGAAGGCGAGCAGCCACACCGCGACGGCCTCAAGGATCGGGAACAGCAGCAGGAACACCCAGAGCGGGCTGCGCCCGGCGCGCACCAGGATCACGGCGGCGAAGCCCATCTTGGCGGTGATCAGCAGGCCGATGATCAGGTAGGCGAGCCACGGCTCGAGCGACAGCAGCCAGCTCATCGGCCGGCCTCCGGCGTCCGCTCCTCGGGCCAGCGGACGATCGCCAGCACCGCCAGCACGAGCACGAAGCCCACCACGGGCACGAACACCAGGAGCGCGGTCCACGGCGTGACCCCGACCCGCAGGCAGATGCGCCACAGCGGGTAGACGATGATCAGGCCGAACAGCAGCTCGGCCCCGGTCGGCGTGAGCAGAAAGCCCCACAGGCCTCCCACGGTCGATGTCGGCTCCATGCGCTCCCCCTGGCTCAAGCGGCTCGGCGTCACGCCCACCCGCGCTGCAACATGCCATGGCAGATAGCGCAAGCACCCGCTGAGGGGAGGGCGCAAGGCCGCGGCGGGCGAAGGGGCCGTCCCGAAACGCGCGTCACGCGGGCCGGCAGCGCGACCCGCTCGGCCGTGGCGCCTGCAACGCGTTCGGGACGGGCGGCATTGCCGGCCGATCTGCCGTGACGCGGACCGGCTTCAGGCCTCCTGCAGGTGCCGCTCGATGGCGTCGACCGGATGGTTGGTCAGGTCCTTGTTGATCTCGGCGACGAGCCGGCGCTGCACCTCCTTGTGCAGATTGGCGCGCAGCACGCCCAGCGTTTGCGGCGGCGCGGCCAGGATCAAGCGGTCAAAGCGATTCTCCAGGGCCCAGCCGCGCAGCCGGGTGGCGACCTCTTCGGCGAAGCGGGTCTTCTCCAGGCGGTGCCAGTCGGTCTCCTGCACGGCGCTCGGGCCGATGGCGCCCTCCGCGAACCCGCCCGGATCGAAGCGGCCGGGCTTGCCGGTGCCCTGCTCCCGGGTCGGCGGATTGTCGATCTCCTCCCGCGAGATGACCTGCAGCTGCGGGGCGACGTCGTGGCCGAGATTGCGCAGGAGCAGGAACTTCTCGCCATCGGCCACCAGGACCCAGATATCGTGCTCAAGCTTCATCGGTGCCCTGCCTGGAGCATGGGTTGATCTGTGCTCCCTGTACAAACGCCCGGCTCGCAGACCGGTTGCATGCGGCCCGGAGTGGCAGAGAGGCGGTCGGCGCGGCGCTCAGGCGAGGCCGAGATCCGTCGGCCCGAAGGCGCGCGGCAGCAGCTCGGAGATCCTCGTCTCGACCACCTCGGAGAGGTCGGCGTTGGCGCAGAACACCGTGATGTCGGTGCCGCTGACGTCCGCCGCCTCCTTGATGAGTTGGCGGCACCGGCCGCACGGTGTGACCACCCCGCCCGGCTGCGGCATTCCCTGGGCGTTGAGCAGGCCGCCCGCGACAGCGATCCCGGTCACCCGAAAGTCGCCGTCCGCCACCGCCCGCGCCAGGGCCGACACCTCGGCGCAGATGGCCAGCCCGTAGGAGGCGTTCTCCATGTTGGCGCCCACATGGATGCGGCCCGAGCGGGTCCGCGCCGCCGCCCCGACGCCGAAGCGGGAGTAGGGAGCGTAGGCTCTCCGGGCGGCGTCGCGGGCTGCCTCAAGGAGGGTCGTATCGGCGTTGGACCGGCACCCCACACCGTCACTCCATCCGCGCCAGGATCTCATGGATCACCGCCTCGGGCGCGTCCTCCTGGATCAGGTGGCCGGCGGCCGGCGCCCCGGTGAATGCCGCGTCGCCCAGCCGACGAGCCAGCTCGCGGCCCTGCGCGGCCGGCAGCCACGCGTCCTCCTCGCCCCACAGTACCGACAGCGGACAACGGACGGCGCCGAGGGCGTCCTCGATCTCGATCGTGTAGGCTTGGTCCATCTGGGCGATCTGCCGGTAGAAGGCCGCCTGCCCCGCGCTGCCCAGCCACGGCCGGGCGTGGCCGTCGAGCGCCTCGGCGCTGAGCGGCCGAAACGCCGCCGTCTGCAGATAGGCGCGCAGCAGCGCCTCGTGGGCGTAGCCCGGCATGCCGGCAAAGGCCGCCTCGTGCTCGCGGACATGGGCCACGAAGGGCGAGCCCCAGGGCCGCAGCGCCACGGCGTCGACCAGCAGCAGGCGCCGGTAGTCGCAGCCATCGAGCAAGTGGGCGCGCAGGGCGGTGGCGCCACCGAAATCGTGCGCCATCACGACGGGACGGTCCAGCCGCCACTCGCCCAGCAGGGCGGCGAGCACCTTGTTCTGCACACCGAGCGACACGTCCGTCGCCTTCTCCGACTGGCCGTAGCCGACCAGGTCGTAGAGGAAAACGGTGAAGCGCGAGCGCAGCGCCGCGGCCACGCGCCGCCAGACGAACGAGGAGAACGGCGTGCCGTGCACGAGAACCAGAGGCGGGCCCTCACCGGCCGTGTCCCACGCCACCGTGCCGTGGCCGGTGGCGCAGCGCCGCTTGAGCGTCCAGCTCCAGGCCTCCATGAGCGGCTCGTTTGTCGGCTGTCTCGTGCGAGCCAGCGTACCGCATGACGCGGTCCGGCGCCATGGCGCCGCCGATCGACCTGCTCGGCGCGATCCTGGTTACGCGAGAGTGCTCGAGCGACGGCGGGAGTCGCTGGCAATCATCAAGGAGGGCCGGCCCCGAGACTGCCGGGCCCGGGGACCGGCCCGCCGGTGGTCAAAGGGTCAGGGTGATGGTGAGGCAGAAGCCCCACCGTCACCCCGCCTCTATACCCCACCTGGCGTGACCACCGGGCACAGCCTTCGATCCCGCATCGGCTGTTCCTTCGAGGCTGCTCCGCGGTCAACCCCGGTTCTCAGCCCCCGGACGCTACCCCGGAGCGACGGCGCGACCGGGCGCCGTTTCGCCGACCGCCTCGCCTCCGCGTCCGCAGAGCATGCAGGGATATGGACCGGCTTGAAGGTGGCGCATCGCATCCGGCTGCGGTGACCGCTCTCCCGGTGGCCCGGCCCGGCGCGGTCGAAAAAGGGGGGAGACCGGTCCCTCGACCCGAGGGGGAAAGGGTCAGGGGACCGGCCTGCCGGCGGTCGGTGGACCGGGCGCCGCTCATCCCGAGGACGGACGGCGCCATCACGATCGCCGGCACGGCCGGAACCACGCGCGCCGGCCGCCCCCAAAGCGGCCACCAGCACGATCCGCGGGAACCGCGGCCGGCGCGCATCGTCCAGGACAAGGGTCGAGGCGCCGTTGGCCGAGGTCGGGCGACCGTCATGGCAGCAGGCACAGACTGCACACAATAGAATTCGATTCGGTAAACATGTCCGGGCGTCCGCGCGGCCTTCTCGCCGGGCCGTCCCCGGCACGCCTTCGGATCGGTGGCCGGACTCCCGACGGCGTCAGAGCATCCGGCTCCATGGGACCACCCCGGCGTTCCCCGCACCGGCGCCATGACACCACACCCGGGCGTGCAAGGCGTTAATCGGCACCGGCCCGCTCCCCCGCCGGCCACTCAACGACAGTATGCTTGGGGTGGCCGGGCGGTGGAGCGGGTCGGCGATGCCACCCAACGCGGCATCCCTCTGACGCCCCACCCGCGCGGCGGCGGCACCGCGCCACGGGCATCGTCGCCCGGCCTGCCGGAAACGCCGGCGGCCGGTGCCGGCACTCGTCATCGGACCGGCCGGACCCGCGAGGCCGGCCGCGTGGCCGATCGGGCAGGCTCGGTGCCCTGGCTGCCCGATCGCCCGGCCCAATGACTCCGAGTCAGGCGAAGACGATGCCGGCGTCGGTCATCGGCAGCCGGGTCACCCGCGTGCCCGTGGCGCCGTGGATGGCGTTGGCGAGCGCCGGCCCGACCGGCGGCACGCCGGGCTCGCCCACCCCGGTCGGCGGCTCGGCCGATGGGACGATGTGCACCTCGACCCGCGGCATGTCGGCGATGCGCAGCGGCTCATAGTCGAAGAAGTTGCTCTGGTCGACCCGGCCCTGGGTCAGCGTGATCTTGTTGCGCATGATCGCGCCCAGGCCGAAGCCGATGCCGCCCTCCATCTGCGCGCGCACCACATCAGGGTTGACCGCCAGGCCGCAGTCGACCGCGCACACCACCCTCTCGACCCTGATCCGGCCATCGTCGTCGACCGCGACGTCGACCACCTGCGCGACGAACGACCCGAAGGACTGATGCACCGCCACGCCGCGGCCCCGGCCGGCCGGCACCGGCTCGCCCCAGCCGGCCTTCTCCGCGGCCAGGCGCAGCACGCCGGCATGGCGCGGGTGGTCGCCGAGCAGGCCGAGCCGGAATGCCACGGGGTCGGCGCCGGCCGCCTCGGCCAGCATGTCGACTGCCACCTCAGTGGCATAGGCCGTATGGGTGTGGCCGACCGAGCGCCACCACAGCACCGGCACCGGCGTGGTCATGTTGCGGATGTCGACACGGAGGTTCGGGATCGCGTAAGGCAGGTCCGCCGCGCCCTCGACCGAGGTGGCGTCGATGCCGTCCTTGACCAGGAACGCCTCGAAGAAGGTGCCGATCAGGATCGATTTGCCGGCCAGCCGGTGCCGCCAGGCGACCGGCCGGCCCTCGGCGTCGAGGCCGGCGGTGATCCGGGCGGCGTACATGGGCCGGTAGTAGCCGCCGCGCACGTCGTCCTCCCGGGTCCACATCAGCTTGACCGGGCGGCTGTCGCCCAGCGCCTTGGCCGCCATCGCCGCCTCGGCCGGATAGTCGGCGGTCGGGTTGGCGCGCCGGCCGAACGAGCCCCCGGCATAGACGGTGTGGATGGTCACGTTCTCCGGCGGGATGCCCAGGATGCCGGCCACCGTCGGCTGGACCAGGGCCGGGAACTGGCAGCCGTCCCACAGCGTCGCCCGGTCGCCTTCCACCGCGATCACGCAGCTCTGCGGCTCGAGCGGCGCATGCGCCAGGAACGGAAAGGTGAGCTCGGCCTCGATGACGCGGGCGGCGCGGCCGAGCGCCGTGTCGGCGTCGCCGTCGTCGCGCGCGGCCAGCCCCTCCTCGTCGAGGGCCGCGACGTGCTCGGCCAGGATGGCGTCGGAGGAGCGCGCCTCGGCCCCGGCGAGGTCCCATTCGACGTCAAGCGCCTCCCGCCCCTTGATCGCCGCCCAGGTGCTATCCGCGAACACGGCGACGCCGCGCGGCGTCTCCTTGACGTCGATGACGCCCCGCACCTGCCGCGCCGCCGTGTCGTCGAAGCCGACGAGCCGTCCGCCGAAGCGCGGCGGCCGCGCGATCATCGCATGGACCATGCCGTCGCGCACGACATCCACGGCGAACACCGCCGAGCCGTCGGTCTTGGCCGGACTGTCGTAGCGCGGCAGGTCGTCCCGGCCGATGAGCCTGAAGCCGGCCGGGTCCTTGACCGGCGGGTCGTCCGGCACCGACAGGCGCGAAGCCGCCTCGACCAGCTCGCCGAAGCCGGCGCGGCGGCCGTCCGGCCCGCTCACCGTGCCGGCCTCGACCGTGACCGCCGCGGGCGCGACCTCCCAGCGCCCGGCCGCCGCGCGCACCAGCACGTCCCGCGCCGCGGCGCCGGCCTTGCGGTACTGCATGAACGAGTTGGCGATCGCCGTCGACCCGCCGGTGCCCTGGGAGTCGAACATGAGGTTGGCGTAGCGGCTGTTGTCGGCCGGCGCCCACTCCACCCGGATCTGCCCCCAGTCGGCGTCGAGCTCCTCGGCCACCAGCGTGGCGAGGCCGGTGGTCGTGCCCTGGCCCATCTCGAAATGCTTGGCGATCACGGTGACCGTGCCGTCCCGGCCGATGACCACGAACGGGTTGACGGTCAGCGCCTCGAGCGGCTCGGCGGCGAGCCGGCCCCGCCCGTCGATGCCGATGACCAGGGCGGCCGCGGCCGTGCCCTTGAGGAAGCCGCGGCGGGTCGTCTCCAGGAGCATGAGGCTAACCCGTCAGCGTGGCGGCGGCGGCGTGGATCGCGGCGCGGATCCGGTGGTAGGTGGCACAGCGACAGGCGTTGCCGCCCATCACCGCGTCGATCTCGGCGTCGGCCGGCCGCGGCGTCTCCGTCAGCAGCGCGATCGCCTGGACGATCTGGCCGGACTGGCAGTAGCCGCACTGGACCACGTCGAGGTCGCGCCACGCCCGCTGCACCGCCGCCGCGACCGGGCCCGACACGCCCTCGATGGTGGTGATGCCCCGGCCCTCGACGGTCGACACCGGCACCTGGCAGGAGCGCTGCGGCTGCCCGTCCACCAGGACGGTGCAGGCGCCGCAGGCCGCGATGCCGCAGCCGTACTTGGTGCCCATCAGGTGGAGTGCGTCGCGCAGCACCCACAGGACGGGCGTGTCCGCGTCGACATCGACCTCGCGGACGGCGCCGTTCACGGTGAGCGAAAAGGCCATCGGGGCCCCCTTCTGGCAATGTCCGGTCAGGACGGCGGCTGGCGAGGACGGCTCCGGACCCGTGCCGTGCGACGGGCGGGACTCGGGGAGCGACGGCCACTCGATCAGACCGGTTGAGTAGCCTGCCGGGCGGTGGTGACGCAAGCGAGTCGGGACGCCGCGGCGCCTGACCGCTCCGCCGACGACCGGTCGCGGCCGGCCCATGACGTGCGGGCGCGAGAAGGCAGGGCGATGCGTCGGCCGGCTGGCGACGACCATTCTCGAGCCGTGCCTCGACCGGCGCGCCAGCGCGATACCCGCCCACGGGTTTGACATAATCGGAAAGGTCGTATAGCTATTTGCCTATGCTCAGGCTGATGCGTGCCTTGGCCAGCGACAAGCGGCTGCTGATCCTCGACTGGCTGCGCGAGCCGCGCGCCCATTTTCCGGCGCAGACAGACGGGGATCCGGAGGCGGACGGCGTCTGCGTGGTGTTCATCGCCCGGAAGCTGCACGTCAGCCAGCCGACCGCCACCGAGCATCTCCGCATCCTCAGCGATGTCGGGCTGGTGGTGCCGCGGCGCATCCGACAATGGACCTTCTACCGGCGCGACGAGGCCGGCGTTCGCCGCGCCCGCGACACCGTGCTGGCCCGCCTCTGAGCGCCGGCCGCCCCGTCCCGGGCGGCCGAGGCTTTCCGACCCGGCCGGCGTCGCGAAGCCGCGTCAAGCGGACCGGCGCGGGGCCCGGTCCGCCGTGTAGAGGCACAAGGTGCCGACCGGGGTCGGCCAGCGGCCGCGCGCCACGGGCGGCGCCAGGCCGGCCTCGGGAAGCAGGTCGAGGAAGGCGCCATCGGCGTGGCCGGCCGTGGTCGTGAAGCCGTCGAACAGCTGGGTGAGGCCGTAGCCGAGCCGGCCCCGCACGGTCTCGGTCGGCCCCCAGTCGGCGATCACCATGCGGCCGCCCGGGCCGAGCCGCCCGGCCGCCTCGGCCAGCGCCGCCCGCTTCCCGGCCCGGTCCAGGTGGTGCAGCATCAGGCTGGCCACGCCCACGTCGAACGGCGCATCAAACGGGGCGGAGCGTGGCAGCCCGGTCGCGCTGCCCTGCCGGAACACCGGCGCCAGCCCGGCGGCGGCGGCCTTGCGGCGGGCCCGATCGAGCACGCCCGGATCGGGGTCGAGGCCGATCACCTCCGCCTCCGGGCAGCGCGCCTTGAGCATCAGGCAGAGCGTACCGGTGCCGCAGCCGAGGTCGAGGATGCGCCGGCCGGGCCGCGGATCGACCGCCTCGACGACGGCCGGCCGCCATTCGCGCGCCCGCACCACCCGCATGGCGATCGGGTCGTAGGCCCAGGACAGGGCGTGGAAGCGCAGCGCAGGCAGGTATGGCATGGGGGCTCCCGAAAGCCGCGTCGGCGGGCCGGCCAGGGCCCGCCGCTCGATGCCGGCGGACCGGCCGTCGCGCGCCGCCGGCGAGCCGGTCCTACGCGCGGGGTCGCCTTTGGGACGGCCGCCTGCACGACAGCTGTGCCGCCCTGCCTTGCACCCCCGGCGCCCGGGCGTTCCGCCACCAGTGTGGCTGATCACCCGGATCAGGTCACCCTGATCAGGAAAGCGAGAGGCACCGCACGCCCGGCGTGCTCCGCGAGCGGGCGCACGGCGGCCGAAGCTATTGCAAGGGGCCTGTGAAAATGCGCGCCTGACAGGCTCCATGGATTGGCGTACTACCGCCGGGCCGACGCGATGACCCGTCGGCTCGGCTTGGGGCCCCGCCGACCCTGCGCCGCCCGGACGCACCGTGGCGCTCCAATGACCGACCTCACTGGCGCGCCGGCACAAGGGCTCGGTAACCGGTCGGCGCCACGGCGGACGCGCCGGCCTTCGATGACGCGGCGCCGTGGGGACACGCTTGCCCAAGGGCGCCGGCACCTTACAACCATGCCTCGGCACGGCGGGGGCACGGCGGGGGCACGGCGGGGGCGCGACGGGGCCGGCGCGGCCCGAGGAGAGCCTCTTGCACGAGGATCATGGCGGCGGCGCGACGGGGACGGCAACCCTGCGGCTGGCCTCGGCCGGCTTCATTGCCACGGCGATCGCCTTCGGACCGGCGCGAATGGGCTTCGGCCTGTTCCTGCCCGGCTTCCGCGAGGAGTTCGCACTGTCGACGACCCTCGCCGGCCTGATCGCCAGTGGCGGATTTCTCGCCTTCCTCCTCGCGCTGCCGCTCGCGGCCTGGCTCAGCGTCCGGATCGGACAGCGCGTCCCCGTCGTGACCGGCGCCCTGTCGGCCGCGGCAGGCTTCACGGTGGTGGCGTGGGCGCCGGACAGCGCGGCGCTCGCCGCGGGCGTCGCCCTGGCGGGGGCGAGCGCCGGCTTCTGCTGGACGCCGTTCAATGACGCCGCCGAGCGGGTGGTGCCGCCCGAGGCGCGCGCCGGAGCGCTGTCCGTCGTGTCGACGGGCACCACCACGGGTGTGGCGGCGGCGGGCGCGCTCGCCCTCGGCGTCACCGCCGGCGCGGTGGACTGGCGCATGGCCTGGGGCGTCTTCGCCCTCGCCGGCCTCGTCGCGGCGCTTGCCGCCCCTTTCGGCGTGCCGGCCGGCCGTGCGAGGATGAAGGTCGGCCGTGACGGACCGCGGCTGCTGCGCCGGGAGGCGGTGCCGCTGAACGGGGCGGCGCTCCTGTTCGGGGCGACCAACGCGATCTACCTCTCCTTTGCCGCCGATCGCATCGTCGCGGCGGGCGGCCTGCCCGGCCTGCCGGATGAGGCCGCCTCGGCGGTGACCTTCCTCGCCTATGGTGGCGGCGGGCTCGTGGGGCTGGCGGCCGGCCGGATCGAGGCGCGCCTCGGCCTTGCCGCCCTGCTCTCGGCGATCTTCGCCGCCTTCGCTGCATCGCTCGCGCTCGTGGCGCTCGCGCCCGGCTCCTGGCCGGGCGTCGTCGTCTCGGCCGGCCTGCACGGCGCCGCGGTGATGACGATCAGCGCAGTGCTCGCCTTCTGGAGCCTGCGCCTGTTCCCGGGCCGCGGCTCGCTCGGCTTCACGGCCGCGCTCGTCGCCGCCGCCACGGGCAGCGTGCTCGGCCCGGTGCTGGCCGGACCGCTGGTCGTGGCGATCGGTCCGGAGGCCGGCTTCCTGACCCTCGCGCTGCCGCCGCTGGCGCTGGCCCTCGGCTTCGCCACCCGCCTCAGATCCTTGAGGGGAGGAATCGGCTCGGCGACATGAGACGTGCCACGGACAGCCTCGCGACCGGGCAGAAGCCGGCAGGACGGGCGCGCGACCGCCCTGGCGCGAGACGCGTGCTGCGCCGGGCGGCCGGCCTGCTGCTGCTCGCGCTGCTCGCCGCCGGCGGCCCGGGGCCCGCGGGCGGCCAGGGGCGGCCCGGGCCGGCGACGGGGCCGGCGCTGTCCGGCCCCGAGCTCGCGGGGCACATCCCCGGCAGCACCCTCTATCGCCGGGGCCGCCGCTTCGGCGTCGGCTGGCAGTGGGCGGGGCATGTCCGTGCCGACGGCACCAGGGTCGGCCGCGCTTGGTGGGGCTTCGGCGACATGGCGGGGCACGGCACTTGGCGCGCCACAGCGGACGGCCGCTGGTGCCAGCTCTGGCATGGCGTCGGCTGGAGCGAGGGGGGCGAGAACTGCTACCGCATCTACCCGGCCGGCGAGGACCTGTTCTGGCGGCACGTCAGCGGCCCGCACGAGGAGAGCTTCCGCTTCGAGATGCGGCCGGGCAACCCGTTCGGTCTTGCGCAGGATCGATGATGCTGCTGCACCGGCGGCTCAGCCGCCCCGGTCCGGCCGGCCCGCCGTCCCGGCTGGTCTCCACCGCTGCCCGATCTCGCTGCACCTCGGGCCGTCAATCTCCTCGGCGACGCGCCGCCAGTCGATCTCGGCCCGCGGGTGGCATGTCGCGAACCGGGCCATGGGCGTCCTCCGCTCCCGCGCCTCCCTGCGAGCGGCACCGTCGACGCCCCGACAACGCCGCCGTCCGCGGCGGCGCGCGACGCCGTCCCGCGCTGGACGGGGGCCGCGTTCTCCGGTACGCCTCGCACCAGCCCGATCGCGACCGTGGGAACCCCGGTGATGGCGCACGATCCGCAAGGCCGGGTCGCTCCGGTCCGTAAGCGCGGCCCGACGGCCCTGCCGACGACCCGCCGCGCCACCTTGGGCGGCCTTGCCGCCGCGGCAACGGTGCCGCTCTGGCCCTCGGTGGCCGCGGCACAGGTGGGACCGGTCCGCGAGCTGCGGGAGATCGCCGACGGCGTCTACCGCACGCGCAACGACCGGCATTACGGCCTTGTGGTCGACACCGACGCGGGCGTGCTGGTGTTCGACACCATCAACGCCGATTTCGCCGGGTGGCTCGACGCGCGCATCGCCGAGCGGCTCGGCAAGCCCGTCGCCTACGTCGTCTACAGCGACAACCACGCCGACCACACCTCGGGCGGCGAGGTGTTCCAGCACCATCAGCCCCGCTATGTCAGCCACGAGCTGGCGCGGGCGAGCCATGTCCGCTCCGGCGTGGCCACGCGGCCGGCCGACCAGACCTTCCGCGACGGCTATGCCGTGCGGCTCGGCGGGCGGGAGATCCGCTTCCGCTATCACGGCCCCAACGACGGTCGCGGCTCGATCTCGGCTCTCGTGCCGGATCAGGGGGTGCTCAGCGTCATTGACTGGGTGATCATCAACCGTCTGCCCTTCCGCGAGCTCAACCGCTACGACGTCGAGGGCATGCTGCGCTCGGTCCGCGAGGTGCTCGAGATGGATTGGCGGCTCGCCTCTCCCGGCCATGCCGACATGGGCGGCAAGGACGGTGTGCGGGTGCAGGAGCGCTACGTCGCCACCCTGATCGACCGCACCATGGAGCAGATCGCCGCCCGCGCCCCCATGGACCGGGTCGTCGCCGAGGTGCGCGCGGCCCTGGAGGCCGAGCCGGCGTTCCGGCAGCTGGCCCAGTTCGACGCCTGGGTCGAGGAGAACATCCGCGGCACCCACTACCAGCTGGCGCGGCTCCAGGGCTTCGCCGACCAGGTGCTGCCCGACCCGTCCTACGCCGGCGGTCGAGCCGACCACCCGGCCTGGTCGGTGTCCTCGTCGATCTGGCCTGCGGCCTGACCGAGGACAACCTTGGCGCCATCCTTGATGACGATGGAAAGGCCACGTGTTTCCGGAACATTCCGGTGCCTGCGATCGGGATACCGCCATTCAGGAAACACTTTTTCATCACACGCGCCGTCTGAGAGCATCGGAAGGCGGGGTTCCGGCCTGCATCCGGATGCGCGAGCTCATAACCGTACCCAAGGCGGAACTGCGCGATATCCGCGGGCAGCAGGAAAGCCATCCGGCCCTCTACCAACCCGATCCGGCGCGCTATCCGCACTCGCAGGCCTTCGGCGAAGGCATCCGGGGGCGCGGTGACGATGGTCTGTTGTATGACAGCGTTAGGCGGGCCGGCGGCGAGAACGTCGTCATCTTCCGTCCGCGCCTGCTTGTCCCGGTCCTGCAGGGCGATCATTACGTCTATAGCTGGGATCGGCACGGAGATCACACCGTCGACCGGCTCAGCAACGTCGCGTAAACGAAGGACCTGACCACGGCGATCATACCTCACCCCTCTGGAGATGGGCATTCGCTCAAGACACGGACTGTGCTTACCAAAGCTCCGACAGGAAATAGGAGAAAAAGGCGATAGCGCCGATGCCCAGGCTCGGAAAGGAACTGTGAATAATCATTCGCAATGGTCAAGCAGGCCGAATTCCATCTTTTAGTGTCTTCCATCATTTGGTGCATTTCATCATTTAATGTCTCATGGTGCGATGTCCGAGTCCGCTCGATCTTGCTGACCACGCCAGGCTTGTCTGTGTCCGCGCGGGCGCCAAAGGGCCCCGGCTGCGCAAGTCCGGATTACCCCCCCCGCGAGGCGTCATACGAGGTGCTCGGCCAATCGACACCCGGCGCCGACGGGCCGAGTGTCTCCATCGTCGACCTCGGGGCGGCGACGGACGGCGGCCCCCGCGTCGCCGCCGGTGCGGCCGGCCCGGCCCGGCTCCCGGCGGCTTGGGCCCGCAGAGAGTGATCGTCCGGGTCCGGAAGGCGAGCCCGGTCGGATCACTCTCGCGGGGGCGAGGCTAAACCGATCCACCCGTGCGTCGCTTCTTCCCGCCGTTCACACCGCCGCCGCGCCGGGCGGGTCGACGCCGCCCCTCACCCTCACATGTTCGGGTAGTTGGGGCCGCCGCCGCCCTCCGGAGGGACCCAGTTGATGTTCTGCAGCGGATCCTTGATGTCGCAGGTCTTGCAGTGCACGCAGTTCTGCGCGTTGATCACGAAGCGCGGGTTCGAGCCGTCGTCGTCGCGCACCACCTCGTAGACGGCGGCCGGGCAGTAGCGCTGCGCCGGCTCGTCGTAGAGCGCCAGATTGTGCTCGATCGGGATCGACGGGTTCTTCAGCTGCAGGTGCACCGGCTGGTTCTCGGCGTGGTTCGTGTTCGAGATGAACACCGAGCTCAGGCGGTCGAAGGTGATCACCCCGTCCGGCTTCGGATACTCGATCCTCGGGCTCTCCGAGGCCTTGCGCAGGGTCTCGTGGTCGCCGTGCTTGTAGTGGAAGGTCCAGGGCGACGCGCCGCCCAGCCACATCTCCACGCCGCTGTAGGCCATGCCGGCCCAGCGGCCCCAGCGGAACGCCGGCCGCACGTTGCGCACCGCCTTCAGTTCCTTGTGAAGCCAGCTCTGCCGGAACGCCTCCGGGTACGCCGTCAGCTCCTGCGAGCCGTCGGCGCCGGCCTTGAGCGCGTCGAACGCGGCCTCGGCCAGCAGCATGCCGCTCTTCATGGCGCAGTGCGTGCCCTTGATCTTGGGCACGTTCAAGAACCCGGCGCTGTCGCCCATGATGCCGCCGCCGGGGAAGGTCAGCCTGGGCAGGGACTGCAGCCCGCCCTCGTTGATCGCCCGCGCGCCGTAGGAGACCCGGCGCCCGCCCTCCAGCATCGGCCGGATCCTCGGGTGCAGCTTGAAGCGCTGGAACTCGTCGAACGGCGACAGGTGCGGGTTCCTGTAGTCCAGCGCCACCACGTAGCCGACGGCGGCCTGGTTGTCCTCCAGGTGGTAGATGAAGAAGCCGCCATAGGTCTCGCCGTCGAGCGGCCAGCCGACGCCGTGCATGACCAGGCCCGGATGGTGCTTGTCCGGCGCCACCTCCCACAGCTCCTTCAGGCCGATGCCGTAGGTCTGCGGGTCGCTCTCGCGGCGCAGGTCGAACCGGTCGAACAGCTGCTTGGCCAGCGAACCGCGCACGCCCTCGCCGATGAAGGTGTACTTGGCGTGCAGCTCCATGCCGGGCTGGTACTGGTCGGTCCGCTCGCCCTCCCGGCTGACGCCCATGTCGCCGGTGGCCACGCCGCGCACCCGGCCGTCCTCGGCGTAGAGGATCTCCGCCGCGGCGAAGCCGGGATAGATCTCGACGCCCAGTGCCTCGGCCTGCTCGGCCAGCCAGCGGCACAGGTTGCCCAGGCTGATCACGTAGTTGCCGTCGTTGTGCTGCAGCGGCGGCAGCAGGAAGTGGGGCAGCACCACGGAGCTCTTCTCGAACATCACGTGGAACTCGTCGCGGCTGACGGCGGTGCGCACCGGCGCGTCCCGCTCCCGCCAGTCCGGCAGCAGCTCGTTGAGGGCGCGCGGCTCGAGCACCGCCCCGGAGAGGATGTGGGCGCCGACCTCCGAGCCTTTCTCGAGCACGCACACCGAGATCTCGTGGCCGTGCTGCTCCGCCAGCTGCTTCAGCCGGATCGCCGCGCTCAAGCCCGACGGGCCGGCGCCGACGATCACCACATCATACTCCATGGACTCCCGTTCCATGCCCTGCCCCTTTCTGCTTTCTTCGTCCTCTGGTCCGGCGCGTCCGCGGCCGGCGCCGCCTCGCCCCGGGTCCGGCCCTGCCACGGCCCTTTTCTCATGTAGGTGCATAGCAGCATGAAACCGCCCCCGCCACCGGACGAGCTGACGCCCTGGGCGGAGGCCCTGCGCTGGCAGCTGGCCATGGGCGTCGACGAGACGGTGGGCGCCGCGCCGATCGACCTGACCCGCCTGGAGCCGCCGCGCCGACCGGCGCCGCCGCCCGCCGCTGCGCCCGCGCCCGTGCCGCCCATGCCCGACCGGGCGCAGCCGAGGCCCGCGCCGGCCCCGCAG
>CAZTHL010000074.1:0-18495 GCA_964613585.1 uncultured Mycobacteriaceae bacterium | reverse complement strand
GTCGGGACAGGGAATCACCATATCACACCATCCGCAACTGTAGTACTAGAGCGTTTGCGGGTTGGGTGGCATCGCCGGCCCGCTCCCCGCCCGGCCACCCAACGATAGGATGCTCAGGCTGGCCGGGCGAGCAGCGGGCCGGTGCCGATTCCGCCTCAGGCGGACACGCCCTGAAGACGGCACGACACGTCATGCGGGGACGAGTCAACCGTGATGCTCGCGGGCATGAGGCGGATCCGCGGGGCTCCCCGGCGGAAGGCCGCGGCGCCGAGACCCAGCCCGGGCCGCCGGTGGCCGGCCTCGACAGCGGCGGCAGCGGAGACTGAGCCGTCTCGAGCCTGCCTTCGCTCGGTCGGCGCTCGGCAGCGTGCGGAACGAGCCTAGGTCGCCGGCCGTTCTACACGGCGTAAACGCCTTTTCAGGAGGTCGAGGATGGTGCTTCCCATGACGGGCCGGTTCGGCTGGGATCCCTTCGCCGAGGTCCGGCGCATGCAGGCCGACATGGACCGGCTGCTCGGCGGCGCCATGGTGCCGCCGGCAACGGCCGGCTTCCCGCCGATCAATATCTGGCTGGCCGACGACGGGGTTGGTCTCGGCGTCACCATGGAGCTGCCGGGCGTCAGGCTCGAGGATCTCGACGTCTCCGTGCGCGAGGCCACGCTCACCCTGCAGGGCCGGCGCGACGCCCCGGCCGAGCCGGACACCGTGTCGTGGCACCGGCGCGAGCGGCGGCATGGCTCGTTCTCCCGCAGCATTGCCCTGCCAATCCGCGTCGACGCCGATCAGGTCGAGGCGCAGATGGTCGACGGCATCCTCAAGCTGACCCTGCGCCGGCCTCAGGCCGACCTGCCGCGCCGCATCCAGATCCGCGCGGCCTAGAGCGTCACCGCGAGCGTCACCGCCTGACGCGGACCCGGCACTGAGCAGCCGGACAGATGGGGTGACAATCCGGCCCGGGGACATGGGCAACAGGGTTCACGTGGCGTTCGAGGTGGCGTTGGGCGCGGGAGCGGGCCGGCGATGCCATTTGAGCCGGAAACGCTTCAGCAGCGCGCCGCGAGCGACGACGACAAGGAGGTTCGGACCGATGGCACAGGAGATGGCGACATCGAGCGAGCACCCGATGGCGCGCTCGGACGACGGCGAGGCGACCCGGGCGGTCGTCTACCGGCCGGACACGGACATCTACGAGACCGAGGAGCATGTCGTGCTGGTCGCCGACATGCCCGGGGTCGCGCCGGAGGCGGTCGAGCTGACCCTCGAGGGTCGACTGCTGACGCTCCGCGGCCGCGTGGCCGCGTCGCCGCGGGAGGGCTACCGCCTGCTCTACTCGGAATACGGCGAGGGCGACTTCGAGCGGGGGTTCACCCTCTCGGAGGACTTCGACCGGGAGCGGATCGACGCCAGCCACAAGAACGGGGTGTTGACGGTGCATCTGCCCAAGGCGGCCGCGGTCAGAACCCGGCAGATCGACGTCAAGGCGGGATGACACCGGATGATCACCAGAACCCGAGGCACGTCACGACAGGAGGGTGAGCCATGCAGATCCGCGATCTGATCCCCTGGAGCCGAAGCAAGCAGGAGGTCGAGCCGCGCGTCGAGGATCGGGAAAGCCCGTACCTTGCCCTGCAGCGCGAGCTGAATCGCGTGTTCGATGACTTCTACAGCCGCTTCGAGCGGCCCTTCGGCGCGGTCGGCGGCCTCGCCGGCATGACCGGGCCCAGCGCCGACGTCACGGAGACGGAGAACGAGATCGAGGTCACCGTCGAGCTGCCCGGCATGGATGAGAAGGACATCGACCTCTCCGTCAGCGAGGACGTGCTGACGATCCGCGGCGAGAAGAAGGCCGAGCGAGAGGAAAGCCGGCAGGGCTTCTACATGAGCGAGCGGTCCTACGGCAGCTTCCATCGCCGCATCCCGCTGCCCGCCGAGGTGGATACCGAGAGTGTCAGCGCCGAGTTCAAGAAGGGGGTGCTGACCGTGATCCTGCCGAAGACGCCGGAGGCCAAGGCCAAGGTGCGAAGGATCGAGGTCAAGGCGGCCTGACCATCGCGTCCGGACGGGCGGGGGACCGGCAGGCGGATCCGCCCGCGCCGGTCGGCCGCCCGGGGGCCCGGGGCCGTTGCCCTGAATAGGACCTGCCCGCCGGGTCATTGGCCGCCGGGTCAATGGCCGCCGGGTCATGGGCCGCCGGATCATTGACCCTTCCGCCGGCGCGCCGTGACCCTTGCCCCCCAGCTCGCCTGTGCCGCTCGTGCGTGCATCGGACGCTGCGTCGTGGGGCCGGTCTCCATGAGAGTGCCGGCATCCTACAGGAATCATGCCTCCATAGAGGCAACTTGTAAGGAATTCTTACAAGTTCGCACGGAGGGGATCCTGACGGAACATCAGATAAAAGATTGACAACTTTAGTTTTCGCGTGCCACATTATCATGTGGTGATATGATATGAGTAGAGACGAGCATCCCGACGATCATACCCTTGAATTCCTTTTGGCCTTTGACGGACGCATTCACCGGCTTGAGGAGGGATACTGGATCAAGTTCAGGATCGAACGCACGCCGCCGACAACAGAAAGGCCGCACGGTCTGGACTATGCGTTCACGCTGCACAGCCCGTCCGGACGCCGGATCATGGGCTTCGATAACGCCCATCCCGTCCGATCTTCCGGCTACCGCAAGGACCAGGTCGAAAGCGATCACTGGCACCGGACAACAGATGATCCGGGCCGGCCATATCAATTCACCACAGCCGATCAGCTTTTGGCCGATTTTTTCGCCGAAGTGCGGCGCATTCTCAGCGAGAAGGGGGTGTCCGATCAGGTGATTGATGTTGAAGACAAAGGAGAGGCGCCATGAAGATACAAAACCTCAACGATCTTGAAGCCGAAATGCGGGCCGTTGCCCGCGGTGAAGAGCCAGCCCCGGCCGATGCGGCCGAGACGAGTTTCAACTCCGTTGAAGCCCTGGCCCGGCTTCTCACCCAGGAAAACCGGCAGTTGCTGGCAGCGATCCGGGACCGCAAGCCGCAATCCATTGCCGAACTCGCCGAGATGACGGGCCGGGCACCGTCCAATCTGACCCGTACCCTCGACAAGCTGGAAGCGGCCGGCCTCGTGCGCATGGAGACCGTCGAGCGCCGCAAGGTTCCCGTCCCCGGCATCCGGCGCATTCATGTCGAGATCGATCCCTATTCGGCGAATGACCGAATGGAATTCGTGTAGCGAAGAGTCGGCAAGGCCTGCCTGGCCTCAGGGGCACCGAGGTCGGCAGCTAGCCTTGGCGGACGCGGACCTGCCTTGTGAGATATGCCGCTTTCGTGATCCGCTCTCCGCTATCCCGCTCCGGCCCCCCGGCATGTGCCGGTAGAGCGTCGAGGGAGCCACGCCAAGCCGCCGGGCCACGTCCTCAACCTTGATCTCCGGATCGCTCAGAAGCGCTCTGGCGGCCGTCAGATCATCCGCCGACAGCGCAGGGGGCCGCCCGCCGGTCCGGCCACGAGCGCGCGCCGCTGCGAGCCCTGCAAGGGTTCTATCGCGGATGATCCCGCGCTCGAAATCCGCCAGGGCCGCAAAGATATGAAACACCAGCCGCCCGCCGCGAGGAGCGGCTACGCACCGAATGCGCGACCCTGCGACCCCTGCCGGCGCGGCGGACCACCGACTTCACCGTGGTCGTCGCCCGCGTCACCCGCACCGGCGGGTTCGTCGTCAAGCACGTCTTCTACAGCGCCCCGGCGCGCCTCGTCGGCCACCGCCGGCGGGTCCACGTCTATGACGACCGCGTCGAGGCCTGGCTCGGCGCCACCCGCGTGGTGACCCATCCGCGCCGCCGCCCCCGCCGAGACGGCAAGCGCGTCCATGTCGTCGACTACCGCCACGTCCTGCCGGCACTGCGCCGCAAGCCCCAGGCCTTCGCTGGCTCGGTCTACCGTGACGGTCTCTTTCCTGCGCCTGCCTACGCCGAAGCTTGGCGGCGGCTGTCGGCCGCGCTGCCGCGCGGCGACGCCTGCACGCGGATGGTCGGTCTCCTCGTCCTCGCCCACGACCACGCCTGCGAGGCCGAATTCGCCCAGCTCATCGGCGCCGAACTCGCCGCCGACCGACGGCCGGACGCCCAGATCCTACGCCAGCTGCTGTGTGTGCCGGCGAGTGACCTGCCTTGCCGACCGGGCCGGGTCGGGGATCGACAGCCCTCCCCCCGCTCATTGCCGCGGGGCTACTAGAGCGCTTCCGGCTCAAGCGGCGTCGCCGCCGCCGGGGCATGGATCGGTCCCACGTTGGTCTCGGCACGGGTCTGCTGCAGGATCCGCGAGACAACGGCGTGGGCAGCCGGCACGCCGGCAAGATCATCCACTGACAGCAGGCCCGCCACCTCGCCGCTCTGCCGGTCCAGGACCACGAGCCGGCGCGTGCCGCGCAACAGCATGGCCTCGGCCGCGATCTCGATCGGCTCGTCGGCATGGCAGCAGGCGACCTGCAGCGACATGATCCGCTCGACCCTCATCACCAGCGGATCCTTGCCATAGGCGACGGACCGGACGGCGATGTCGCGGTCGGTGACGATGCCGACGAGACGACCGTCCTGACGGACCACCGGCAGGCTGCCGATGCCGGCCTCCTCCATAACCTCGGCGGCATGGGCGACCGTCTCCTCCGGTCGGACGCTGCGCACCATGGCGGTCATTACCTCCTCGACATTCATGGCTCGTTCCTCGTCTTCCTCGTGCTCGGCACCCCTCAGCCCGCTCGCAGACCTGCACCGAGGCCCGCCCGCTCGGAACGGACGAATTGAACAAACAGCACATGTAATTTGGGGCCGACGATCCGGTCCCGCAACAGCAGGAGCCCACTGCCGAGGTTGCGACGTGCCGTCCCGTTGCCGAAGGATCCCGCTCCGCCGGCACCGGTGACGGCCCGCAGCGTTGCAGGGCGCGTCCCGGCGTCGCCCCGGAACCGGCCCGGCACGCCGGCGTTGCGCCGGATCCGGCCACCCTGTCCGGGCGGCCGCCGGGGATCGACGATCATGTTCTTCGACAGCTGGGGCGAGCTCGGCCGGGTTCTCCTGGTCGGCACGCTGGCCTACGCGGCGCTGGTGGCGCTCCTCCGCACCTCCGGCAAGCGCACGCTGACCAAGCTGAACGCGTTCGACCTGGTGGTCACGGTCGCGCTCGGATCGACCCTCGCGACCATCCTGCTCAGCAAGGAGGTGGCCCTGGTGGAGGGACTGGCGGCGCTCGGGTTGCTGGTCGGCCTGCAGGCGGCGATCACCTGGCTCAGCGTGCGGGCGCCGCGCTTCCAGGCGCTGGTCAAGAGCGAGCCGACCCTGCTCGTGCGCGACGGCACCTTTCTCCAGGGCGCCATGCGGCGGCAGCGCATCACCGAGGACGAGATTCTGGCAGCACTCCGGGCCGACGGCATGGGCGGCCTCGAGCGCGTCGCCGCGGTGATCCTCGAGACGGACGGCTCGATCAGCGTGATCCCGCGCGACGGCGCCTGATCGGGCTCGCCCGGCTCCCCGGCTTCCGGTCCCGGCTCAGGAGCCGGCCGGCGGCGGGGCGAGGCGCTCGCCGTCGTAGCGCACGAGGCCGCTGCGCCGCGGCACCAGCTCGATCGCATACGGCGCCGTCACCTGCTGCGTCTGCGCCTCGCCGGGCGCGGGCAGCCGCTCGACCCATCGAACAACGACTCCGTCCGGCGCCGGGTCGACGCTGCGGATGTCGACAAGATGGCCGCCGGTCGGCCGGCTGCCGACGAACACGGCGACCGCCATGGCATCCTCGGGCAGCGGCCCGGGCGGCGGGTCGCCGACCAGCTGCCAGAGGATCCGCCAGCCGCGCTCGTCGCGGGCTGTCACGCGCATGTCCAGCGCCGCCGCGCTCAGCGGGCCCGCCCAGTCAGAGCGGCCGCCCACGGTCGGAGCCGGCGTGTCGGGTTGCGCGGCCACCGGCGTCGCCCCGCCACCCGCCGCGGCTGCGGCGACCGCCGCGTCGGCCGCCCCCGCGACCTGCGGCTGGTCGGTGCTGCTGGTGAACAGGGTGCCGTCCTCGGCGCAGCCGGCGAGGCCGAGCAGCCCGAGCGCCAGAGCCGGAAGCCCCCACCGGCGTCGGCGCCGGCCCGTCAGGTCGTGATGGTGCGGCATGATCCCCTCGGCAGAACGCGCTCAGGCGGCCGGCTTCAAGCGCTGCTCGGCCAGGGTGGCGAACAGGCTGGCGCCGATCGGCAGGATCTCGTCATTGAAGTCGTAGCGCGGGCTGTGGACACCGCCGCCGCCGCCGACCCGGCCCTGGCCGACCCAGATATAGGCACCCGGCCGCTTCTGCAGCATGAAGGCGAAGTCCTCCGCCCCCATCACCGGCAGGACGTTGCGCCGCACGCGCTCCGGCCCGACCACGGCCGCCGCCGCCTCGGCGATGAAGTCCGTCTCCGCGGGGTGGTTGACCGTCGCCGGATAGCCGTCGCGGTACTCATACTCCGCCGTCGCGCCATGGGCCTCGGCCACGCCCTCGGCGAGCGTGCCGATGGCCTCGCGCAGCATGCCCTTGGTCTCCGCCTTGAAGGTGCGGACCGTCCCGCTCAGCCAGGCGCTGTCGGGGATCACGTTGAAGGCCTCGCCGGCGCGCATCTGGGTGACGCTGACGACGGCGCTGTCGAGCGGATCGAGCCGGCGCGCCACCAGGGTCTGCAGGGCGGTCAGCACCTGCCCGGCAATGACGATCGGATCGACGCCCTGGTGCGGCAGGGCGGCGTGCGCCCCGGTGCCATGGATGGTGATGTCGAAGACGTCGGCGGCCGCCATCATGGGGCCGGAGCGGACGCCGACGGTGCCGGGCGGCAGGTCCGGCCAGTTATGCATGGCGTAGATCTCGTCCGTCGGGAACCGGTCGAACAGCCCGTCACGGACCATGACCTCGCCACCGCCCTGCCCTTCCTCCGCCGGCTGGAAGATGAAATGCACGGTGCCGGCGAAATTGCGCGTCTCCGCCAGATAGCGGGCGGCGCCGAGCAGCATGGTCGTATGCCCGTCGTGCCCACAGCCGTGGAACTTGCCGGGATGGCGCGAGGCATAAGGGAGGTCGTTCGCCTCGGTCATCGGCAGCGCGTCCATGTCGGCGCGCAGGCCGATCGCCCGGCGCCCGGCGTGCCGGCCGCGCAGCACGCCGACCACGCCGGTGGTGGCCAGCCCGCGGTGCACCTCGATGCCCCACGACTCAAGCTTCTCCGCGACGATGCCGGCAGTCCGCACCTCCTCGAAGGCGGTCTCGGGATGCGCATGCAGGTCGCGGCGCCAAGTGGTCATATCCTCGTGCAGGGCGGCCAGCGAGTTGATGACAGGCATGGATCGGGGGTCGCTTCCAGGAAAAGGGGTGAGGAGGAGCCGGATGGCGGTTATGACGCGGCTCCGGGGCCTTGGCAACCTCAGGTCGGCCGTTCGCACGGGAGCGCCGCGGGCAGGCGGGCCGTCGACGCCCGATCGGGCTGGAGCGTTTCCGGCTCACGTGGTATCGCCGGCCCGATTCCGCGTTAGGCGCGCTAAACAAGCCGCCGGGGCGGCGGGATCCGCGCGATGTTGGCATCGATCGCCGTGCCGACGGGCAGGCTTTCCTGAGCCCCCAGCGCCTGGCAGGCCAGGCCGGCGCCGACGCTGGCCCGACGCAGTGCCTCCGGCAGCTTGAGCCCCGAATCGAGGGCGGCCGCCAGAATGCCGGTGAAGGCGTCGCCGGCCCCGGTGGTGTCGACCGGCTGCCAGGGCAGGGCGTCGACCGCCCACACCTCGCCGCCGTGGGCCGCGATGGCTCCGCGTCGTCCCAGGGTGACCACGCCGGTCAGTTGGCCGATCCCGGCGAGCGCCCGGGCCAGCGCCTCGGGACCCTCGGGGTCGCCGCCGACGGACCCGGCCAGGGCCGCCGCCTCCTTCTCGTTGACGACGAGGACGTCGAGCCGCTCGAGCGCCGCGCGCGGCACCGGTGCCGCCGGCGCCACGTTGAGCAGGCTGAGGGCGCCGCTCTCATGGGCATGGCGGATGAGCGCCCAGTTCTCCTCCGGCCGCACCTCCATCTGCATCAGCACGGTGGCGATGCCGAGACCGAGCGAGGCCTCGGGCACGTCGTGCAGCGTCGCCGCCAGATTGGCGCCGCTGGCCACGGCGATGCTGTTCTCGCCCTGCGGGTCGACGCAGATGCAGGCGATGCCGGTGGGCTCGTCCGCCGTGCCCACATTGGCGGCGGCGACCCCGTTGTCGCGCAGATTGGCCACAAGCCGGCGGCCGAACTCGTCCTCGCCGACCCGGCCGACCATCATGACGTCGGCGCCGGCGCGGGCGGCTGCCACGGCCTGGTTGCCGCCCTTGCCGCCCGGCTTGGTCAGGTATCGCTGCGACAGCACGGTCTCCCCGGGGGCCGGCAGGGCCGGCACCTCCAGGATCAGGTCCATGTTGAGCGAGCCGAACACCAGGATCATCGGGCGGCTCCTTTCGCAGGGGGTCCGGCGTCCCGGGGGCTCCGCCGGGTCGCCGGGGGGTTCGGCGTCCCGGGGGCTCCGCCGGGTCGCCCGGGGGTCCGGCGTCCCGGGGGCTCCGCCGGGCGAGAACAGAGGATCGCCGGGGCCCGGCCCGTCAGTGCGACATCAGCACCGGCACGGTCATGTGGCGGAGCACGTGGCGGGTGACGCCCCCGAGCACGAGCTCGCGCAGGCGCGGCCGCCCGTAGGCGCCCATGACCAGCAGGTCGGCGGCGAGATCGCCGAGGCGCGACAGGAGCGCATCGCCGGAGTCGATGTCGTGCGCGTTCACGTGCGACGCCTCAGCCTTGACGCCATGGCGGGCCAGGTGCAGGGCGATGTCGGCGCCCGGCTCCTCGCCCATCTCCGGTCCGGGGTTGACGCACAGCACCGTGACCCCGCGCGCCCGCTCGAGCAGCGGCATCGCGTCGGCCACGGCGCGCGCGGCCTCGCGGCTGGCGTTCCAGGCCAGGACGATCCGCTCGGCGACGGTCGCCGGCCGGTAGGCATAGGGCACGAGAAGCACCGGCCGACCACAGCTCAGCACCAGCTCGTCACGGTCGGCCGCGCCGTCATACTCCTCCTCGTCGGGATCGCGCTGGCCGGCGACCACGATGTCGGCGTAGCGCGCCATCAGGGCCGCGGTCGGGTTCGGTTGCCCGCGGGCGACGCGCCATTCCGCGCGATCGTGGCGACCGGCCGCGCGCATCCGGTCCTCGAACAGCGCGTGCGCCTGGCGAGCGAGCTCGGTCAGCGAGGTGTCGTGGACGTGGCGCGATTCCTCAGGAATCTGCGACATCACGTAAGGCGGAATGGCCGAGGGCGCCTTGATGAACAGGCCGGTCACATGGGCGTCGTGCCGGTCGGCCAACGCGGCCGCGTAGTCGATCCGGGATCCGGCATGCCTGCCGGCATCGCACACGACCAGGATGCTTTTCAGGGCCATGGCGGTCCTTCTTGACTCTGCACGGCGGCCGGTCGCCGCCTCGCCCGACGTCCGGGCATCGTCCAGTCTACGCCTGAAGGGCCGCGGCCGCCAACCGTCGGCGTTACACTTTGCCGCAGCCGTGGATGAGACGCCGCATGGCGGGGTTGGCCGGGTCAAGGCATGTAGCGGTCGCCCCCCTGGATCGGCCCCGGCTGCACCGACCGACCTGATGGATACGATGGACCAATGCTGACACGCACGACCGGCGCCGCCCTGCTCATCCTGCTTCTTGCCGGCTGCGCCCAGGGCGGCGGCAGCGGCGACGATTGCCGTCTCGTCCGCGTCGAGCGCGGCGATCAGTCGAGCACCCAGCTCCGGTGCGGCACGGCCAGCGGACCGACCGTGGAGCAGAACCGGGTGCGGGTGCGCTTCTAGGATGGCGACCCATGAGCCGCACAGCAGACCGATGACCCGACGACGACTTCTCGCGCTGGGCGGCCTTGCGCTCCTCGCCGCGTGCGCTCCGGAGGCCAACGGCGATCCCAGCTGCTGGCTCGTCGAGGTCGACCGGGGCGACCAGTTCTCGCACCAGATCCGCTGCGCCCCCGGTCCCACGGTCGAGCGCGGCGAGGTGATGGAACGCTTCTGACGCGCCGGGTCGATCGGCTCGGCGACTCGCCCGGCCGGTCGCGGCCGCCGGTGGACATGCGGCCCCGCAAGGCCGTGAGCGCCTCAGCCGTCACGGAAGATCGACCCTGACATCAGGGGCTTGCCGGCTCTTGCTGATCCGGGCACGGAGCCCGGGCCAAGGCGTCGTGGACGCCGCGAGGCAGACCCGTGCCGAGCGCGACGAGGCCGGACCGGCATCCGTGCTGGCCCGGTCAACCCCCCAATAACGGCTCTTGAGATCTCGCAAGCAATCTGAAAAGCTGCTCAAATACCGGGCCGCTCATCACACTCGGTTTCTCGGCGCGGCTTAAGGAATTTTACTGGTGATTTGAGGTTTCTGCGATGACCGCCGCGGTAACCATTGCCGCTTTAACGGATTTTTAACGATTATTACCGAGACTTGAGGGCAACGCTGCCGGCACGGCGGCGCCCGTTACGGGAGAGCCTCGGATGAAAGCCATGTTTCTGATCGCGGTCGCCGCCCTCGCGGCCGGTGCCCCGGCCATGGCCGGCGAGATCCTGCCGATCGCCGATCCCGGCCACGGCAACCCGTCGTCGCAGCCGCTGCAGCCCTGGGCCGGTCCGGTCGCGAGCGGCCTGCAGGCCTGGCACAGCGAACCGCCCACCCGCCATGACAAGCGCCCGGCGGCCACGCGACCGGCACGTCCGGCGAGCGCGGCCGCCGCGGGGTCCCTGCAGACCCTGGCCGACTATGACCGGGAGGCCTTCAGCCGCCTGTTCGCCGAGGAGGCCGCCACCCTGGAGTTGCTGATCCGCCTGCAAGGTGGCCTGGAGGAGATGGACAGCGACTGGCGCTTCCCGGGCGACGCGTCCGCCCGCCGTTGACCTCTCCCGAGCGGAGGATCCGTCGGGTTTGCATCGGACCGGCACGGCGGCAATATAGTGAAGGACTTCACTGCGCCGGCGGACATGCTACAACGGGCGTGCCCGCAGGTCGCCGGTCCGGTGGCGGAGTGGTTACGCAGCGGCCTGCAAAGCCGTGCACGCCGGTTCGATTCCGGCCCGGACCTCCACGGCGCCCGTCCCGCCCGCGCTGCCGCTGCTGGTGGCAATGCCGCCGTTGACGACGCGTCACAGGGCGGCGGCCCGCCAGGATGCCAGCAGCGCCTCGTAGGCCACGGTGCGTCCCTCGCCCTCCTCATCCTCGAGCCTCGGCTTCGGCGCGCCGGCCTCGGCCAGCCAGGCCGCCGGGCTGCGCGGCTCGGCCAGCGCCGGGCCGCAGTCGCCGAACCGTCCGGTCTGGGCCAGCCGCGCGAGCGTCTCGTCCTGCCCGGCCGCCAGCGCGTCCATGGCCTGTCGGGGGGTCGCCCGGCCCTGCACCGCGGGCGCAATGCTCAGCCACCAGAGCTGCGCCAGATGCGGATAGGACGGCACATTGATCCCGGTCGGTGCCCAGGCCGCTCGCGCGGGACTGCGATAGAACTCGACCAGGCCACCGAGCCGCGGCGCCGCGGCGGTCATCGCATCGGAGCGGATGTCGCTGTCGCGGATCGGGGTCAGCCCGACCAGCGTCTTCTTCAACGACACCGTCCTGCAGGTGCAGAACTGCGCGTAAAGCCAAGCCGCCTGCCGTCGCCGGGACGGCGTGCTGCCCATCAGGGTCCAGGCGCCGCAGTCCTGGTAGCCCTGCTTCATGCCCTCGCGCCAGTAGGCGCCGTGCGGCGACGGCGCGAGCCGCCATCGGGGCGTGCCGTCGGCGTTCATCACCGGCAGCCCCGGCCGGCTGACCTCCGGCGTGAAGGCGGTGTACCAGAAGATCTGCTGGGCAATCTGGCCCTGTCCGGGCACCGGGCCGGCCTCCCGGAAGGTCATGCCGCGCGCGGCAGGCGGCGCGTAATCCAGCCATTCCAGATACTTGCGCAGCGCGTAGACGGCCGCCGGCCCGTTCGCCGCGCCGCCCCGGCTGACGCTGGAGCCGACCGGCCGGCAGCCGTCGAGCCGGATGCCCCACTCGTCCACCGGGTAGCCGTTGGGCAGGCCGGTGTCGCCGGCGCCGGCCATCGCCAGCCAGGCGTCGGTGAAGCGCCAGCCGAGCGACGGATCGCGCTCGGCATAATCCATGTGCCCGTAGACCCGCCGGCCGTCGAGGGTCTCGACCTGGTTGGTGAAGAACGCGGCGATGTCCTCATAGGCCTTCCAGTTGACCGGCACGCCGAGGTCGTAGCCGTAGCGCTCGCGGAAGCGCCGGCGCAGGTCCTCGCGCTGGAACCAGTCGTGGCGGAACCAGTATAGGTTGGCGAACTGCTGGTCGGGCAGCTGCCAGACCTTGCCGTCCGGCCCGGTCGTGAAGGAGAGGCCGATGAAGTCGTCGAGGTCGAGCGTCGGCAGGGTGACCGCCGCGCCATCCCCGGCGATCCAGTCGGACAGCGGGACCGCCGCGGCGAGACGGAAATGCGTGCCGATGAAGTCGCTGTCGTTGACGTAGGCGTCGTAGAGATTGCGACCGGTGCGCTGCTGGATCTGCAGGCGCTCGACCAGCTCGCCTTCGCGCAGCAGGTCGTGGACGACGCCGATGCCGGTGATCTCGGCGAAGGCCCGGGCCAGCACCCTGGCCTCGTACTCATGGGTGCGGATGGTCTCCGACGCGACGTAGATCTGCTGGCCGCGGAACGGCCGCGCCGCCTCGATGAAGAAGTCCATCTCGGCCAGGCGCTCATCGAGGGTCAGGGTGGAGGGTCGGAACTCGACCTCCGCCCAGCGCCGTGCCGCCGACCGGCTGGGGCCCGGCAGCTGGGCGCGGGCGCCGCCCGCCGGGAGCCCGGCGGCGAGGCCGGCGGCCCCGGCCCCCTGCAGCAGCCGGCGCCGGGCAAGGCCTGCCGCAGCCCTCGCCGAGATGTCCTGGGTCGCCATGCGTTCCTCCCTTGGCTTCTTGATGGCCGTCGGCCGGCGGCCCTGTCTGACCGCCGCGCCCGCGCGCCGGGTCCGGGTTTCCGCCAACCCGACGGGACCCGGTGGTCGCGGCAGGGGCTCGAGCGTTTCCGGCTCCACCGGCATCGCCGGCCGCTCCCCCGCCCGGCCACCCAACCACAGCATGCTCGGGCTGGCCGGGCGGGGGAGCGGGCCGGTGCCCATTTCACGTCAGGCGGAAACGCTCGAGGCGGCGTCTTCCGACACCCTTCCGGGCCGGGCGTGTCGGATGACGGCGCCGACGCGCCTAGGCCGACCTGCCTTCGGCGTGGTAGGCGACGATCCGGTCGACCTCCTCGGCGGAGCCGAGAATAACCGGCACCCGCTGGTGCAGGTCGTCCGGCTCGACCTCCATCAGGCGGCGCGTGCCCGTGCTGCTCTTTCCGCCGGCCTGCTCGATCAGGAACGAGATGGGGTTTGCCTCGTACATCAGGCGCAGCTTGCCGCCGGCCTTCCTGTTGCGGCTGTCTTTGGCGTAGATGAACAGTCCGCCACGGTTGAGGATGCGGTGCACGTCGGCCACCATGGAACCGGTCCAGCGCTGGCTGAAGTCCTCGCCGCGCGGCCCGTCGCGCCCCTCCAGGCACTCCTCGACATAGCGCCGGACCGGCGGGTCCTGGAAGCGCAGGCGCGCGGCGTTGATGGCGATCTCGTTGGTCCGCGCCGGGATCCGCATGCCCGGATGGGACAGCACGAAGGAGCCGATGTTGGGGTCGAGGGTGAAGCCGTTCACCCCCTGCCCGGTGGTCATAACCATGATGGTGGCGGGCCCGTAGGCGGCGTAGCCGGCGCAGACCTGCTCCGTGCCCGGCTGCAGGAAGTGCTCGGGTCCGGGAGTCTCGACGCCCTCGGGGCAGCGCAGCACCGAGAAGATGGTGCCGACGGTCATGTCGACATCGATGTTGGACGAGCCGTCGAGCGGGTCGAAAAGCAGCAGGTAGCGGCCGCGCAAGGCCGTCGGAATGACATGGATGTCGTCCATCTCCTCCGAGGCCATGGCGGCCAGGTAGCCGCCGCTGCCCATGATGTACAGCAGCACGTCGTTCGACACGACGTCGAGCTGCTTCTGGGTCTCCCCCTGGATATTCATGGATCCCGCGCTGCCGAGCCCGCCGGCGAGCTGGCCGCGGTGGACCTCGTGCGAGATGATCTTGCAGGCGGTCTGCAGGTCGTTGAGCAGCGAGGTGAACTCGCCGGTGGCCCCGGCGAAGCGACGCTGCTCCTGAATGGCGAAATGGGTGAGCGTGATCAGGTTCTGGGTCATGCCACGGCTGCCTATTGTCTCGCGCCGTCCGGGCGGACGATCCGGCCCGTCTCAGCGGAAATTGATATTGCTCGGGTTCTCTAGCCCCAAATAGGCCAGCGCCGCCAGCGTGGCGCCGAGGATCGGTCCGACCACGGGGACCCAGGCGTAGCTCCAGTCGCTGTCGCGCTTGCCCGGGATCGGCAGCAGGGCATGGACGATGCGCGGCGCCAGATCGCGGGCGGGGTTGATCGCGTAGCCGGTGGTGCCGCCGAGGCCCAGGCCGATGCCGAGCACGAGCAGGCCGACCGGCAGGGCGTCGAGCGCGCCGAGGCCGAAGACCGAGACGGCCAGGAACAGCACCGCGAACACCAGGATGAACGTGCCGATGGTCTCCGACACCAGGTTCGCCGGCACGTCACGGATGGCCGGGCCGGTGCAGAACACGGCGAGCTTCAGGTTCGGGTCGTCGGTGCGGGCGAAGTGCTGGCGATAGTGCAGCCAGACCAGGAATGCGCCGATCGCGGCGCCGGCCATCTGCGCCGCGACATAGCCCGGCACGTTCGCCCATTCGAACTTGCCGACCATGGCGAGCGCCACGGTGACCGCCGGATTGATGTGCGCGCCGGAGAACGCCGCGACCGTGAACACGGCGACGAACACGGCCATGCCCCAGCCCCAGACGATGACGATCCAGCCGGAGCCCTCGCCCTTGGTGCCGTTCAGCACGACGTTGGCCACCACCCCGTTGCCGAGCAGGATCAGGATGGCCGTGCCGATGACCTCGCCAATGAAAGGATTCATCATGGTTCAGCGTCCCGGGCAGCGCGGGGAAGGAGCCGTGCCCGCTCGGCGCGAGCCCCTGCCGCGGCTGCCATTGGTGATTCCAGACGATGACGGCCGGCCGCCTGGTCCCGGCCCGGAGTCGAGCCCGGGACAGCCGGGACCGAGCGCGCGCCCGAGCCGGGCCGCCGGCGGAGATCAGGCAGGCAGATGCTGACGGGCGAGATCCCGGTAGCCGGCCACCTGATCGGCCTGCCAGTCCCGGTCGCGCTTGAGCTCGCCGGCGATCAGTTCGGCCACGCGCGGGGCGACCTCGGCGCTGGCCGCGGCGTCGAGCAGCAGGGCCCGGGTGCGGCGGGACAGCACGTCCTCGACGGTGCGGGCCATCTCGTGCCGGACCGCCCAGACCACCTCGCCCGTGTAGTAGGGCAGGCGCGGATGCAGGCGCTCGTTCCATCCGGGCTGCTCGCGCATGACCCGGCGGACGGCCGGCGCGTCGGAGCCGTACAGGTGCAGCAGCCCGTCCTCCTCGACCGGGTTGGTGACCCAGCCGTGCAGGCGGAGATTGGTGGTCTGCGTCTCCCGCTCGTCGAGCCCGCCGAGCAGGGCCGCCGTGTCCACCGTATCCTCGGCCATCTTGCGGTAGGTGGTCCATTTGCCCCCGGTTATGGTGACGAGGTTCGCCTGCGAGACCATCAGGACATGGTCGCGCGACAGCGCCGCCGTCCCCTTGTCGGCCCGGGCGCGGACCAGAGGGCGGATGCCGGTGTAAAGGCTGAGCACGTCCTCCCGCGCAGGGTCCCTGTCGAGATAGATCGCCGCGTGCTCGAGCAGGAAGGCGACCTCCTCCTCCCGGGCCATCGGCTCGAGCGGCGCGTCGTCGAGAGCCGTGTCGGTGGTGCCGACGACGACACGGCCATGCCAGGGGACGGCGAACAGTACGCGGCCGTCCGCGGTCTTCGGCACCATGATCGCGCTGCCACCGGGCAGGAACGACCGGTCGAAGACGAGATGCACGCCCTGGCTCGGCGCCATGAGGGATTCGGCCCCGGGCTCGTCCATCTGCCGCACGGCGTCGGAAAACACGCCGGTGGCGTTGACCACGACGCGGCCGTCGAGCTCGAGGTCCTCGCCGGCCTCCATGTCCCGGGCCAGCACGCCGCAGATGTGCCCGCCGCGCTTCTTGAGGCCCGTCACCTTGACGTAGTTGAGCGGCACGCCGCCGCGGTCCGCCAGGGTCTGCGCCAGGTTGACCGCGAGCCGGGCATCGTCGAACTGGCCGTCATAGTAGATGACGCCGCCCCGCAGGCCCTTGCGCTCGATGGTCGGCAGATGCTCGAGCGTCTGCTCACGGGACAGGTTCTTCGACGGCCCCAGCCCCAGCTTGCCGGCCAACACGTCGTACATCTTCATGCCGACGCCGTAGAACGGCCCGTCCCACCAGTCGTAGACCGGCACGACGAACGGCAGGTTGTGGCAGATGTGCGGCGCGTTCTTCAGCAGGCGGCCGCGCTCCTTGAGCGCCTCCATGACCAGCGAGACGTTGCCCTGCTGGAGGTAGCGGACGCCGCCGTGCACCAACTTGGTGCTGCGGCTCGAGGTGCCCTTGGCGAAGTCGTGCTGTTCGAGCAGCAGCGTGCGGTAGCCCCGGGCCTGCGCCTCGACCGCGACGCCCAGGCCGGTGGCGCCGCCGCCGATGACGATCATGTCCCAGAAGCCGGGGTCGGCCCGCAGCACGCCGAGCAGCGCGTCGCGGTCCATGCCGGCGGCGATTCCCGTCATCAGGCGTCTTCCCATCCCTTGGCGCGCTCCAGGGCGCGGGCCCACCGTCGCAGCAGGGCCTCCGCCTCGGCCCGGTCCATCCGGGGCTCGAAGACGTGGTCGACCTGCCATTGCGCGGCAATCTCGTCGGTGTCGCGCCAGACACCGACCGCGAGGCCGGCCAGATAGGCGGCGCCGAGCGCGGTTGTCTCCACCACCCGGGGCCTGACCACGGGCACGCCGAGCAGATCCGCCTGGAACTGCATGAGCAGGTTGTTGACCGTGGCGCCGCCGTCGACGCGCAGCTCGGTCAGGCCGATCCCGGCATCCGCCTCCTGGGCGCGGATCACGTCCACGGTCTGATACGCCATGCTCTCGAGCGCGGCGCGGGCGATGTGCGCCTGGGTGGTGCCTCGGGTCAGACCGACCAGGGTGCCACGGGCGTAGGCATCCCAGTGCGGCGCGCCCAGTCCAACGAAGGCCGGCACCAGGTAGACCCCGCCATTGTCCGGCACCTTGGCCGCCAGCGACTCGATCTCGGAGGAGGCACGGATGAACTGCAGCCCGTCGCGGACCCATTGCACCACCGCGCCGGCGATGAAGATGCTGCCTTCCAGCGCGTACTCGGTGCGCCCGCCGATCTGCCAGGCGATGGTGGTGAGGAGATTGTTTCGGGAGGCGACCGGCTCGGCGCCGGTGTTCATAAGCATGAAGCAGCCCGTGCCGTAGGTGTTCTTCACCATGCCCGGCCGGGTGCAGATCTGGCCGAACAGGGCGGCCTGCTGGTCGCCCGCGCTGCCGGCGATGGGCAGCCGGGAGGCGAACAGCTCCCCGGAGGTCTGGCCGTACACCTCGCTCGAGCCGCGCACCTGCGGCATCATGCTGCGTGGGATGCCGAGCACCTCGAGCAGCTCCTCGTCCCAGTCCAGCGTGTGGATGTTGAACGCCAAGGTCCGGCTGGCGTTCGAGATGTCGGTGACGTGAAGCTGCCCGGCGGTCAGGTGCCAGATGAGCCAGCTGTCGACGGTGCCGCACGCCAGATGCCCGGCCTCCGCCGCCGCCCGGGCGCCTTCGACATGGTCGAGGATCCACTTGATCTTGGTGCCGGCGAAGTAGGCATCGAGCACGAGGCCGGTGCGGGACTGGAACAGCGGCTGCCGCCCTTCCTCACGCAACTGGTCGCACAGGCCCGCCGTCCGGCGATCCTGCCAGACGATGGCGTTGTGGACCGGCTTGCCGCTGCGGCGGTCCCAGACGATCGTGGTCTCGCGCTGGTTGGTGATGCCGATGCCGGCGATTTGCCGGGCCCCGAGGTCGCGCTTGCTCATGGCCTCGGCGGCGACGCTGATCTGCGAGGACCAGATCTCCTGAGGATCGTGCTCGACCCAGCCGGGCCGCGGGAAGATCTGCTGGAACTCCTTCTGCGCGCTCGAGACGATGCGGCCCTGCTCATCGAAGACGATGGCCCGCGAGCTGGTCGTTCCCTGATCCAGGGCAAGAACGTAGGACATGAGCGTACCTCCTTGCTTCAGCCCGGCCCGGTGCAGGGCCGGTTCTTGGGCGCCGCGCTGATCGCGGCTGCCGCGATCCGCCTGCCGACGGCGTGTGCCGGCAGACGGATCGAAGAGCACGGCCGGGCACGCCCGACCGATCCTCCGGGGAGGCGCCGCGCCGGCGCCGGACCGG
>CAZTHL010000073.1:0-19148 GCA_964613585.1 uncultured Mycobacteriaceae bacterium | reverse complement strand
GCACTTCTTGCCGAGCAGGGCGTTGCCGCCGTAGCCGGAGCCGTAGGACCAGATCATCCGCTCTTCGGGGAAGTGGCAGATGTAGGTGTTCTTCGGATCGCACGGCCAGCGTGGTCCCGCCTCGCCCGACTTGAGCGGCACGCCGACCGAGTGCAGGCAGGGCACGAAGTCGCCGTCCTCGCCCAGCACCTCGAGCGCGCCCTTGCCCATGCGCGTCATGATGCGCTGATTGCACACCACGTAGGGGCTGTCGGAGAGTTCGACGCCGATATAGGAGATGTGCGAGCCGAGCGGCCCCATGCTGAACGGGATGACGTACATCGTCCGTCCCCGCATGCAGCCATCATACAGCTCGCTCATGACGGCCTTCATCTTGGCCGGGTCTTCCCAGTTGTTGGTCGGACCGGCGTCATTCTTGTTGACCGAGCAGATGTAGGTGCGGTCCTCGACGCGCGCGACGTCGGCCGGATCCGAGCGGAACAGGAAGCTGTTCGGCCGCTTCTGCTCGTTGAGCTTGATGGCCACGCCGGCATCGACCATCTCCTGCATGAGACGATCGTATTCCTCCTGCGAACCGTCGCACCAGTACACGCGGTCCGGCTTGCACATTGCCGCGACCTCTTCGACCCAAGCGAGCAGCCTGGCGTTCTTCGTGGGGGCGTCCGCGGTCGTCATCGTGTCCATGCCTGCCTCCGGTAGGACGTCTGCCTGATCTTGTTGTCTGCCATCACGGTCTGGAGCTCGGGGGGAACCGCTCTGTCGGCGCTGGCTGGTCGACGAGCTGCGCTTTTAGAGTGAGGCTGTCTCCGAGGCCCGTCCCACTGCGACGATTTGGTAAAGAGTGAGTCGTTTTATCATCGGTCGCGGCCCATGGAAAGCCGACGACGTGCGATAGACGGTAAGAAACGTAGCGAACGGCGTCGAGCACGGTCGCCGGGACCGGTCCGGCCGGCCGAGCCGACCCGGGGACCCTGCCGCCGGGGAAGCCGAGATGGACAGCGCACAATCAGGGATGCCCCCAGAGGACATGCTCTGCCACACCCGCGCGCTCTGGATCGTCGCCCCCGGCCGGGCCGAGCTGCGCGCCGAGCCGCTGCGGGATCCCGGTGCCGGTGAGGTCCTGGTGCGCACCTTGTTTTCAGGCATCAGCCGCGGCACGGAAAGCCTGGTGTTCCGCGGCGGCGTGCCGGCGAGCCAGCACCGCGCCATGCGGGCGCCGTTCCAGCAGGGCGCGTTCCCGGCCCCGGTCAAGTACGGCTACATCAATGTCGGCTGCGTCGAGCGCGGCCCGCCGTCGCTCCAGGGCCGGACCGTGTTCTGCCTGTTCCCGCATCAGGAGCGGTACGTTGTGCCGGCGGCAGCCGTCACCCCGCTGCCCGACGACCTGCCGCCCGGCCGGGCGGTGCTGGCGGCGAACATGGAGACCGCCGTCAACGGCCTGTGGGACGCCGGGGCGCGCGTCGGCGACCGCATCGCCGTCGGCGGCGCCGGGGTGGTCGGCTGCCTTGCCGCCTGGCTGGCCGCGCGGATCATCGGCACCGAGGTCGAGCTGATCGACATCGATCCCGGCCGCCGCGCGGTCGCCGACGCGCTCGGCGTCCGCTTCCGGCTGCCCGGGGAGGCCGCCGGCGAGGCGGACCTGGTCATCCACGCCAGCGGCACGTCGTCGGGCCTCGCCACGGCGCTCGCGCTTGCCGGCTTCGAGGCCACGGTGCTCGAGCTCAGCTGGTACGGCGACCAGACCGTGGCCGCGCCCCTGGGCGAGGCCTTCCATTCCCGCCGCCTGTGCCTGCGCTCGTCCCAGGTTGGCACGGTGGCCGTGGCCCAGCGGGCGCGGTGGGACTTTCGTCGCCGGCTGGGACTCGCCCTCTGGCTCCTGCGTGATACCTCGCTGGAGGCGCTGATCGACGGAACCAGCCGGTTCAGCGAGCTTCCGGAGGTGATGGCCCGTCTCGCGGACCCGTCCTCGGGAGCCCTGTGTCATCGTATCGCATATTAATGGCAGACGCATCGTCGCCAGAGGCGCCCCGGAGCCGGCCATGTACAGCCTCACCGTCCGCGACCACTTCATGATCGCCCACAGCTTCCGGGGCGAGATCTTCGGGCCGGCGCAGGCGCTGCATGGCGCCACCTATGTCGTCGATGTCGAGTTCCGGCGGGCCGAACTGGATCCCGACGGGCTCGTCGTCGACATCGGCCGGGCGGTGGACGCGCTGAGGCGGCTGCTGGGAGACCTCAACTATCGCAATCTCGACGAAGAGCCGACCTTCGCCGGACAGAACACGACCACCGAGTTCCTGGCGCGGGTCGTGTTCGACCGTATGGCCCAGCGGATCCGCGAGGGGGCGCTCGGCCATCACGCCAGCGGCTTGAGCGCGCTCAAGGTGACGCTTGGCGAGAGCCATATCGCCTGGGCCGCCTATGAGGCGCCTCTCGCGACCTGATGCGCGAGCCCGGCCCGTGGACATGCATTTCCTCGTGCCCGGCCCGCTGTCGACCGCGACCGGCGGGTTCATCTACGACCGCCGGATCATCGACGGCCTGCGCGCGCACGGCGCCACGGTGACGGCGCTTGAGCTGAAGGACGGCTTCCCCTTCCCCGACGACGCCGCGCGTGCCGAGGCGCAGGAACGGTTGGCCGCGCTGCCCGACGGCACTCTCGCCGTGATCGACGGCCTTGCGCTCGGCGTGCTGCCGGAGGCCGCAGCGGTCCACGGGCCGCGGCTCCGGCTGGTGGCCCTGGTGCACCACCCTCTGGCCACCGAGACCGGCCTCGCGCCCGCGGTCCGCGACCGGCTGTTCGCCTCGGAAAAGGCCGCCCTGAAGCCGGTGCGGCGCATTCTGGTGACCAGCGCCGCCACCCGCGAGTCCCTGGCGGCCTATGGTGTCGTGCCGGGCCGCGTCGGCGTGGTCGAGCCCGGGACCGATCGGGCGCCGCTTGCCACGGGCTCGGCCGGTCCCGCCCCGACGTTGGTGTGTGCCGCCACGCTGACACGCCGTAAGGGCCATGCCAGCCTGATCCGTGCGCTCGCCACCCTGGCCGACCGGCCGTGGACGCTGATCTGCGCCGGAAGCACCACGCGCGATCCCGCATGCACGGCCGAGGTCATGGCGCTCATCGCCGAGACCGGGCTGGCCGGCCGGGTCGGCCTCGTCGGCGAGCTCGACACCGAGGGGCTTCACGCCGTTCTCTCGGCCGCCGACCTGTTCGTCCTGGCCTCGCATCACGAGGGCTACGGCATGGCGCTGGCGGAGGCCCTGGCGCGCGGCCTGCCGGTGGTGGCCACACGGGCGGGGGCGATCCCCGGGACCGTGCCGGAGCAGGCCGGCCTGCTGGTGCCACCGGGCGACGAGGCGGCCCTGGCGGAAGCGCTGCGCGCCGTCCTGGACGACGCGGGCCTGCGCGCGCGGCTCGCCGAGGGAGCCCGGTTCGCGCGCACGAGGCTGCCGACCTGGGAGCAGGCGGCTCGCCGTTTCCATGACGAGCTGGCACGGGTGGCGGCGTGACCCGGGTCGGCATCGACGGAACGGCCGGCGGCTTCGGAGCGGACTGGCTGGCCTTGCGCGAGCCCCATGATGCCCTGGCGCGGTCCACGGGCCTGGTCTCGCGGCTCAGGGGCACCCTGGACGAGGCGCGGCCGCTGACCGTGCTGGATCTGGGGTCGGGCACCGGCGCCAATCTGCGCTGGCTGGCACCACGCCTTGGCGGACGGCAGGACTGGCGGCTGGTCGAGCGTGACGGTGGTCTGCTCGAGCAGGCCCGTCTCAGCCTGCGCGACTGGGGAGCGGGGCACGGTTTTCGGGTGCGCGACGAAGGGCGCCTGCAGCTCGACGCGAAGCACATCAGCCTGTCGGTCGAGCTCGTCCGAGCGGATCTGAGCCCGGGCCTCACCGAGGACTGGCTGCACGGCAACGACCTGGTCACCGCCTCGGCCCTGCTCGACCTGGTCTCCGCAGACTGGTGCGCCACGTTGGCCCGGGCGGCGGCGTCCCACCGGTCGGCCGTGCTGATCGCGCTCAGCGTCGACGGCCGGATCGAATGGGCGCCGGACGATACCCAGGATGAGGCGGCGTTCAACGCCATCAACGCCCATCAAAGGACCGACAAGGGCTTCGGCCCCGCGCTGGGCGCCGAGGCGCCGGACGTCCTGGCCACGGCCCTGCGAAAGGACGGATACACGGTCGAGACGGCGCGCGCCGACTGGCGCCTCGGTGTCGGCGATACGGCCATTCAGCACGCTCTTCTGGCCGATTGGACCCGGGCCGCCCAGGCGATCCGGCCCGATCTGGCGCCGACGCTGCGCGGCTGGCGCGACCGGCGCACGAGCTGGATCGAGTCCGGAGCGTCGCGGCTGACGGTCGGCCACACCGACCTGCTGGCCCTGCCCGGCACCGGCTGACCCAAGACCTCTCCCCGCGGCACCGTGGCTCACGCACCGTCGGCCGGCGGCAGCGGACAGTCGAACAGGACGTCCTCGCCCAGACGGAAAATGCGCGCCCGGAGCCGCAGGGCCCGGCTGAGATGGTCGATGGGGGGCAACGCGATGCCCGGCCGGCCGCCGCCGATGAGCAGCGGCGCGACGGCGATCTGCAGGCGGCTCAACGCCCCGGCCGTCAGAAAGCGGGTGACGGTCTGCCCGCCGCCTTCGACGAAGAGCCGCCGCAGGCCCCGGCCGCGCAGGTGGGCGGCGATGGCCAGGGGGCAGAGCCCGCCCGCGTCGGTAGCGGGCACGGGCATCAATTCGGCCTCGCCGTGGCGCGTGTCACCGGCGCCCGCCCGGTCGGCCCGGCACAGCACCAGCGTCGGCGCCTGACGGTCGATGAACACCCGATGCCCGGGCCCGAGCCGGCGGCAAGGATCGAGGACGACCCGCACCGGGTGGGCGCCCTCGACCCGCCGCACCGTCAGTTGCGGATCGTCGGCCCGGACCGTCGAGGCGCCGACGACCACGGCATCGGCCAGGGCACGCAACCGGTGCAGGTGCTCGATGTTCTCCGGCCCGGTGACGTAATGAGAGTGACCATTGGCCGCGGCGATGAAGCCGTCGAGGCTCTGGCCCAGATGGCCGAGCACCCAGCCCGCCTCGCCGGGACGCGCCAGCGGGCCGTAGAGATCGAGCAGATGGGCCGCGGCCGCGCTCGCCTCCTGGCCCGGGGACGGGCGAGCCTCGCCGTCCCGGAGGAGCCTCCAGGCCTCGGCGGCGGAGAGCGACGAGCCGTTGTCAGCGGGATCGCGGGATCTGTCGGAGGCTCGATTCATTATTGTCGTGATGACGTATTGTTTTCATATCGATGCGTCTTCGACTTGCCGGCAAGGCTGAGCGAACTACCCTGATCGCGGGGCGCGGGACCTTTCCAACCATAAATCGTTCATCTGGCATGCCAACAGAACAGCTTTCGCCACGGCTCAACGGCAATGTGGAAACGCTTTCGGTCGACCGGGCCGCCAATGAGCTTCGACGCGGACGGGCCGTGCTGGTCACCGGGACGACGTCGGCGCTTCTGGCCTCGACGGAGACCGCGAGCGACACGCTGATCGACGCCTTGACCACGATCAGCGGCGGGCCACCCGTTCTGGCGGTGACCGGGGAGCGGATGCGCGCGCTCGGCCGTGATGCCGGCGCGCAGGACACGGTGCTCCTGCCGGTCGACCCCGGCGTCGGCGCCGACGGCGTGCGGCACCTGGCGTTCGGCCGCCCCGACGAGCGCGTGCTCGGGCCCGTTCCAACCCGGCGTCCGGACTTGGCCCGGATCGGTGAGGCCGGCATCGGCTTGGCGAAGATCGCCAAGCTGGTGCCGTCGGCCCTGGTGGCGCCGACCGTCCCGGACTGGCAGCCGGGGATCGCCGCCGCGCTCGACGACGGTTCTTTGCTGCGCGCCGAGATGGACCACATCCTGCGCTACACGCGCTCGGTCGCGCTCAGCCTGGAGCCCGCGGCGGAGGCGCGGATCCCGCTCATCGACAGCGCCGAGACCCGCTTCCTGGTGTTCCGTGGCAGCTGCGGCGTGCCCGATCAGGTGGCGATCATCGTGGGCAGCATCGACCCCGGCGCGCCGGTGCTGGTGCGTCTTCATTCGGCCTGTCTGACCGGCGATCTGTTCGGCAGCCTGCGCTGTGACTGCGGCGAGCAGCTGCGGGCCGCCGTGCAGGCCATGGTCGAGCACGGGCACGGGGTGCTGCTGTACCTGGCCCAGGAGGGGCGGGGCATCGGGCTCGCCAACAAGATGCGCGCCTACGACCTGCAGGACAGCGGGCTCGACACGGTGGAGGCCGATCAGATCCTCGGCTTCGGCGCGGACGAGCGGCAGTACGAGATCGCTGCGGCCATGCTCCGCCAGCTCGGCATCCGGCGGATCCGGCTGATGACAAACAATCCCGACAAGCTGCGCGCGCTCGGCGGCGAAGGCATCGAGATCGTCGATCGGGTGCCGGTACTGGGCTCGGTCAACCCGCACAACCTCCGCTATCTGACAGCGAAGGTCGAGCGCGCCGGTCACCTTCTGGGGCCCGAGTTCGACCGGCCGCCGCTGGACGACGGCGGTTGATGCCGGCGAGCCAATGGCTTCCGTCATCGGGTCACGACGGCGCGCCCGGCCAGGGCCCGGGGCAGGGTTCGCGGGCACGCCCCCAGCCGAGCCGACAAGTCACCTCGGCACAAATCACCTCGGCACAAGTCACCTCGGCGGCGCGGCGGCATGGGACACCCGGCGGGCCGGGCGGAATCGTCGCGGCCCGCTCCACCTCAGGTGGGCTTCGGGCGTTTCCGCCTGACGCGGAATCGGCACCGGCCCGCGCCCGGCCAGCCCGGGCAGGCTGTCGTTGGGGGACCGGGCGGGGGCCCGGGCCGGCGATACCACCGAACCGGGAAACGCCCTAGCCGGCCATCTCCTCCTCCTGGAGCGCCTGGACAGCCTCGGCGCGTGCCTTGTCGCCCGCCCCCTTGGCCTCTGGGTCGCGGTCGACCAGTTCGATGATCGCCATCGGCGCCATGTCCCCATAGCGGAAGCCGGCCTTGAGCACACGGGTGTAGCCGCCTGGCCGGTCGCGGTAGCGCTCGGCCAGGGGCCCGAACAGCTTCCGCACGACCGCCTCGTTGCGCAGTTGGGCGGCGGCCTGTCGGCGGTCGTGCAGTGACCCGTTCTTGCCGCGGGTGATGAGCCGCTCGACGATGGGCCGGAGATCCTTGGCCTTGGGCAGCGTCGTGCGGATCTGCTCATGGGTCAGCAGGGACGCCGACAGGTTCGCGAACATGGCCTTGCGATGGCTGCTGCTGCGACTGAACTTGCGTCCGCGATTGCCGTGACGCATGGCTCGGCATCTCCTTCCGGCCGGGGCGGGTCGGCCCGGCGACATTGGCGTGGCGTACCGCAGGCGCCACGGCGTGGCGTCCAGCGGGCGCCGCTGCCCTCGGGCTCGCGGCCCGCTGGACGGGCAAAAGGCCGTTCCGTCCTAGAACGGCTCCTCGAGCTTCTTGGCGAGATCCTCGATGTTCTCCGGCGGCCAGTTCGGGATCTCCATGCCGAGATGGAGCCCCATTCCTGCCAGAACCTCCTTGATCTCGTTGAGCGACTTGCGGCCGAAGTTCGGGGTGCGGAGCATCTCCGCCTCGGTCTTCTGCACCAGGTCGCCGATATAGACGATGTTGTCGTTCTTCAGGCAGTTCGCCGAGCGGACCGAGAGCTCGAGCTCGTCCACCTTGCGCAGCAGGTTCTTGTTGAACGGCATCTCCTCGGCGATCTCTTCACGCCGTTCGTGCCGAGGCTCCTCGAAGTTGATGAACAGCTGGAGCTGGTCCTGCAGAATCCGGGCGGCGAGCGCCACCGCATCCTCGGGCGTCACCGCGCCGTTGGTCTCGAGCGTCACCGACAGCTTGTCGTAGTCGGTCACCTGTCCGACGCGGGTGTCCTCGACCTTGTAGGACACCTTGCGCACGGGGCTGTACAGGGAATCGACCGGGATCAGGCCGATGGGCGCGTCCTCGGGCCGGTTCTGCGCAGCGGGAACATAACCCTTGCCGAGGCTCACCATCAACTCCATGTTGAGCCGCGCCCCATCGTCAAGCGTGCAGATCACCAGGTCCGGATCCATGATCTCGATGTCGGACCCGGTGATGATCTGCCCGGCGGTCACCACGCCCGGTCCTTCCGCGTGCAGCCGCATGCGCTTGGGCCCTTCCGCGTTCATGCGAAGCGCCAGCGACTTGACGTTGAGGACGATGTCGGTAACGTCTTCACGCACGCCGGGGACCGAGGAGAACTCGTGAAGCACGCCCTCGATGTGGATCGAGGTGACGGCGGCCCCCTGCAGGGAGGACAGCAGAACGCGCCTCAGGGCGTTGCCGATGGTCAGTCCGAAGCCGCGCTCGAGCGGCTCGGCGACAATGGTGGCAAAACGGCGCGGGTCATGGCTTGACTGAATATCGAGCCCGCCCGGCTTGATCAGTTCCTGCCAGTTCCGGGAAATCACCACTCGTTCTCCTTGCCAGCCGGCGGTCCGTTCGGACCCCTGCCCCCTGCCGGCTCTCCGGCATCCGAGCCGCCGCTCGGCGCCGATCCCCTGCGTTGCGGCCGGGCTGACGTACGACCGCTGTCCCGGATCGGCGGGCGCGCTTTCACCTTGGGCGGCCCGACACCCTGGTGCCGGCCGGCCCGACGCCAGCGCCCGATCAAGGGGGACGCGGACCGGCGCGGGCCGCCAGGCGGGTCTCCCGCCACCTCGCTTTACGTGCTACACGCGGCGCTTCTTGCGCGGCCGCACGCCGTTGTGCGGGATCGGCGTCACGTCGCGGATCATGGTGATCTGGAAGCCGATCGCCTGAAGCGCCCGCAGTGCCGACTCCCGGCCGGAGCCCGGACCCTTGACGTTGATCTCCAGCACGCGCATGCCGTGCTCCTGCGCCTTCCGGCCGGCATCCTCGGCGGCCATCTGCGCGGCGTACGGCGTCGACTTCCGGCTGCCCTTGAAGCCCATGCTGCCCGCCGACGACCAGGAGATCGTGTTGCCCTGGGCGTCGGCGATGGTCACCATGGTGTTGTTGAAGCTCGCGTTCACATGGGCGACGCCGGAGGTGATGTTCTTGCGCTCGCGGCGCCGGAGACGCGGAGCGACGGCGGGTTTGGCCATACGCGTTGAGCCTTTCGGACGATCTTGGAACAGAGCCGCAGGGGCCGCGACGGGGCCGCCTGCCTCGGCCGATGCCGACCCTTACTTCTTCTTGCCGGCGATCGGCTTCGCCGGGCCCTTGCGGGTGCGGGCGTTGGTGTGCGTGCGCTGGCCCCGGACGGGCAGGCCCTTGCGATGGCGCAGGCCGCGGAAACAGCCCAGATCCATCAGCCTCTTGATGTTCATCGCGGTCTCGCGGCGCAAATCGCCCTCGACCGTATGCTCATTGTCGATGGTCTCGCGGATCCTCAGGATCTCGTCCTCGGTCAGATCAAAGACCCGCCGCTCGGCCGGAATGCTCAGGCGCTGACAGATCGTCCTCGCGGTGGTCGAGCCAATGCCATGAATGTAGGTGAGCGCGATCTCCACACGCTTTCCCGTCGGTAGATTGACGCCTGCAATGCGCGCCACGTTGCCGTCTCCCGCTCAGATGACAGCGACGAATGAAGCCGTTGGAATCGACCGGCCGCGATCCGCCGCCCAATGGCGACAGGCCGCCTGTCCTGGCCAGCCCGAGGTCGGATCCGGCCAAGCCAAACGGCCTTATACCTCATGCCCGCCGCGCGGGCGAGCCCTATATGGCGCTTTTCGGGCGCCTGTCAACGCGCTCGGCCGGCCCTGGACGCATCGTTCCCGGCCGGCCGCGGCCGGAGCGTGTCCGGGTCAGGTGGCATCGCTTCAGCCGTAAACGCCCTAGGCTTTCGACAGCCCGTCCAGGACCGACGCGATCTCGTCATGCACCCCTTCGATGGAGCGCATGCCGTCGACGGTGCGCAGGGCTCCCTTCCCCTCGTAGTAGGGCAGCAGCGGCGCGGTCTGCTTGCGGTAGACCTCGAGCCGCTTCATCAGGGTCTCGGCGCTGTCGTCGGACCGGCTGCCGCCGGACTCGCGGGCCCGGGTCTGGATCCGCTCGAACATGGCCTGCTCGTCGACCCGGATCTCGATCACCGCGTCGAGCGGCATGCCCTTCTCGGCCAGGAGCGCGTCCAGCGCCTCGGCCTGCGGAACGGTGCGCGGAAAGCCGTCGAAGATGAAGCCGTTGGTGTCGGGCGTGCCGTCGATCTTCTCGGAGATCATCCGGATCATCAGCTCGTCCGGGAGGAACTCGCCGCGGTCCATGATCCGCTTGGCCTCCTGGCCGAGTTCGCTGCCGCTGGCCACCTCGGCCCGCAGCATATCCCCCGTCGACAGCTGGGTGAGCCCCCGCTCCGTCTCCAGCATCTTGGCCTGGGTGCCCTTGCCGGCCCCCGGCGGCCCGAACAGGACAAGGTTCATCCGCGCCTCCCCTTCAAGCGGGACTTCTTGATCAGCCCTTCGTACTGGTGGGCCAGCAGATGCGACTGGATCTGCGCCACCGTGTCCATCGTCACCACAACGACGATGAGCAGGCTAGTGCCGCCGAAATAAAAGGGCAACGCGAATTCCGCGAGCAGAAACTCCGGCAACAGACAGACCAAGGCCAGATAGAGCGCGCCCACCGTGGTCAACCGTGTCAGAACATAGTCGAGGTATTCGGCCGTGTTCCGTCCCGGCCGGATCCCGGGGATGAAGCCACCATACTTGCGCAGGTTGTCCGCTGTCTCCTCCGGATTGAACACGATTGCCGTGTAGAAGAAGCAGAAGAAGATGATCAGGCTGGCGTACACGATCATGAAGAGCGGCTGCCCGTGCTGCAGCTGGGCGGCCGCCGTCTGCACCCAGCCCGGGCCGTCGCCCCCGGAGAAGCCGATCAGCGTGGTCGGCAGCAGCAGCAGCGAGGAGGCGAAGATCGCCGGGATCACGCCGGAGGTGTTGAGCTTGAGCGGCAGGTGCGAGGACTCGCCGCCGAACATGCGGTTGCCCACCTGCCGCTTCGGGTACTGGACGATCAGCCGCCGCTGGGCGCGCTCCATGAACACGATGAAGGTGATCACGGCGACCGCCATGAGCAGCAGGCCGATGATGAACAGGGTCGACAGGGCGCCGGTGCGGCCAAGCTCCAGCGTGCCGACCAGCGCGCGCGGCAACTCGGCCACGATGCCGGCGAAGATGATCAGCGATATGCCGTTGCCGACGCCGCGCGCGGTGATCTGCTCCCCCAGCCACATCAGGAAGATGGTGCCGCCGACGATGGTGATCACCGTGGTCAGGCGGAAGAACAGCCCCGGATCGAGCACCGCCGAGCCGGTGCTTGCGCGCAGGCTCTCAAGGCCCACCGCCAGCCCGTAGCCCTGGAAGGCGGCAAGCAGCACGGTGAGGTAGCGCGTGTACTGGTTCAGCTTCTTGCGCCCGGTCTCACCCTCCTTCTTCAGCTGGTCGAGGGTCGGTGAGACGGCGGTCATCAGCTGGATGATGATCGCCGCGGAGATGTACGGCATGATGTTGAGGGCGAAGATGGTCATCCGCCCCAGCGCGCCGCCCGAGAACATGTTGAGCACGCCCAGCAGGCCGCCCGCCTGCTGCTGGAACACCTCCTGCAGCGCCATGGGGTCGATGCCCGGGATCGGAATGTACGTGCCGAACCGGTAGACGATGAGCGCACCCAGCGTGAACCAGATGCGCTGCTTGAGCTCGGTCGCCTTGGCAAAGGCCCCGAGATTGATGTTGGCGGCAAGCTGCTCGGCGGCGGAAGCCATGACCTCTCCGATGGACTGCGCATGCGGCCGGACGGTCCCCGTCGGCCCGCCCCGCGATCCCCTCTACCTGCGCCGTGACGAAGCCCTCATGCAACGACAACGCGCCGGCCGCGCGGCCGGCCGAATCGACGCATGCCGTGGCGGGCCCGCCGCGGCGGCGTCCTCACGCCTCGACCGGCGCCGGCCCGGGCGCGGCGCCGGCCGGCAGGAGCACCGAGCCGCCGGCCTTCTCCACGGCCGCCACCGCCGGGCGCGAGGCGCCGGCCACGGCGATGGTCAGCGCCGCCGTCAGCTCGCCCTTGGCCAGCAGGCGCACGCCGTCGAGCTCCTTGCCGATCAGGCCGGCGGCCTTGAGCGCCGCCGCGTCGACCGGCCGGGACGCGTCCAGCCGGCCGCGATCCACCGCTTCCTGCAGGCGGCCGATATTGACCTCGGCGAAGCGCTTCTTGTACCGGGCGTTGTTGAAGCCCCGCTTGGGCAGCCGACGATAGAGCGGCATCTGCCCGCCCTCGAAACCGGCCAGCGCCACGCCCTCGCGGCTCGTCTGGCCCTTCTGGCCGCGCCCCGCGGTCTTGCCCTTGCCCGATCCGATGCCGCGGCCGACCCGCATGCGACGCTTGCGAGCCCCCGGATTGTCGCGCAGCTCATTCAGCTTCATGTGCTTGTGCCCACAGCCTTTCCGGGCCCGCCGCGGCCTCAGCCGAGCGGCTCGACCCGCACCAGATGCTTGACCTTCTCCACCATGCCGCGGATCGCCGGCGTGTCCTCGAGCTCCCGCGTCCGGTGCAGCTTGTTGAGACCGAGCCCGACCAGCGTCGCCCGCTGATCGCCGCGCCGCCCGATCGGGCTGCCGATCTGGGTCACCCGCAGGCGCGGACCGGACGGCCTCGCGCCCGCGCGCGGCCGGCGCCGGTCGAGCCGGCGCGGCTCGCCACCGGCCTCGGCCTCCGGTCTCGGCGCCCCCGACACCGCCTGCGCCGCCTCCGTACCTCCGGCCTCCGCATGCCTTGCCTCCGTACGCTCGGCATGCGTCCCATTCTCGGCCGCGTATGTCTCCGTCCCGGCGCGCTCCGCCGGCTCGGTCGGCGCCGCCGGGCCGGCCTCGGTCAAGGCCCGCTCCGTCGACGCTTCCTCGACGGCGGTGTCCGGCTCGAGGGGTGCCGCGCCGCCGGAGGCATCGCCGGCCGCGCCGTCCGAGGCGCCGTCCGCCGCGACGCCGGGCGTCGGCTCGTGGTCCGCCGCGTGCGCCGTCTCCGGAGCCGTCCCGATCGACGGAGCGGCGTCGGCCTCGGCCTCGGCTTCGGCGCTCGGCGTGCCCGGAACGACAGGATCGTCGGGGTCGGTCGGCTTACCCATGGCTGCTGTCCCGCGGCTGGTCGCCGGCGTATTCCGGCTCGCGCCGGCCGATGATGTCGCCCACCCGCCGGCCCCGGCGCGCGGCCACCACCCGGGGGCCCTCGACCTTGCGCAGGCCCTCGAAGGTCGCCTTGATCATGTTGTGCGGGTTCGACGTGCCCACCGACTTGGCGACGATGTCCTGCACCCCGAGCGCCTCGAAGATGGCGCGCATGGGGCCCCCGGCAATGATCCCGGTGCCCAACGGCGCCGACCGGAGCACAACCTTGCCGGCCCCGTAATGGCCGCGTACATCGTGATGCAATGTGCGTCCCTCGCGCAGCGGCACGCGGATCATGCTCCGCTTGGCCTGATCGGTGGCCTTGCGGATCGCCTCGGGCACCTCGCGCGCCTTGCCCGATCCGTAGCCGACCCGGCCGCGCCCGTCCCCGGCGACGACCAGCGCGGCAAAGCCGAAGCGACGGCCGCCCTTGACCACCTTGGCGACGCGGTTGATGCTGACGAGCTTCTCGATGAGCTCGCTCTCCTCCCCGCGTCCGCTGCGCTCTTCCCTGCCTCGTGCCATCAAGCCACTTCCCGATGAGCCGGCCCGCGCCGGCGCGCCCCGTTGCCCGGGGCCCTGATTGCCTGTGCCGGCTCGCGGCGCCGGTCACGGCGCGCCCGGCGCCTCAAAAGTCGAGCCCACCCTCGCGCGCCGCGTCGGCCAACGCCTTCACCCGCCCGTGGTACAGGTAGCCGCCGCGATCGAACACCACCTGGCGGACCCCGGCCTCGAGCGCGCGCTGCGCGATCAAGGCGCCGACGGCCTTGGCGCCGTCCACGGTCGCCCCGGTCTTCAGCGAGGCGCGCAGGTCCTTGTCCAGCGTCGACGCCGCGGCCAGGGTCCGACCCTGGTCGTCGTCGATCACCTGGGCGTAGATCTGCTTGTTGGACCGGTGCACGGACAGCCGCGGCCGCCCACGCGCCAGACGCCGCAGCCGCAGGCGCGTGCGCGTCGTCCGCCGGACGGTCCTTTGCTTGGTCGTGAGCATCGCCGGGGTGGTCCTACTTCTTCTTGCCTTCCTTGCGCAGGATGCGCTCGGAGGCGTAGCGGATGCCCTTGCCCTTGAACGGCTCGGGCGGACGATACCAGCGGATATGGGCCGCGACCTGGCCGACCTGGCGCTTGTCGTACCCGCTGATCTGCACCGTGGTCGGCTTCTCGCACTTGATCGTGATGCCGTCCGGGATCGGGTAGCGCACCTCGTGCGAGAAGCCGAGACTGAGCACGAGTTCCCGCCCCTGCACCGCCGCCCGGTAGCCGACGCCGCTGATCTCCAGCTCCTCGGTGAACCCGCGGCTGACACCGACCACCATGTTGTTGATCAATGTCCGGGTCGTGCCCCACATGTTGCGGCCGAAGCGGGAATGCGGCCGCGGCGTCACGCGCACGTGCCCGTTCTCCAGGGCCACGTCGACCTCCTCGACGACCTCGGTCTCGAGCTGACCGAGCTTGCCCTTGGCATGCACACGCTTGCCGTCGATCCTGACCTCGACCCCGGAGGGCACCGGCACCGGGTGCTTTCCGATCCGCGACATCCGCAAACCCTCTAGAACACGTGGCAGAGCACCTCGCCGCCGACATTGGCGGCGCGAGCCTCCGCGTCCGACATGACCCCGCGCGGCGTGGACAGGATGGCAATGCCCAGGCCGTTGTAGACCCGCGGCAGGTCCCGGATCCTCGAGTAGACGCGGCGCCCGGGCTTGGACACCCGGTCGATGCGCCGGATCACCGGGCGCCCCTCGTGATACTTGAGCTCGACCCGGATGGTCTCGAAGCCCACGGCGCCGTCGGCCTCCGTCGTGTAGCCGCGGATGAATCCCTCGCGCTTCAGCACGTCAAGCACGTTGACGCGCAGCTTCGACGCCGGGCTGTCGACCACCGCCTTGCCGGTGCGCTGCCCGTTGCGGATGCGCGTCAGCAGATCACCCAGAGGATCGCTCAGCTGCATGGCTCAATCCTCCCGCTCACCAGCTGGACTTGGTGACGCCGGGGATCTGGCCGGTGGACGCCAGCTCGCGCAGGGCCACGCGACTCATCTTGAAGCGGCGGTAGAAGGCGCGCGGACGCCCGGTCACGTCGCACCGGTTGCGCACCCGCACGGCAGCCCCGTTGCGCGGCAGCTGGGCCAGCTTGAGCCGCGCCGCGAACCGCACCTCGGCCGGCTGCGAGCGGTCCTCCGCCAGCGCCTTCAGCTCCTTGCGCTTGCTGGCGTCGCGCTCGACCATGCGCCGGCGTCGCTTGTTCTTCTCGATGGCACCCTTCTTGGCCATGTCTCGCCCTTCCGGCCTCTCTAGTTCGCGAACGGCAAGTCAAAGCCACGCAGCAACGACTTGGCCTCCCGATCGGTTCTCGCCGTGGTGGCGATGATGATGTCCATGCCCCGGATCTGGTCGACCTTGTCGTACTCGATCTCCGGGAAGATGATCTGCTCCTTGATGCCCATGGCAAAGTTGCCGCGGCCGTCGAAGCTGGTCCCCTTGACGCCGCGGAAGTCGCGGAGCCGCGGCAAGGCGACCGTGATCAGCCGATCCAGGAACTCGTACATCCGATCCCGGCGCAGGGTCACCTTGACGCCAACCGGCATGCCTTCGCGCAGCTTGAACGCCGCGATCGACTTCCGCGCTCGCGTGACCACGGGCTTCTGGCCGGCGATCAGGGTCAGGTCGTTCACCGCCGACGTGATCTTCTTGGAGTCCTGGGCGCCCTCGCCTACCCCCATGTTGATGATCACCTTGTCGAGCCGCGGCGCCTGCATGGCGTTCCGATAGCCGAACTCCTCGATCAGGGCCGGCCTCACCGTGGTCTGGTAGCGTTCCCTCAGTCGAGCCATGACATCGCCTACACGTCGATGATCTCGCCGGAGCGCTTGGCGAAGCGAACCTTCCGGCCGTCGTTGAGAATGCGGTAGCCGACCCGTGTCGCCTCGCCGGACTTGGGATCGACATGAGCGAGATTGGAGAGGTGGATGGACGCCTCCTTCTCGACGATCCCGCCCTGGCTGCGCGGCGACTGCCGGGTGTGCCGGCTGACCAGGTTGACGCCCTGGACGATGGCGCGGTTGTCCTGCGGCATGACCTTGAGCACCTCGCCCTTCTTGCCGCGGTCCCGGCCGGCGGTGACGATCACCTGATCGCCTTTCCGGATCTTCAGCTTGGCGGTGCGCCCGTTGGGCAGAAGGTTGCCGGCCCGACGCCGCGCGTAGGTCTTGGCATCCATCACAGAACCTCCGGCGCCAGGCTGATGATCTTCATGTAGCGGCGCGCCCGCAGCTCGCGCGTCACCGGGCCGAAGATGCGCGTGCCGATCGGCTCGCCTTGCTTGTTGATGAGCACCGCGGCGTTGCGGTCGAAGCGGATGGCCGTGCCGTCGCCCCGCCGGACGGCAGCCGAGGTCCGCACGATGACCGCCCGATGCACGTCGCCCTTCTTCACGCGGCCCCGGGGGATGGCCTCCTTGACCGACACCACGATCACGTCGCCCACCTCGGCGAACTTGCGCTTCGAGCCGCCGAGCACCTTGATGCATTGGACACGGCGCGCGCCCGAATTGTCCGCGACGTCCAGGTTCGACTGCATCTGGATCATGGGGTCGCCTCCCCGCGCGGCTCGCCGTCCGTCTCGGGCGCCTCGACGACGTCCGCGACCGCCTCATCCCCCGGTCCGGCGCCGTCCTCGACATCCGGCTCGGCCGTCATGCCTTCCGTCGCCGGCACGGACTCCGTCGCCGGCACGGACTCCGTCGCCGACAGGGACTCCGTCGCCGACAGGGACTCCGAGCCCGACACGGGGTCCGTCGGCGGCACCACCTCGGTCGGCGGCACGGCGCCTCTGCCCTTGGAGCCGATCGGGCGCCGCTCGACGACCACCCAGCGCTTCCGCTTCGAGAGCGGCGCCGACTCGATGATGGACACCGAGTCCCCGGTCGCGCACAGGTTGTCCGCGTCGTGCGCCAGAAACCGCTTCGACCGCTTGATGAACTTCTTGTAGAGGGGGTCCCGGACCTTACGCTCGACCAGAACGGTCACCGTCTTGTCCATCTTGTCGGACACCACCTTGCCCATCAGCATGCGCCGGGGCATGCGTCGCCTCCTAAACCGTCGCGGCGGCGGACACCTGCCGCTCGCCGATGATCGTCTTGATCCGCGCGATGTCCCGCCGCACCGCGCGCACCCGCGCGGTGTTCTCCAGCTGGCCGCTGGCCCGCTGGAAGCGCAGGTTGAACTGCTCCCGCTTCAGGGCCAGGAGCTCGTCCCGCAGCTCGTCGTCTGACTTCGCGCGCCAGTCTTCCACCTTCATCACTCCACCTCCTCGCCCAGCCGGGTGACGAAGCGCGTCTCCACGGGAAGCTTGGCGGCGGCGAGCTCGAACGCGCGCTTGGCCATCTCGCCCTGCACGCCCTCGAGCTCGAACATGATCCGCCCGGGCTTGACCCGGCACATCCAGTATTCCGGCGAGCCCTTGCCCTTGCCCATGCGGACCTCGGCCGGCTTCGAGGACACCGGCACGTCCGGGAAGATGCGTATCCACAGGCGGCCCTGCCGCCGGATGTGACGGGTGATGGCACGCCGGGCCGACTCGATCTGCCGCGCCGTCATGCGGGCCGGGCTGGCCGCCTTCAGGCCATAGGTCCCGAAGTTCAGGGTCGTGCCGCCCTTGGCGACGCCCTTCACCCGGCCCTTGTGCTGCTTGCGGAACTTCGTCCTCTTGGGGCTGAGCATGGCCTGCGCTCCGTTACTTGCGCGGTCCGCTCGGGCCGGCGTTCAGCTCGGCCAGACGCTTGTCCTGAGCCATCGGGTCGTGGGCCAGGATCTCACCCTTGAACACCCAGACCTTCACCCCACAGGTGCCGTAGGTGGTCTTGGCCGTGGCCACGCCGTAGTCGACGTCCGCCCTCAGGGTGTGCAGCGGCACCCGCCCCTCGCGATACCATTCCGTCCGGGCGATCTCGGCGCCGCCGAGCCGCCCGGCGCAGTTGATCCGTATGCCAAGCGCGCCGAGGCGCATGGCGTTCTGCACGGCGCGCTTCATGGCGCGGCGAAAGGCGACGCGGCGCTCCAGCTGATTGGCGATGTTCTCGGCGATCAGCTTGGCATCGATCTCCGGCTTGCGGATCTCGACGATGTTCAGGCTGACCTCGCCCCCCGTCATGCGGGCCAGGTCGCCGCGCAGCTTCTCGATGTCCGCGCCCTTCATGCCGATCACCACGCCGGGACGCGCGGTATGCAACGTGACCCGCGCCCGCTTGGCCGGGCGCTCGATGACGATGCGGCTGATGCCGGCCTGGCTCAGCCGCCTGCTCAGAAACTCCCGGATGCGCAGGTCCTCGTGCAGCTGATCCGCGTAATTCCTGGCGGCATACCAGCGGCTGTCCCAGGTCCGGTTGATGCCGACCCGGAAGCCGATCGGGTTGACCTTGTGTCCCATGTCTAGACGGCCCCCGCCTGCTCACGCACCACGACGGTCAAGTTCGAGAACGGCTTCTGCAGCCGACCCACCCGGCCACGGGCCCGGGCCCGGAACCGTTTCATCACCATGGTCTTGCCGACGAAGGCCTCCGCCACGATCAGGCGGTCGACGTCGAGCTGATGATTGTTCTCCGCGTTCGCGATCGCCGACTGCAGCACCTTGCGCACGTCGGCGGCGACCCGACGCTTCGAGAAGCTCAGCTCGGCCAAGGCGCGCTCCGCCGGCAGCCCGCGGATCAGCTGCGCCACCAGATTGAGCTTCTGCGGGCTCACCCGGATCATCGTGCTCTTGGCCATGGCCTCGTTCTCGTCGAGCCGCCGTTCGGCCGGAACCTTGCCCAAGACGCTATCTCCTCTTGGCCTTCTTGTCGGCGGCATGGCCGTAATAGGTCCGCGTCGGCGCGAACTCGCCGAACTTGTGGCCGACCATGTTCTCCGTCACCATCACGGGCAAGAACTTGTGGCCGTTGTAGACGCCGAAGGTCAGGCCCACGAACTGCGGCAGGA
>CAZTHL010000072.1:0-19256 GCA_964613585.1 uncultured Mycobacteriaceae bacterium | reverse complement strand
CGCCACCATCGCGTTCGGCAGCAGGTGCTTGAACATGATGACGAGGTTGCTGACGCCAAGCGCCCGGGCTGCGCGCACATAGTCGAAGTTGCGCGCGCGCAGGAACTCCGCCCGCACAACGCCGACCAGTGCGGTCCAGCTGAACAGCAGCAGCAGGATCAACAGGGTCCAGAAGCCGGGCACGATGACGCTCGACATGATGATCAGCAGGTAGAGGGCGGGCAGCCCCTGCCAGATCTCGATGAAGCGCTGGAACAGCAGGTCGGTCCAGCCGCCGAAGAAGCCCTGCACCGCGCCGGCGGCGATGCCCACGGCCGAGGCCAGCACTGTCAGCGTGATGGCGAACAGGATCGAGACGCGGAAGCCGTAGATGAGCCGGGCCAGCACGTCGCGCTGCTGGTCGTCGGTACCGAGCCAGTGCGTGGCCGAGGGCGGCGCCGGGGCCGGCGGCAGCTCGGGCGAGTAGTCGATGGTGTCGTAGGAGAACGGGATCAGCGGCCAGACCATCCAGCCGCGGCGGCACTCGGCCGGGTCGGCGGCCTCGCAGCCCTCGATGAAGCCGTCGCCGTCGACGTCCCGGCCGGTGATCAGCTCCTGCACGAACGGGTCGCGGTACTCGGCCTCGGTCTCGAACTCGCCATCGAACACCGTCTCAGGGTACGAGACAAGGACCGGAACATAGAAATCGCCGTCGAAGCGGACCAGCAGCGGCTTGTCGTTGGCGACAAACTCCGCGCACAGGCAGATGGCGAACACGGCCAGGAAGATCCACAGGGACCACCAGCCGCGGCGGTTGGCGCGGAAGCTCGCGAGCCGCCGCTCGGTCAGCGGCGTGACCTTGAGGCCGAGGACGCGGCGGGGTCCGGTCACGGAAGGCTCTGCCATGCCGTCCCCGCTAGACCGCCCGGGCCTCGAAGTCGATACGCGGATCGACCACCGTGTAGGCAATGTCGCCGATCAGATTCATCACCAGCCCGAGCAGCGTGAAAAAGTAGAGGGTGCCGAACATCACCGGATAATCGCGGTTCACCGCCGCCTCGAAGCCGAGCAGGCCGAGCCCGTCGAGCGAGAAGATCACCTCGATCAGGAGCGAGCCGGTGAACAGGATGCTGATGAAGGCGGCCGGAAAGCCGGCGATGACGATCAGCATGGCGTTGCGGAACACGTGGCCGTACAGCACCTGGTTCTGTGTCAGCCCCTTGGCGCGGGCGGTCAGCACATAGACCTTGTTCACCTCGTCGAGGAACGAGTTCTTGGTCAGCATGGTCAGCGTGGCAAAGCCGCTGACCAGCAGTGCCAGCACCGGCAGGGTGATGTGCCAGAGATAGTCGAGGATCTGCTGCCACCAGGGCAGGGTCGCCCAGTCGTCGGAGACAAGGCCGCGCAAGGGGAACCAGTCGAGGTAGCGGCCCCCGGCGAACAGCACGATCAAGAGCACGGCGAACAGGAAGTTGGGGATGGCGTAGCCGACCACGACCACGCCGCTCGACCAGACGTCGAAACGCGAGCCGTCCTTGACCGCTTTGCGGATGCCGAGAGGTATCGAGATAAGGTAGGTGAGCAGCGTGGTCCACAGGCCGAGCGAGATCGACACCGGCATCTTGTCGAGCACCAAGTCGAACACCCGCTCGTCGCGGAAGTAGCTCTCGCCGAAGTCGAAGGTGAGGTAGTTGCCCATCATGAGCAGGAAGCGCTCGTGCGGCGGCTTGTCGAAGCCGAACATCTCCTCGATCTCGCGGATGAATTCGGGATCGAGGCCCTGGGCGCCGCGGTACTTGCTGGTGACGTCGCCGCCGCCGGTGGCGAATTCCTCACCCGCTCCCTGCAGCTCGCCGCCGCCGCCGGAGACCCGCGCCGTGGCGTCGACCGCGGTGCCCTGGATCTCGGCCAGCAGCTGCTCGACCGGGCCGCCCGGCGCGAACTGCACGATGACGAAGTTGAGCACCATGATGCCGAACAGGGTCGGCACGATGAGCAGCAGGCGCCGGACGATGTAGGACAGCATGGGGCCCGCGCCTCAGCCGGTTCCGCCGCCGGACGCGAACGCCGGGATCATGGCCGACGAGGGGATCGTCGAGCTCCGTTCCGCTCCATCCGACCGATGCGCGATCATTCTCGCAATCGTGTCGATCCCGATCCGTGTCATGGGCCCGGTGGGGTGACGCGCAGCCCGGCATGGCTCGGCGCCGGATCCGGCCTTCCGGCGTGGCGGAACGCCGCTCACCGGCTCGGACGCAGCGCCGCCGGGTTCGACGGGTCGAACCACCAGGTGGTCAGCACGCCCAGCCCGAAGCGGGGCCGCGTCTCCGGCCGGTCCAGCATATCCCAATAGGCGATCCGGATCGTGTCGTCCCAGTAGAACGGGATGGCCAGATAAAGCCATTGAAGATAGCGGTCGAGCGCCCGGGCGCGCTGGGTGAGCTCGGGCCAGCTCTCCGCGCTCACCACCAGGGTGATCAGGTCGTCGAGCACCGGATCCTGGATGCCGGAAATGTTGTAGTTCCCCGGGACGTCGGCGACCTCCGAGCCGTAGCCCTCGCGCAGAGCCGCGCCGGGCGGGTAGAAGGCGGTCTTGTACCCGAACAGCAGGTCGTAGTCGTAGTCGAAGATCCGGTTCTGCCACTGCGCGCCGTCGACGAAGCGCGGCACCGCCCGGATGCCGGCCCGTTCGAAGTTGCGCACGAGGCCGAGCACGGTGGGCTCGATGGTCGGCGAGCCGTAGATCAGCTCGAACTCCATCGGCTCGCCGGTCTCCACGTTGGTCAGCACACCGTCGCGGATCTCCCAGCCGGCCTCGCGGAACAGCCGCATGGCCTGGCGCAGATTGCCTCGGATGTTGCCGCGGCCCTGCGTCGTCGGCAGCGAGAACTCCTCCGTCAGGATCCGCTCGGCGATGTAGTCGGGCATGCGCCCGAGACGGCTCTCCAGGATCGACCGCTCCTCGCCCTCGGGCAGGCCGGTGGCGGCCAGTTCGGTATTCGGGAAGTAGCTCTCGGCCCGCTGGAAGTAGCCGTGATGGATGGTCCGCTGCGCCGTCTCGAAGTCGTAGAACTGTACCAGGGCCCGGCGCACGCGAATATCGCGGAACTTGTCCCGGCGCAGATTGAAGGTGAAGCCGGAAAAGTTCTCGGGCTCGGTCGACGGGATCTCCTCGAGGATCAGGTTGCCGCGCTCGACCGCGGTCACGTTCTCGAAGCCCGTGACCCATTCCTTGGGATCGTTGACCGTAAGAAAGTCGAACTCCCCGGCCTTGAATGCCTCGTAGCGAACATTGTTGTCCCGGTAGTAGTCATAGCGGACCCGGTCGAAGTTGAAGGTGCCGCGCTGCTGTGGCAGATCGGCAGCCCAGTAGTCCTCGACCCGTTCGTAGGTGATGGACCGGCCCGGCTGCACCACGGTGATCCGGTAGGGACCGCTGCCGAGCGGCGGCTCCAGCGTGGTCGCCTCAAAGTCGCGTCCCTCCCAATAGTGCTTGGGCAGGATCGAGAAGCCGCCGATGGACAGCGGCAGCGCCGGGTTCTCTGTGTTGGAGAAGGTGAAGCGGACGGTGTGATCGTCGAGCGCCTGGATGGTCGCCACGTCATTGTAGAAGCGGGTGCGGTAGAACGGCCGGCCGCGCTCGCGCAGGGTCTCGTGGGTCCACACCACGTCCTCGGCGGTGATCGGATGGCCGTCGTGGAAATAGGCGTCGCGACGCAGGTTGAAGATGATCCACGAGCGGTCGTCGGCCAGCTCGATGCTTTCGGCCAGATGGCCGTACTGGGTTGTCACCTCGTCGCCGCTGCCGACGGTCAGGCTGTCGTAGATCAGGCCGAGCCCGTCCGCCTCCTCGCCGCGCAGGATAAAGCCGTTCAGGCTATCGAAGGTGCCGAAGGCGCCGACCCGCAGCTCGCCGGCCTTGGGCGCGTCCGGGTTCACGTAGTTCCAGTGGTCGAATCCGGCCGGATAGAGCGGCGGGTCGTCGTACTGGGTGATGGCGTGGGTCGGCTCCCCGCGCGGCACGGCGTCGGTCGCCGCGGCGGGCCCGGCGAGCGCCGCCGCCACAAGCGCGAGACAGGCACGAGAAAGGATGCTCATCGGGTCAGCGGGCCTCGGCAAGCTGGGCGTCCTTGGCGGGATCGACCCACCAGGTGGGCTGGAACTGGATCGAGTTGGCCAGGCCGAAATCGTAGGGTGGCTGGGTGTCCGGGAAGCCGAAGCGGTCCCAGTAGGCGACCCAGTAGCTCTGCTTGTGCCAATGCGGCACGGCGTAGTGGCCGGCGCGCAGCACCCGGTCGAGGGCACGGGTGGCGGTGCGGCGCGCCTCCAGCGTCACGCCGTTGATCGCCTTGTCGAGCAGCGCGTCGACCACCGGGTCCTGGATGCCCATGACGTTGGCGCTGCCCGGCACGTCGGCGGCGGCCGAGCCGAAGCGGTCGGCCTCCTCCCGGCCCGGCGGCGGGAAGAAGGTGTAGGCGAAGGCGATGACGTCGAAGGCCCGGTCCTGGTAGCGCCGCTGCCACTGGGCGCTGTCGACCGTGCGCAGGCTGGCCTCGATGCCGACGCGCTCCAGGTTGCGCAGCCAGGGCTGGGTCACCCGCTCAAAGGTGGGCCCCTGAAGGATCACCTCAAACGTCAGGGGCTCGCCGGTCTCGGCGTTGATCCGTCGGCCGTCGCGCAGAACGTAGCCGGCCTCCTCGAGCAGGCGGATGGCGTCGCGGAACATGCGCCGGTCGCGGCCCGAGCCATCGGTGGTCGGCGGCGCGAGCGGCGTGGTGAGCACCGCCTCCGGCAGCCGGTCGCGGTAAGGCTCGAGCAGCGCCAGCTCGGCCTCGGACGGCATGCCGGTGCCGCTCCAGCCCGGCGCCAGGAAGTAGGTGCCCAGGCGGTCGTAGAGGCCGTGGAACAGGTTCTGATTGACCCATTCAAAGTCGAACAGGCGGATCAGGGCCTGACGCACCCGCGGGTCCGCGAACTGCTCACGACGCAGGTTCATGAAGTAGCCCTGCAGGCCCCGGATCACGTGGCCGGGCACCTCGGTGGTGATCAGGTCGCCCTCGGCCACCGCCGGCACGTCGTAGCCGGTCGCCCAGAACTTCGACGTGAACTCCTGGCGGAAGTCGCCCTGACCCGACTTGAAGGCCTCGAACTCGACCGTGCGGTCACGAAAGTAGGTGTACTCGATCCGCTCGAAGTTGAACTGGCCGCGGCGCACCGGCAGGTCGGCCCCCCAATGATCCGGGTCGCGCTGGTAGACGAGCCGGCGCCCGGCGTCGACCTCGACCAGCCGGTAGGGGCCGCTGCCGACCGGCGCCTCGAGCGTGCCGTCACCGATGTCGCGACCCTCGGCCTGCCACCAGTGCCGGGCGTGGATCGGCAGCACCGCCAACTGGGTGATCGACTTGATGTTTCCGGGCCGGTCGAAGACGAAGCGGATGCGATGGTCGGCGAGGATCTGGATGTCCGCCACCGCGGCGACATAGCTGCGCAGGAACGGGCTGGCGTGCTCGGCCACCGCCTCGATGGTCCAGGCCACGTCGTGCGCGGTGACCGGCGTGCCGTCGCTGAACCGCGCCTCCGACCTCAGGTTGAAGACGGCCCAGCTCAGGTCCTCGGGATACTCCACCGTCTCCGCCAGCAGGCCGTAGTAGCTCGCCTGCTCGTCCTGGCTGCCGGTCATCAGGGACTCATAGATGAGCGGCAGGCTGCGCGCGCTCTGGCCCTGGATCGGCAGCAGATTCAGCGAATCGAAGCTGCCCACCGTGGTCAGGCTGACCGTGCCGCCCTTGGGGGCCGCCGGGCTCGCATAGTCGAAATGGCTGAAGCCGGGCCCGTATTTGGGATCGCCCACCTCCGACACGGCGTGGGTCACGGTCACCGCGTCGGCGGCAAGAGCCGGCAGCGCCGCCCCGGGCAGCAGCAGGGCGAGCATCGGCAGGGCGAGCAGCGCACGGGCGGCGAGGGTCCGGATCATCGGCGCTCCTTGTTCGATCGGGTCCGGGCTGACGCCGTCACGGGAACGGCCGAACGGTCGCGTCTAAGCCGAGAAACATGGCGCTTTCGCGACGCGCTCGCCAGCACCCCGCTGACGGCGGCGCCGCCCGCCCTCAAGCGAGCAGGGGCAGGGCCTGGCGATGCAGCGCCGCGGTCCCCGCCGCGAGGATGCGGCCGTCGGCGCCGGGCTCGAGCGGCCGGCCGGCCCAGTCGGTGATCAGGCCTCCGGCCCCGGCCACCACCGGCACCAGGGCGGCGAAGTCATGGAGCTGCAGCTGGGCCTCGACGATCAGGTCGATGAAGCCGTTGGCCAGCAGGCCATACCCGTAGGCATCGCCGCCGTAGGTGACGCCGCGCGCCCGGTCCCTCAGCGCGTCGAATCGCCGCCGGTCCTCGAGCGTGAACAGGTCCGGGCTGGTCGAGCTCACCATCGCCTTGTCGAGGGACGTGCAGGCCCGGGTGGCGACCGGCCGGACATTGCCGTAGAGCGTCGGCTTTCCCGTGACCCCGAGCCACCGGTCGCCGGCGATGGGCTGATCGATCAGGCCGAGCACGAAGCGCTCCCGGTGCATCAGCGCCAGCAGCGTGGCGAAGGTCGGCCGGCCGGTCAGGAACGCCAGGGTGCCGTCGATCGGATCGATGATCCAGACGTTCTCGCGGTCGGCGCCATGGCTGCCGAACTCCTCGCCCACGATGCCGTCCTGCGGCCGCTCGGCCTCGAGGATCGACCGCATCGCCGACTCGGCGGCGCGGTCGGCCTGGGTCACCGGGCTGGCGTCGGGCTTGTCCTCGATCGGCAGGGGCGTGCGGAAGTAGCGCCGGGTCTCGGCGGCGCTGGCGTCGGCCAGCCGCTGGGCGAGGGTGACGAACGGCGCGTAGCTGTCGTCGGCCATGGGCGCGGCCTCCCCGATGAGCCGGGCGGAAACGGCGACAACCGCCGATCGGCCCGGTCGTTCCCGCCGATCAGCCGCCCGTCGCCGTCTCGGCCGGCGCCTCGGCCTCGGCGGTGTCGGTGCCGTCGCCCTCGGGATCCGGCAGCGGCGGCGGCTCCTCGCTCAGCGAGCGGAGATAGGCGATCATGTTGGCGCGGTCCTCGGCGTCCGAAAGGCCGGCATAGCTCATGCTGGTGCCCGGCAGCCAGTCGCGCGGGGCGTGCAGGAACGCGTTCAGGTTCTCGTAGGTCCAGACACCCCCTTCGTCCGCACGCGCCTGCAGCGCGTCGGAGTAGCTGAAGTCCTCGGCATGGGCCATCGGCCCCATGACCACGTTCCACAGGTTCGGGCCGATCTTGTGGGCGCCGCCCTGCTCGAAGCTGTGGCAGGCGGCGCAGGCGCGCGAGGCCGCCTCGCCGGCCGAGGCGTCGGCCGCGGCCATCAAGGGCGCGATGGCCGCGAGCTGCGGCTCCTCCTCCGCCGCGGCGGCCTCACCCTCGCCTTCGGCCTCGGGGACCTCGATGACGTAGGCGAACTCGTCGGGAACCTCAGGGTGGATCAGGAGGTTGGCCACGAAGGCGCTGCCCATGCCGACGATTCCCGCAAGCAGGATCGCCGAGACGATCTTGTTCAATTCCATGCCGGCCGGCACCCGTGCTTGGCGCCGGCTTTCCGGCGCATCGTTTCCATCATAGCAGGACAGGGGCTTGTAGGGCCTTTGGCCCGGGCATGGCAAGCCTCCGAGCCGCCTGTTCGCCGCAAGGCGGCTTGACGACACAGCCGCCTTGGGTGCATGGCGCCTGGGCCATGACCGTTTTGCCCGCATCCGTCCGTGCGCTGTCGCCGGTCACGATCATTCCCGCGCGGCTCGCCGCAACCCGCCTGCCGAGCAAGCCGCTGGCCGAGATCGGCGGGCTGCCGATGATCGTGCAGGTGTGGCGCCGGGCCTGCGAGGCCGATATCGGCCCGGTGCTGGTGGCCTGCGCCGACCCGGAGATCGCGCTTGTCGTGCGCGACGCCGGCGGCGAGGCCGTGCTGACCGACCCGGCGCTGCCGTCCGGCTCGGACCGGGTGCGCGCGGCGCTCCAGCGCGTCGACCCCGCCGGCCGCCATGGCGCCGTCGTCAACCTCCAGGGGGACCTGCCGACGCTGCCGCCGACGGCGATCCGACGCGCCCTGGCCTTGCTCGAGGATCCGCTGGTCGACATCGGCACCCTGGCGGCGCCGGCCGCGGACGACGAGCGTGACGACCCCAACGTGGTCAAGGCGGCCATCGAGCCACCGGAGGGGGCGGCGCGCGGCCGGGCGCTCTACTTCAGCCGGGCGCCGGTGCCGGCGGGGGCGGGGCGGCTGCTGCACCATGTCGGGCTGTACGCCTTTCGGCGGAACGCGCTGGAGCGCTTCGTCGGCCTGCCGGCCGCGGCAATCGAGCAGCGCGAGCGGCTGGAGCAGCTGCGCGCGCTGGCCGCCGGCCTGCGCATCGAGGTGGCGGTGATCGACGCGGTGCCGCTCGGCGTCGACACGCCGGCCGATCTGGCCCGGGCGCGGACGCTGCTGGGCGGCCCGGGCGGAGCCCGCCTGCGTGCCGTGCCGGACGGACGGGCCGGGCCGGAGCTCGGGCCATGAGCGAGGCGCCGCGCGTCGCCGCCTTCCAGGGCTGGCCGGGGGCGAACTCGGACCTGGCGTGCCGCCAGTTCTTCCCGGAGCTCGGCACCCTGCCGTGCCGCTCCTTCGAGGAGACCATGGCGGCGGTGCACGAGGACCGGGCGCGGCTGGCGCTGCTGCCGGTGGAGAACTCGGTGGCCGGCCGTGTCGCCGACATCCACCGGCTGCTGCCGCACTCGGGCCTGTTCATCACCGGCGAGCGCTTCCAGCGGGTGCATCACCAGCTACTCGGCGTGCCGGGGGCCACGATCGGCGGCATTCGACGGGTGCACAGCCACGTGCACGCACTGGGGCAGTGCCGCTGCCTGATCCGCGAGCTCGGCATCGAGGCGATGGTGCACGCGGACACGGCCGGCGCGGCCGCCATGGTGGCCGAGCGCGGCGACCCGAGCGAGGCGGCGATCGCCAGCCATTTGGCGGCCGAGCTGTACAGGCTCGACATCCTGCTGACCGACATCGAGGACACCGAGCACAACACGACGCGCTTCCTGGTAATGGAGAAGGAGCCGCGCTGGCCGCCCGTGGAGGCGCCCGGCCCGGTCATCACCAGCTTCGTCTTCGAGGTGCGCAGCGTGCCGGCGGCGCTCTACAAAGCGCTTGGCGGCTTCGCCACCAACGGCATCAACATGACCAAGCTGGAGAGCTACATGGTCGGCGGCCGCTTCGCCCAGGCGCAGTTCTACGCCGACGTCGAGGGCCATCCACAGGACCGGCGGCTGACCCTGGCGCTCGAAGAGCTGCGCTTCTTCTCGCGCGACGTGGAGATCCTCGGGGTCTACCCGGCCCACCCCTTCCGCCGGGACCCGAGCCAGGCCACCGGGGAGGGGTGACGAGACCGGACGGCCGGTCGCCCGGCCGAGGCAGAGGCGGCCCGTCGCCCGGCCGAGGCACGAAAGCGTCTCCGCGGGCCGGCGATGCCACCGGACCCGGACGCGTTCGAGCGGCCTCGATGCGCCGCTCGACAGGAGGCGGGGGGAGCCGCTCCGTCCGGCCCATGGGCCGCTCTCAGCGGCGGGAAGCCGCTCGAACCGGGCTTGTGCCGGCGAGCACTGTCGCCCGACCGGCGGCATCGGAGGATGCGACGAGACCCGCGCTCGCCCGGCGCGCGGCAGGAAGACCTCGCGGGCGGCCGCGGACCGGAGACCGGGCCCCTCACACCTCGCCGTCGTCGCGGTAGTAGACGTGGCGGTCGATCTTGACGGTCCGCGTGAAGTCGTCGGCCCAGGCCGGGCTGACCGTCTCGAGGTGGTAGTAGGTCGCCCCGTCGGTCGGATCCGGTGCCTCGCCGCTCAGCACGGCCCGGGCATGACGCTGCGCCTCCTCCCAGGCCTCCTGCTCCTTCGGACGGTCGCTGGCGCCGTCGCAGTACCACGAGAACTGGCAGCTGCCGTATTCGCCGCCTTCCTGGACCACGGCGCAGATGCTGTCGGGGAAGCGCTCGCTCTCGCGGCGATTGAGTACGACGTGGGCCACCCCCTTCTGGTCCCGGGCCGATTCGGAGCGGGCCTCGAAGTAGACGGTGAGGGCGAGGCAGCGGAAGTTGGCGTCGCTCGCATGCGCCGACTCCGCGGCGACGGCGGGGCGCGGCGCGAGGCCGAGGGCGCAGAGCGCCGCCACGGCAAAGCAGAAGGATCTCGTCATGGCTGGATGGTGGACGGACTCATACAAGGGAGGGTGGACGCCGGAACACTCTTGCGGGCGTTCCGGCTCCCGGCCTGCTCGGTTCCGAAAGAGTCAAGGATCGGGTGGACCGCGCCGGGGAGCAGATCGGCATGGTGAATGACGACACGATGAAGATAGGGCCGGCCTCCGGCCCCGACCAATCCGGCGGTGGCGCGTCGGCGCGCCCGAGCCCCGCGCCGCGGGCTCCGAATCAAAAAGGCCCGGAGCGTGATGCCCCGGGCCCTCCGCGCCGAGGCCGGCCGGCCCGCGCGGGGCCGGCCGGCTGATGGTGGCGGCTTAGCGCAGCACCTCGGTGACGGTGTCGCGGAAGGTGCTGTCGCGCTCGAAGGTCAGCACCTCCATGCCCTGGGCATCGCGGGCCGACATCATGCCGACGACGCGGCCGCCGCCGTCCACCACCGGCAGGTGGCGGAAGCCGTTCTCGTGCATGAGGTGCAGCGCGTGGATGACCGGACGGTCGAGGGAGACCGTCGACACATTGCGGGTCATCACCTGCTCGAGCTTGGTCTCGTCGGTGTTCAGGCCGTGGGCGACTACCCGGTTCATCAGGTCGCGCTCGGTGAACATGCCGACCAGCAGGCCGTCCCTGACCACCGGCACGGCACCGATGCGGTGCTCGGCCATGACGATGGCGGTGTGGCGGATGGAGGTGTCGGGGGGCAGGGTCACCAGTTGCTGCCCATCGATCAGGGAGCGGATCGTGCGATCACGGTACATGGGGGAACCTTTCGAAACGTGGGGGACGTCGGTATCGGGTGCTCGATGACACCATAAGACCAAGCTTCGTCCTGTCTGCAAAGTGGTCTTTTAGCTTACTGTCCAGCAGGGTCTTTGCGCGTTTGGCAGTTTCCGTCGGTTTGCGTCACCCGAGGGCCCATGGAGCCGAAAATTTTTCATCGCGCTGTCACTTGGGCGTTGCCAAAATGTCGATGGGAACGGTTCGACCGGCCGGCGCGAGGCCGCCGCCGCCGGAAGGGCTCCCGCCCGCCATCCCGGCCCGGGCCGTTGAAAGATAAAGGACATTGCTCGGTCTTTGGGCTCTTCCCGAGTCCGGGGCGCATGTATTGCGCCGCAACAGGCGCAGCGCGACAATGTGACGCGGATCCGCCACAGGCGGAGCGGGTCAGCCGGCGAGTCGGCCGTTCAGCCAGTCACCGAGGATGCGCCGGGCGATGCTGTCCGGCCGCGGCAGGGCGAATTCGGCGTGGCCCGGCGTCGCGTCCGCCGGGACCGCGCCGAGGAAGGCGCGGTCAAACCAGGCGGCGCTCTCCAGTTCCTCGGCGTCGACCATGAGCCGCGTGCCGAGCGCCCGGGCGGTGAAGCCGATCATCACCGAGCGGGGGAACGGCCAGGGCTGCGAGGAATGGTAGGCGATGTCGGTCACGGCCACCCCGGCCTCCTCGGCCACCTCACGGGCGACGCAGCCCTCCAGGCTCTCGCCGGGCTCGACGAAGCCGGCCAGCAGCGAATGCATGCCGCGCGGCCAGCCCCGCTGCCGGCCGAGCAGAACGCGGTCCCCGTGATGCACCAGAACGATCACCGTCGGGTCGGTGCGCGGGAAGTCCGCCGTCCGACACTCCGGGTTCGCGCAGTCCCGGCGGAAGCCGGCTTGGCGGCTTGCCGTGGCGTGGCCGCAGGCGCTGCAGTGTCGGTGGCTGCGGTGCCATCCCAGGATGGCCCGGGCATAGGCGAGAAGCGCCGCTTGGTCGGCCGGCAGCAGCGGCCCGGTGGTGCGCAGGTCGACGAAGACGCCGCGACCCTTGAGCTCCGGCACGGCCGCCGCCGGGTCCGGCCAGTCGGACAGGTCGATGGCGAAATGGCAGGCGCCGTCGGCGGCACCGAGCAGCACGGTCTCGGACGCCGCCGGCCGCCACCATGGCTCGTCGGCCCCGACCAGGACCGGGCGGGGCGCGGCGCGTGGCCCGGTGATCAGGTTCTTGCCGCGCCATAGCGGCAGCAGCCGGGTGTCCGGCGCGGTCAGCGCCTCGGCCAGCCAGGCCTCGTCCGTGCGCCGCGCGGCCAGCCGGTCGAGCCCGACCGGCGTGTACGGGTTAATCCGGCTCACGCGGCCGAGCCGGCGCGCTCGGCGGCAAGCTGCGCCGCGAGGCCATCCTTGTAGCTGGGGAAGCGCAGGGCGACGCCCAGCGCGCGCTTCATCCGGTCGTTCCGCACCCGCTTGTTCTCGGCGTAGAAGCTGCGCGCCATGGGCGACAGCCCGGCCTCGTCGAAGGCGACCAGCGGCGGCGGCTCCTGCCCGAGCAGCGCCGCGGCATGGGCCATGACGTCGGGGCTCGGCGCCGGGTCGTCGTCCGCGATGTTGTAGGCGGTGCCCGGCGCCGGGCGCTCCATGGAGGCGATCAGCGCCGTGCCGATGTCGTCGACATGGATCCGGTTGAACACCTGCCCCGGCTTGTCGATGCGGCGCGCCCGGCCCGCCCGCAGCGAATCAAGGGCGCTGCGCCCGGGGCCGTAGATGCCGACCAGCCGGAACAGGTGCGCCGGCAGGCCGCGCGCGCGCCACAGCGAAAGCCATTGCCGCTCGGCCTCCAGCCGCCGACGGCCACGCTCGGTCGTCGGCTCGAGCGCGGAATCCTCGTCCACCCAGCCGCCGCCGCGGTCACCGTAGACGCCGGTGGTCGAGAGATAGCCGAGCCAGGCCAAGGCCGGCAGGCGTGCCAGGTCGGCGCCGTGGTGCCGCACCACCGGGTCGCCGGCCTCGTCCGGCGGCACCGAGACCAGGACATGGGTGACGCCGTCGAAGGCCTCCTCGACCGCCTCCAGGGGCCGCTCGCCGTCGAACACCCGCGCCGGAATCCCCTCACGGCCGAGCGCCCGGGCCTTGTCCGGATCGCGGCAGGTGCCGTCGACGGCCCAGCCCTGGCGCAGCAGACGATGGGCCAGCCGGGTGGCGGTGAAGCCGAGTCCGAAGCAGAACAGGCGAGGCATGGCGGCACGGGGCGGGACGGCGGAACGGCGGGACGCCGCTACAAGATTAGGGCGCCGCCGGAGGGCCGGCAACGCCACCGGCCAGGGGCGCCCCCGCGCCGCGCGGGGCCGTGGGTCCGGACCGCCGTCGGTCCCGGGATCCCGCGCTATCGCGGCGGCGGCACCAGCTCGGACAGGATGACCCGCGCCTCGAGCCGCAGCTGCCGCGACACCGCCACCGGTGCCGGAGCCGCCGAGGCCGCCTCGGCCGCATCGGCGCGGAAGGCGCGCGGCACCGGCTGCGGCGGCGCGCCGGCGCCGAACTCGACCCGCGCCAGACGGAAGCCGCGGTCGGGGAATACCTCGGCCAGGCGCTCGAGCTCCGCCTCGGCCTGCCGGTACAGCCGGGTGCGCAGCTCGCCTCGTGCCGCCTCGATCTCGGCCAGGGTCGGCGTGAAGTCGATGCCGGCCAGCTCAAGCTGCAGGCCGGGCACGCTTTCGGCCGCCGCGCGGTCGACGAGGCCGTCCAGCGCGTCCTCGGGCAGCCGGGCGCGGGCCGCGGCGCTCCAGCGCTCGAGGCCGCTGGCATCGACCGAGCGGTCGAAGCGCAGGAAGCGCCAGTCGGCCTCGGGCGCCAGGGACACCAGCGCGTCCCGCATGGCCGAGCGCGTGCGAGCCGCATCGGCCCCGCCGAGCGCCGCCTCGATCGACACAGTGACCTCGGCGGTCGCGGTCTCGACCCATTGCTCGGCGGCGAGCTGCAGGACGATCTGATCGGCCACGGGCGGCATCGGCAGCTGGGCCCGGGCCGGCGCCGGTGCCGCCGCGGCCAGGAGCAGGGCGAGCACGGCGGCGAGGCGGGAGGGCTGGCATGGCAGGGTCATCGCAGGTCCTCGAACGGGGCTGGCAGGCCGGCGCCCGGTCATGGCCCGGCCCGGCTCAAAAGTCGAGATCGTCGTAGTGGGCGGCCGGCGCCATGCCGGGCAGCCGGTCCTCCAGCAGCGGCCGGAACGATGGCCGCGACTTCAGGCGGGCGTACCAGTCCTTCGCCTCGGCGTGCTCAAGCCAGGGCACGTCGCCCAGATAATCGATCACCGAGAGCTGCGCCGCGGCGGCGAGGTCGGCGACGCTGAGCCGGTCGCCGGCCAGCCAGCGCCGCTGCTCGGCCAGGAAGTCGACATAGTCGAGGTGATAGTGGATGTTGGCGTGGCCGGCGCGGATCGCCTCGGAGCAGGGCTGGCCACGCCGCATCAGCCGCTTCAGGATCTTCTCGCCGGCCAGGTTCTCGGTGACCTCGCGGGCCAGCTTGCGTCCGAACCAGCTGAGCAGGCGCCGGGTCTCCGCCCGCGCCGGCGGGTCCGCGCCGATCAGGCCGCCTCCGGGGACCGTGTCGCACAGGTGCTCGACGATCGGCCAGGCGTCGACCACCACCGGGCCGTCCTCGGGCTCGACCAGCACCGGCACCTCGCCGGCGGGGTTGAGGCGGAACAGGCCGGGCGGCCGATCCCAGACCCGCTCCTCGACCAACTCCGCGGGCACCCTGAGCTCCGCCAGTAGGAGCCGGACGAGACGGCAGTCGGCCGAGAAGGGTAGGTGGTGGAGCACGCGCATGACCGCGCCATGGTAGCCGAAGCGCCCGTCCGGCTTAACGCCGAACACCGTGCGCGGCGACGATTATGCGCCCGGCCAATCGCGCGGCCGGGTCCGGGGCCGGCCGTCGGGGCGATGCCGCCGTCTTGGCCCCGCCTCGTGGCGGCGGCGCGCCAAGGGTGCGGCGGGCGTGGCACGAGGTCGCATCATGTCGGCCGTCGCCGACTCCGCTGCGCGCATGGGGGCGTGCAGCGGCTCCACGGCGCCGTTCGGGCGGCAGCAAGGAGCCCCGCCGGAACGCGGGGCGGGATGAGAGGACGGACCGGCCCCGAAGCCCCAAGGCTCAGGCCGCGGTGCGCGACAGCACCTCCTCGAGCCGCTCTGTGGCCCGGCTCTCGTCGATGCGCTCGACCGCCGCCAACTCGCGGGCCAAGCGCTCCAGCGCCGCCTGATAGATCTGCCGCTCGCTGTAGGATTGCTCGGGCTGATCGGAGGCCCGATGCAGGTCACGCACCACCTCGGCAATCGACACCGGATCGCCTGAGTTGATCTTGGCCTCGTACTCCTGGGCCCGGCGGCTCCACATGGTGCGGCGCACCTTGCTGCGGCCACGCAGGGTCTCCATCGCGCTCTTGATCCGATCCTTCGACGAGAGCTTGCGCAAGCCGGCGCGCTTGGCCTTTCCCGTCGGCAGCTTGAGAACCATCCGCTCCTTCTCGAAGAAGATCGAGTAGAGCTCAACCGTATGCTCGCCGACGCTGTGCGTCTCGATCGAGGAGATACGGCCGACCCCATGCGCCGGGTACACCACATAGTCTCCGATGCTGTATTCCAGTGTCTGCACCATCGCCGCCAACTTTGACGTACACAGCACTAGACCAACGCCCGCCCCCTCAATCGGCTCGCGCGCGTCCGTGTAGCCCATGTTCGGTTTCTTCAGAGCTTCGTAAGAGCGTGCACCTTGCCGCCGGTGGCGGGCGATCCCCGTCGCCAGCCGATGGGCGAGCGTGCCGACGATCGCGTCGCCTCACCGGTCACCGCAATCATCGACTGAATGTAATACAAACAGCCCGCCTCCGGAAGGCATCCCCAGGGCAATGTTGCGGATTTTTTAAGTGTACCGGCGATCCCGCCGCAGCGCTTGCGTCTGCGGCGTACGCCGGCCGCGCGGCACAATGCTCAGGCGTCCTAGCCCGGCTTGTCGGAGCCCGGCTTGTCGGAGAAATACTTGGAATACTTGTCGGTCTCCTTGGCCATCGCGTCGGCGTCCGCCAAGGGTTCCTTCTTGCGCGTTATGTTCGGCCACACCTCGGAATATTGCCGATTCAACCCGAGCCAGCGGTCGATGTCGTCGACCTCCGAGTCCGGCTTGATCGCCTCGACCGGGCACTCCGGCTCGCACACCCCGCAGTCTATGCATTCGTCGGGGTGGATCACGAGCATGTTCTCGCCCTCATAGAAGCAGTCCACCGGACAGACCTCGACACAGTCCGTGTACTTGCACTTGATGCAGGCATCGGTCACTAGGTACGGCATTCACCTCTACTCCCACGTTCGCGACCCGCCGAGTGCCGCCCGGCTGCCGCTCAAGCCTCCGAGCGGCCGGCCCGATCCTCCTCGAGCCCGTGCCGCGCCATGGCTCGCTTGCGCGCGGCGCCGCTGTCCCGATCGGTGACATGCAAGAGGCCGGCAATGCGCCTCAGCAGACTCGCCTCGAGATCCTGCACCTGGCCGTCCGCATACGCCACATCCCACAGCATCTCGATCAACTGGACCCGCTCGACCTCGTCGAAGCTCTCGCGCACCGTGGCGGTGAAGCCATACCACTGCACCGTGTCCCGGGTCGCGGCCACGGCGGCCTCGACCAGATCCTCGGCGTCCTGCTCGCTCAGCTTGAAACGCCAGCGCACCAGCTCGCCGATCCGATGTCGCTCCGCCTCGTCGATGCCATCCTCCATGCGCGCCGCCTCGACCAGCAGGGAGGCCGCCGCCAGCTGCAGACGCTCCTGCCCGCTGAGCGCCAGAGCGGCGCTGCCGCGGTCGGCCGGCCGGTCGCCGAGCATGGCCTTGATCCGTTCGATCATGGTGTCCGCCTACTATGCCTTGCCTTGCCGCAGCGCCGCAACCTCGGCGCAGCGGTCTGTCGCACGCCTGCAGCCCGGTCCCGCTGCCGTGGCCCACGACCTCGGGGATCCCGGCCGCGCCACACACCGAATTGAGATAAGGCTCAACCGGTGCCGTCACACCCCATGGACGGTGCCTTTCCGGCCAGCACGGGGGGAGGCGCACCACCGTCGCGCCGGAGCAGGATTGGTCGACGAGCCGGCGGCTGAGCAAACCGCCCCCCACAAACCGCCCCCCAAGGGCTGGCGCCCGCGCCGGAACAAGCGGGTTCGCGGAGCGTTCCCGAAAGGCGCGTGAGCATCGACGCGGCCGGGGGCCGGGCCGCTGCGGACCGCCGCCGCGCCGATCCGGCTCCCGGGCCCCGGCAGCGCGGAGTCCCGAGGCCGCCGGAGGAGCCGACCGGCATCGCGACACCCAGGGGAGAGCGCCATGGATTTCATCGTGTTCCGCTGCAAGAGCGATCCGGCCTGCTTCATCGTCACCGACGCGGCCCACGCCGCCGGACTGCCGGCCGGCATCTGCCCGGGCGACGGCGGCTACGAGAAGGTCGGCGAGTTTCCGGAGCTGGGCGAGGCGCGGAAGGCGTTCAACGAGCAGATCGCCAAGAACTCGATCGCCGAGCAGGGCTTCTACCAGTTCACCGCGGGCTCCTTCGACTGGATCGAGCAGCCGCCGTCGGCCTACGCGCCGGGCGGTGGCGTCGCCTGACGCGGCGGCCGCGGGCCTTCCGCCGGCGCCGGCGCCTCCGGCCGCCGCCCTGGTCGGCGCGCCCCCTCCGACCCTCCGCCGCGGTCGGGCACCGGGCAGGACGACCGGTCTCGCGAGAGGCCGGTCCGGCCGGAGGTTTGATCCGGCGGGTGCCTGTTGCGTCGGCGGCGGGCCGGCTCTAGCCTCCCGCTGACGTCCTGTCCGAGACCCTGCCGATGAACGACCTGCCGCACCGGGCCCTCCTGCCCGCCGGCTTCCACGACACCCTGCCGCCCCATGCCGCCCGCGAGGCCGCGGTGGTTGAGCGGCTCGTCGCGATTCTCGGAAGCTTTGGCTACGAGCGGGTCAAGCCGCCGCTGCTGGAGTTCGAGGACACCCTGTTCGCCGGCGTCGGTGCCGACATGGCCGACGAGACCTTCCGGCTGATGGATCCGCAGAGCCGGCGCATGATCGGCCTGCGCGCCGACACCACGCCTCAGATCGCGCGGATCGCCGGCTCGCGCCTCGCGCGCGCCCCCCGCCCCCTGCGCCTCGCCTACGCCGGGCAGGTGCTGCGGGTCCGCGGCACCCAGCTGCGCCCCGAGCGCCAGTTCACCCAGGTGGGCGGCGAGCTGATCGGCACTGGCGCGGCCGAGGCCGACGCGGAGGTGGCCATCCTGGCGGCGACCGCACTGATCGAGGCGGGCGTCCGCCGGCTGACGCTCGACCTCAACGTGCCGACGCTGGTGCCGGCCCTGCTGGAGGCGCTGGCGGTGCCGGCGGGAGTCGCGGCCGAACTGCGCGGCGCGCTCGACCGCAAGGATGCCGCCCGCGTCGCCGCGCTCGCTCACGCCCAAGGCGGCCGGACGGCGCGCCTGCTGCCGCCGCTGCTTGAGGCCGCCGGCGCCGCCGCGCCGACGCTCGAGCGGGTGCGGAGCCTCGGCCTGCCGGACGCGGCCGCCGCCGAGCTGCAGCGCCTGATCGCGGTAGTGGGCCTGATCGGCCGGGCGCTGCCGGCGCTCGGCCTTACGGTCGACCTCGTCGAGCACCGCGGCTTCGAGTATCAGACCGGGGTCAGCTTCACGCTGTTCGGCCATGGCGTGCGCGGCGAACTGGGCCGCGGCGGCCGCTACGTGACGGACCCGGTCTCCGGCCCGGGCGGCGTGCACGGGCCCGAGCCGGCGACCGGTTTCACTCTCTACATGGACAGCGTGCTGCGCGCCCTGCCGGCCCCGGCGCCGCCGCGGCGCCTGTTCCTGCCGTTCGGCACCGATCCGGCGGTCGCGCGCCAGCTACGCGAGGAAGGGCAGGTTGCCGTGGCCGGCATGCATCCGGTGGACGACGAGCCGGCCGAGGCGCGCCGGCTCGGCTGCCATGCCCGGCTCGACGGCAGCCGCATCGTTCCGGTCAACGGCGGAGAGGCACCATGACCAACGTCGCCGTGGTGGGCGCGCAGTGGGGCGACGAGGGCAAGGGCAAGGTCGTCGACTGGCTGTCCGCCCGCGCCGATGTGGTGGTGCGCTTCCAGGGCGGCCACAACGCCGGTCATACACTGGTGATCAACGGCCAGACCTTCAAGCTGTCGCTGCTGCCTTCGGGCGTGGTCCGCTCCGACAAGATCGCCGTGATCGGCAATGGCGTCGTGGTCGACCCCTGGGCGCTGCTCGACGAGATCGA
>CAZTHL010000071.1:0-19343 GCA_964613585.1 uncultured Mycobacteriaceae bacterium | reverse complement strand
CCCCCCCCCCCCCCCCCCCCCCCCCCCCCCCCCCCCCCCCCCCCCCCCCCCGCGGGGGGGGGGGGAGCCGGCCGGCGATGCCACCCAACCCGGAAACGCTCTCGCGTGTACGCGTCAAGGTTGCTCATGATGGTGTCGACGCGCGGATCCTCCACGAGGCAAGGCGCGGCCTCGCACGGTCGTGCAACGCTGCCAGCGCGCGGCTCCGGATTCCGATCGCAATGCCTCGGATCGGCTTCTGGTCCACAGTCCTGCTCGCCTTCCAAGGCAAGCGCATGGGGTATGCGCCCCATCTTCGACCTCGTGAGGGTCCGGCCTGGCGAGTGGGCTCGGGAGAGCCCCGCGCCGGCGACTCCTTTGATTGTCACATCTTGACCATGAGCCGGCAGGAGAAGTCGACCCTGAGCATCGGCGAGACGATGGCCCGCTCGCGCCGGAAGTCGTCGACCGCCCGGCGAGCGCCGAGGAACTGGCCATAGTCGTCGAAGATCACGATCCCGCCGCGGACGACCCGGTCATAGAGATGCTCCAGAATGTGCCGGTAGGACGCGTGCCAATCGGTGTCGATGCGCAGGATGGCGATCCCGGTCGGCGAGTCGGCCGGGATGGTCTCCTCCACCATGCCGCGCACAAAGCGGAGACGGGTGGCGGGATAGCCCGTCGCGGCCATGTTGCGACGTACATCCGCCTCCTCGGCAAAGGCCCAGTAGGTCCTTCCATCCTCGATGTGGCGGGGCTCCCAGCCGTCGATCGCCCGATTGCCAAGCACGTCGACGTCCAGCACGGGGTCCGGGCGCGGCAATCCCGTGAAGGTGTCATAGAGCCAAAGGCCGCGGTCGGCGATGCGGGCACGGCCGAGCGCCAGGGCCATCAGCATGACGCTGCCGCCTCGCCAGACGCCGCACTCGACCAGATCGCCCGGAACTCCGGCCGCCGCCACATACCGCACCGCATCCCACAAGGCATGGAGACGCTCGACGGAAGTCATGGTGAAGCGCCGCACGGCGGCAAGATCCTCGAGAAACTCCGGCTCCAGGTCCTGGTATCGGACCTTCTCACCGTAGGCGGCCATCATTGCCTGGAAATCGGTCTCGTGCTCCTCCTGCCGGTAGGACTCGCCGACCTCCTCCAGCAAGGGCGGCGGCACCGGCTTTCCGAGCGACCGCAGCACCACGACGAGCCGTCGCTTGAGGTCGATCCGGGAAGGGTCGTCCTTAATGAAGTGGCCCAGGCATGCCCCTTCGATCTCGAGCGGAACCGGCTCCTGGGCCTGAAGCATCTCGTTGACGAGGCGCACCACGGTGTCGCGCTCGGCGACACCGGACCGCACCTGAGCGAGCACGGCTTCCGCGTCGAGGCGTGCGACTTCTTCGGTCAATCCCTTCCTCCGGCCGGGTGGGTGGACCAGGATGCGAGGACACTCGGCCCTTTCCACCCTGCGGTCGCTCGGGCGATGCCATGACCATGGGGGCCGGTCAAGGCCGCACCACGGCGATCTCCGTCCGGGCCGCGAGCCCGGCTCCCGACGGACGGCTCTTTCGTAGCCTCCGTGTGGACGCCGGGCTAGGCTTCGCGGGCCGCCGGCTCCCGAAGTCGTGCCCTTCCAAATCACGGTGCCGTGGAGCCCGGCGCCCCGAGCGCAGCGTGACCGCCCCATGACACATGACGACGAGGGCCGGGGTCCGGCGTCCGGAACCGTGGCCGTGGACAGGGTCGGCGGTGCCCGACGGCCGGACCCCTGGCTGAGCGCCATCGTGCCGAACTACAACGACGCCGCGCTTCTGCCCCGTGCCGTGGCGGCTCTCTGCCGGCAGGAGCCGCCGCCCGGCGAGATCATCGTCATCGACGACGGATCCACCGATCACAGCCCGGAGGTGATCACCCGCCTTGCCGCCGAGGTGCCGACCCTGGTCGCGCTGCGCAACGACCGGAATCTCGGCGTCATCCCGACCCTCAACCGCGGCCTCGCCGCCGCCCGCGGCCGCTACGTCTACATGGGCAGCGCCAACGACACGGTGGCGCCCGGCTTCCTGGCCGCCGCCCGGCCGATGCTCGAGACCTGTCCGAACGTCGGCTTCTTCTCCGGCGAGACCCGCCTCGTCGACACCGACGGCCGCCCGATCGGCCTCCGTCCGCCGGCCCGTCCGGCCCCGGGCCCCGCTCACGTTCCGGCCGAGCGCATGCCGGCCCTGCTCCGCCGGATCGACAACTTCGCCCCCAGTTCCGCGGTGGTCTGGCGGCGCGCGGCGGCCGCGGCCGCCGGCGGGCTTCGGCCGGAGATGGGCAGCTTCGCCGACGGCTATCTCGTGCGCTCCCTGGCCGTGCGCCACGGCTTCTGCTTCGCGCCCGTCATCGGCGCCAACCGGACCGCCGATCCGGCCGGTGTGTCGCGGGTCACCGCCGGCCGGCCGGAGATCGCTCTCGGGGTCATGGCGGCGGCGCTGGCCGGGATGCGCGCCGACCCGCATTTTCCGCCGGGCTACCCGGCGCTGTTCGAGCGGCGCTGGCGCTTCGGCGTGGGCCGTCTCGCCGCCGGCGCCCCGCGGGACGTGCTCAGCAGCCTCGATCCGGTGGTCGCGCCGACGCCGGCCGACGCGTCGGTTTGGCATGCCCTGGCCCGGGTGCCGGGAGGCCCGGGACGGATCCTGCGCCTCGCCTGGCTGACGGCCCGCTTCCGCCCCTATCGGCTTCGCCCGATCGTCGCCACTTGGCTGGCGCGCCTGTGGGAACGGCGCTAGCGCGTTTCCGGCTCACGCGGCATCACCGGCCCGATTCCGCATCACCCGGAACCGCTCCAGCGCGCGGCCGTCGGTCGGCTCAGCGCCGGTGCATGGCGATCAAGGGCCGGCCGACGCGCCCGGCGGCCAGATCCTCGAGCGCCCGGGTCGCGTCCTCCAGGGCATAAGGCGCGCTCAGCAGGTCGCGCACCGGAAAACGCCCGCTGGCCAGCAGCCGGCCGTAGCGCGTGTAGTCGCGGTCGGGCTGGCTGTCGCCGCCCCAGGTGCCGAGCAGGCTCTTGCCCTGATTGAGCACCGAGGGCGAGATCACGAGGTCGCTGCCGGCCCTGGCATTGCCGATGACGACGGCCCGGCCGCCCTGCGCCCGCACCGCCTGGATGGCGCTCGCCATCACCACCGGCTGGCCGGAGGCCTCGACGGCGGCGTCGACGCCGCCCGGCACGATGGCGCGCACCGCCTCGACCGGGTCGCCCTCGGCCGGGTCGATCACGTGCGTGCAGCCGTAGGTCTCGGCCAGGGCCCGGCGCGCCGGGTTCGGGTCGATGCCGATCACCGGCATGGCGCCGGCGAAGGCCGCGGCCATCGTGGCGGCAAGCCCGATGCCGCCGGTGCCGAACACGGCGACGCTGTCGCCGGGCGAGACGTCGAGCACGTTCAGGACCGCGCCCATGCCGGTCGGCGCCGCGCAGCCGAGCAGGATGGCGACCTCGTCGCTCACGCCGTCGGGCAGACGGGTCAGCCGGTTCTCGCTGACCACGGCATGGCGCTGGAAGGTGGTGACCCCGCCCGCGTTCACCACCCGGCCGTCCCAGTCGTATTTGCAGCCGCCGGTCTCGGCGCCGCCGCCGCGGATCCAGGACAGCACGACCCGCTCGCCGACCTTGACCTTGGTGACGCCGGCGCCCGCCTCGACGACCCGGCCGGTGCCCTCGTGCCCCAGGCAATGCGGCAGCCATTTGTCGGGGCCCTTGTCGCCGCGCCATTCCATGACCTGGGTGCCGCAGGCGCCGGAGTAGGTGATCTCGACGAGCGCCTGGCCCGGGCCCAGCGCCGGGACGGACAGCTCGGCCAGGACCAGGGGCTGCCCGGTCTCGACCAGGATGGCGGCTTCGGTCCTCATCAGGCGGCGGCGACCTTGTGGCTCAGCGTGCCGGCGACGCGCTCGGCGATCTGGTCGCCCAGCAAGCCCAGCCGTTCGCGGGCGAAGGCCTGCTCGCCGGACAGCTTGAAGAACTTGTCGGGCGTGCCGATGCGCAGCAGCTTGCGGGTGTCCAGGCCGGCGTCGACCGCCCATTCGGCCACCGCGCCGCCCAGGCCGCCGATCAGCGAGTGCTCCTCGACCGTGACGACGCGCTCGTAGTGCTGGAACGCCTGCGCCAGGAAGGCTTCGTCGAGCGGCTTGACGGTGTGGACGCTCATCACCCGTGTCGAGATCCCCCGCGTGCCCAGGATCTCGGCCGCCGTCACCGCCTCGGGCAGGATGTTGCCGGTGGACAGCAGGCAGACCTCGCGACCGTCCACGACCGTGAGCGCCCGGCCGAGCTCGAAGCCGTCGATCGGGCCGCCATGGACCTCCGGCTCGCCCTTCTTGCCCAGGCGGATATAGGCCGGGCGGTCCTGCCGCATCACCGCGCGCAGCGCCGCGCGCACCTCCCAGGCATCGCCCGGCGCCACCACGACCATGTTCGGGATCGAGCGCAGGAAGGAGATGTCCTCGCAGGCGTGGTGCGTCGGCCCCAGGCCGGCATAGGCGAGCCCCGCGCCGACCGCGACGATCGTCACCGGCGCCTCGTGGTAGGCGGCATCGGTGCGGATCTGCTCGAGACAGCGGGTCGTGACGAACGGGGTGATGGTGTAGGCGACCGGGCGCAGGCCGCTCATGGCCATGCCGGCGGCGACACCCATCATGTTCTGCTCGGCCACGCCGCAGTTGAAGAAGCGCTCGGGCTGGGCCGCCTTGAACTTGTCGAACAGGCGGTTGCCGATATCGCCGGAGAGCATGACGACGCGCGGGTCGTCCTGGCCGAGCCGGGTCAGCTCGTCGGCGAAGGCGTTTCTCATGGCTTACGCGAGTCCCAGCTCGGCACGGGCGCGCGCGACCTCGTCGGCCTTCGGAACGCGGTAGTGCCAGTTGTTGTCGTCCTCCATGAAGGAGACGCCCTTGCCCTTGACCGTGTGCGCGATCAGCGCCACCGGCTTGCCGGAGCCGTTGGGCACGGCGGCCATGGCCTCGGCCAGCGCACCGACGTCGTGGCCGTCGATCTCCCGCGCGTCCCAGCCGAAGGCGGCCCACTTGTCGCGCAGCGGCGCCAGCGCCAGCGTCTCGTTCGAGCGCGCCGTCGCCTGCCACTTGTTGTAATCGACGATCACGCAGACGTTCTCGAGCCTCTGCGCGGCCGCGAACAAGGCGGCTTCCCAGACCGAGCCCTCGTTGTTCTCGCCGTCGGACAGCAGGGCGAACACCCGGCAGCGCTCGCCCTTGATGCGGGATGCCAGCGCCATGCCGAGGCCGACCGGCAGCCCGTGGCCGAGCGAGCCGGTCGCCACCTCGATGCCCGGGACCATGTTGGCCGGCGGATGCTCGGCCAGCCGTCCGTTGTCCTGGTTGTAGCTGTCCAACTCGTCCTCGGGGATGAAGCCGCGCATGGCCAGCGTGGCGTAGATCGCCATGGCGGCGTGGCCCTTGGACAGGATGAAGCGGTCGCGCTCGGGATGGCGCGGATCGGCCGGGTCGATCTGCAGCACGTGCCAATAGGCGGCCGTCAGGATGTCGACGCAGGACAGCGACGAGCCGAGATGCGCGGATTTCGAGGCATGGCACATCTCGACGATGCGGCCGCGCAGGCGCGCCGCCCGGTCGCGCAGGCCGGCCACGTCCACGGCAGGCCGGTTCGGGCCCGGCAGGCCCTGGGTCGCGCCATCGGGGGTCGCGCCATCGGGGGTCGCGCCGTCGGGGATCGCGCCATCGGGTATCGCGCCGTCGGGCGTCGGTCGGTCGAGGATGGCCGTCATGGCAGGCGCTGCCGCTCTCAAGGCTTGTGGACGTATTGGGTGGGCAGGCTCGGCAGCGCCTCGGCAAAGCGCCGGGCCCAGTCGATGACGCTGTCGATCCCCTCGCGCAGCCCGATGGTGTCGCGCCATCCAAGCTCCGAGCGGATCTTGAAAGTATCTAACATGTAGGCCGTGTCCTTGCCCAGCCGCTCCGGGCCGATCTCGACGCAGTCGTCGAACGACGCGCCCAGGGCCTCCAGGATGATCTCTACCAGATTCCGTATGGAGACCAGCTCATAGCCCGAGATATGGTAACAGTCGCCGGGCGTCCCGCGCAAGGCGACCTTGAGGGTCGCGTCCGCCACGTCGGTCATGTGGATGAACACGCGCTCGGACCGGCCACCGCCGTCGAGCTTGAGCTTCTGGCCGGTCATGGCCGCGTGGACGGTGCGCGGCACGATCCGATAGAGCGGCTGGCCGGGCCCGTACACGTTCGCCGCGCGGGTCGACACCGCCGGCAGCCCGTGGCTGTCGACATAGGTCTTCAGGCTCATGTCGCCGGCCGCCCGCGACACGGCATAGGGTGTCGACGGATTGAAGGGGTGGTCCTCGCGCACCCAGCCCTCGGTCGAGCCGTAGACCTCGGGCGTGGTCACGTGGACATAGCGCTCGAGCCCGTCGTAGCGGCGCAGGCGATTATGCAGCTCGACGGTCGAGACGACGTTGGTGCGCATCCAGTCGCCGGGATGGTCCCAGCTTTGCCCGACCATGCTCTGGGCGGCGAAATTGACGATATGGCTCGGCCGCTCGCGCTGCAGCAGCGCGTCGAGCGCGTCGAGATCGTGATTGATGTCGAGGCGCTCGAAGCGGACGGCTCGGGGCCGATCGTGCCAGGCGTAGGGCAGCAGCGGCCGCGCCGGCTCGGGCGAGCGGCTGGTGGCCAGCACCTCATAGCCAAGCGCGGCGAGGTGATCGCAGAAGGTGGCCCCGGAGAAGGAGTTCGATCCGAGGACCAGGAAACGTTCGGTGCCGGCCATGATCGCGCGTCAGGGAGCCTTGCCCAGCACCTCGTGCCGCCGCGACCAGAGATACTGCATCAGCATGTGGCCGACAATGAGCTGGGCGTCCTCGGCAATCTGCATGTCGCCGATCGCGAAATGGATCGGCCGGTCCGCCAGCGCCTTGGCCTTGCCGCCTTCGAAGCCGAGGACGGCATAGCTCTTGACGCCGATCCGCCGGGCCTCGTCCAGCACCCGCAGGATGTTCGGCGAGTTGCCGCTGCCGGAGAACGCAAGCAGCAGATCGTCCGGGCGCGCCATGACGCTGAGCTGGATGGCGAAGACGGTCTCGTAGCCCTCGTCGTTGGCGAGGCAGGTGAGCACGGCCGGGTTCGCCGCCAGCGCGTGCGCCCGGATGCCCGAGCCCGGCACCTTGCTCAGCGCGTAGATGAAGTCGTTGGCCAGATGCACCGCGTTGCCGGCGCTGCCGCCGTTGCCGCACAGGAACACCTGCCGGCCGGTCCTCCAGGCGTCGAGCAGATCCTCGGCCAGCTCGCTGACGGTGGTCCAGTCATGGCCCTCGAGCGTCCGGGACAGCCGCTCGGCGTAGGCCCGGAACAGGCCGGTCTCCGCCGGGGCGGGCGTGGGCAGGCGGACGGCGGCGTGAGCGCTCATGACAGGACCTCCTGCTGCATCCATTTCAGGTTATGGAAGCTCGGATCGTTCTTGAGGACGCCCTGGCTGTACAGCCCGGCCAGCTCGTCGATGGCGTCGCGCACCGTCTTTCTCGGGCGAAAGCCGGTGGCCAGCAGCTTGTCGGAGTTGACCCGGTACGACCGCGGGTCCTGCGACGGGGTGGCGACGATCTCGGCCTCGACCGTCTCCGCCACCATCTCGGCAATCGCGCGGATCGCCAGGTTCTCGAAGCCGGCGTTGTAGACGCCGTCATGCTCCGGATGGTTGAGCAGGAACAGGTACAGGTCGGTGATGTCGTCGATGTGGATGTTCGGCCGGGTCTGGTCGCCGCCGAACACGGTGATCCGTCGATTCTCCAGCGCCTGCATGGTCAGCATGTTGACCGACACGTCGAGGCGCATGCGCGGCGAGAACCCGCATACGGTGGCCGGCCGGACGATCTGGACGACCATGTCGTCACGATACGAGAGCAGGATCCGCTCGGCGCACATCTTGGTTTTGTTGTACTCCGATAGCGGGAACAGTTCGAGGTCCTCGGTCACCTGCGGCGCGTCGCAGACACCGTAGACCGAGCCCGACGACGCGTAGATGAACCGGGTGATGCCCAGACGCCGGGCGCGGTCGGCCAGCTGCATCGTCGCCAGGCAGCTGATCTCCCAAGTCAGCTTCGGGTCCAGGTCGCCGCAGGGATCGTTGGCGACGCTCGACAGGTGGATGATGGCCTCCACCCCGTCGAGATCGATCGAGCCGGTGTCGCGCACATCGCCCTTCACCACCTCAAGCCGTGGATGCGGCAGCAGATGGTTGCCAAACCACTGGATGTCGAAGGCCAGCACCTCATGGCCGTGCTCGAGCAGCTTCGGCACCAGCACCGTGCCCTTGTAGCCACACGCTCCGGTGACGAGAACTCTCATGCAAAACTCAGCTAGTTGAAGCCTGGACAATCGCGGCCCGAATCATCGGGAGATTCGTCCTGTTAGCGTGGACACTGAACTCGCTGATCATGCGGGTATCTCTTGACGGTGCATGTTGCAACACAATTAATTTGCACATGGCCCGAAGCTTTGGTCGTATCGCCGGAAACCTCGGCTTGTGCGGCTGGAAAGGGTTTCCTATCGAGCCAATCGGGAGGGTCGACCGATCGCCGGGCGGGGTTAAAGTTGGGCGCGCTTGGCCCGAGCTTGGCGTGCCTGTAGGGGTGCCAACTAGGCGCCCGTTGGTGTTCGGCGCTCGGCGGAGACTTCGACTGCGGGATCAAGGGGCACCTTCGCTCGGGCTTGGCCGGAAGCCGTCGGCCTTCATTATGTCTCGTAGAGCCTCACCGAGACGGCGTGAGGTCTCCGGAACCCATTCGGTATGGACATGGGCCGGCACCGAGAAGCGAGCTGGATCCCATGTTTCGATCAGCGGAAAGGGTACAGCGACATCGGGGTTCTCGACCATGAAGCGCCTTAATCCGTCACGGGCCACTTGGCTTCCCGCACCGTCTCCAAGCTGGCATCCGACGGGCTGAAAGACAACGACAAGTTTGATGTTATGCCGCCGCGCCAACGCGGCGAACTTTGGAAACACAACCTCTATATACGTTTTACGCGAAAAACTTCGCCAGTCGAACGTCTTTGGCGTATGAACCTTGCATTCCTGTGGATCGATATACTGCTGTACATCATTCTCCGGGGTCCAGCCTCGATGCTTTCGGAATAGATCTAGAAACTCCAGGTATGGATAGGCATCGAGCATCGGAGCGTCGCGAGACCGGAAGAGGTCACCAAAGTAGTACACTGTGTGGGTGACGTCGCCGCGCGCGGCCAGTGTTGGAACCCGAAACCAGGACCAGGGTGCGTTGACCTCCTTGCCGATTGCCTCGCCAAAGACGGTGATGTTCGCATCGCCCCACAGGGCGGCACCATCAGCGTCCCACATCTCCGGCCGTGGCATAGTGTGAGGGGTAATGTGCAGTATCGCGTACCGTATGCCTTCATTGCGGTCGAGCATATATTTCAGAACGTTGATGTACCCGCGGAATCCTTGGTTGGCGCAGCAGCTCATGTTCACGTATCGGGTGCCAGGCGGCAAGTAAGCCTCGACAAGGAGCGGGTCTATGCCGTGAAACCCAGAGCTGTCGCCGACTTGAACGACATGCGGCTCGCTATCCCCAAAGGCCCGCATTTTGTGCCAAGTGAAAAGTCGTTGCGCCGTTTCTGGCGTGGCAAAGCTGAACTGGAGCAAGTTTGTGCGGTCCATCTCATGAGGGCGCATGAAAGCGAGGTAGATCATCTCGATGCCCAAGACGATCAACAACACCAGCAACCAAGCCTTAAAATGTGAAATAGATGAATTCATTGGCTTCCCGTCTTGCAAAGAAGATGATTGAGTAGATCAGGACAAGAACCGTAACGGTCTTGAGCCAGATCGGCCACAATTCCCATTCATCTGGAAACTCACCGTCACGACGATAGCCTAACCAGTCGATGATCAAAAGGGGGAAAAAAAACAGGACCAAGCCCCAGCCCAGCACAGCTGGACGGTAGAACGAGGACAGAAGTACCTGCAATGTCTGGACGAATACGGTGGGAGCGCTAGCATCGCCCTCAAAGACCGCCAGCCACGATCCTGTGGTACTCAACATTATCTGCATGAACGCGCCGGGAAACGCAAGAATGGAGTGGACGATCGGCCAAAACTGTTCGGGTGTTACCCGGAAGAAGATCCATCCAATGCAAACAAGGTGGAAGAAGATAATGATGGAAAGAAGGCGTCCTGGCTTGCCAAAATTCCTCTCAAGTATCCTATCAAGCGGGACAAAGCTATAGAGCACAAGAAGAAGTCCGTGCCAGAGGCCCCAGACCAGAAACAGCAAACCCGCCCCATGCCAGAGCCCACCCAACCCCATGGTGATGATGAGGTTCCTCATGGTCAGCCATCGCCCACCGCGATTGCCACCGAGCGGGATGTACAGATAGTCTCGCAGCCATGTCGACAAAGAGATGTGCCAACGCGACCAAAAATCTGATGGGTTGGTGGCGAGATAGGGCGTGCGGAAGTTTCTCATAAGCTCAATGCCAAAAAGCCGAGCGGTGCCGCGGGCAATATTTGAATAAGCAGCAAAGTCACAGTAAATTTGAAATGCAAAGGCGTACATGAAGACAAGGCCAAGTCCCGGTTCGATGGGGTTCTCACTATTCGGTCCCAGCCAAAGCAGGATGCGGTCGATCAGCCCGCCGAAATTGTCGGCCAGCACGGTCTTCTGGAACAGGCCGAATAAAATCAGGAAAAGGGCGCTGGAGGCGGCTGCGGCTGAGATCGGCGGTCGATTTGCTGCCAGCTGAGGCAGCAGTCGCGACGCGCGCTCGATCGGACCCGCAACGAGCTGCGGAAAGAAGGACACGAACGACAGATAGTCCCGAAAGCTCCGGGTGGGTTCAAATTGCCTGCGATAAATGTCAATAGTGTAGCTCATTGTTTGGAATGTGTAGAAGGAAATGCCGGGAGGCAGCGTCAATGAAATCGTGACAAAAGCAATGCCTTGAGGGGCGAGGATATCGGACACAGATCCCGTAAGCCAAGTTGTGTATTTGAATATTGAAAGTATGCTGATATTTGCGACAACGCTGATTATTACCAGTCGGCGTCGTTGCCGCTCGCAAGCGGTTTGACCCATGCGCCAACCGAGGGTATAGTCGACGATAGCTGAGATAGCCAAAGGTATTAAAAACCACCAAGCGCCCAGGCCATAGAAGACAAAACTAGCGCCGGCCAGGAACCAGTTGGCGCAGGATCGGGACCGAAGGAAATGGTACACCAGAAGCACCAGCGGCAGGAATATGAACACGAAAGAATAAGTGTGAAATTCCATCAAGAGATCCTGGCTTTGCCTGCTCCAGCAGTCGTTGAAGGACGAGGTTTTGGCAACTGTCCGCCGTATGGCGTGCAGCAAACGTCGCGCAGTCCACGAGACACTTGCACAATACACTCGGGGCAAGGCGCCGGGTGGCACGGACTGGCCACGCCAGAGTCTATCGATACCGAGGGGAAGCGTTGGCGATCCGACCAGATCGCCAAATCGACCGACAAAGGTTGGAGTTACCACAGGCCGTTGTTATCCCTCAAGCGTTTCGCACGCGTTTGGAGGGCAAAGTGGCGCAGAAGGAGATTGGCGCCGATCACTTAGCCGAGACGGGCACAGAAGGCGCGCCCGATAATGTGCTTAGTCATCCAGCCTGGACCAGTTGCAGACGAGGTGACGCTGGAGCGGCCAGCGGGTTCCAGTGATCCGGTCTGGCCATAAATGCCGAAGTGCCTTGGCGTGGATGGGCGCGTTGAACGGGAGGATCGCAGGCCCGCTTCAATAGGTGGGAGCGGGGGGCGCTAGCGCGCGGCGTCGCCCGGCTGCACCAGTCAAGGCCGATTATTGCTAATTGCAGCAATAAAAAGCTGGAACTGTTTTGGCTAATGCATTATCCGCAGATAACAGTTAGGAGTTCCTGCCGCGATCAAACCTCTTGGGGGCGGAACGCCCGAACATTAACCCGATTTTTGCGAAGTAATCCTGGATAGCCAGACAGGCGTAAATGCCGCTTCCCCTGCCCCTTCATCAGGTCGCGCCCGAGGTGTTCTACGCGACGGAGCCGTTCGCGGTGGCCGGTCCGCCGGCCATCGGGCTGCTGAAGCGGGTGGCCGAGAACGCCCCCCGGCGCCGCTGCCGGATCTGCTTCCATCCCGGTCCCGAGGCCGCCGCGCAGGAGATGCTGATCGCCATGCACGGCGCGGCGTATGTTCGGCCGCATCGGCACCAGGGCAAGTCGGAGACCCTGACGGTGCTCGAAGGTCGGGCCACGACCCTGCTGTTCGACGAGGCCGGGCGGCTCACCCGCAGCCTCGCGATGGGGCCCTACGGCTCCGGCGAGGCCTTCTTCTACCGGATGCCCGAGGGCGTCTTCCACACGCTCCGGTTTGAGAGCGGCTGGCTCATCTACCTGGAGACGACCACCGGGCCGTTCGACCCGGGGCGGACCGAGGCCGCGCCCTGGGCGCCGCCGGAGGATCGGCCCGAGGCCGGACACGCCTTCCTGGCGACACTGGAGTGAGGATCCGAGGACGATGGCATCACGGACGAGCATCGACGCCGCGCTGCAGGGGCGGCCGGACGGCCATCGCGCCGACAAGGCCAGGGCGCAGGAATGGCTGAGCAGCTCGTTCGCCGTCGACAAGATCCGCGAGCAGGTGCCGGAGGGCCGGACCGTGGCCTTCGTCTCCGGCAACTTCAACGTGGTTCACCCCGGGCACCTGCGGCTGCTCAAGTTCGCCTCCGAGCTTTGCGACGTGCTGGTGGTCGGCATCAACCCGGACGGCCCGCGGGCGATCACCGTGCCCGCGGTGATGCGGCTGGAGGCGCTCGAAGCGATCAAGCTCGTCGATCACGCGGTGCTGCTCAACCAGCCGCTGGCCGAGTTCATCGAGCGGCTGCAGCCCGACATCGTGGTCAAGGGCAACGAGCACAAGGGCCATTTCAACATCGAGGAGGCGCTCGTCGAGTCCTACGGCGGACGCCTGGTCTTCGCCTCCGGCGACGTCACCTTCTCCTCGCTCGGCCTGCTGCACCAGGAGCTTCAGGAGCCGTCGCACCCGCAGACCATCAAGCCGCGCGATTTCATGATGCGGCACCGCTTCTCGATCCCCGAACTGCGTCGTCAGATCGCCAAGTTCTCCGGGCTGCGCGTGGTGGTGATCGGCGACCTGATCCTCGACGCCTATATCGACTGCGAACCGCTCGGCATGTCCCAGGAGGACCCGACCATCGTGGTGACGCCGATGGACGAGCGGCTGTTCCTCGGCGGCGCCGGCATCGTCGCCGCCCATGCCCGCGGCCTCGGCGCCGAGGTGCGCTACTTCACGGTGGTCGGCGACGACGACCGGGCCGGCTTCGGCCGGGCCGAGCTGGAGGCGGCCGGGGTCCATGCCGACATGCTGGTCGATCCGACCCGGCCGACGACGCTCAAGCGCCGGTACCGTGCGCACGGCAAGACGCTGCTGCGCGTCAACGAGCTGCGCCAGCACTCGATCGACGGCGATCTCATCGAGCAGACCCTGAGGCGGTTCGACGCCATCATCGACCGCACGGATCTGCTGCTGTTCTCGGACTTCAACTACGGCTGCCTGCCTCAGGCGCTGGTCGATGCGCTGATCGAGCGGGCGCGCTCGCGCAACATCATGATGGCGGCCGACAGCCAGGCCTCGTCCCAATACGCCGACATCTCGCGCTTCAAGGGCATGACGCTGATCACCCCGACCGAGCGGGAGACCCGCCTCGCCATCCAGGACTTCGAGTCCGGCCTGGTGATCGCCGCGGAGAAGCTGCAGCAGACCGCCCAGGCCGAGCACGTCATCGTCACCCTCGGCGGCGAGGGCCTGATGATCCGCTCCTGGAAGGACGGCGATCCGTACACGGACCGGCTGCCGGTGTTCAACACCGCACCGGTCGACGTCGCCGGAGCCGGCGATTCCCTGTTCACCTGCACGGCGCTGGCGACCCGCGCCGGCGCCGACCTGTGGCAGAGCATCTACCTCGGCTGCATCGCGGCCGGCTGCCAGGTCGGCCGGGTCGGCAACAAGCCGCTGAGCGTCCAGGAGCTTCTGACCGAACTCGTCGACCTGCCGGTGTGAGACCATGCGCGCCCTGCTGCTGGCCGCCGGCGTCGGCAGCCGGCTGCGGCCGGTCACCGACACCACGCCGAAATGCCTGGTGCCGATCCACGGCAAGCCGCTGCTCGACTACTGGCTCGAGCTGCTGTTCGCCGATGACCTGATCGAGCGGGCGATCATCAACACCCACCACCTCGCGCACACGGTGGCGGCGCACATGGCCGCCTCGCCCTGGCGCGGCCGCGTCGACCTCGTGCATGAGGCCGAGCTGCTCGGCACCGGGGGCACCCTGAAGGCGAACCGGCCGCTCTACGGCGGCGACGATCTGCTGGTGGCCCACGCCGACAACCTGACCGACTTCGACGTCGCGGGGCTGATCGCGGCGCACCGCCGGCGGCCCTCGGGCGTGGCGCTGACCATGCTGGCGTTCCGGACCGACGCGCCGCGCACCTGCGGCATCCTCGAGCGCGATGGCCAAGGCATCGTCCGCGCGTTCCATGAGAAGGTGGCGAACCCGCCGGGCAATCTGGCGAACGCGGCGGTGTACATCGTCACGCCGGAGGTGATCGCCGCCGCCGAGGCGGTCCCGCGGGCCTTCGTCGACCTCAGCACCGAGGTGATCCCCGGGTTCCTGGGACGCATCCTGGCGGTGGAGACCACCGGCTACCACCGTGACATCGGCAATCTGGAGAGCCTGGAGCGGGCGCGCCGGGAGTTTCCGCCGCCCGCGTCCCGGCCATGAGGCGCCGGCGCCCGGTTCCGCGTCGCGGCTGCCGGCATAGACCGCCGCGCCGTTGCCCCGCCCCGCCGCGGCGGATCGGGGACACGCCCTCAACGGCAATGCGTCGACGCGGCACCGGCCGGACGGGCACGGCGACGTGCCGATGCGCCAGGCCGACCGGCGGGGGCCGCCTTGTCTTGGTGACGGCCGCCCGCGCAAGGCTCCTCCATGGGAGCCGCGAGGCCGTGCCTCTGTATTTGGGCCGATATTGAGAACAATATGATGTTGCGGCCTTCGCCGGAGTCTTTGCTCCATGTTTACACATAAGTAATGATTTTGACTTAGCGTCGGGCTCCGCCAGCAGGCCCGGGACAGGAGGTTCCGGTTCTTTACAGGAGGTCCCCATGGCGTATCCGTCCGCCCTCGAGCAGTACATGCTGGAGTTGGTCAATCGGGCCCGGCAGGACCCTCTGGCGGAGGTCGCCCGCAACGATCATGTCGCGACGCTGAACGAGGATCTCGCTCCCGGCACGCTGACGGCGGAGGCGCGGCAGCCCCTGGCCTTCGTATCGGTGCTCGAGGCCGCGGCGAGCCTGCACAGCCAGTCGATGCTCGATGAGGACTATTTCTCGCACACCGGCAGCGATGGCAGCAGCCCGACCCAGCGGATCTTCGCCGCCGGCTGGACCGACACCGGATCCGGCTGGTCGACCGGCGAGAACATTGCCTGGGCCGGCACCATCGGAACGGGATATGCCGACCGCCCCGCCACGGTCGCGCGCCAGCACGATGCCCTGTTCGACTCCGCGGGCCATCGGGAGAACCTGCTCGAGGGGCGGTTCTCCGAGATCGGCATCGGCCACCTCGCCGGCGCGTTCACCTGGGACGGGACGACCTACACCTCGACCTCGATGGTCACGCAGAAGTTCACCGACGCCGGCCGGACCTTCCTGACCGGCGTGGCGATCGACGACCTTAACGCCAACGACTTCTACGATGTCGGCGAAGGGCTGGGCGGCGTGACGGTCAGGGCGACCGGCGGCGGCCACACGTACACGACGACCACCTGGGCATCCGGCGGCTACACGCTGGCGCTGCCGGACGGCAGCTACACGGTGACCTTCTCCGGCGGCGCCCTGGCCGGCCCGGTCACGCGGCTGGCGACCATTGCCGGTGCGAATGTCAAGCTCGACGTGCAGGTCGACGAGGTCGAGGGCGACCTGGTGCTCGTCGGCACCGGGGCCGCCGACACGCTGGTCGGCGCCGCCGGAGCCGACCGGCTTTTCGGCGCCGCCGGAGCCGACACGCTGCTGGGCTACGGCGGGCAGGATCTGCTTGACGGCGGCGCCGGGGACGATCTGCTCGACGGCGGCGCGGGCAGCGACTTCCTGATCTTCGGCGGCGCCCGCAGCGGCTTCTCGGTGCGCAGCTTCCAGCAGGACGGGCAATGGTACCTCGAGGCCCGTGACCTGAGCGGCGCGGAGGGCCTGGACTACGCGGTCTCGATCGAGGGGGCGCAGTTTGCCGGGGCCAACTTCGGATTGGCCGGCATCCAGCAGAACGCGGTCAGCAATGTCGACGGCGGCGCCGTCAACGACGTGCTGTTCCTGAACGAGACGAGCGGGCAGATCGGCTATGTCGACATGTCGGCGGCCGGGGCCGGCGGGTTCGTCACACTGGTCGGGGCGATGCCGGCAGGCTGGCGGGTCGGGGCGACCGGGGACCTGTCGGGCGACGGCCGGGCCGAGGCGGTGGTGCAGGACCCGACGAGCGGGTCGATCTACACGGTCCAGCAGGGCCGCGGCTGGGCCGAGGTGGTGACCAGCCTCAGCGCCGACTGGGCCTTGCAGGCGGTGGGGGACTTCACCGGCGACGGCATCCTCGACCCGATGATCCGGAACGACGGCGGCCAGCTGCTGTACCTCGACCTCGATGCCGGCGGCGGCGCCAGCGGCTATGGCACGCTGCCGAACGTGGGCACGGCGTGGCGCACCGTGGGCGTCGGCGATCTCGACCGCGACGGCATCTCCGACGTGGTGATCCAAAACACCGCCGACGGCACCACCTGGTATGCCGACATCGACGGCGGCACCCTGGCGGGCTGGGGCACGGTCGCCGCAAGCCCGGGCTCGAGCTGGCAGGCGGCGGCGGTGGCCGACGTCAACGGCGACGGCTACGACGATGTGATCTTCCGCCACCAGGCGACCGGGCAGATCTGGGGCGTCGACATGCTGGGCGGCTCGAATGCCGGCTGGTTCATCGTGCACAACGCCCCGAGCGCCGCTTGGCAGGTGGCGGGCGCCTTCGACCATGACAATGACGGATTTGAGGACGTGCTGGTGCGCCAGGCCGACGGCACCACCTACGCCCTCGACCTCGATGCCGGCGCCTTCGCCGGCTGGGACCCGATCACCGGTATCATGGGCGGCGATTGGGTTCTGGTGTAGGCGCGGCGTGGGCCGAGGCGCCGATCGGCCGAGAGGATCGGCCGGGTGCTCGCCGGAAGCCGGCGATCCGCCCGCGCCGAGCGCTTGGGCGTTTCCGGCTCAGGTGGCATCGCCGGCCCGCTCCACCGCCCGGCCACCCAACGGCGGCATGCTCAGGCTGGCCGGGCCGGAGAGCGGGGGCGGAATTGCCCCGGGGGCCCGCCTCAACCGTGCTCGGCCGCCGGGACGATCGCCTCGGTGAGGAGCGCATTCAGCGCGCCGACATAGCCGCGCGTACGCGCCGGGCGGGTCGGGTCGGAGGTAACCACCACCGTCAGGCCCAGGTCCGGCACGACGTAGAGCATCTGCCCGCCGTAGCCGCGGGCGTAGGCGAGCCGGTGGCCGCCGGCGCGCGCCAGGAACCAGCCGTAGCCGTAGGCGTCGCCGGAGAAGGGTGAGCGGGTGCGCGGTGTCCATGAGCGCTCGATCCAGTCCCGGCTCAGCACCCGGGTGTCCCGCCAGCGGCCGCCCCGGCGCGCCATCTCGCCGAAGCGGTAGAGCGCCAGCGGCGCCAGCGCCATCTCGTTGCCGCCCATGTAGAAGCCCTGGGGGTCGCGGGTCCAGGCCGGGACCTCGATGCCGAGCGGCCGGCCGAGCCAGTCGCGCGCCAGGTCGAGCAGGCTCCGCCCCGACGCCCTGGCCAGCGCGGCGCCCAGCAGGTGGTAGCTGCCGGTCGAGTAGAGCATGCGCTCGCCCGGCTCGGCCACGAACGGCCGGCCGAGGGCATGGCCGATCCAGTCGCGGCTTGCGACCCAGCGGCCGTAGTTGGCGCCTGACGTGCGCTCGAGCCCGGCCTGCATGGTCAGCAGATGCGCCACGGTGATCGCGCCGACCCGCGGGTCGGCATTCGATGGAACACGGTCGGCGAGCAGTGCCGCGACCGGCTGGTCGACGCTCTCCAGGACCCGGCGGTCGAGCGCCGCGCCGGTCAGCGCCGCCACGATCGTCTTCGACACCGACTTGACGTTGACCGGCCGGTCGAGGCCCGGGCCGCGGAACGCCTCGGCGACGGCGATCCGACCGTGGCGGGCAACGATCAGGCTGCGCAGCCGCTCCATCGCCGCCGCCCGGTCGACCGCCCGGCCGAGCAGGTCCGGGTCGAGCGTTGCCGCGGGGGTGGGGCGGGCGGGTGCCGGAACCAGCCCCAGCGCGGCGCCGCCCGCCGCCGTCAGCAGCGCGCGCCGACCGAGGCGATGCCGGCTCCGCCCGGCCCGCCGCGAAGAAGGTGCCGTGGTCATGTCCCGCGAGACTGGAATGGCACAGGTGCCGCGCGCCGATGGCCCGTACGGTCGAGCCGACGAGATGACCGGTCGGCTTGTCCGGGGGCGCCCGCCAGCAAGCATCGCCTGCGGCCTGCGCTTGTCACCACAACCCTGCGGCAACGGCAAGCTCGCCCGCGGTCAAGCCTGGCATCCTGCCCACCACGGCGGCCGACGGACACCTTGACGGCCGACCGGCCGTCCCCTGGTGCCGCCGCGCCGACGATATGACGGGTCGGCTCGGCTCCCCGGGGACTGACGCCATTGGCTCAATGGCGTGGCACCCCGGCGCCCGCACGCCGCCCTGGGATGGCGTGCGGGCGGCACGGATGCCGCTCCTCGTCAACCGCACATCCTGCGGTTGATGTATGGCGCCGGCCCATGGCGCCGGCGCACGGGAGGCCGGCGGGCGGAGGCTGTGCGTCCGCCCTCGCGTCTACTCGACGCGCAGGTTGACCGCCGAGGACTTGCCGCGCTTGCGGTCGACCTCGATCTCGTAGGACACCTTCTGGCCCTCGCTCAGATGGTTGAGCCCGGCGCGCTCGACCGCGCTGATGTGCACGAACACATCACTGCCGCCGGCCTCCGGGCAGATGAAGCCGTAGCCCTTGGTGGCGTTGAACCTCTTGACCTAACCCTTCTCCTTTGTATTTTCTCCTGTCTTCCTGTGGGGGGGCTAATTCGGGCGCGGGGGCGGGCCGCGGCGCCGGGCGCCGCGGCGCGCGACGGCCTCAGGCGCCGAGCATGCGGGCGAGGCCGCTGTCGGGCGCGGCCGCGCCGGGCGCGCCCGCGCGCCGCGCCGCGGGCCTCTT
>CAZTHL010000070.1:0-19784 GCA_964613585.1 uncultured Mycobacteriaceae bacterium | reverse complement strand
GTGCAGCGCGCGAAGAGCAGCCTCGTTCCCTTCTACTGGAACTGCCACGAGGAGATGGAGAACGCCAATCGCACGCAGCGGCGGTTCCTGCGCGAGGCCATCCGCTTCGGCATCATCTCCGGCTACACGGTGCCGGTGCAGGACGGCGGCCGCGGCGCCAGTCTCAGCTTCGCCACCGACCGGGCCGCCGAGTTCGGGCTGAACATTCAGTTCATCGTCCACATGGCGGCCGTGTATGTGCATCAGCGGGCCATCGAGCTCGCGCGCACGGGCAAGCCGCTTCCGGCGCAGCCACCGTACCTGACGCCGCGCGAGAAGCAGGTGCTGCACTGGACCGGCCAGGGAAAGACCGCGGCCGAGACGGCGCGGATCCTCGGCTGCACGCCGAAGACCGTCGAGTTCCACCTGATGAACGCGCGCGAGAAGCTCGAGGTGCCGACCAGCCGCCAAGCCGTGGTCGCCGCCCTGCGCTACGGCCTCGTCGCCGTGCCGTGACCCCCCGAGGGGCGGCGTCCTTGCCGCTCCCATCCCGTGGGCTTCCCGGACGCCGAGTGGGGCGGCGGCGCGGTCAGCCTGCCCCGGCGGCGCTCGGCGGCCGGGCCGGCTGCGACGTCATGCGGCCCAGCTGGCGGGCGCGAATGACCAGCGGCCACCGCGGCCCCAGCTTGGTCCAGCCGGCGGCGTAGCCGAGGTGGCACGCCCGGTGTCTTGCCGCAGCCAAGCAAAGGCTGGGCCGCCCCGCGTCGCCTGGGATGACGAGCGCGCTGGAGAACTTTGTCTTTGTGCCGCTCTCGTAACGTCTTCGGTCCGGTCAATCTGCCGGGTTCACGGGCCGTGCCTCGACGACCTGTCTCGGGCGAGGCGACCACGGCGAAGCAGCGCCGGATGCGTGGACGTGGCACGCGGACCGCCGCCGTCCTTGGCCCGGTGGCGCCTTCGCTCCCGCCGGCTGCGGCGGCCTCGGACCCGTTAACCGCGCCTTTACCGTGGCCCGCTAACTCCGTCCGCGGGCGCTGGGGACGGGCTCCGTGACGCATGGCGACGCGCGGCGTGACGGGGCGATCGCTCCGGCCACCTCTCGAGCCCCCGTCACCCGCGGATCGGAGAAGGTCATGGGCCATGAACCCTCACTGCTGCGGGGCCGCCGGCGGCGCCGGCGGCGGATGAAGGTCGCGATCATCCACTACTGGCTGGTCAAGATGCGCGGTGGCGAGAAGGTGCTGGAGCATCTTTGCCGCCTGTTTCCGGACGCCGACATCTTCACCCACGTCCACGACCCGGCGGCGATCTCCCCGACCATCGCCCGACACCGGATCACCACCACCTTCATTGATCGACTGCCCTTGGCCCGGCGCCTCTATCAGAAGTACCTGCCTCTGATGCCGCGGGCGCTGGAGGCGCTGGATCTCTCCGGCTACGACCTGGTGATCTCCAGCGAAAGCGGACCGGCCAAGGGCGTGATCCCGCCGCCCGAGGCGCCGCATCTCTGCTACTGCCACAGCCCGATGCGCTATCTCTGGGACCAGTATCCTATTTATCACCGGAACGCCGGGCGGCTGACCCGCGCGGCGATGCCGGGCCTGGCCCACCGGCTGCGCCAGTGGGACGCGGTGAGCGCCCTGCGGGTCGACGACTTCATCGCCAACTCCACGCACGTGGCAGACCGCATCCGCAAATACTACCGACGGGAGGCGACGGTGGTGTTCCCGCCGGTGGCCGTGGAGGACTTCTCTCCGGCACCGCGCGACGAGATCGGCGACTTCTACCTGTGGGCGGGCGAGCTGGCGCCCTACAAGAGGCCGGACATCGCCGTCGACGCGTTCGCCCGCCTCGGCCGCCGGCTGGTGGTCATCGGCGACGGCCAGGGGCTCGAGCCGCTGCGGCGCCGCGCCCCCGCCCATGTCACATTCCTGGGCCCGGTTCCCTTCGACACCCTCCGATGGCACCTGGCCCGCTGCCAGGCGCTGATCTACCCGGGCGAGGAGGATTTCGGGATCGTGCCCGTGGAGGCCATGGCGTCGGGCCGGCCGGTGATCGCCTATGGCCGCGGCGGCGCGCTCGACACCGTCAAGGACGGCGAGACGGGCCTGCTGTTCGAGACGCAAGGCGCCGACGGGCTGGCCGAGGCGGTGCAGCGCTTCGAGGCGGAACTGCGGCCGCGCCTCTCGCCCGCGCGCATCGCCGCCCACGCCGCCCAGTTCAACGGAGCGGCGTTCGCCCGCGGCATCCGCGCCCGCCTGGCCGAGCACGGCATCGAGCCTGCGATCCTCCCGGCAGAGGAACTCGCGGAAGCCGCGGAATGAGACCGGCCGGGGCTGACCTCGCCTTGCACAGGGCGAGCGGCCACCCCCGGCTGCCACGCTCAGGCAGGCACAGATCTCGATGGCGAGGACGAAGTACCTCGTAGGCAAGACAATAGATCTATTTCTATCATCCAATATTTTTTCGAGTGGTCGGGAAGGGGGAACGGCATTGGCCTCGTAGAGATTTGCGGCGATAACGAGCCTCCGGCGCTGTAGGGCCCCGCCTTGCCTTCGCCTGCGCGCGACGCGGCGGCTGGAAGTAACTTCTTTTTCTCGTCTTGGATGCAATCTCACGGGGTCGCCGCGTTCCGTGCACGCCCTTGGCGTGCCGACGAGGGAGAAGTATCGTCATGCCGCGCGCCGCGGACCAGCCCGGAATCCCCACCACCGGTCGCCGGTCCCGGGGTGGAGGACGGCTGGCGGCGATCGCCCTGGCCCTGGCGTTGCCCATCGGCGCTCACGGCCCCATCGGCGCTCACGGGCAGGAGCCGCCGGCCATGACCCTGGGCGCGGTGACCCATTTCGGCCATGGCTGGCCGCTCACCCTCATGGCCGGCGCCGAGCGGATCGGCGTCGACGCCATCCGCGACACGGTGCGCTGGAGCGAGATCGCGGTCGCCCCCGGCCGCCACGACCTCACCGGCCGAAGGGCCACCTACCTCGATCACCTGGGCGACGTCTCCGTGACGATCGTCCTCGACCTGATCCACGAGGCCCATGGCGGCACGGCGCATGACGCCGCGGGACGACGGGCGCTGGCGCACTTCATCGCCGCCGCGCTGGACCGCTTCCCCGCCATCGACGCCGTCGAGATCGGCAACGAGTTCAACAGCCAGGACTTCGTGGAGGGCGTGGTCCGCGACGCGCCCTACGCCGCCCGCGGCCCTGCCTATGTCGAGATCCTGCGGGAGGTGCGCCGGACGGTGACACCGAGGCACCCCGACATCCCGGTGCTGGGCGGGTCGACGCTGGCCGTCCCCGTCGACTACTTCCGCCGGCTCTTCGCGCTCGGAGCGCTCGAGCACCTGGACGGCGTGGTGATCCACCCCTACACCAGCGCGCCCGAGCATGTGGCGGAGCACATCGCGTTGCTCGACGAGGCCATGGGCGAGGACCGCGTACCCATCCATGCCACCGAGGTGGGGCAGGAGACCGGGACGCCGGAGGCCGCGGCCGACTACCTGGTCAGGATGGTGACGGCGCTGGCGGCCGCGGGTGTGCGTTCGGCGCACTGGTACGCGCTGCGCGAGGAGAGCCACTTCGCCAACATGGGCCTGCTGCGCGGCGACGGCTCGGTGCTGCCCGCCGGGAGGGCGTTTCGGCGGATCGGCGACCTGCTCAGGGCGCACGGCAACCCCCGCGACGTCAGCCCCGATGCCATGACCTACGCCTTCCGGTTCGGCGAGGCGGCCCTCGTGATTTGGGGCGAACCTCGCCCGGTGACCCTGGCCGACGGCATCACGGCCCGCGACGCCGCCGGCGCGGCGGTGCCCGGCCCCGCCCTCGTCCTCGACCCCGAGCGGCCGTTGATCCTCGCCGGGGACCGGCCGGTGGCGCTCGGCGAGGGCGTCATGCTGGGGCCGCAGCGGCTGCTCGGCGACAGCTTTCACCAATTCAACGGAGCCGGCGCGCGGCGCGGCTCGGGCGGGTTCGGCACGCGGTGGTCCTACCGGGCCGTCGGCGACGCCGGCGAGCGTCTGCCTCTCACCACCCAGGGCGGCGGGGCGCTACGGTCGGAGCCGTGGTCCCCCTATGTCGGCCACAGCCGGCTGCGCCCGCTCCGGGTCACCGCCCAGGACGTCAACCCCGTCGTCTTCGCGCGCGGCCGGGACCGCGCCGAGCGCTATGCGGTGGCGGAGGCGTACACGGCCGCCGCCGCGGCCACGGTGGACGTCGAGGGCGTCTGGCGGCTGGTCCACCGGTCGGAGGACGGCATCTCGGTAACGGTCACGCTGGATGGCACGGTGCTCTATCGCGGCGAGACCACAGGCATGCTGCGCCTGTCGCTGCCCGATGTGGAGCTGGCGCCGGGCTCCGTGCTGGAGTTCACGACCGGCCCCGGAGAGAACGCCCGCGGCGGCGACCTGACGGCACGGCGGATCCGGCTGGTGCGCAGCGGCAGCTGAGACCGTCCGGCGGTGCCGGTCCGGGTCTCGACCCGGGCGTCATGGCGAGCGCAGCGAAGCCATCCGGATTGGTTCCCGGATCCGGGAACTGAAAACCCTGGACCGCCGTGCTTCGCTCGCGGTGACCACGGAGGTGGCCCGCGCCGATCCCGGGACATGCCGTCGGGTCGGCTCACGCGTCACGAGGGCGCCACGCGCGCCCTCACCGGCGGTCGAGCCGGCCGCGGTACAGGCTCAGCAGCCGGTCCGCCCACTCCTCGGGCGTGCTGGCCAACCCGCCGCTCCGCAGGAAGGCGTTGACGCTGAGCTCCCGCACACGCGCATCGTCCGCCAGCCGGCCCAGCGCGGCGGCGAGCGCCGGCACGGTCTTCTCCTCGGCCAGCACGGCCGCGCCCAGCCCGGCGGCCTCGCGGCCGACGAAGGCGTCGGCGAAGCAGACCAGCGGCAGGCCGCTTCGCATGGCCTCCAGAGCCACCAGGCCGAACGGCTCGGGATAGAGGCTGGGCATCACCAGCGCGCGGGCCCGGCGGGCGATGGCGGCGATCTCGCCGTGGCTCCGCCAGCCGTCCCAGGTGAGCTCGGGAAAGTCCCGCTCGAGCCGCGGCCGCATCGGCCCGTCGCCCACGACCCGAAGGGACAGGCCGCCCTGCCGGCACGCCGCCGCCGCCAGATGCAGGCCCTTCTCCGCATGAACCCGGCCGACGAACAGGATCTCCCGGTTGTCCTCGGCGTTGACCCGCTCGGGCGTGAACGGCTCCACCGGGTTGCGCACGGCCACAAGGCTGTCAGCCGGGACGCCGCCGCGCTCCAGCCAGGGATGCATCGCGGGATGGATCGTCGCGATCCGCGGCGATCCGCCCTCCCATGCCAGGGTGGACTTGAGTGCCAGCGACCGCGCGACTCGCCAGAGCTTGTCGGGATAGCTGCGCTTGTCGCAGTGGGTAGCGACGCAGCGGGCGCCCAGGGGCGTCAACGGGCAGGCGGTCTGACGGCGGTGATTGGCGTATCCGCCATTGGGGCAGACCAGGAAGAAGTCGTGGGCCGACACCACCAGCCGGTCGCCGACCCGGCGCAGGGCCGAGAACACCGCCGGGGACAGGATCTGCGACCAGCCGTGCAGGTGATAGACGGTGCCGGGCGTGTCGTGCGCGTCGATCCAGCCGGCCACGAAGCGCGCCGCGCCGCGATTGTAGATGCCGTCCACCAGGCGGCTGGCCAGGGGCCTCTCGAGCAGGCCGCCGCTGCCCAGGCAGGCCAGGTCATAGGCTCGCTCGGCCCCGCCGTGGCCCGGGCTGTCGTCGCCGGGGCCGCTGTCGCCGGTGAGGAAGGTCACCGGCACGCCCCGACCGGCCAGCAGCTCGGCCGACCTCAGGGCGAGCCCGGTCGCCCCGCCCCGCGCCACCGACCGGTCGTTGATGACGACCACGCGCTCCAAATCCTGTGACATGGCGATTCCTTGGCCTCTTCCAGGGCACGACCGCGGAGGCACGACCGCGGGGGCACGACCGCGGGGGCACGGCAGCTGCGGGACAGGTGCTGGAGCGTTTCCGGTTTCGGTGGCATCGCCGGCCCGCTCCCTCGCCCGGCCGCCCGACGATGGTATGCTTGGGAGGGTCGGGGAGGGGCCGGGCGGGGGCGCGGGCCGGTGCCGATACCGCGTCACGCTGAAACGCTCTCTAGGGGTCGGGCGGCGCGACGGTCCGTGCCGCCTCGAGGCAGCGGTGCAGCTGCCTGACCCCATCGGCGGCCTCGGCCAGCACGGCCGCGTGCTGCTCGCCGTCGATCCCCTCGGCCATGGCATCGGCCAGCCGGTCGGCGCAGGCCTGCGGCCCGTCGCGGCGCAGGTCGAGCAGATGCCGCGTCCGGCCCACCGACTCCATGAAGGCCTCGAGCTTGGGGTCCCAGGCGAGCGCGACCGCCGGCACGCGATGGGAATAGGCCGCAATGACGGTGTGCATCCGGTGGGCCACGACGCCGTCCAGCCCGGCGATCGTGGCCGACAGTGCCGAGGGATGCTCCGGCTGGACCACGGCGACCCCCGTCCCGGGGCCCGGCAGCCCCGGCCTCAGGTGCTCGAGGTGAAGGCGATCCTCCGGGCTGCCGTTGGTGAACAGGATCACCTCGTGGCCCCGGGCCAGCAACGCCTCCACAAGGCCCGCATACCAGCCGTCCAGGGCACCGCGATCCGGCGCGGTGCCGGCGTGGTGGCGCAGGGCGAGGTGGCTCATCACCGCGATCCCGATGCGTCGGCGGGCCCTCGCGGGGGGCCTGTCGGCGGCAAGGTGCCGCGCCGCCAGCAGCCCGGGATCGCGGACCACCTGCGCCGCGCGGCCGGTGGCCTGGCCGAGCGTGCGATCCCAGTTCTGCTTGGACGGCCGGTCGCGCACGAAGACGCCGGCCAGCGGGGCCGCGGTGACCGCCTGGCGCAGCCGCGCCGCCCCCGCCGTCGACCAGCCGGCGGTCACCCCCACGCCGTAGACCGCGACGGGCAGGCCGCGACGCCCGGCTTCCCGGAAGGCCGCACGGAGCTTGGTCGGGAAGTTCAGGTCGAGGTCGGAGAACAGGTTGCCGCCGCCGACGACAACCGCCTGCGCGCCGGCAAGCCCGGCGGCGTAGTGCGGTCGCCAGGCACGCCGCTCGAGCAGCGCCAGGGGCAGCCGAAGGGCCAGCGGACGCAGCGCCGCCGGCGTGGCATCGAGCGCCCTCATGATCGTGGCGCGCCGCGGCAGCGCCTCGCCGTAGCGTGCGCGCGCCGCCAGGTCGATGGACGCGATGTCGGGATCCGCGCCCAGCGCCAGGAGCTCCCGCTCCAGGCATTCCGACAGGAGCCCGTCGCCCAGGTTCGGGCTGTACCGAACATTGAACAGGCGGATCCGCAGGCCGGCCGGCACGTCTACAGCTCCATCACCCGCCGGGGCCGGGCCCGGCCGAGCGCGAGGTCGCGAATGGCCAGCCAGTTGCCGCGCGCCCGGCCGCGGCGGTCGATCCAGCGCTCCGGGTGCAGCGCTCGGCAGTGATTGGCGACGAGGTTGCGGCCGATCATGGTAACGGCGTGCCACCACCGCATGGTCCCCTTGCGCACCAGATAGGCCGGATTCGCGATCTGCGAGTAGCCGAACCGCACCCCGGCCGTGCGCCCCGCCTTGGCGCCCAGGTGCACGCCAACACAAGCAGGCGCCAGGACCACGCGCCCGAGGGCGCGCGCCCGGGCGGTGAAGTCACGGTCCTCCTGCCAGCCGTACAGCGGCAGCTGCTCGTCGAAGCGCGACGCGTCGAACACGCCGGTCCGGAAGGCCATGTTGCAGCCGTACGCGGACACCACCGGGCGCATCCGGGTGCCGCCGAAGGTATGGCGCACGGGCCGGCGCCGGCCGGCGAGAAAATCCTCGGCCTCCTGCTCGCTCAGGCCCGGCCCCTTGATGCCGTCGGCCAGGACGCGGCCGGTCAGGCCGGCCACCTCCGGCATGGCGTCGAAGATCCGCGCCGCCTCGGCCAGCCAGCCGCAGGCGGGTCGGAAGTCATCGTCGAAGAAGGCGATGAAGCCGATGCCCGCGGGCCCGGCCGGAGGGCCGGCCTGCTTGAGCAGGTCGAGCCCGGCATTGCGCTGGGCGCACAGCCCGGGCCGGCTCGACACCACCGTCCGCAACGCGCCGGTGCGCGCCAGGGGATGGCCATCAAGGGACGCGACATCTTCCGGCCCGGCGCCGACCACGATGGCCAGCCGGGGCGGGCGGATCTGGCGCAGAAGATGGTCCATCAGGATCGGCAGCGTCTCCGGCCGGCCCCTCGTCGCCACGATCACCGCTGCTTGCATGCTCTTGTCCGTGTCAATCTTGCTGGAATCATTGATGAAAAATCGGGCGATCGGCGCCGGTGTCGTCGGCGCCGGATCAGCAGGTCGCGGCATGAGCCCGCCTCCGTCCTCCGACCCGGGGCGCGCCGACGCCGTTGACGGCCGGCCGCGGGGCCGCGGCACACCGGGCCACGCCAAAGGCCGCTTGCACGGCGATCACCACGGCGAGCCACCCGAGCTGCGGGGTGGTCGCCGTCAGCAGGTTCGATGAGAGAAGCGGCACGAGAGCCCATGCCGACCCGTCGCACAGGATCCGGTCGGCCGGATGCCGGTGGAGCTTCCGGCTGAGCAGGACCCGGGCGATCAATCCGATCAGGAGAAGCGTGCCAAGGACCCCGAAGCTGGCCAGGAAGGCCACAGGCAGGCTCGAGGTTCTCGTGCCGCCGATGCCGACGCCGACGCCGTAGGTGTCGACCAGCGCCGCGAGGGAGACGGCATTCCAGCTCATGCGCTCGTCGAAGGAGCTGCTGCCCGTCTTCTCGAACACCATCCTCTCGACGAGCCCGCCGATCGGCGCGAACGGCGTGGGGATCAGGTTGTAGAGCAGGAGGATGCCGGCGAGGGTCATGGCCGCCGCCACCCTCCAGGGCAGCCGGGCGGCCCGGGCCGCGGGGCGTCGGCGCAGCATGCGCAGCACCGATCGCGCGCCCAGAACGGCCACCGATGCCCCGATGGTCAGGTAGGCCATGGACGAGGCCGACAGGAAGCCGAAGACAAAAAGCAGCGGTACGAGCACCGCCGAATAGTGCCGCAGCCTTCTGTGCTCGAACGCGTCCTTCCAGAGGAACAGCAGGACCCCGTGGGTGACGGCCATCGGCCCGTAGGCCGACGCCTCCGGCATCAGCCCGACGACCCGCTTCATGCCGAGCACGCCATGCTCCACCAGCAGGCTGTAGCTGGCCGTGCGAAAGGGATCGAGGATGAAGCCGACATTGATATGCTGCGAGGCATGGTCGAGCATCCCCGTGACGACCGTAAGAAGGCCGGCGACAAACAGGCCCTTGAGCATGATCTGCTGGTAGCGCGGGACCTGAAAGAGAAAGGCCATGACAAGGATGCTGGCGACTGAGATGCTGAAATAGCCGAGCTGGGAAATATTCTGCAGCGACGGTGACAGCATCGGCCAGCCACCGGCCACGCCATCGAGATCACCGCGCATCGGGACGATCTCGACCATGCCGGCAAAGACACGCGGGAACACGACGGCGGACAGCGCGGCCACGCCCCACAGGGCGGTGACCAGGCCCAGCCGTTTGACGGAGAAGGCCGTGCTCATGACGAACGCCCAGCCGAGAGGATGAGCGAGGAAGAGGCCGGCAGCGATCAGGGTCAGCATCGACGAGGGCAGGATGGTCAGCCCGCCCGCCAGATGGGTGGGCACCACCGCGAAGGATCCCAGGGGACCGAGGGCGATGGCCGCCGCCATCGCCTGTACGATCCCGCAGCGGACCAGGAGCCAGCCGCAGAGCAGCCAGAACAGGCCGATGACCAGGATCGTCATGGGACGCGTCCGAGGGCGGCCGGAGCCGGTGCCGCGGAATGACGGTAGACCATGGCTTGCTATGCGCCTCGCAGCTCGGAGCGGCCGATCAGGCGTCCGGCCGACCCCTGGGCAGGGGATGCCCGGACCTCCGGCTCGCCAGCCGGCGTCGCGGCGGGTCCCTGGGGCGCCAGCCCCCGGAGCTTCCTGACCAGCCGAGCCGAGGTGAGCCCGACCACCACGCCGTAGCTGCCGGCGCCACCGAGCACCTGGGCGGCGAGAGACAGGGCCGGGCTCCAAGGCTCGGTCCAGCCCTGGATCAGCAGGACGCTGACCGCCATCGCCGGCACGGCGAGGCCGAGCGCCGCCCCCACGGTTCCAAGGACGTTGAGCCACCGGAAGCGGCCGTGACGGCGATGCAGCCAGACCAGGACCGGCAGCAGCACGGTGGCGGCGAGCAGCTCGCTCGCCGCGGCCCAGATCAGGCCAAAGGGTGACAAGGCGGTCAGGGCGATCACGCTGAGGGCCGCGCCGCCGAGCGTGACGTGCTGGAGAATATCGATGCGGCCATGCCGGGCCAGCAGAGGCTCCGAGAGGTACATCGGCATGGTCAGCAGCTTGGCGAGCGCCAGGATGGCCAGTATCGGCGCCGCGGCCTGCCACTGCTCGCCCAGGAGGACCGTCACCACGCCGGGAGAGGTCAGGGCCAGCCCGATGAACACGGGCGCGGCGGCGATGGCGGCGATGGCCAGAAAGGCTTCCGCCTTGGCCATGCCGTGAGATTGGTCCTGCTCCGGGGAGGCGGTGTCGCCGAAGAGGCTCCATCCCACCCGCCGGATCGGCTCGCCGACGATCTCCGCGATGGAGGCGGCGAACCGTCCGCCGGCGCGATAAAGGCCGGCGCCGGCGGGCCCGAAGAAGGCGCCGATCAGAAAGAGGGCAAGATTGCCGCGGGCAAAGGTCACGATCCGCGTGAGCAGGATTCGGCACGAGAAGGCCAGAAGCGGTCCGTCGCCGGTGCGGAAGATCGGAGACACCCTGGCCCATCGCGTGGCCAGCAGCGAGCCGGCGAGCACGACCAACTGCGTGCTCATCTTCGAAAACGCCAGGGAGAGGATGCCGAGGCCACCGATCAGACAGGCGACCCCAACCGTCAAGCCGACCGCCTCGCCCAGGATCTGCACCTGGGCGAGCCTGACCAGCGCGCCGCGCCGGGTCAGGATGCCGGCCTGGGCGGAGGACGCCGCTCCCGGAAGCACCCAGGCCGACAGGACGCCCATGACCAGAGCCGTCTCCACGTCCCGGCTGAGGACAAGGTAGAGGGTGCTGGCGCCGAGACCCAGGGCCGCGAAGGCGGTCCCTCCAAGAAGCGCCCAGGTGTGGGCCCGCGCCTTCTCCTCCCTCGTGCCCGCGATGATGATGAGCTCCCGCCAGCCCGCCTCCGCGCCGTAGGTCAGCGCGGCGGCCACGGCCGAGAGCAGGGCGAACACGCCGAACTCGGCCGGGCTGAGATGCCGAGCTGCGACCAGGATCAGGAGAAGCTGCGCGAGCTGGATCATCATCCGCGACACGGCGGTCCAGCCGGCGCCCAGGTACAAGACCTTGCCCACGTCACCCGCCGGCCCTCCGGCCACATCCTGCTTCAATTCGTTCTCCTGCACGTCCCCGGGGCGCTTCCTTGAGCGTCAATGCTCGGTCAATCGGCATTCCTTGCTTGCAAGACGCCGGGACGGCGTCGCCGCGTCGCGGATCCTTCCGACATAGTCGTCATACAGCGAGGACAGCTGCCTCATCCGTTCCGGCCGCAGCGTGAATGCCGGGCGCTCCGTGCCGCGATCACCGCGTCTTCTGATGCTGCTGTGAAACCGTGCCGTGATGGGATCGCCGGACCCTCGTCGCACGGGCGTGGCGACGGAGGAGTCGTAGGCGTTCTCAATCGGGCTGGACACCGGCAGGAAGTCGGACAGCCGGCCGAGCGCGACCTCCGGATCGGACAGCAGCTGGTCCGTGGTAAGGCCGATCCTACGATCGTCGTCAAACATGTCATAGAGCTGGAGGATGCGCTCAAGCCTGGACTCGTAGTAGTCTGCGCATGCATCCAGGGTCCAGCCCGTCCCTCCTTCAGTGATTCCAAACAACCTGTTGATCGATGGTATGGAGTCGGCGGGTGCGCGGCAGAGGAATATGGCCCGTGAGCGGAAGAACTTTGCGTTCACGTGATCATCCAGCCCGTTGTGCAGGATCTTGTCGAAGAGAAACGCTGAGCCTGTCTTGAGCGTGTGATTCTTCATGGTGCTCAGGGCGAGAACACCCAGGGAGCCGCGACCGGCATATCGGATGTGCGCCTCCCCAAAGCCGGTGATCTCGGGATGGCTGCACAGCACGCTGGACAGCGCGGTCGACGCCGCTCGCATATGCCCGATGAGGAAGATCGCCCTGTCAAAACGGCAGCGGTGGTCGATCCGGGCGTAGCAGGCGCCGGCCAGGGCCTTGAGGCGTTCGCGCATCGTCTCGTCCGTGGGGTCCGGGCTAGGTCGGGTCGAAGGCGAGTGCCGGCACCGGGGCGGGCGAATACCGATAGAGGCCGGTGTCGTGCCCTCGCCCGCCGTTCAGCACGAACCGCACCTTCTCGAGGCCGATCCGCGGGATCTCCTCCGCCGCGCTGGCGAGCGCCGACACGCGGGTCCGGCCCGCTCGTGCCGTGAACACCACGCAATCGGCGAGCGCGAAGAGGTGGTGGGTCTCCGCCACCGCGCCGACGGGCGCGCTGTCCATGATCACCACGTCATAGTCGTCGATGACACGCATGCCGTAGGATCGTAGGAACTTCTTGATCGCGCCGGCCGGGCTGGTCACGCCGGTCCCGGGCCCGAGGTAGTGAAAGCCAAGCCGTGTCTCCACCACACCGGTGTGCCCGTGCATCTCCGGCGTGTTGGCCAGATCGGCGATGCCGATCCCCTGCCGCTCCTCGTTCGGCCAGAGCGGGCGCAGGCCGGAGGCCCGCAGGTCCAGGTCCATCAGCAGCGCCCGCTGCCCGCTGCGCGCCGCCGCCTGGGCCATGAGGACCGCCAGGGTGGATTTGCCCTCCCCGCGCTGGTGCGACGTCACCAGCACCCGGAGGGCCCGCTCGGCCCCTGGAGAATGCTCCAGCTCGGCCCGGGTCAGGATCCGGTGGGCCTGGTCGAGGGCGTGCCGAAGGCCGCGCGGCAGGGCGCGGGCCTGGAGCCGCGCCACCAGCCGCGCCGGCGACCGGGCATGAAATCCGTCCACCCGGCCGACATAGCGGCCGAAGCCGACCAGGCCGAGCTGGCCGACCCGGGTGATCACCTTGCGCTGGAGATCCACCAGGAAGACCACCGCCAGCCCGGCAAGGCCGGACAGCAGCACCGCCGCCAGCAGGATGATGGTCTTGTTCGGGCGGGCGCCGCCGCGGACGTCCACCGCTGGCGACAAAAGCTCCACCTCCACGCCCTCGGACCGGCCGTTCAGGCTGACCTGGGTGGCGACCTGATAGAGGAACGCCAGTGCGTCCCGATCGGTGGCCACCTGGCGCTCGAGGTCCTCGATCTTCAACTCTGTCGATTCCAGCGCCGCCTTGGCGCGCGTCAGCGCCGCCATCTCCTTCAGCAGCGAGCGCAGCTCGGCGCGCGACTGGGCGAGGGCGGTCTCGATGCCGGTGCCGATGCGGGCGACCTCCCGGTCAATGCTGTTGCGGATCCGGGTCAGGTTCGACCGCATGCTGACGTAGGAGGGATGGCTGTTGCCGAAGCTCTCCTGCACCGACGACAGCTCGATCTCCAGGGCCGCCTCGTCGCTGAGCATCCGGTCGAGCACCTCCGAATGGAGCGCGGTGCCGGGAAGGCCGCTGGCCAGCGCGTCCGCGCCTCCCCTGGCAATGGTCTCCAGCAGGCCCTCGCGGCGCGCGATGTCCTGGCGGGCGTGGGCAATCTGCAGCCCCATCTCGTCGATCTGACGGGCGAGGTCGGTCGAGCTCTGGCCGGACCCCTCCGCAGCGGCCAGGCGCGCCTCGACAATCTGCTGCTCGCCCTGGCGCACGCGCGCGCGGAGGGCGCTCGCCTGATCCTGAATCCAGCCGAGAGAGGTCTCGCCGCTGCGCCGGCGCCGCTCCGCCGCGTAGTCCTCGTAGGCGGCGGCGATGGCGTTGGCCACCAGGACGGCCACCTCCGGATCGCGTTCCTCATAGCTGATGCGAATGACATTGCTGTCGGGCAGGACCTCGATGGACAGGCGCTCGGTGATGGCGCGGTGCTGCCGCTCCGCCTCCGCGAGGTCGGGCACCAGGGGCAGCGAGCCGTGGCCCGGCAGCTCGGCGAGACCGGGCATGGCGGGCGCGCTCCGGCGGTCCGGCTCGCCACCCAGCCCGGCCGTCAGCCTCTCGACCAGGCGGTCGAGCGTGCCGGGCGGCGCCGGTGCCGCGTAGCGCTCCGCGACGGCCTGCGGCAGAGCGTCCAGAATGCCCCAGATCAGCGCCCGTGAGGTCAGGATCTGCCGCTGGGTCCCGAGGGTCTGCTCGGTGGTCCCTTGCGGCTCCTGGCCGCTGCCGATCAGCGCCAGTCCGCGCTCGTCCGTGACCATCACGTCGACGGACGCCACGTAATGGACCGGGATGCGCACGATCACGGCCACGGCGGCGGTGAACACCAGCATCGTCACCGCGAGCAGGAGCAGCTTGCGGCGCCAGATGGTGGCGAGGCCGTCCAGCAGATCGCTGGACCCGTGATCCGGGCCGGCCTCGCCGTCCATGGTCAGCCGCGGGTCGGGCGAGCGGAGCTGCCGAAGCGGATCGTCCGCCGTGCTGGCAACCGCTCGGGTGAGGCTCGTGGTCATCACAGTCCTATCGTCGCTCGGCGGACCGAGCGGCCTGGGGAGCTACCCATGGCCGTGATCGGGGGCAAGACCGGCCCCGCCTCCCGGGCCTCCGGGGTTGAGCGCCGGCCGGCGGAGGCGCTTCCGGTTCTCAGTGGGCGCCTCGGGCAAGCAGCACCGCCGGCACTGTCAGCGCGATGATCCTCAGGTCGGTGACGACGCTGCGGCTCTGGACGTATTGCCGGTCGAGCCTGACCCGGTCCTCGTAGGAGATGCCGGACCGGCCGCTGATCTGCCACAGGCCGGTCAGGCCGGGCTTTACGCTGGCATAGAGCGGAAAGTGCTCGCCGTACCGCTCGATCTCCTGGCGAACGATCGGCCGCGGGCCGACCACGCTCATCTCGCCCCGCAGCACGTTGATGAGCTGCGGCAGCTCGTCGATGCTCCACCTTCTGAGGATCCGGCCGAGAGGGGTGATGCGGGGGTCGTGGCGCAGCTTCTGGTCGCGCTTCCATTCCGCTTGGGCCGCCGGGTCCTCCGCCAGATGGGCCGCCAGCCGGGCATCGGCATCGACGTGCATGGTCCGGAACTTCAAGCACCGGAACGGCCGACCGTGCTGGCCGACGCGCTCATGCCGGAACAGGGCGTTGCCCCCGCCTTGCCAGATCAGCAGGGCGGTGAAGACCATCGCAGGTCCGAAGACAACCAGCCCAAGGCTGGCAATGGCAATGTCGATCAGCCGCTTGCTGACATGCTGGAGCCATGTGAGCTCCGGCACCGTCGCTGCCGGTGACACCAGGACGGCCGCTCGAGGATCCGGCCGTCCAAAGGCGCTTTCCATCCTGGCTGCTCGCTCGTTCGACATCTTAGCTCCTATGTGAAGCAAATTTGGTAAATGTCTCTTGACCTTGTCGATGCTGCCTGGGTGAGCACACTTCCATTTCTGGCACGGAGCAGGTTGTCTCCCTGCATCGACTTGAAGCCTAATTCGCTCTGCTGGCACCAGCACCTGGCTGGTTATTGTCTGAGCGGGACCATTGCGGTGTCTGGTTAAGATTTAGTTGCCAAAGCCTGAGCCAAAGCTTGGCGCAGCGAGACCATCGCCTTGGCCGTCCTTTCGAGACGACACGGTCTGGAGACGACACGGTCTGGAAACGACACGGTCTGGAAACGACACGGTCTGGAGACGACACGGTCGCCCATCGGCGGCCCCATGCCGCCGAGCCGACGCGACGGCCCGTCGGCTCGGCCGGAAAAGCGCGTCCCCCGACCCTGCCCCCGGCCGGGCGCGCCGGCGCGAGTCAGTGGTTGACGCCATTGGCTCGGGGACATGGAGCCTTTCGGCTCGCGGGTTATCGGAGGATGGGCCTTGCCGCCGAGAGGCTGACGACGCCGGAGGTCGACGGGCCGATCGGCCCGCCCCCGACGAGAAGAGGCGGGAGCGTATGGTCTGGCCGGGGGAGCCGCGGCACGGACGGCGATACGGGAGCCGGAGATCCCTCAGGGCGTGTCGTTCGCTCGGCGCGCCGGATGGGCCACCGGGCGAAGGCGGGCGCGCCGGATCGCCCTGCCGCGGCGCGCCGAGGGATAAGGCCGGATGCGGCAGCCGTCACATCAGGGCCGCGTCATCCTCGTCGACGACCGGCCGGGGCGCTTCCGCCTGACACGGAACCGGCCGGCGATCCCACTTGAGCCGGACACGGTTTAGCGAAAGAAACGAGCAAGGCCAAAGCCGAGGATGAGCAAGAGGATCCACCCCGCGGTCGCGAACGCCAAGAGAAAAGCAGCCCGCGTCAAGGAGTCGGATCGCTTGTCATCGCCTGCCGCAGCCGGCTCATCGGCAATGCGCTGGTGATCGCCGGCTTCCATCCGGCGCCGGCGCGGCATCGGCCGTGCCGATGATGGAGATTTATCGGCAGCGCTCATGATCTGACCATTGCGCGGTCCAAGCCGATAGTGGCCGCTCCTCCTGGCAGCGGACGGCTTGGAGCCGCTTCACGGCTGCTGCTGTCCCGAGGATCAACGGACCGGCACCTTTCTGCCAAGCAATCCAATCGGCCTGACCACATGACACAATAAACATCGCAAAGTTGAACATTCAGCAAAAGAGATCTCCAAGAAGGGAAAGCTCATCCAGGACGGAGGCCATCGGACCACGGTGGCCGTTGGCCATGGGTCGGCCTCGCCCGAAGGTCCTTTTGCGGATGCTCGCGTCATCGAGGCCATCCATCGCGGCCCCGCTCCATCACCGAACGGTTCCCACGGTGCCCTGTGCGCGGCGCGGGGCCGCGGATTCTGTCGCCGCCCGCTTGATACCGCCGAGCCGACGAGATGAATTGTCGGCTCGGCTTGGGGGCGCGCCCGCCCATCCTGCCGCCACCCGGGCGCGCCGTCGCGAGCCAAAGGCCGAAGCCATTGGCTCGCCGGTATGGCCTGGTGGCGGGGCGGCGTCCCGGGCGCCTGCGCCGCGCCGGGGCACGCGAGCATCTCGACCCGGAGCGCCCCCCGACGGGACGTGCGAGGAGGATGAGCACGATGGGCCCGCCTCCGCGCTCGCACGGGCGGGGACAAGCTTGAATTCCTATTCTCGCTGCCTGCCTATTCTCGCTGCCTGTCGGTGTCGAGCGGGTCGCGATCCGGGCAGGCTCTCGCCGGGCTTCGGCGGCGGATGGCCTATTCGGGCACGATGGCGCCGCGGTGCTGGATCACGGTGCCGGCGAGGGCGTGACCGGCGGCGGCGGCCTCGGCCGGGGGCTGCCCCTTGAGGCGGGCCGCCAGGTAGCCCCCATTGAACGCGTCGCCGGCCGCCGTCGTGTCGACGATGGGCGCGACCGGCGGTGGTGCCACCCGGTCGCGGCCCTGAGGGGTGGCGACCAGGCACGGCTCGGCGCCCTGCTTGACGACGATCTCGCCGATGCCGTGGCCGGCGAGGCGCGCCACCGTGGCATCGGCGGTCGGGTCACCGTAAAGCGCGCGCTCGTCGTCGAAGGTCATCAGCGCCGTGTCGGTCAGCGCGAGCGTCCGGTCGACCCAGGCGCGCGCCTCGCCGTCATCGTCCCACAGGCGCGGCCGGAAGTTGCCGTCGAAGGCGATCCGGCCACCGTTGCCGCGGGCCCGCTCGAGCAGCCCCAGCAGCCGCGCCCGGCTGTCGGCGTCGAGGATCGCCAGGGTGATGCCGGACAGATAGACGAGCGCGTAGCCGGCCAGCGCCACAAGCCGGTCCCCGGCGCCCGGCGCGCGCAGCAGCTCGCGCGCCGCGGCGGCGCTGCGCCAGTAATGGAAATGGCGCTCGCCCGACTCGTCGACCTGGATCGTGTAGAGCCCGGGCAGCCGTCCGGCAAGCTGCTGGACCAGGCCGGTGCCGAGGCCCGCGGCGCGCCAGCCGGTGAGCATCTCCTCGCTGTACGGGTCGTCGCCGAGCGCCGTCACCAGGTCGACCCCGATCCCGCTGCCGCCGAGCGAGCGCGCCAGGTAGACCGCGGTGTTGCAGACGTCGCCGCTCCAGGATCGGCGCATCACGCCCGGCGCCGTCTCCAGCAGCTCGATCATGCATTCGCCGATGCAGGCGGCGCGGCGTGACGGGGTGTGCAAAGCCGCCTCCTGGGTCTGCGGGACCGGCGTCGCCGCCATTGCCAGGCGATTCGCCGAGGCGCACTGTTGCGAGCGTATCCGCGTCAAGGAGGCATGGCAATGTCCGACCCGAATCACGCCACCTTGGGCGGCATCGAGCCGGTGTCGCCGCTCGTCCCGGGGCCGGGCGTGCTGCCGGTGGTCGAGGTTCGGGCGGCGGAGCAGGCGGTGCCCCTGGCCGAGGCTTTGCTCGCCGGCGGCATCCGGGTCCTGGAGATCACCCTCCGGACGGCGGCCGGGCTCGCCGCTGCGCGCCGGGTGCTCGAGACCGTGCCGGGCATCGTGGTCGGCATCGGCACGGTGCTGACCCAGGACGACCTGGACCGGGTGGTCGATATCGGCGCCCACTTCGCGGTCAGCCCGGGGGTGACCACCGGGCTGCTGGCCAAGGCGGCGATGCTCGGCCTGCCCTACCTGCCGGGCACGGCGACGCCCTCCGACGTGGTGCTGGCGTTGCAGTACGACTGCCGGGAGATGAAGTTCTTTCCGGCGGTGCCCTATGGCGGCGTCGCGACCCTCGAGACCTTCGGCTCGGTGCTGTCGCAGGCGCGGTTCTGTCCGACCGGTGGCATCACCATGGACAACATGAACGAGTTCCTGGGGCTGTCCAACGTGTTCTGCGTCGGCGGCTCCTGGGTGGCGCCGGCCGCCCTGATCGAGGCCGGCGACTGGCCGGCGATCACCGCGCGCGCGGCCCGGATCCTCGGCGCGGTGGCCGCCGCCGGCACGCGGTGAGCGCCGATCCGTCGCGGCGCGTAGGCGGCCTCGCGAGCGGCCCGGGGCGGTGCCCGCCTACTCCTCGGCCTTGGGCGGCGTCTCGACGTCGTGCAGGTGCTGCACGATCAGGCGCTCCAGATAGCTCGACACCGTGCGCCCATCGGCGCGGGCGAGACGCTCGATCTTGAGCTTGACGTCCGGTTGAACCCGGATGGTAATCGCCGAACTACGTTGCATGGCGTCGGCTCGAAGCACAGCGATGCGGTTCGATGTTGACCGATGCACACCTCCGCATTACTCTCATAACGCACAAAGACCAGTGATCAGGGCTACACATCATACGGTATGCTTCGGCCGCCAAGGTAAGTTGGCAGCTTAAGCACAAGCCGTGTCTCTGCCGCAACCAAGCACCGTATTTTTTGCGGATGAGGGCGCCGGGTCTCGCGATATGTCCTTAGTCTTACGAAGCGTCCTACGGGGCGGCCGTCGAAGCTCCATGCGGGTCGAGCTGGACTACTGGCAGGCGCTCGAGGAGATCGCCGAGGAGCGGGGGATGACCCTCACGCAGCTCCTCAACGTGATCGACCGCGAGCCGATGGATGATCAGGGTCCGCAAGGCTTCACCGGACGCGTGCGGCTCTACTGCCTGCGATACTATCGGGCGAATCGCGACCGGCGTGACGGCGCCCCGCCCGACGAGGGCGCCCAGGCCGCGGCGCCGCGCGGCGTGCGCGCCCCGGTCGGACCGGTACGCCGCTAGTTCGGTTCCGGCTCCGTTCGGGGCCGACAGCGTGGGAGCCGGCAGCGTGGGAGCCGGCAGCGTGGGAGCCGGCAGCGTGGGAGCCGGC
>CAZTHL010000069.1:13429-20120 GCA_964613585.1 uncultured Mycobacteriaceae bacterium | reverse complement strand
CCGAGATCGACATGGTGGTCGAGTCCATCCGGCCGGCCCCCGAGGAAGGCGATGTCGACTGCCTGATCGGCATCCGCGGGCCGATCGCGCCGCCGACGGCGTGCAATGGGCTGATGGTGCCGATCGTCAGCGTCACCCAGGTCTACTCGTTCGATGTGGAGTCGTTCCGCAAGGCGATCCCGAAGCCCGAGCAGGCCTCGGCCGAGCAGTTTGAACGCTCGGCCACCGAGCTGTTCAACCGGATCCGGGTGATGGCCGAGAACGCCGGCGCCACCGACGAGCACCGCGCGCTCAACTACGTTGCCATGCGCTACCCGGCGATCTACGAGCTGACCGGGCAGATGTTCAATGAGAACAAGTCGTTCACCGGCGTCGAGGTGCGCCCGTCGCGGATCAGCGGCACTCGAAACATCGTTCTCGTCATCTTCACCTACACCAACCGTCAGACCGACGTGTCGGAGAAGTACTTCTGCCGAGTCGACGTGAGTGGTGAGTTTCCTTTCCTGGTGAGCAAGCTCGCGCCTTTCTATGGCGGGGCGGACTCCACGGCGTAGGCCGGCGGATCGTCGACGCAGCCGGCACGTTTGGTCTTGGCCAGCAGGTCCTCGGCGTCGTCCGCGCAGAGCCGCCGGAGGACGCCGTTGGGACATCCTCAACGGCTTATCTGAGGAAAGGGGGAAATGACCATGTCGCTACCCGGCTTCACCGGAGAGAATGCGGTCTACAAGTCGGAGATCACCTATGTCGCGGCCGGCGCCGGGCGCGCCGCCGGCGCCGACGGCGTGATCCCGCAGTTCTGCGTGTGCACGCCGTGCATCAGCCTGCCCAGCGGGCGCCAGTGCTTCCGCGTGTTCGGGCGGCGGATCTGCTTCACGATCCCGAGCATCGGGCGCTGGAAGGCCTGCGCCTGCGGCCTGCCCTTCGGCTTCAGCCCGCGCCTGCGCCAGTGCTGAACAGGGTTGGGCGGAAGCGAGAGAAGGCGTGACGGCGGGCGGGCGCCACCCCGGGCGCCCGTCTCGCGGTTCGTCCACTGAGGAGACAACCTGATGAAGCTTCCCGGGATGACCGCCGAGCGGAGTGTGGGCCCGGCATCGAGGACCTATCGGTCCTTCCGGCCCTATGGAGCGACGATGACCGATGCCTACGGCTTGCCGGCGGCCGTGCTGCCGGCGCAGCTTGCCGAGGATGCCGAACTCGAGGTGGAAGACGGCATGCTGCTGAACGGCGATGAGGATTACGAGGAAGAGGAGGACGAGGAGGAGAACGGCGACGAGGTCGGGACCGGCGCCGAGGCCGACAACCACGCAGAGATGGATCCGGGGCGGGGCCGCGTCGAGGCCTGAGCCCGCAGGCTGATCCACCGTCACGACCGGGCGGCGGCCGGCGCGAGCGTCAACCGCCGCCGCTGGCGCCGCCGAGCCGACGACATGGCCGTCGGCTCGGCGGGAGGCGCGCCCTCCAGGCCTGCGGCCCCGGTCGCGCGGTCCTCCCGGATGACTGACGTGACGCGCCCGTCAGGCGGAACCGCTCTAATGCACCAGCAACAGCGGCAGGTCCGCCTGCTCGAGCACATGGTCGGTGACGCTGCCGAAGAAGGTCTCGCGCAGGATCGAGCGGCCGTAGGCGCCCATGATCACCATGTCGGCGTTGAAGCCGCGGGCATGCTCCAGGATCAGGCTGCCGACGTGGCGGTCGCCGACGTCGATGTCGTTGGCCACCTCGGGGTCGACACCGTGACGCCGTAAATAGACGGCGATGTCACGGGTCGCCTCGGCCTCGCCCGGCTCCCGGGCGATCAGCAGCAGCACCTTGTCGGCATTGCGGATGAAATCGCGGCCGATGCGCACGGCGTGGGCCGCCTCCCGGCTCTCGCGCCACGCCACCATGACCCGCTTGCCGAGCACGATGGTGTCAACCGTGCGGGGCAGGACCAGCACCGGGCACGGCACCCGGCGGATCACCTCGTCCGGGATGTGGAAGCCGACGTGCCGCTCCTCGATGCCGTGCTTCTGGGTCACCACGATCAGGTCGGCGAACAGGCTGCGCTCGACCAGCACCTCGTTGTGATTGCCCTCGAGCACCTCCCAGTTCCAGTCGATGCCGGCGCGCTCGCAGTCCTCGCGCAGCTCCTCCAGCAGCCGGGCGGCCTTCTCGCGGGCAATGGCCGTGGCCTCGGCGATATACCCAGCCGAGGCACCCCGGCCGACCACCTCATGCGGCATGCCGGCCGGCGAGGCGATGAAGGCGATCTCCAGATGGGCGCCGTAGCGGCGCGCCAGATCGATACCCACCCGCAGCCGGGCCAGGTGGTGAGGATCCGCGCCCATGTGCAAGAGGATGTTTCGGATCGGCATGGCGTCGCTCCTCCCGACTTCTTTAATCCTTCTAATATGTAGGGTTGCCGGACCCGCTTGCGGCGCTTTTCCGGTCGATTGACCGGCCCACCGGGCGGCCTAGCTGAGCGCCATGCCGCTCCACCCGCTCTTCATCGGCAGCGAGATCTATCGCGCCTCCTCCTACGGCCCCCGGCACCCGCTGTCGATCCCGCGGGTGTCGACAACGATCGACCTGTGCCGGGCCATGGGCTGGCTGCCCGACCACGCCTACCGCGACAGCCCGATGGCGACGCCCGACGAGCTCGCGCGCTTCCACGAGCCCGCCTACATCCAAGCGGTGATGGACGCCGAGCGGGATCAGGCGCTCGATGCCGAGCGGGCGCGGCGCTACAACATTGGCGGCGTCGAGAATCCCATCTTCCCGGAGATCTTCCGGCGCCCGGCGACCGCGGCCGGCGGCTGCCTGCTGGCGGCGGAGCTGCTCGGCGAGGGCGGCGTCGTCTACAGCCCGGCCAGCGGCACCCACCACGGGCGGCCGGCCCGGGCCAGCGGCTTCTGCTACTTCAACGACCCGGTGATCGGCCTGCTGGCCTTGCTGGACCGCGGTCTGGGGCCGATCCTCTACATCGACCTGGACGCCCACCATGGCGACGGGGTCGAGGACGCCTTCGCCAACGATGCCCGCGTGTTCACCCTGTCGGTGCACGAGGCCCGGCGCTGGCCGTTCACCGGCCGGCTTGAGGACCGGCGCGGCGGGACGGCGCTCAACCTGCCGGTGCCGGCCGGCTTCAACGACGATGAACTGGCGCTCGTCCGCGACCGCGTGATCCTGCCGACGCTCGACCGGTTGCGGCCGCCGACGGTGGTCGTCCAGTGCGGCGCCGACGCGGTCGAGGACGATCCGTTGAGCCGTCTGGCCTTGTCGAACCGCGCCTTGTGGGACACGGTCGCGGCGATCCGCTCGGCGAGCGCGCGGCTCCTGGTGATGGGCGGCGGCGGCTACAATCCCTGGAGCGTGGGACGCTGCTGGGCCGGCGTCTGGGCGACCCTGAACGGCATCGACCCCGGCGGACCCGTGACCGCCAGGGCCGAGGCGGTGCTGCGCGAGCTCCAATGGAACCGGCGGCTGAAGGCGCCGCCGCCGGAGTGCTGGTTCACCAGCCTCGCCGACCCGCCGCGGCCGGGGCCGGTTCGGCCGGAGGTGCGGGACTTGGTCGAGGCCGCCTTGCGGGCGTGAGCCGCCGCGGCTACCAAGGGCGGGCCTGCGTCGATGACGCGGGACAGGGCTGGCGCAGGGAAGGGCGTGGCATGCGGCTCGTGCTGGTGCGGATGATGCTGCTTCTGCTGGTCGCCGCGACCGGACCGCAGCGGCCGGTGATCGCTCAGGAGCCGGTCGCGTTCGAGCGGTCCGCGCTGGTGATCGAGACGGCGGCCGGCGCACGCTATCCCTTCGAGGTGGAGCTGGCCTTGACGCCGGAGCAGCAGGCGCGCGGGCTGATGTTCCGCGACAGCCTGGCACCCGATGCCGGCATGCTGTTCGTCTTCGAGCGGCCGCGGCACGCCGCCTTCTGGATGCGCAATACCCTGATCCCGCTCGACATGCTGTTTCTGCGGGAGGACGGCACCGTGGTCCGCATCGCCGAGCGCACCGAACCCCTGTCGGAGGAGTCGGTGCCGTCGGGCCAGCCGGTCAAGGCCGTCCTGGAGATCACCGGCGGCCTCAGCGCCCAGCTCGGCATCCGCCCCGGCGACCGGGTTCTGCACCGCCTGCTGGACGCCGATGACGGCGCGTAGCGCGGGCGCCTGTCATGTCCGCCGTCGGCCATCGACGGCCATTGCTCCCCGGAGCGTTTCCGCTTGAAGCGGACTCGGCACCGGCCCGCTCCCTGGCCCGGCCAGCCTGAGCATGCTGTCGTTGGGTGGCCGGGCGGGGGAGCCGCCGGCGATGCCACTTGAGCCGGAAACGCTGTCGAGACGGCGTTCGGCCCGGCGTGCTCCGCGGTGCTGCGCCGGCTCAGTCCGCCCCCGGCCGGGCCGAGAGCATGACCGGCAGGTCCCGCCAGTCGTGACCGGCGGCGACCATGCAGCTGCGCCCGTCCTCCAGCGTGATCAGGATGGTGAAGCTGTCCCGGTCGCCGCTGGCGAACACCTCGATGACGCCGCCGTTGCTCGCCGTTCCCCGCGCCACCGGCCGTTCGCCGTGGTCCGCCAGAAGATAGTCGGCCACCGCCGGCCGCGGCGCGCAGTCCGCGGCCGCCGCCTCGGCGCCAACGGCGAGCGCCGGCGCGCAGGCGGCCAGTATCCATCGGCGCAAGATCGGTCCTCCGCGGTTCCGCCGTCGTTCCCGGCTCGCTTATTGCAAGATCAGGACGTCACCAACCCCTTGATTCGTCGCCGGAGGTGACCGAGGCGTCGGTGTATCGGCTTGGCCACGCTTGCGCGCCAGGGTCACGCCGTCGCCCACCGGCACCAGTGCCAGATCCACCCGCTCGTCGGACTTGAGGAAGGCGTTGAGGCTGCGCAGGGCGGCGGTGGCCGGATCCTGCCGCTCGGGATCGGCGACCGCGCCGCCCCAGAGCACGTTGTCGAGCATGACGAGCCCGCCCGGCCGCACCAGCGCCAGGGCGTGCTCGTAATAGTCCCGATACGATTCCTTGTCGGCGTCAATGAACGCCATGTCGAAGGGGGCGGTGCCGGGATCCTGCGCGAGCGCCTGCAGCGTGTCGAGCGCCGGGCCAAGGCGCAGCTCGATCCGGCCGTCGACCCCGGTGTCCTGCCAGGCCCGGCGGGCGACCGCGGTCCATTCCGGGCTGACGTCGCAGGTCAGGATCCGCCCGTCAGGCGGTAGCGCCAGCGCCATCACCGTGGTGCTGTAGCCGGTGAAGGTGCCGATCTCCAGGATCCGCCGGGCGCCGGAGAAGCGCACCAGCAGCGCCATGAGCTGACCCTGCTCCGGGGCGATCTGCATGCGCGCCGCCTCGCCGAGGGCGGCGGTCTCCGCGCGCAGCGCGGCCAGCCTCGGCACCTCACGGAGCGAGGTTTCCAGCAGGTAGGCATGCAAAGTGTCGTCGAGCGCGAGGGTGCGGCGGGTCACGGGCGTCTCCGGGTGCGTCGGGCGGCCGGCGCCAATCTTCACGGGCCCGGCCGGCGCCGCAACAGGGTCACGCCGTCGCCGATCGGCAGCAGGGCCACGGTCACCCGGTCATCGGCGTGGACGAGGCGATTGAACCCGCGGATCGCCTCGGTGCGGGCGCGGCGGTCGTCCGGATCGAGCACCCGTCCGCGCCACAGGGTGTTGTCGGCCAGGATCACCCCGCCCGGCCGGACCAGCGCGACGGTCTGCTCGTAATAGCCGGCATAGCCTTCCTTGTCGGCGTCGATCAGGGCGAGGTCGAACGACGGCTCGCCGCGCGCCCCGAGGGCGGCGAGGTTGTCCGCCGCGTCGCCCAGCATCAGCTCGATGCGCCCGGCGACGCCGGCCTCCTCCCAGAAGCCGCGGGCGATGGCGGTGAACGGCTCCGAGACGTCAAGGCTGACCACGCGACCGTCCTCCGGCATGGCGAGCGCCATGGCAAGCGCGCTGTAGCCGGTGAAGGTGCCGATGTCGAGACAGCGGTGGGCGCCGGCGAGCTCGACCAGGACCGTCAGCAGGAAGCCGAGCTCGAGGTCGACCTGGTAGTGCGCCTGCGGCAGGGAGGCGGTGGCCGAGCGCAGCCGCGCCAGCACCGGCGCCTCACGCCCTCCGACGCGCGCCAGGTAGTCGCGAAGCGCCTCCGCCGTTCCCGGGGGCGTCAGTTCCATGGGCGAGCCTTTTGCGTCGGGCGACAACGGGCGATATAAGCACGGCGCGGCCACCGGGCGCCCGCGTGCGACGGCGGCCGAGCTTGCGATCGGGTCGGGCGACCATGTACCTGATGCATGGCCTCGGGGTGTAGCTCAGCCTGGCAGAGCGCCTGCTTTGGGAGCAGGAAGCCGGAGGTTCGAATCCTCTCACCCCGACCAGCCGCCGCCGAGGCCCCGCGGATCACGGGGGCCGCGCGCCGAAAGGAAACCGCAAGATCGCTTTGCTAGCGTCGTATCGTCCGTTCCGGCCCGCGGCAGGGTCCTTCAGGGTGACATGGTCGACGCTGCTGTCCTCGAGCGCCTCAACCGCCGCATCAAGCGCCTGCCGCCCGACAAGGCCCGGGGAGTGGCGCAGCGCGCGCGGGAGATGGTGCGCAGCGGCAACCAGGTTGCTCTGCTCGAGCTGCTGAAGCGCCTCGAGGCGATGGACCAAGCCCGGCCCGCCGCCGCCGCGTCGGACCCACCCGCGGCGAAGCCCGCCACGGAGCCCGCCAAGGACCCCGCCAAGGACC
>CAZTHL010000069.1:0-13329 GCA_964613585.1 uncultured Mycobacteriaceae bacterium | reverse complement strand
CCCGCCAAGGACCCCGCCAAGGACCGCGCCAAGGGATCCGACGCCACGCCGGAGCCGGCGACAGCGCGGGCCGATGCCGGACCCGCGGAAGCGGGCCCGCCGGCGCCGACCGAGACGGCGTCGGCGACCGCCAAGGTGCCGCCGCCGCCAGCCTTCTCCGAGGCTCTGTTCGCCGACATTCTCGACTTCATCACGGTCGAGGACTGGAGCAGCTGGACCACCTTGCGGGTGTCGCGAAACACGGCGGACCGCTTGTTCAACTGGGCCTCCGAAGGTCCGCCTCGTCCCGTGCTCGACGACTCCCGGCTGCGCTACGAGCAGGCCTGGGCGGCGGGCAACTACGCGGCGGCCCGGCAGTCCGTGGTGGCGGCACGCACGGCGGCCGGCCAGGCCATCACCCGGGCGCTGCCGGCATGGCGCCAGAACGGGCGCAAGGCCGGCATGCCCTTCGTCGCCTTCGACGAGGCGAAGCTGGCCGAGGCCGGGCAGTTCGCCGCGCTGCTCGAGCACCTGCCGGTGCTGCACCAGGCGGTGCGTGCGGTCACCACGCCGCTTCGGCATGCGGCCCAGGATCGCGACCAGCATCGGGAGTTCAAGCGCGCGCTGGCGCAGCACCGGCTCGAGCTGCATCGCGCCGCGCGACCCTGGTTCTTTGCCCTGCTGTGTTCGGAGGTGCCCGAGCCATGGCAGGTCGCCGATGCGCTTGACTTCGTCGACCCGGAGTTCGTCGTCGCCGTCGCCACCGCGTTCGTCGAGGCCGGCAGCGAGCTGTCGCGCAGCCTGGCCGAGGCCGGGGAGGAGCCGTCGGCGCCGCCGCCCGGCATGGTCTCCACCGTCCGCCGTGCCCATGCGCTGCTCTACACCCTGCTGACCCGGGTCAGCTTCGACTACAAGGGCAAGCTCGGCGAGCAGGTCAGCCAGGCGCGGGCCGAGGCCGCCGAGAGCCTGGGCGCCCTGTTGCCGCCGCTGACTGCGCCGGTGCTCGAGCTCATTCCGATCGTTGCCGGCTCGGGTCCGCAGGGATTCAGCCGTCCCGACCTGACGCGGCTGCCGTCGCGCGAGGCGCTGAAGGAGGCCCAGCGCGCCACCGAGCTGCTGTCCCGGATCCCGTTCCTGGCCCGCGAGACCAGCAGCGAGTTCCAGGTGAGCGACAGCGTCAAGACGGTGCGCAAGACGCTGCTCGACCGGGCCGTGCAGGCGTTGAACGCCGCCTCCGAGACGAGCGACCTGGGCAGCCGGCAGATCGCCCGCAAGCAGGCGAGCACCGCGATCCTGGTGTTCGACAAGCTCGGCTACGGTGACGAGGCGGACAGCCTGCGCCGGGAGCTGGCGCAGCTCGACCGGAGCACCCGGCATATTCAGGCGGCACAGGCCGGCCGGCCGGGCTGAGCCGCGCGCCCGTCGCCGGGGCCTCGGGGCGCCGTCCCCCGTTCGGTCGGCCGGGGGAGCGGGCCGGTGCCGATTCCACGTCACGCGGAAAAGCTCTAGGCTCCCGACCACCTGCCGCAGGACGATCGGACGGGACCCCGCCGCGGACCCGCCGCCGGCCGTGTCGCAACGCCGCCTTTGCCACGGGAGATCGATCCGTGCCCACCGTGATGGTCACCGGCGCCAATCGGGGCATCGGCCTCGAGCTTGCCCGGCAATACGCCCAGGACGGCTGGACCGTGCTTGCCACGATGCGCGACACCGGCGACGCCGAGGCGGTGCTCTCGCTGCCGGGCGACATCGACGTGCTCGAGCTCGACGTCGTCGACCCCGCCTCGGTGGCCATTCTCTCGGAGCGGACGCGGGGCACCGCCATTGACATCCTGATCAACAATGCCGGCATCTACGGACCCCGCCGTCCGGCCCTGGGGGCCATCCACTATCCGTCCTGGATCGACGTGCTGGCCACCAACACCCTCGGACCCGTGCGGGTGACCGAGGCCTTCCTCGATCATCTGCGCCAGGGACGGCAGCGGACCATCGTGGCGATCACCAGCAAGATGGGCAGCATGGGCGACAACGGCAGCGGCGGCCAGTACATCTACCGCTCGTCCAAGGCGGCCCTCAACGCGGCCATGCGCAGCCTGGCCATCGATCTGGCGCCCGAGGGGTTCCGGGTCGCGATCCTGCACCCGGGCTGGGTGCGCACCGGCATGACCGGCCCGAACGCCCGCATGGACCCGCAGGAGAGCGTGGCCGGCCTGCGTCGGGTGATCGAGCGGCTGAGCCCGGAGGACAGCGGGAGCTTTCTCAATTACGACGGGACGCGCATACCCTGGTGACGGAGCCCCGGTGACGGAGCCCCTGGTGACGGAGCCCCTGGTGACGGAGCCCCTGGTGACGGAGCCTGGTGACGGATCCGCCGGCGGCCCCTCATCGCCCCGGCGCGCCGTGGGCCGGGTCAGGCGCTCGGCCCGACCCCGGGTCCCGCCGGCGATCCGGCAAGCAAGAGCGCACCAGCGACGCCGAAGCATGGTCGCCGCGGGCCGTGATCCTGCATCTCCTGCCGTGAACCGAGGCCCGAGCATCAGGGCCGGCGCGGCGCCCTGGGCCGCCGGCAGCGTCGGTCAAGCTGCGCCGGCGACCTCTTGAGCCGGCCTCGCTCGCCGCCGTTGCCCCTCGCCGCCGTTGCCAACGCCGGCCCCGGGCGCCTGATCCGGCCGATGAGGATGGCCGCCGCCCGGCCCCGGGGCTCATCAACGGACCGCCGTCGCTTGGGCGGAGCCCGGCGGAACTCGACCGGACGAGTGTCAGCCGACGCTTCGTCGGGCGGCCATGCTCAACCCCGCTTGAGGAAGCGGCGGCGCGACGGTCGCCCTCGATCGACCACGGACTGCAGCGCCTGGCTGCGGGCGTCGGCGCGGGCTGCCAGCTCGCGCGCGGCGTCGCGCTCGGCGCGGGCGCGCTCGATCTCGGCCAGGGCCTCGCTCAGCTCGCCGCGCACCGCCTGCACGGCCTCGGCCTCCGCCCTGGCCATCGTCAGCTCGGCCTGCAACCGGCTCGTCGCGGCGGCCACCTCGGCCTTGATCCGCTCTTGCCCGCTGGCCTGCTCGCCCCGCGCCTTGTCCTGCCACGCGGTCAGCTCCGAGCGCGCCTTGCGCAGATCGGCCGAGACCGTGTCCCGCTCCGCGATCAGCGCCTCGACCTGTGCCCGCAGGGTCTGCACCTCGACCGTCAGCGTGTGGTTCTCATCGGCAACGCCGGCGAGTTCATCCCTGAGCGAGGCGACGCGCTCGTCGGCCTCGCGCATCACCCGGTCGGCCTCGGCGCGCGTCGCCTCGGTCTCCTCGAGCAGGCAGCGGCGCTCGTCGGCGTACACGGCCAAGGCAGCCGTCTCGGCGCGGCGCAGATCCTCGGCGATGGCCTCGAGCAGGCCATCGATGGCGTTGACCACCCCGCTCGACACCGCGGAGACCGTGGGCATGGCCTCCCCCTGATCCGGCGCGGGGTCGGGCGCGGCACCCTCCTCCGCCTCGGGGCCCGCCCGGCGGCTGGCCTGCCATTCCTCGAGATGCTTGTAGATGAGGCCCAGGGTGCCGCCGCCGACCTCCTGGCGGATCGCCATGAGCGTCGGCGTCTCGCCGCGGGACAGCAGGGCCTCTATGGCGGCGTGGACGGCCTCGGGGGAAGCGGGCTGCGATTCCGGCATTCCAGCGTCCGACGTGAGGGATGAACCTGGGTAAACATGGCAGCAACGCCGGCCACATGCACGGTCTTTGCGGCCCGGTGGGTGCCGGCTTGCCACAGCGGCGAAGCGGCGTCTACGCTGCGGATCTTCCCTGCTGGCCCCGGTTCCCGACGCCGCATGATGCCGATCCGCTCGCCCCTGGCTCCCGAGGGGTTTCCGTTGCTGCCTGCCGTGGCCGGAGCGCGGCTGGCCGCCGGCGCCTGCGGCCTGAAGCCGGGCGGCCAGCCGGATCTCATGGTCGCCGAGCTGGCTCCGGGCACCGCGGTCGCCGGCACCTTCACGCGCTCGCGCTGCCCGTCGGCCCCGGTCGAGTGGTGCCGCCGCGTGGTCCCGGCCGGCCACGCCCGGGCGCTGGTCGTCAACTCCGGCAACGCCAACGCCTTCACCGGGGAAGCCGGCGACACCGTGGTGCGGCACACGGTGACGGCGGCGGCCGACCTGTTCGCGTGCCCGCGGGAGCAGGTGCTGATCGCCTCCACCGGGGTCATCGGCGAGCCGGTGCCGCCCGACCACATCGCGGACGCCCTGCCGGGGCTGGCGTCCCGCCTGGCGCCCGACGCCTGGGCGGCGGCGGCCGATGCGATCCGCACCACCGACACCTTCGCCAAGGGGGCGGCCGCCGGTGCCGAGCTCGGCGGCCGAGCGGTCACCGTCGCCGGGATCGCCAAGGGCTCGGGCATGATCGCGCCGGACATGGCGACCATGCTCGCCTTCCTGTTCACCGACGCCCGCCTGCCGCCCGGGGTGCTGGGGACGCTGCTGCGCCGTGCGGTCGCCACGAGCTTCAACTGCATCACCGTCGACGGCGACACCTCGACCAGCGACACCGTCCTGCTGCTCGCCACCGGCGCGGCCGGCAACGCTCCGGTCGCCGGGCCGCGGGATCGGGCGCTGACCTCCTTCCGACGGGCCCTGGAGACGGTGGCCGGCGACCTCGCCCGGCAGATCGTGCGCGACGGCGAGGGCGCATCGCGGTTCGTCACCCTGCGGATCAGCGGGGCGACCTCGGCGGCGGCGGCACGGCGCATCGGACTTGCGATCGGCGGCTCGCCGCTGGTCAAGACGGCGATTGCCGGCGGCGACCCGAACTGGGGCCGGATCGTCATGGCCGTCGGCAAGGCCGGCGAGCGCGCCGACCGTGACCGGCTCGGCATCCGGATCGGCGGCGTGCCGATCACCCGCAACGGCCGGCTGGTGGCGGGCTATGACGAGGCGCCGGTGGCCGCGCACATGCAAGGGCGCGAGATCGACATCGCGGTCGACCTGGGCATCGGCCGCGGCCGCGCCACGGTGTGGACCTGCGACCTGACCCACCGCTATATCGACATCAACGCCGACTATCGAAGCTGAGGACCGGGGCTTGACGCCGGAACCCGACACGCCGCCCGCCGCCCGGCCGCTGGTCCTGGTCGCCGCGGTCGCCCTGGTCGATCTCGACGGCCGGGTGCTGCTGGCCGAGCGCCCGGCGGGCAAGGCCATGGCCGGCCTGTGGGAGTTTCCGGGCGGCAAGGTGCGCGACGGCGAGACGCCGGAGGCGGCGCTGATCCGCGAGCTGGCCGAGGAGCTGGCGATCGACACGCACGCAAGCTGCCTTGCGCCCTTCACCTTCGCCAGTCACGCCTATGACGACTTCCACCTGCTGATGCCGCTGTTCCTGTGCCGAAAATGGCGCGGCATCCCGCGGCCGATGGAGGGCCAGCAGCTGGCCTGGGTGGCGCCGGCGCGCCTTCGCGCCTATCCGATGCCGCCGGCCGACCGGCCGCTCGTCGCCATGCTGCGCGACTTCCTGTAGGCGCTGCCGGCTGCGGCGCCGCGCGGCCCAGCCCGACAGGCGGCCCCTGCGGCGGCCGGCGCCGGGCGGGACGGAGCCCCCTCGGAGAGGCCCACCGGCGGCTCAGGCGCCGTTGGGCGTGGGCGTCAACCCCGAGGGTGGTGGTCTCCGGCTCAGCCTAGCTTGGTCAAGCGGATCACAGCCCACGCACCGTTGTTGAAATACTCCCAGCTGGTCCAGGTCCTCGTCTTGCCTGAGGGCTCGGGTGTGAATTCTATCGATGTAACCATATGGAACTTTTCAAAATCGAGCTTGGTCGGCAACCCCGATGCCTTGGTGACATCGATATAGTTGTCTTCCGCATGGTAGTCGCCTCTAAAGGGGCCGACCGTCTTGCCTGATGTCAATTTGAAGCGGACCTGTCCCGTTGGCATGCTCTGCTCTCCCTAATGATCCCGTCTGGACGGGAACCTTTGGCAATCTATGCCGATGCCGGGTCAGGCGACGCCCGTCTGAAATGGGAGTATGGGTGTGGGCCGGCGGCATGGTGGCCGGGCACGGCGTCAGCGGGCCCCCGCCGTGCTCGGCACGCCGACACGTCGGGGCTCGCTTGGCGCCGCGTAGCCTGCGATGCTTGCTCCAAGGCCTATTCGCCCAGGTGGGTCCAGCCCCAGACCTTGCGTGCCGCGCGCTCGTAGGCGACCCAGGCCTCGAGCGAGGCCTCGGCCTCGGGCCAGCGCGCCGCGTCGACCAGGGTGGCGGCGATCTGCTTCATGATCTCGCGCTCGGGGTCGCTGACGCCACCGCAGTAGTCGGCCACGGCATAGCCGTCGTGCAGCAGCCGGATCCGCAGCGTGCGGTCGAGCCGGCTCACCTTGTCGAGAAAGGTGAAGCGGGTGGTGGTGGCCAGGATCTCCTGGATCACGGAGCGGTCCGCATAGTCGAGTCGGTCGACCACGTCGACCACCGAGCCCATCTCCTCCTCGGACAGCTCGCCGTCGGCCCAGGCGATGCAGGACAGAACGCGGACGCAGAGCTCGCCGTCTTGCTGGTTCATGAGGTCATGCCCGTGATGCTTGTATCGTGAGCCTGGGAGATGGGCCTGCCGGCGGTCACGGGCAAGTGACACGTCCGGACCAGAGACGAGGTCTGGACGTCCTGGTCCATCGGCGTGGCTGCCGGCGTGGGCGTGCTGAAGCGTTTCCGGCTCAAGCGGCATCGCTGTACACCCCGGAGACATCGATAACGTCATGGACCGATGACTTGGGTGACAGGTCAGGCCAGTGGCTGAGGGGGCGCCCGCCAGCCCTGCCGGCGCCACGGGGCGCGCCATCGCGAGCCGATGTCTGACGCCGTTGGCTTGCAGGCGTCAGGCATCCGCGCCGGTCACAGGACCGTGGCCGAGATCAGAAAGATCGTCGACAGGTACCAGCCCAGGGCATGCTGAAGACTTGGCAGGTACTGCATCAGCCCATCGTCAGGGTAGTAGCGATCATAAGCGTGGAGGTTAATGACCGGGAGCATGGCATCCATGCTGTAGCGGAGAAGGCTGAAATCAAGAGGATGAAGCGTGGGGTTGAATTGTCTGAAGCCCGGCTTGGCGCTGTACCCTTCCTCGTGGCCGGCCTGGTTCGCTGCCCGGGGGATGTTCGCTGCCTGTCCAGTCGGACCGGCAGGAACAGCCGGTTGCATCTGCTGCGGCCAGTCGGCCTGCCTGGAGATGCTGTAGACCTTGTAGATCACGTAGAACACGATACCAAAGAAGATCAGCAGAAGCATGGCCCGTTCCGGATGGGCGCCGAAGCCCACCGGCAGAAGCAAGATCCCGGCAGCAATACGGGCCCCCTTGTTTATATTGAAGTCCTGCTGAAGCGAGTCCCAGATCGCGCCGACACCGTGTCCGCCGAAATAGTTGAGCTGCTTTGCGTCGCGAAGAATACGGCGTGCCTCGAAGAAGTGGCCGCGTTCATCGAGATAGGTCGAGATCGTCTGCAACGGGCCCGACAGCCTAGTCTCCATCAGATCGGCCCAGGTCAGAAGACTGTTCAGATCGGTGCTGTCGAGGGCGTCGGTCCCAACGGCCTCGGCCGCCCCGGCGGCCAGCGCGGATCCGGCGCCGCCAGCCCGATCCGGGGTGCTGTGGCGGTCGGACGATCGCGGGTCGGCGAAGGCGACGGCGTCCTCGCCGTGCTGCTCCGCTGCCATGGCCTCACGGCCGCCCGCGGGGCAGGATGGCCGCCTCGCGGGGTCGGCTTCACCCCAGTGCTCGAAATGCATGCCTCCGCCGATCCAAGGGAAGGAACAGGTCAACGGCAGACGCCAGGAAAGATTTTGCAGGTGCGCCAGGCTGAGGTCGGTCAGCATAAACGCGTCGCGGCCGCTGCACGGGCCGGACGAGCCGCCCGCCGTGAACCGGTCCGGATAGGCGTCGGGCCGGATCGGCACCATGGTGCTCCTGAGCGGATCCTCTTCCCGGCAATAGTCAGCCACCGTAATATCGAAAGTGCCGTTGGTGACGAAGCCGACCAGATCCAGGTTGACCGTCCGGTCCGGCCGCAGCGAGCCGGCCGGCAGCATGATGCTGGCCCCCGCGGCCGCATGGTTGTAGGAGAGATCGAGATCATAGGCGGAAAGATCCCTGATGCTGATGATCAGGCTTCCGTCGACCATATTCTCCGTGAGGCGCGCGGTGAGCGGCGGCTTGCCGGGCGATCCGTCGGGCACGACAAGCTCGGTGATCGCGACGACCATCTTGTCGTTGACCTGGTTCGAGGTGAAGCTCACCGGCCCCGAGAACCGGGACCGCCAGGCGCCCAGCGAGCGGAGGATGTTGTCGTCGACCGCCACGCCGGCAAACGCTGAATCCTCCATCCTGAGGTTGCCGGCGAGATTCCGGTCGATCTTCATGAAGCCGGTTGTCTGGATCCCATTGAGCCACAGCGTGCCCTCGACCCGGTTCCGGACGATGAACACCTGATCGAACCGGTTCGGGGCCGACCCTGTCGAGGCAGGCGGGGCGGACTTGACGACCTGATAGTCACCAGCCGCCTCGGATGACCTGATGGTCAAGGCCTTCTCGAAGGTGCTGTCCGCGATCAGTGCCTGCCCGCACATGCGGGCGTCGATCAGGGACAATCTCCTCTCGAAGTGCGCAAACTGAATGTCGAAGACCCGTCCGCTTTCCTGCGCGGCCAGGCTTGCCTTGGCCGTGTCATCGCCGCATTTCCCACCGCCGCCGAAGGTGACCCGTTGAAAGGTCAAGGCATGGGGCACCACGGCATCGGTCAGTCTGAAGCCGTTGCGGAGCCGCGCATTCTCCACGATCAGTCCGCCGTAGAGGACCGCCGGCAGAAAATCGATGGTCGCCAGGCGGGCGATGGCCGATCCGCTAATCTCATGATCTCGGAAGTCGATGCGAAGGGCATTGTCTTGTCGGTCAATGCTGACGGAGGGCGCTTGCCATGCCGTGCGGCCGGGCCCGTCGGCCGCACCGCCGCGCTTGATCGGCCGCGTCAGGGCATGCTCGATGCCGATGCAAATTGCCCTCCAGATCTCATGATCCGGGTCGGCGTCGCCATGAAGGCGGCCCCAGGACACAAAATCGAGGCACGCCCCTCCCGAAAGATCGACAGCAGCCAATCCCGACAAACCCCGGCGGTCCGACCCGGGGGCCGATCTAGCCGGCTCGCCCTGACCAAAGGCGGCGCCCCCGGCAAGGCAGAACCCGGCAAGGCAGAAGAGGAGGCTCATGCCGAGCAGGCAGGCGATGGGACGGACGCACGGCCGGCCCCGGGGTGGTCCCAATGCGCTCTCGCTCCTCTATGCCCATATACAAACACGCATCCACGATCACCGAAGGCTCGCCGACGCGCAGCCAAGGCCCTCATGAAGGGCTTATGCTATGCAAGAACTGCTATGCATGAGCTGCTATGCATGAACGCCCTCTGCCGACCCTGTCCGCCTTCCCGCGCACACGATGCCCGGCAAGACACGGTGAACGAACCAATCCACATCGGTACCTGATGTCGGTACCCGATCACCGATACAGGGGGCGACTGCGATGCCCGCCGAAGCGCATCGCGAGACAAAAGCAACTTTGCTCCAGCCTATCCACACTCTGTGCACGGCGGCGGCTGCTGCGCTGCAGCCGGTCCGATCCCGCCGCCGAGTGCTGTCAGGCTGATCACAAGCGACGCGACAACGATGAACCGCTGAACGACAGCGTGCATGGGCACCTCACGCAGCAAACTGAAATATCTGCTGGCGAAATTGAACAGGAAGATCGCGGCGCAGGTCAAGCGTTCCCCCCGGTCTCACCCTCGCCGCATGTCCTGCGCGGCATGGCCGGTTCGCCCCGTTCGAGTGGCCGGGCGCCCTTGGCCGGACGGCGGCCGACGGCTTGCCCGGCCACCCTTGCCCGGCCACCCTTGTCGGGCCGGCCTTGCCCGGCCGCCCCGTTTCGGGCTACCAAATCCGCCTGAGGCGCCGCCGTGTACGGTTTTCCCGGCGCCTCCAAGATCCGTGCGCCACGGCATCGACCGGCGGCGCGTCCGGCCGGCCCGCCCGGGCCTCGTCGCACAAGGGGGAACAGGATGGCACGGAAGAAGATCGCGTTGGTGGGCGCCGGCCAGATCGGCGGCACGCTCGCCCTGCTTGCCGGCTTGAAGGAGCTCGGCGACATCGTCCTTTACGACATCGTCGAGGGCGTGCCGGACGGCAAGGCGCTGGACCTGGCGCAGCTGAGCCCGGTCATGGGCTTCGACGCCAAGTATGCCGGCGGCGCCGACTATGCCGGCATCGACGGCGCCGACGTCGTCATCGTCACCGCCGGCGTGCCGCGCAAGCCGGGCATGAGCCGCGACGACCTGGTCGGCACCAACGCCAAGGTCATGCAGACGGTCGGCGAGGCGATCAAGGCCCATTGCCCGAACGCCTTCGTCATCTGCATCACCAACCCGCTCGACGCCATGGTCGGTGCGCTGCAGAAGGTCTCGGGCCTGCCCGCCAACATGGTCTGCGGCATGGCCGGCGTGCTCGACAGCGCGCGCTTCCGCTACTTCCTGGCCGAGGAGTTCAATGTCTCGGTCGAGGACGTCTCCGCCTTCGTGCTCGGCGGCCACGGCGACACCATGGTGCCGCTGGTCCGCTACTCGACGGTCGCGGGCATCCCGCTGCCCGACCTGGTCAAGATGGGCTGGACCACGCAGGAGAAGCTGGACGCCATCGTCAAGCGCACCCGCGGTGGGGGCGGCGAGATCGTCGGCCTGCTCAAGACCGGCTCGGCCTTCTACGCGCCGGCGGCCTCGGCGATCGCCATGGCCGACAGCTACCTTAAGGACAAGAAGCGGTTGCTGCCGAGCGCCGCGTATCTGAGCGGCCAGTACGGGGTCGACGGCATCTATGTCGGCGTGCCGGTGATCATCGGCTCGGGCGGCGTCGAGCGCATCGTCGAGATCGAGATGAACGACGACGAGAAGGCGATGTTCGAGCATTCGGTCAAGAGTGTGAAGGAACTGGTCGAGATCACCGAGAAGATGATGGCCGGCTGACCTCGGCACGCAGGCTTGGCCACGGCGCCGCCGGGTCGTCGGACCCGGCCGGCGCCGCGGCTCGTCCCAGGCCGGATCAGGCCCGCCAGAACGGCTTGCTCGCCTCTCGAGCGGCCTGGTCCGGGCGCAGGCCGATATCCTTCAAAAGGTGATCGTCGAGCTGGGCCAGCCTTTGCCGCTGGCGGCTGCGCTCCTGCCACAGGGCCCACCTGCGCAGCAGCGCCGACAGCCCGCGGGCCGGCTTTGCCCGATAAGTGGTCGCCACGGCCGTCGTCACCACGGTCATGATGCCCGCGGCGCCGGCCTGCGACAGGGTCGGGCCCGAGCCGCGACGGGAAGGGCTGGCAGGGCGCATGGTCTCCCCTCTGGTCCTGGTCATGGCCGGGGCGGGCAGGGCCGGGGCGCCGGCCCTGCCCGGACCGGCTGCTTCGGTCACGGGCCGTCGGCGCCCGTGGCTGGCGGGGGAGGCTGGCCCGAGCGCGTTTCGGAACGGTGTCCTCCGGTGTTTCCGTCCGGTTTCATCCCCGGCGCGTGGCCGGCGGATGGCCTTTGACCGCGTCAAGCCCGGTGCTATTGTGCCGCCTCTGTCCTTGGCGGGTCCCCTGCCGCCCGGGCGCCTTCCGTTTTCGCCGCTCAAGCACGGATGCCTCGCCCATGAACATTCATGAGTATCAAGCCAAGGCCTTGCTCAAGAAGTACGGGGTCGCCGTACCGAACGGCGGGGTCGCCTATACGCCGAACGAGGCCGCGGACGTCGCCAAGACGCTGGCCGGCCCGGTCTACGTGGTGAAGTCGCAGATCCATGCAGGCGGCCGCGGCGCCGGGCGCTTCAAGATGGACGACGGCACCGTCGACACCGAGGGCAAGGGCGGCGTGCGCATCGTCAAGTCCCCGGAGGACGTCTCCGAGAACGCCAAGGCGATGCTGGGCCGGGTGCTGGTCACCAAGCAGACGGGCGCGACCGGCAAGGAGGTCAAGCGCGTCTACATCGAGGAAGGCTGCGAGATCGCCCGCGAGCTCTATCTCAGCCTGCTCATCGACCGCGCGACCAGCCGGGTCACGGTGATCGCCTCGACTGAGGGCGGCATGGAGATCGAAGAGGTCGCCAGGAAGACGCCCGAGAAGATCCTCACCCTGCCGATCGACCCGCTGACCGGCCTCAAGAGCTATCATGCCCGGCAGATCGCCTACGGGCTCGGGCTGCAGGGCAACCAGGTGAAGAGCGCGGTCAAGTTCCTGACCGCGATGTACAAGGCCTTCACCGAGCTCGACGCCTCGCTGGTCGAGGTCAACCCGCTGGTCGTCACCAAGCAGGACGAGGTGCTGGCGCTCGACGCCAAGATGAACTTCGACTCGAACGCGCTGTGGCGGCATCACGATGTCGAGGACCTGCGCGACGAGAGCGAGGAGGATCCGGCCGAGCTCGAGGCGCACCGCCACGACCTGAACTACATCAAGCTCGACGGCTCGATCGGCTGCATGGTGAACGGCGCCGGGCTCGCCATGTCGACCATGGACATCATCAAGCTCTACGGTGGCGAGCCGGCCAACTTCCTCGACGTCGGCGGCGGCGCCACCAAGGACCGGGTGACCACGGCGTTCAAGCTCATCCTGTCGGACGCCAATGTCGAAGGCATCCTGGTCAACATCTTCGGCGGCATCATGCGCTGCGACGTGATCGCCGAGGGCGTGGTGGCGGCGGCCAAGGACGTGCACCTGCACGTGCCGCTGGTGGTCCGGCTCGAAGGCACCAATGTCGAGCTCGGCAAGCGCATCCTGAACGAATCGGGGCTGCCCATCGTCTCGGCCGACGACCTGGCCGACGCCGCGGAGAAGATCGTCAAGGCAGTGAAGGAGGCCGCCTAGCCATGGCCGTGATGGTCGACAGGAACACCAAGGTCAGCTGCCAGGGCTTCACCGGCGCGCAAGGGACCTTCCACTCCGAGCAGGCGATCGCCTACGGCACCGCCATGGTCGGCGGCGTCACCCCGGGGAAGGGCGGCACCAGCCATCTCGACCTGCCGGTGTTCGACACCGTGGCCGACGCGGTCGAGAAGACCGGCGCCAACGCCAGCGTCATCTACGTGCCGCCGCCGTTCGCCGCCGAGGCGATCCTGGAGGCGATCGACGCCGAGATCCCGCTGGTGGTGTGCATCACCGAGGGCATCCCGGTGCTCGACATGGTGGTGGTCAAGCGCAAGCTGGCCGGCTCCAGGACCCGGCTGATCGGGCCGAACTGCCCGGGCATCATCACGCCCGACCAGTGCAAGATCGGCATCATGCCGGGGCACATCCACCGGCCGGGCAAGATCGGCATCGTCAGCCGCTCGGGC
>CAZTHL010000068.1:0-20193 GCA_964613585.1 uncultured Mycobacteriaceae bacterium | reverse complement strand
CTCATTCGGATGGTTGTTGCGGAGACAGGTGAACCGGGGTGCCCGCCGGTCCTAGACCAGCCGGTCGGGAACGATCCGGCTACGCTTCCCATAGAGGCCGGCCTTCGCGTCGGGGAGCGGCACCACGAAGCCCTGGCGCTCACCGGGGGGCTTGCCGCCGTTCGCCTCGGCCAGCCGGCGCCAATGGCCAAGCGGGTCCTCCGGCCACGACTCGCCGCCCAGGCTGAACAGCTCGCCCCACAGCCGCTCGCGGAACGCCCGCACCCGCTCGGGATGGCGCCACACCAGGGCGGACTCGGTATCGGTGAAGAAGCTGCGGCCGTTCAGATTGGCCGAGCCGATCACCGCCGCGCGGTCGTCGACGATCATCATCTTCGCGTGCACATAGATGGCATCGCTGCCGTGCAGGCGCGCCGGCTCGGCGACCCGGTCCGGCGCCGCGCCGTTGCGCACAAGGGTGAACACGCCGAAGCGCTCGCCCAGGGCCGCGCGCACCCGCCGGATCGCCTCGGCCTGCAGATGCTGGCCGTGGCGGGTCGCCGTGTTGGGCTCGCCTCCGACGCTGATCCGCTCGGGCACCAGCGGCAGCAGCATCACCACCTGCAACTCCGGCCGTGCGCGGCCGCGCGCGGCGAGCCAGCCGGCCATGTCGAGGCTGCGGAAGAACTGGGACTCAATGTATAGGAAGCGCTCGGCCTCGGCGACGAGGTCCTCGTAGGCCTCGGCGATCTCGCGCAGATGCGCCTTGGGGCCGACCGCGACGGGCGAATGCCGATGGCTCGACTGGGTGCGCATCAGCGCCGCCGGCACCGGCCCGGCACCCGGCCCGAGCGGCTCGGCGCCGTCGACCGGCAGCGGCTCGACCTCACCGACCGGCATCGCGGCCACCCCGCGGGGCGCCCGCGCCTGCTCCAACAGCGCGCGGAACAGTGGCAGGTTGCGGTTCCAGCGGTCGCGGAAGTGCCGCTCAATGGTCGGCGCCACCGGCCCCTCGATGCGGCAGGCGATATCATGCCACGCGTCGCGTGCCTCGTGCGCCGGCGTATCGTAGCGCTTCTGCTCGATATCGAGGCCGCCGACGAAGGCAACGGCGCCGTCGATCACACAGATCTTCTCATGATAGCTGCCCGGGTGCACCGGCGGCAACATCAGACGGTCGATGCGGACCCGATCCGTTCCGATGGCGAGATGGTTCCACAGGCCGGGCACGTTGCCGAGGCGCTCCAAGGCGCCGTCGCGATCACCTCGGGCCATCTGTTCGTTGATCTCCTGGAGGAACTGCTTCAGGAGGCGCCGGCTCACGGGCTGGGCGGCGAGGTTGGTGAGCGCGCCCAGGGAGGCCTCGTGCAGCACGCACTGAAGCGCCAGCCGGTGCCGCAGCCGCTCGGGCAGACCCTCGCGGATCCCCATGAAATCGCGGTAGCTGGTCCAGGCGGCCTCGTGCATGCCGGCGGTGGCAACCGGGTCGAAGTCGCTCAGGATCAGACGGACGAAGACGCCGCGGCGGATCGCGTCGGCCAGCAGTTCATCCCAGTTGAGCCGGGGATTGCCGGTCTTGCGCTCGATGAGCGGCATGGTCGGGTCCGCGGTCCAGTAGGCCATGTGGATGGTGCGCCGGGCGCGGCGGATCTCCGCCTCGAGCACGGCATAGGTCTCCGAGGCCTCGGTCAGCGGCTCGACGAGGTTGCCGGGAAGCAGGCTGGGCAGGGAGGACGGCGATCGCACGGGCTCAACAGCACCGTCGGTGGTCGGGATGGCAAGACCTGATCAACCCGTGCAAGCCCGATGGGTTCCTTGGCGCGACGGAGACCAGCGCCGCTACCCGGCCAAGTGGAACGGCAGCAGCGCGAGCGACAGCACGAACAGGAGCAGGCCGGTCAGCAGGCCCACGAAGGCGGTGGCCAGGTCGCGCTCGGCCCGCCGGTTGTTGACGATCAGCGTCGTGTAGGTGTTGGCGAAGAACTCCGGGTCGCCGGAATTCTCGGCGCTGACCTCGATGCGGTGCAGGTCGGTCGCCAGAAAGCCGAGCTCGGTTCGCACCAGGAACGCGACGGCGACGACGACGGCTACCACCGACAGGGCGAACAGGATGAGCATCGGCGGCGTCGATCCGATGGGCCAACGATCGAGCTGGATCTCGGCGGCCATGGTAACGAAGCCGTAGACGGCGAACGAGATCACCGTGACCGGCACGCCCATCTGCTGGCGGATCGACTGGCGGCGGGCCCGCTCGGCGAAGTACAGGTCCTTGAACTCCAGTCCAGGGATCGTGTTGCGGACGGATGCGGGGTCCATGGCGCCTCGGAAGGGTGTCAGGGTGCGATAGCTGCGACAACCCGTACGGCGCCCGGCGGCTCCCGGCGGCTTGCGGTACCGGCCGGCGATCAGCCGAGATAGAAGACGGCCATGGCGATCACCAGGATGACGGCCACCGCGGCGGTCAGCTTGGTCGCCCGCTGACCCTTTTGCAGCCGGTCAAGGACGCCCGGGCCGGCCAAGGCCACAAGCATGGCCAGTCCGTAGTAGCGGACGCCCCGAGCCAGCGCGCAGGCGAGGATGAAAAGCGCCAGGGAATAGTCCGCGGCGCCGGCCACCAGCATGGCGATCTGGAACGGCACCGGAGTCACGCCGATGGCGATGATCGCCCAGAAGCCGCTTTGTGCGAACCGGTCCTGGAACTGCCGGTAGGCCTCCTCCTGGCCGAAGGTCTCGATCAGCCACTGGCCGACGGTGTCGAAGAACAGCAGGCCGATGGCGTAGCCGAGCACGGCGCCGATCAGGCAGCCGGCCAGCGTCACCGTGGCGATGGCCCAGATGCGGTCGCGGTTGGCCAGCATGAACGGCACCATCACCAGCTCGATGGCGATCGGAACCACGGTCGACTCCAGAAAGGAGGCCGCGCCGAGGTAGAGCATGCGGTGCCGGGAGGCGTTGAGGCGACGGGCCAGCGCGGCCGGCTGCCGTGACAGCCGCCAGAGCCGGCCGAGGCGTTCGGCCGAGACGCCTTGATCGGCATCGACCCGGTCCGTTTCGCGCTCCGGATCGGCGGCGTCGCGACCGGACGCGGATGCCGCGGCGTCGCCCCGGGAGTGTCGGTCGGTCATGCCGATGGAAACACTCGGGTCCTGCGACGGGCTCCCTGGAGGCTCCCTGGAGGCTCCCTGGAGGCTCCCTGACAGAGATCGGAGGAGCCGGTGTCAGGCTGTGGCAAGGTGACGATGCATGATCCTGAGCCGGACGGGGCGCGCGCGGCCACGAGCGGCGGGACGACGTCCAATTCCGGGCAACCCCGGGCAACCCTGGGCGACGCCGGGTAACCTCCCGGCCGTGGCGCGTCCACCTCCCGCGCGGGACCGTCCGCCGTGGTGCCGGGCTCCGCCCCGGGGACGGGGCCCGGCATGACGGTGAGCCCTAGACCCAGTCGAAGCCCTCATAGGCATCGGCGAAGGTGTCGTACTCCTCGCCGACGACCTCCCACTCGTCCTCGACGTAATCGTCGTACTCGTCGATCGTGTCCTCCGTCAGGTTCTCCAGACGCAGCAGGCCATCCTCGGTGATGGTGAATCGGTCGAGCTGGGCAACGATGTGGCGCTCCTCCTCGAACCAGCCGGTCTCGACGCGGACCACGGCGAAGAGGCCCTGCTCGCCGTCGGCGCTGCGCACGAGGTCGGTGACATCGCCGACCTCCTCGCCCTCGGCGCCGAGCACGTCATTGCCACGGACGAAGTCGAGCGCCACGTCCATCATGTCGCCCTGAGCCTGGCCGGTCTGCTCGGCCTGGCCCGTCTGCTGGGTCCGGGCGGCCTGCTGGGTCTGGCCGGCCTCCTGGGCGTGGCCGAGGAGCGGGACGCCGGCGAGGGCGATCACGCTGACGCCGAGAAGTGCCACTTTGTGCATGGAGAGCTCCGTTGGTGATGCGCTGGTCCGGCTACAATCACCAGGGCGGATGGCCGGTTCCGGGCGACGGCCGCAGCGGCCGCGCGCGAGGGAGACCTCCGGTGCCTCGGCTCAGGCGGTCAGCTGGTGCAGGGCGCGCATGATGCTGTCGCCCATGACCGAGGTCGACACCCGGGCGAGGCCCGGCGCCATGATGTCGGCGGTGCGCGTGCCGCCGTTCAGCACCTTCTCGATGGCCTGCTCGATCAGCCCGGCCTCGGCCGCCATGTCGAAGCTGTAGCGCAGCGCCATGGCGAAGCTGAGCAGACCGGCGATCGGGTTGGCGACGTCGCGCCCGGCGATGTCCGGCGCCGATCCGTGCACCGGCTCGTACAGCGCCCGGCGCCGACCCTCGGCATCGGCCGGCCCCAGGGAGGCCGAGGGCAGCATGCCGAGCGATCCGGTCAGCATGGCCGCCTCGTCGGACAGCAGGTCGCCGAACAGGTTGTCGGTGACGATGACGTCGAACTGCTTCGGCTGGCGCACCAGCTGCATGGCGCAGTTGTCGGCGTACATGTGGCTGAGCTCGACGTCGGCGAACTCCGCGTCGCGCACCTCCTGCACCACCGTGCGCCAAAGCAGCCCCGACTGCATCACGTTCGCCTTGTCGACCGAGCAGACCCGGCCGCGACGGCGGCGCGCCAGCTCGAAGGCGACACGGGCCACGCGCTCGATCTCCGAGGTGGTGTAGATCTGGGTATTGATGCCCTGCTTCTGCCCGTCGGGCAGGTCGAAGATGCCGGCCGGCTCGCCGAAGTAGATGCCGCCGGTCAGCTCGCGCACGATCATCAGGTCGAGGTCCTCGATGACCTCGGGCTTCAGCGCCGAGGCGTCGATCAGCGCCTTGAAGGTGACCGCCGGACGCAGGTTGGCGAACAGGCCGAGCTCCTTCCGGGCGCGCAGCAGCCCGGCCTCGGGGCGCACGGCGAACTCGACCTTGTCCCATTTCGGTCCGCCGACGGCGCCCAGCAGCACGGCGTCGGCCGCCATGGCGTCGGCCAGCGTGCGGTCGGTCAGCGGCACGCCGTGCCGGTCGATCGCCGCCCCGCCGATCAGACCTTCCTTCAGGTCGAAGTGGATGGCGCGGTGCTTGGCCAGCCAGTCCACGACGCGGCGCACCTGGTGCAGGACCTCGGGGCCGATCCCATCGCCCGGCAGGAGCAACAGCGTCTTCGTGGCAGGCATCCCGCGTTCTCCTCGGTCCGGGGTCATGGGAGGATGGTGACGAACCGCAAATGCCCTGCCGGATTGCCGCAAATCGCCCCTAGACGCAAGGCCGCGCCTGCGCCGCAAGCGCAATTCTCAGCATGGTGATACCCGGTGGCAGGCTAGTCGAGGACGGCGCCGATCCGCCCGGGATCAACCACCGGCCGGACGCTTGCGCCGGCGTTGCCAATTCTGGCCTTGGCTCGTCTGTGGATCCATCCCGGCAGCGGGGTCGGAAGTCGGTCGGAGACGGGCCGGGAACCGCTCTCCCACCTGCCGGCATGCATCTTTTCTCGCAGGAGCTTTTGCAAGGACGACAAGCACTTCGTCGCCCGGTCGCCGCCATGCCGCGCGCTTCCGGGTCGACGCCGGGCCGGCGCGCGCACCGGCGGCGATCGTCCGGAGCGGCGGGCCGGGCCGCACCGCATCGGCCGACGGCGGATCAGTCGTCGCCGCCGCCCAGCTTGCGCGCGTTGACCGTGATCGGCAGGGCGGTGTCCTCGGCCATCTCCGGCAGCGCCAGTCGCCAGCCGTTGGCAAGCTCGACCCAGCCGCCCCATAGCGAGGGCCGCTCGCACGCGACGATCGGCTCTTCCAGATCCTTCTTCGCCACATAGGCGGACAGCGCGTCGCCGTCCCGCCGAATCATCACCTTCATCACCGTTCCCCCGACGGCGCCGCGGGAGCCCGGGGCCGGGCCGCCGTGGCGCCCGGCCGGCGCCCGCGCGCCGCCCGCTGTCGGGCCGGACGACGCCGGCGCCGGGATCCGCCGCGGCGGCTCAGGCCTCGACCAGCTCGTCCAGAATCTCCATGATCGCCGGCATGCACGAGCCGCAGGCCTCGATCTTGAAGTGGTTATACACCTCGTCGACCTCGGTGTAGCCCTTCTCGGCGATCGCCTTGCGGATCTTGTCCTCGCTGACATTGAAGCATTCACAGATGACCATGGCGTGGTGCTCCCTCTTCCCTCGAGCGGTGGGGACGCCGCCGGCTCAGGCGACGGCGCGTTCGGCATCACCGCTGGCCCGGTCGACGACCAGACGGGCCACGGCGGTCTCGATATAGTCGAAGGCGTAGGCGTCGACGACGGCCACACCGGCCTCGGCCAGCTCGCGTCGCGGCCGCTCGCCGATCTTGGCGCACAGGATCACCGGCACGCCGTCCAGGGCGCGCCGCACGGCGGCCATGACGTCGTCCTTGTCCGTCTCGCCGCCACAGTAGCGGTCGATGCGTCGGTGATCGACGAAGCGCACGCCGCGGCGGTCTGCGCGGAAGATCTGAAGCTCCTCGGCATGGCCGAAATGCTGGTTGACCCGGCCGCCGCCCTTGCTGCAGACGGCGACATAGGCGGTGCCGTCGCCGAGCGCCGCGGCCAAGCGTCGGGCCGCCTCGCGCGCCGCCTGGCGGCGGTCGCCCCGCTCCTGCGCCACCACTGCACGATAGGCCGTGGCTGCGGCCGCGTCCGGCCGCGGCTCCGCCGGCTCGGCGGCGGCCGCCGCGTCCAGTTGCGCGCCCTGGTCCTGCCCAATCAGGCCGGCGGCGTCGGCCCGGCATTGACGGCAGTGGCGCATCAGCCGGCCGTCCTCGCCCAGGCGCGCGCGCAGCGACTCAAGCTCGGCCGCGGTCGGCTCGCGCTGGCCGGTCAGCCCGTAATGGGTGCCGTGCGCCGGATCGGAGATCAGCGGGATGACGTTGTGCAGAAAGGCGCCCTGCTCGCGCACGACCCGGTTCAGCTCGACCAGGTGCTCGTCGTTGACCCCCGGGATCAGCACCGAGTTCACCTTGACGAGCGCGCCGGCGGCGGCCAAGCGCTCGAGCCCGAGCCGTTGGCGCTCGATCAGGCAGGCCGCCGCCTCGGCGCCTTCCAGCCGCTCGCCGCCGAACCGCGCCCAGGCGTAGATGCCGGCGCCGACGGCCGGATCGAGCGCGTTCATGGTGATGGTGACGTGGTCGACGCCGAGCGCGCGCAGGTCGTCGACATGCTCGGGCAGCGCCAGCCCGTTGGTCGACAGGCACAGCTTCAGGTGCGGGAGCTCGGCCTTGATCAGGCGGAAGGTCTCGAGCGTGCGCTCGGGGTCGGCGAGCCCGTCGCCCGGCCCGGCGATGCCGATGACCGACAGCTGCGGCATGGCGGCGGCGACGCGCAGCGCCTTCTCCCGCGCCTCGAGCGGGGTTAGCCGCGCGCTGGTGACGCCGGGCCGGCTCTCGTTGGCGCAGTCGAACTTTCGGTTGCAGTAGTGGCACTGGATGTTGCAGCGGGGCGCCACCGGCAGATGCAGCCGGGCGAAGTGATGGTGCGCGTCCTCGCTGTAGCAGGGATGGTCCTCGATCTTGGCGCGCAGCGCGGCCGACGGCGCCGCCTTGGCCGGGCGGGTCGCGGCGGCGCAGCCGGCCGGCGCGCGGACGCCAAGGCCGGCGAGCGCCGACGGCGGTGCCGCCGGCTGCGTGTCGGCGGCGGGCGCGGACGGGCTGGCCGGAGCCCGCTGCCCGGCCAGCGCCGTGATCGAGCAACGGTGCGGATCGAACGATGCCACCCTGGAAGCCTCCGGGACGTTGCGGTGCCTTGGACAGGCTTGGGGCCGGGGCAGCAAGGCCTGTGCCAGCCCCCGCAACGGCGCGGCCCGCCGCGATTTCCCGGCCCGAAGCGCTGTCCGGTCTCGAACAGCCCTGTCGCGGACCTGACAGAGGACGGCCGGGCCTGCGCCCGAAAGGCGAAAGGGTGTCGACCCCGACAACCGGGGTCGGCGTCCGTCCACCGAGCGGCCCGGGGACGCCCGACAGGTTCCGCCGTCGATCAACGCCCTGGAGCCGAGGCGACCAGCCCTTGGACCTCGGTTGACCTCCGCCAGCGCCCGCCGGCCCGGCCGCCCCCGACACCGCACGCCATGCCCCTGCCCGAGGTCATAAACGGCTATGCAGACACAGCGGGCCTTGGCATTTTGGTTGATGAAGCCGCGCTGATCTTTGCAGCTCGGTTGCGATCGCCAACCATTCACATCACGGGAGACATCGATCATGGCACGCATGAGCAGCGCGGCGGGAGCGCTCGGCGGCCTCTGGCTGCTGGGCGCCGTGGCGGCCCCCGCCCAAGCCCAGGGCCAGGCCCAGGGCCAGGCCCAGGAAGTGAGCGTCCCGGAGGCGCTGGCCGGCTCCCCCTGCTTCGAGTCGCTCGCCTACCTGGCCGAACGGTACACCACGGATCCGGCCACCCGGGAGGCCTTCCAGGCGACCTTCGAGGGGCTGAAGCCGCTGCCGACCGGCTATGCCTATGGCGGCTCGTCGGACAATCCGTGGCGCGCGGCCGGCAATGGGCAGGGCCTTGCCCAGGCCGTCATCGACTTCTACGGGCAGGTCTGCACCCTGCTGCCGCAGATCAGCGGCACCAACGACAACGCCCTCGATTCAATCCAGTACTTCGCCTGGCTGTTCTACGACAACGAGGCCGGCGTCAACATGGTCACCGGCCGGAACCCGGCCGATCCCTCCCAGCCCCTCCACTCCGTGTCCAACTTCCTGCTGCGCTTCAACCAGGACTACAAGGCGTTCATGGACAGCGCCGAATCGACCGGCGAGATCGCGGAGTGGATCGCCGACCCCCGGATCGAGATCGAGGACTATGTTCACGAGAGCGCGTCGGAATACGGGAGCTGGAACGCCTTCTTTGCTCGCAATCTCAAGTTCGACGAGCAGACCGGGACCTACCCGTCGCGTCCGGTGACCATGCCGGACCGCGACTATGTGATCGTGTCGCCGACCGACTGCATCATGAACCCTCTGGTGCAGGTGGTGGAGCGGAGCCCGGGGCCGCCGACGCGCCAACTGATCGAGAACCCGCTGCAGCTGGACACGGTCCTCGACGTCAAGAACATCCCGATGTCGGTCGACGAGCTGCTGGCCGGCGCGCCGCAGGAGCTCAAGGACGCGTTCGCGGGCGGCACCGGCCTGTCCTGCGTGCTGATGCCGAACACCTACCACCACTTCCACAGCCCGGTCGACGGGACGGTGGTGTACAGTGAGCTTGTGAAGGCCGAGACCGACGGGGCCAATCCCCATGCCTTCGGTACCTTCGGCTACAGCGACTGGCCGAACTGGGTGCCGCTCGACGGCGACGTCGGCCGGCCGGGCACGGACTTCAGCCAGTTCCAGGGCTTCGAGCGCGGTGTCATCATCATCGAGGTGAGCTACGCCAACCTGCCGGGCGAGCAGCCGGCCGAGCTGACCGGCCATGTCGCCTCCATCCCGGTCGGCCTGGACACGGTCGGCTCGGTCAACCTTCGCGAGGAGCTCGAGAGCAATCCGACGGTGACCAAGGGCGTGACGCCGTTCGGCAACTTCTTCTTCGGCGGCTCGCTCAACATTCTGCTGTTCTCGCCGATCGAGGGCGTCGACGGCCGGCCCACCATGGTCACCCCGGCGGTGCAGACCCGCATGGGCAACCAGATCGGCATCCTGAACACGCCCTACCCGGCGCCGGAGACGCCCTGGTCGACGGACTGAGCCGGCCCGGTTCCGGGGCGCGGCGGCTCCGCCGCGCCCGCACCGGCGCGGGCGAAGGGACCGCCCGAGGCAAAGCCACCGGGACTCCGGAAGGCCGTTCCTGAAAGCAGGCTCGCGCCGGACCGAGCGGGCCGCCAAGCCCTCTTGGCGCCTGCGAGGGGCCGCGCCGGAGCCTCCCGGGACCGGCGCGAGGCCGGGAGGCACGGTGCGCTTCCCGCGCACCGCCGACGCTTACGCCAGTCCGTGCGGCCGATCGAACGAGGACCCGGGCCGGACCCGGGGCGCATGCTCACGATCGCCTCTCAGCCGCCGTGGCACCTGAGCGCCTGACGATCCGTTGATGACATGGCGGTGACACGGTCCCGCCCGCTCCGCCACCACTTGCCAACCCATTGAAAGATTTGGTGGAGCCAAGGGGGATCGAACCCCTGACCTCTACAATGCCATTGTAGCGCTCTCCCAGCTGAGCTATGGCCCCACGCGCCGGCCGCGGTCTGGGGGCGCGACCCGGTTCCGACTCTATAAGCCTGCGAGGGTTAAGGCTCAAGACCATCCGGTGTCGGATTTCCCGGCCCAAGACGCTTCGCCACCGAACGCATATCGATACGCCGGCCGGCGCCCGCGCTAGCGCTCCTCGTCCTTGCCGGACTCGTCGAGGTCGACGATCTGCTCCTCGTCGCCGCCCAGGTCGCCGGCGTCCTCGATGATGTCCTTGTCGGTCTCGGCCTCGTCCTCGCTGTACTCGCCCTCCTCCTCGCTGATCTGCTCCAGGTCGGGCGCCGGCTCCAGATCGGCCTCCTCCTCCTCGGCCGCCGCCTCGGTGGTCTCCGTCTCCTCGGCGGCCTCCTCGGCCTCCTCCAGGCCGCCGAGTTCCTCCTCGTCCTCCGCCGCCGCCGCCGCAACCTTGCCGCGGCCGCGGGCCGGCGCGATCTCCTCGACGATGGCGCTGCGCGAGCGGCGCGAGCGCAGGAACGCCTCCGGGTCGAACTCGGTCTGGCAGCGCGGGCACACGATCGGATCCCGCAGCAGGTCGTAGTACCGCGTGCCGCAGTTGTGGCAGATGCGCTTGGCACCCCATTCCGGCTTGGCCACGCAACCCCTCCAATGGATAGCCGCAAGGGCGTCGAAACCGTCCCTATCTTGTAGCGGGCCGTGGCCGTTGCCACGCGCCGCCGCCGCTGTCAAAGCAAAAAACACGCGACCCTGCGGGCGTCTGGCCCCTTTGCCGCCGCGCTGCAGCGTGCTAGGCACAGTCAACGGTGTCCTCACCCGGCCCGCGCAACCATCGCCGCGGGCCAGCCGCCGGACGCCGCCCCGTCGCCGGGGGTCGCCAGGCTCCTGCGCCCCGATCCCGGCCGGCTCCGCCCGGCCGATCCGGATGTCATCCATGCCCGTGCCCGCCTGCCGCCCGTGACCACGATCACCGGCCCCGTCGCCGCCCCTCGCGACCGGGCGCCCGCGGACGCCCGCGGCCACCGCCTGCGCGCCGGGCTGCCCTACCTGCCGGCCGTGCTGAGCGCGCTCGTCGCCGCCCTGTTCGCGGCGATGATCCCGAGCGTCGCCGCCGGCAACGTGCTGCGCCTCGACCTGCCCTGGCTGCCCAGCCTCGGCATCACGGTCTCGTTCCTGGTCGACGGGCTCAGCCTCACCTTCGCGCTGCTGGTCAGCGGCATCGGCGCCCTCGTCTTCCTGTACAGCACGGCCTACATGGCGGGCTCGCCGCGCCTCGGCCGCCTGGTCGTGCTGCTGGCCGCCTTCGAGGCCTCGATGCTCGGCCTGGTCCTGGCCAACGACATGATCCTGCTGTTCGTCTTCTGGGAGCTGACGACGGTCACCTCGTTCCTGCTGATCGGCTTCTTCCACGAGGACCCCTCGGCGCGGGCCAAGGCGCTGCAGGGCCTGCTGGTGACCGGCGCCGGCGGCCTGGCGCTGCTCGCCGGGCTGCTGCTGCTGCAGACCGCCGCCGGCACCTTCGACATCGCCGCCCTGGAGCCGCTTGCCGGGACGCTCACCGGCGACCCGCTCTACCCGGCCATCCTCGTGCTGGTGCTGCTCGGCTGCTTCACCAAGTCGGCCCAGTTCCCGTTCCACTTCTGGCTGCCCAACGCCATGGCCGCGCCGACCCCGGTCAGCGCCTATCTGCACTCCGCCACCATGGTCAAGGCCGGCGTCTACCTGCTGGCGCGGCTGAGCCCCGCGCTCGGCGGCACCGCGGCATGGCTGTGGAGCCTGACCGTCGTCGGCGCGATCACCGCCGTGCTCGCCTCGGTCTGGGCGCTGCGCCAGACCGACCTCAAGCTGATGCTGGCCTACACCACGGTGATGGCGCTCGGCACCCTCACCATGTTCCTCGGCGGCGCCTCGCCCTACGCCATCATCGCCGCGGCCACCTTCCTCATCGTCCATGCCCTCTACAAGGCCGCCCTGTTCCTCGTGGTCGGCATCATCGACCACGAGACCGGCACCCGCGAGATCGACGCCGTCGGCGGCCTTGCCCGCGCCATGCCGATCACCTTCGCCGCCACGGCCCTGGCCGCGCTGTCCATGGCCGGCTTCCCGCCGCTGCTCGGCTTCATCGGCAAGGAGCTGAAGTACGAGGGCGCCCTTGCCGTGGCCTCCGAGCCCGTGCTCGTCACCGGCGCCGCGGTGCTGGCCAACGCGCTCATGGTCGCGGTCGCCGCCCTCGTCACCGTCCGGCCGTTCCTCGGCGAGCGCCGCACCACGCCCAAGGCGCCGCACGAGGGACCCTGGGCCATGTGGTCGGGGCCGGTGCTGCTCGCCGTGCTCGGCCTCGTGCTCGGCCTGTTCCCCGACCTGATCGGCCGCACCCTGGTCGAGCCGATCGCCGTGGCCATCCTCGGCCATGAGGTAACGGTCGAGCTCAAGCTGTGGCACGGCGTCAACGTGCCGCTCGTCCTCAGCATCGTCACCGTCGCCCTGGGCGCCGTCTTCTTCTGGCAGGCACGGGAGATCCGCTACCGGCTCGAGGACTTCGAGCTGACCTGGCCGGCGCCGGCCGAGCGCGGCTACGACCTGTTCCTCGACGGGCTGAAGCGGCTCGCCGCCTGGCAGACCCGGGTGCTGCAGGGCGGCCGGCTGGCCCGCTACACCCTGGTCACCCTGGGCTCCCTGGCGCTCGGCCTCGGCTCGGCGGTGCTGGCGAGCGGCGCGCTCGCCTGGCCGTCGATCCCGCCGGTCGCCTATGTCGCCGTCGCGCTGGCGGCGCTCGGCGGCCTCGCCTTCATGATCACGCGATCGCGCCTGGCCGGCCTCGTCCTGCTGGCGCTCGCCGGGCTCACCGGCCTCGGCGGGGCCATCGCCCATGACCTGTTCATCCAGTGGGCGATCGTCGGCCTGGCCGCGCTCGGCGCCATCGCCACGGCGAGCACGCGCTCCCGCCTGGCGGCGTTCTGCGCCCTCGGCATCGTCGGCATTGCGGTCGCCCTGATCTTCGTCATCTACGGCGCCATCGACGTAGCCATGACCCAGCTCCTGGTCGAGACCCTGGTGATCATCATCGCCGCCGTGGCGCTGCTCAAGCTGCCCCGGCTGACCGACGCCACCGCCGCCTTCCCGGCCAGCCCGCGGATCGGCCATGCCGTGCTGTCGGCGGTGCTCGGGGTCGTCGTCACCCTGTCGCTGTGGGCGGTGCTGGCGGGCGACCTCGACCGCCGGGTCACCGCGTTCTACGAGGCCGAGAGCGCGCCGGCCGCCTTCGGCCGCAACATCGTCAACGTCATCCTGGTCGACTTCCGCGCCCTCGACACCCTGGGCGAGATCGCCGTGGTCGCCGTCGCCGCGCTCGCCGCCTACGGCCTTCTCAGGCTGCGCCCGCCCGCCGACCGAGGACCCGATCGATGAGCTCGATCATCCTGGTGACCGCCACCCGGCTGCTGACCGGGCTGCTGCTCGCCTTCTCGCTCTACATGCTGCTGCGCGGCCACAACGAGCCGGGCGGCGGCTTCATCGGCGGCCTGCTCGGAACCACGGCCTTCGCCCTCTATGCCCTCGGCCACGGCATGGCCGAGGCCCGGCGCGCGCTGCGCGTCGAGCCGCTGACCATCGCGCTCGGCGGGCTCGGCGCCTCGATCCTGGCCGGACTCTGGGGTCTCCTCGCCGACGGCGCCTTCCTTGCCGGGCAGTGGCCGCTGCTGACCACCACCGCGGACGGCGGCAAGGCGGGCCTGCCGGTCGGCTCCGTCCTGCTGTTCGACATCGGCGTCTACCTCGTGGTGTTCGGCTCGGTGCTGGCCATCCTGTTCGCCCTCGAGGACGATGTGAGCAGCGAGGACGACGTGGGCGAGAAGGGCTGACGCCATGGAAGCCGCCATCGCCGTGCTGGTCGGCCTGCTCGTCGGCACCAGCGCCTTCCTGATGCTGAGCCGCAACCTGCTGCGCTACCTGTTCGGGCTGATCCTGCTCGGCAACGCCGCCAACCTGGCGATCTTCGCCGCCGGCCGGCTGACCTACGCCGAGCCGCCGCTGATCGACCCGGGCGCGCTGGCGCCCGACGGGCCGGTCGCCAACGCCCTGCCCCAGGCGCTGATCCTGACCGCCATCGTCATCAGCTTCGGCCTGCTCGCCTTCGCTCTCGTCCTGGTCTACCGCGGCTACCAGACGCTGGGCGTGGTCGACAGCGACCGGCTGCGCGTGGCCGAGCCCAAGGCCGAGGAGGAGGCCGGCGGCGCGCCATGAGCCTGCTCCTGACCGCGCCGATCCTGGTGCCGCTCACCTGCGCCGTGCTCGCCTACCTGCTGCGCGAGCGGCTGCCGGCCGCCCGGGCCGTCAGCCTGGCCGGCTCGGTGCTGCTGCTCGTCGCCACGGCGTGGCTGCTCGCCCGGATCCTGGCCGACGGCCCGCAGGCGGCGCAGATGGGCGGCTGGCCGGCACCGTTCGGCATCACGCTGGTCGCCGACCTGCTGAGCGCGATCATGGCGCTCATCACCGGTATCATCGGCGTCGCCGTCGCCGTCTACGCCTATGCCGACCTGGACCGGCCGCGCGAGCGCTTCGGCTACCACGCGCTCTACCAGGTGCTGCTGGCCGGCGTGTGCGGCGCCTTCCTGACCGGCGACCTGTTCAATCTGTATGTCTGGTTCGAGGTGATGCTGATCGCCTCGTTCGGCCTGCTCGTGCTCGGCGGCGAGCCGGAGCAGCTCGACGGCGGCATCAAGTACGTGGCGCTCAACCTGATCGCCACCGTCTCGTTCCTGATCGGCGTCGGCCTGCTCTACGGCATCGCCGGCACCCTCAACATGGCCGACCTGCGCCTGGCGCTGCACGACGGCGCCGGCGGCGCGGCCGTCCTGGTGCCGGCGGCGCTGCTGCTGTTCGCCTTCGGCCTCAAGGCCGCGGTGTTCCCGCTGTTCTTCTGGCTGCCGGCGTCCTACCACACGCCGCCGGTGGCGGTCTCCGCGGTGTTCTCGGCGCTGCTGACCAAGGTCGGCGTCTACGCCCTGATCCGTGTGTTCACGCTGGTGTTCGACCGGGAGATGCCGGCGATCCAGGACCTGCTGATCGCGGTGTCGGCGCTGACCATGCTGACCGGCGTGCTCGGCGCCGCCGCGCACAGCCAGATCCGGCGCATCCTGTCGTTCCACATCGTCAGCCAGATCGGCTACATGCTGCTCGGCTTGGCGCTGTTCACGCCGCTGGCGCTGATCGGGGCGATCTTCTACATCGTGCACCACATCATCGTGAAGGCGAACCTGTTCCTGGTGGCCGGCGTCGCCCGGCGCATGACCGGCTCGTTCGAGCTCGGCCGCATCGGCGGGCTGTACGCCGCCAGCCCGCTGGTCTCGATCCTGTTCCTGATCCCGGCGCTGTCCCTCGCCGGCATCCCGCCGCTGTCCGGCTTCTGGGCCAAGCTGTTCATCATCCAGGCGAGCTTCGACGCCCGGGCCTGGGTGGTCGCCGGGGTGGCGCTGGTGGTCGGTCTGCTGACCGTGTACTCGATGACCAAGATCTGGCTCGAGGCGTTCTGGAAGCCGCACCCGGCGGGCACCGCGGTCGAGCCCATGACCCGCCGCGAGCAGGTGTTTCTGCTCGGGCCGATCATCGGCCTCGCCGCCATCACCGTGGTCATCGGCCTGTTCGCCGAGCCGTTCTATGCGGTCTCGGTCGAGGCGGCCGGGCAGCTGGTCGACCCGTCCGCCTATGTCGCCGCCGTCCTCGGAGCCCGGCCATGAACCTGCTCGGCCTCAACGCCGCCATCGCCGTCGGCTGGGCCGCGATCAGCGGCAACTTCTCGGCCGGAAACCTGCTGCTCGGCTTCGTCATGGGCTTCGCCGCGCTGTTCCTGACCCGGCGCCTCTACGGCGAGACCCGCTACTTCCACCGGGTCTGGTGGGGCTTCGGGCTCGCCGGCTACTTCATCTACGACCTGTTCATGTCAAGCTTCCGCGTGCTGTGGGACGTGTTCACCCCGCCGATCATGGCCCGGCCCGGGGTGATCGCGGTGCCGCTGCGGGCCGAGAGCGATGTCGAGATCTTCCTCACCGCCAACCTGGTGTCGCTGACTCCGGGCACGCTCAGCCTCGACCTGTCCGACGACAAGAGGCTGCTCTATGTCCACGCCATGTTCGCCGAGGACGCCGCGGCGATCCGGCGGAGCCTGCAGGAGGGCATGGAGCGGCGCGTGCTGGAGGCGCTGCGATGATCGGCACCGACCTTGTCACCGGCTGGGTCGCGGTGGGCGCGGCCGTCTGCGCCGCGCTGCTGGTGGCCGCGCTGGTCGCCGCCGGCATCCGCCTGGTGGCGGGACCGACCCTGCCCGACCGGGTCGTCGCGCTCGACCTGATGTCGGTGCTGGTGGTCGCCTTCCTCGCCCTGTTCGCCGTGATTTCCGGCGACACCGCCTATCTCGACGTGGCGATCGCGCTCGCCCTGGTCGCCTTCCTGGCCACCGTCGCGTTCGCCCGCTTCGTCGAGCGGGCCGGCGACACCAGCGCCCGCCGGCCGCCCGACCTGCCCGGGGAGCGGCCCCGGGACGCCGCCGGGGCTCCTCCCGGGGATCTGCCAAGGGATCCGCCCGGGGACCGGCCATGACCGGGCTCGCCGCCGCCGCCGTCGTGCTGCTGCTGATCGCCGGCGGCGTGTTCGCCTTCGCCGCCGGTCTCGGCCTCGTGCGCATGCCCGACGTCTATGTCCGCATGCACGCCTCGACCAAGGCCGGCACGCTCGGCACCGGGCTGATCCTGGTCGGCGTCGCCGTCTACTTCGGCGACATGGGCGTGGCCGCGCGCGCCGCCGCGGTCGCCGTGTTCCTAATGCTGACCGCCCCGGTCGGCGCCCACCTGATCGGCCGCGCCGCCTACCGCGCCGGCGTGCCCCTGTGGAAGGACAGCGTGGTCGACGAGCTCGAGGACAGCCGCGCGGCCGCCGGGCAACCGCCGCGCGCGGACGCCGGGTGACGCACCGCCGGCTCCGGCCGGCCCGTGCCGCCGCGCTTCCCCGGACCGGCCGGCCTGTGCTAGCCACATCGGCCTGACGCGGCCCGGGCCGCGACGACCACGGCAACCCTCGGCGAACCACGGTGCGGCCTCTGATCTCCCACAAGAGCGGCCCGCTCAAGGGGCGCGTGCGCGTCCCCGGCGACAAGTCGATCTCGCACCGGGCACTGATGCTGGGCGCCTCGGCGGTCGGCCAGACCCGCATCTTCGGCCTGCTCGAGGCCGAGGACGTCCTGCGCACCTACGCCGCGCTCGATGCCATGGGCGTCGACATCGACGTCGAGGTGCTGTCCACCGGCGAGCGGATCTGGCGGGTCCACGGCGTCGGCGTCGGCGGCCTCGCCGAGCCGGCGACCGTGCTCGACCTCGGCAACAGCGGCACCGCGGCGCGGCTCATCGCCGGCCTCGTCGCCGCGCAGCCGCTGACCGCGGTGATCACCGGCGACGCCTCCTTGAACGCCCGGCCGATGAGCCGGGTGATCGAGCCGCTGACGCGGATGGGCGCGCGCTTCGAGGCGCGGTCCGGCGGGCGCCTGCCGCTTGCCATCCTCGGCACCGACCAGACCATCCCGATCGTCCATGAGATGCCGGTCGCCTCGGCCCAGGTGAAGTCGGCGGTCCTGCTGGCCGGGCTCAACACCTTCGGCACCACGACGGTGATCGAGCGCGACGCCAGCCGCGACCACACTGAGCACCTGCTGCGCCATTTCGGCGCCGAGGTCACGGTCGAGAACCTGTCCGACGGACGGACGGCGGTCTCGGTGGCCGGCCAGCCGGAGCTCACCGCCCGCTCGGTGCGCGTGCCGGGCGACGTCAGCTCCGCCGCGTTCCTGATCGTCGCCGCGCTGACCCGCCCGGGCTCGACGCTGACCCTCGAGTCGGTCGGGGTCAACCCGCTGCGCAGCGGCCTGCTCGAGACGCTCGAGGAGATGGGCGCGCGCCTGACCTTCGAGGACCGGCGGATCGAGGCCGGCGAGCCGGTCGCCGACCTCATCGTCGAGCACAGCCGGCTGCGCGGCGTCGACGTGCCGCCGGAGCGCGCGCCGCGCATGATCGACGAGTACCCGATCCTGGCGGTCGCCGCCGCCTGCGCCGACGGGCCGACGCGGATGCGCGGCATCGGCGAGCTGCGCGTCAAGGAGAGCGACCGCCTGGCGGCCATGGCCAGGGGCCTGGCCGCCTGCAGCGTCGCCGTGGAGGCGGGCGCGGACAGCCTCACCGTGCTGGGCCGCGGCTACGCCCCGTCGGGCGGCGCGGTGGTGACCACCGGCCTCGACCACCGCATCGCCATGAGCTTCCTGGTGCTCGGCATGGTCACCGAGGCGGCGGTGGCGATCGACGATGCCGGGCCGATCGACACCAGCTTTCCCGGCTTCGTCGACCTGCTCAACCGGTGCGGCGCGCGCATCGCCGAGCGCGGTGCGGCGCGGCCATGAGCCCGGCCGAACGATGATCGTCGCGCTCGACGGCCCGGCCGCGTCCGGCAAGGGCACGCTCGCCGAGCGGCTCGCCCGGCATCTGGGCCTGCCGCATCTCGACACCGGGCTGCTCTACCGGGCGGCCGCCTGGCACACGCTGCGGGCCGGCGGCGACCCGGCGCGGCCGGCCGACGCCGAGGCGGGCGCCCGAGCGGTCGGCCCGGCCGATCTGCTCGGCGAGGCGCTGCGCACCGACGCTCTGGCGGCCGGCGCCTCCCAGATGGCGGCGATCCCCGAGGTGCGGGCCCGCCTGCTCGCCTTCCAGCGGGCCTTCGCGCACCGCCCGGGCGGGGCCGTGCTGGACGGCCGCGACATCGGCACGGTGGTGGTGCCGGAGGCCGACGCCAAGCTTTTCGTCACCGCCGCGATCGAAGTTCGGGCCCAACGGCGGCTGCAGGAGTTGCTAGGCCGTGGCCAGGCTGCTACATATCCCGTCGTCCTGAAGGACCTGAAGGAACGGGATGAACGTGACAGTCGGCGGGCGGCGGCGCCCCTCGTGCCGGCTGTTGACGCATATCTGCTCGACACCAGCGAGCTGGACGCCGAGCAGGCCTTCGAGCGGGCGCTCGCCTTCATCCGGAGGACGATCCGGGCCGGCTGAGCGCTTTCCAGGCGGCCGGGAGGGCCGAGACCAAGGGATCATCAGCGCCGGCGGCAGCGGCCGGCGAGGCGTGGGCGGGCGGTCCGAGGCCGGCGGGCGGCGCCGACGCGGAGGGCAAGGAGACTACATGGCACAGGGCATGGCCTCGGTTGCCGAGCATCACGGCGAGGAGCGGGAGAGCTTCGCGGCGCTTCTGGAAGAATCGCTGGGGAAGGCCGACAGCTTCGAGGGCACGGTCGTCAAGGGCCACGTGGTGGCCGTCGAAAACGACATGGCGCTGATCGACGTCGGCTTGAAGTCCGAGGGGCGGATCCCGCTCAAGGAGTTCGCGGTGCCGGGCCAGCCAGCGGAGATCGACGTCGGCGACGAGGTCGAGGTCTTCGTCGAGCGGGTCGAGGACAAGAACGGCGAGGCCGTGCTGTCGCGCGAGAAGGCGCGGCGGGAGGAGGCCTGGACCCAGCTCGAGCGGGCCTTCAACGAGCAGCAGCGGGTGACCGGCACGATCTTCGGCAAGGTCAAGGGTGGGTTCACCGTCGACCTGAACGGCGCCGTGGCGTTCCTGCCGGGTAGCCAGGTCGACATCCGGCCGGTGCGGGACATCTCGCCGCTGATGGGCACGCCGCAGCCGTTTCAGATCCTCAAGATGGACCGGGGGCGCGGCAACATCGTGGTGTCGCGCCGTGCCGTGCTGGAGGAGAGCCGGGCCGAGGCGCGGTCGGAGCTGGTGGCCACCCTGAAAGAGGGCCAGGTGCTCGACGGCGTAGTCAAGAACATCACCGACTACGGCGCCTTCGTCGACCTGGGCGGCGTCGACGGACTGCTGCATGTCACCGACATCGCCTGGCGGCGCATCAACCACCCGTCCGAGGCGCTGCAGATCGGCCAGAGCGTCAAGGTGCAGGTGATCCGCTTCAACCCGGAGACCCAGCGCATCAGCCTCGGCATGAAGCAGCTCGAGGCCGACCCCTGGGAAGGCATCGAGGCGAAGTATCCGGTCGGCACCAAGTTCAAGGGTCGGGTCACC
>CAZTHL010000067.1:0-20388 GCA_964613585.1 uncultured Mycobacteriaceae bacterium | reverse complement strand
GGCGCCGCGACCGCCCATTATCGCCGCCGACATGATCTACAACTGTAGTACTAGCCTCGATGGTATTGAGGAAACGGATGAACTCCTGGTGGCGGTGGCGCTGCATGGTCTGGCCGATCACCGTGCCGTCCAGGACGTTGGGCGCGGCGAACAGGGTGGTCGTGCCGTTGCGCTTTTGGTCATGGGTCATCGTGCCGGCGCGGCCCTTCTTCATTGGCAGCCCCGGCTGAGTGCGGTCGATCGCCTGGATCTGGCTCTTCTCGTCGACGCTGAGCACGATGGCATGAGCTGGCGGATCGACGTAGAGCCCGATGACGTCCCGCAGCTTGGTGACGAACTCCGGGTCCGTGGAAAGCTTGAACTGCCGCACCCGATGTGGCTGAAGCCCGTAGGCGCGCCAGATGCGCTGCACCGAACTGACCGAGACGCCGGTCAGCTTCGCCATCAGGGCGCCGGTCCAATGCGTCGTCTCGGCCGTCGGATCGGTCCAAGTCAAGGCGATCACACGGTCGGCCACCTCCTGCTCCAGCGGGCCAATGCGCGAGGGGCGGGTCTTGTCCCGCAGCAGGTCGTCGACGCCCTCTTGGGCGAAGCGCTCCTGCCAGCGCCAGACACAGGTCTTCGACGTCACGGTCCGCCGAATGACCTCCATGGTGCCAAGGCCCTCGGCACTGTGCACGACGATGGCGGCCCGCCAGACATGCTTCCGGGGAGCGTTGCGATCCCGGACGATGGCCTCGAGGCGTCGGCGATCGGGCGGGGTGAGGTCAATGGCGATATCCTTACGCATCCCCCAGACTCGCACGCGGCGCAAAACACGGGACTCCCCCATGGGACTCAAGCGTTAGATTTCATTCACTAGAAGGCACGAGGGTAGAGCGCAGAGATTGGCAATTGCCAGTTTGGTCCGGAGGATATCCGGTCATTATGGGCGGAACTTTGTCCCTTAAGCCAAGAAGTTGGGCGTGATTGGTGGCGCCCTCGAGCGTGGTGAAATGGTCAAAGCACGTTCGAGCGACCGGGACCGTCGCGGGGAGTGTCAGGATTTCCGTGGTGGCGGCATGACAGGGAGAGGAAGGAGACCCTGGCATGGCACGACGCAAAGCGCCCTCGATCCCGGACGAGCGGTTGGACCAGTTGCTGGCCGGGCGTGACCCCGGCTCCGCGCTGACCGAGGGCGGCGTCCTCGACGAGCTGAAGCTCGCCTTCGCCGAGCGGGCCTTGAACGCCGAGATGGACCACCACTTGGCCGAGGAGGGCGCCGACGGCAGCGGCAACCGGCGTAACGGCTACGGTCGGAAGACGCTCTTGACCGCCACCGGCAAGCTGCCGATCGCGGTGCCGCGGGATCGGCTCGCGACCTTCGATCCGCAGCTCATCGCCAAATATCGGCGCCGGCTGCCGGGCTTCGACGAGAAGATCCTCTCGATGTACGCCCGGGGCCTGACGGTCCGCGCGATCCAGGGCCATCTGGCCGAGCTCTACGGCCTCGACGTCTCGCCGGAGCTGGTGAGCGCGGTGACCGACGCCATCCTCGAGGACATCGCCGACTGGCAGAATCGGCCCTTGGAGGCCGTCTACCCGCTGATCTTCTTCGACGCCTTGCGGGTCAAGATCCGCGACGAGGGCACGGTCCGCAGCAAGGCGGTCTACTTGGCGCTCGGCGTGCGCGCCTGCGGCCGCAAGGAGATCCTGGGGCTCTGGATCGAGCAGACCGAGGGCGCCAAGGTCTGGCTCCGGGTGATGAACGAGCTGAAGAACCGCGGCGTCGAGGACGTGCTCATCGCCGTCGTCGACGGCCTCAAAGGCTTCCCGGACGCGATCACCGCGGTCTTTCCCGAGGCCCAGGTCCAGAGCTGTATCGTTCATCTGATCCGCAACTCGCTGGCCTTCGTCTCCTACAAGGATCGCAAGGTCGTCGCCGCGGCCTTGAAGGAGGTCTACAGGGCCAAGGACGCCGAGGCGGCGGCCGCCGCCCTCGAGGCTTTCGCCGAAGGCCCCTGGGGCCAGAAGTACCCGGCGATCGCCATGACCTGGCGGCGGCACTGGAGCGAAGTCGTCCCGTTCTTCGCCTGTCACGACGACATCCGCCCGATCGTGTACACCACGAACGCCATCGAGGCCCTGAACGCCAAGCTGCGCCGCGCCGTCCGCACCCGCGGCCACTTCCCCAGCGACGAGGCGGCGATGAAGCTCCTCTTCCTGGTCTTGCATCTCACCGAGCGCGACTGGAAGATGCCGCCCAGGGAGTGGGGCATGGCCCGGGCTCAGTTCGCGATCCTCTTCGAAGCCCGCTTTCCAATCGCCTGAGCCAAACGAAAATGGTCAACCCATGCCGACCGCACGGAAATCCTGACACTCCCATCTCAACCGTCTCGTCTTCATCGACGAGACTATGGTTCATAGACGAGATCTTTCTCAAGACCAAGATGGCGGGGCTGGGCGCCCTACGGCCCTTCAAAGACCAAGCTGAAGCACTCTATTGACATGGCCTCCGCCCGCAGCGCCGAAGCCCTCTCCAACCGCCTTTCCGCCGTCCTTGAGACGATCCAACCCCTGGAATTCGCCAACTAACTCCACGACCCGAAGTATCTTTCCATTTAAACAGGAAACGTTATAAGCGCTCTATGCCCTCGTTGGGAAGCGGATCGTAACCGACCTTCCCTCGTCGGTGGTCCTGTTCAGCTCGTTCGTCATCGGCGGCATCGTCTTCCTGGCCGTGCCGGCAACCTTGAGCGCGCTCGCGCGCCTGGGCGACAGTGACGCCGTTGGGACGCACCGGGTATGGACCGCTCTGCTGGCCATCAGTCTGATCGGCACAATCGTCGCGCACTTTCTGTTCACCCCCGGGATCGCACGGATAACGGCGTCCAGCGCGGCGGTGATCACCACGATCGAGCCCGCGTAGCCATCGGCCTTGCCGCTGGCCTCCTGGGCAAGTCCCTGTCCACGGCCGACTACCTCGGCATCAAGCTGGTCGTCGCGAGCAGCGTGGCGAGCGGCGTCTCCAGCGCGCGCCGCTGCGTGGCGAGCGCACCCGCGGCGTCGCCTGCCCGCGCGGCCGGGCCGCCATGCTACCGCCCGGACTCGATGACGGCGAGCGGATGACCGGTGTCATCCGCGAGACCCGGCGCATCGGGCCTCGGCACAGCGTTCGTGCGGCACAGCCTCTTGAAGACGAGGGCGACGGGACTTGTGGCTCTCGCCGCTACCACGCACGGCTGACTGCCGCTCGCTTGCACCCGCGCCTTCGTCTGCACATATCTGCGGCGACAACAAGACAAACGCGGAACGGGGTCGCCGATGAGCGAGGAACGGCTGCAGTTCCAGGCCGAGGTCAGCCGGCTTCTGGATATCGTCGCCAGGTCGCTGTACAGCCACAAGGAGGTGTTCCTCCGGGAGCTCATCTCCAACGCCTCCGACGCCTGCGACCGGCTGCGCTATGCCGCCCTCACCGAGCCCGAGCTGGCCGCCGAGGGCACGGACTTCCGGATCAGCCTGTCGGTCGACCACGCGGCGCGCACCCTCACCGTCGCCGACAACGGCATCGGCATGAGCCGCGACGATCTGGTCGCCAACCTGGGAACCATCGCCAAATCCGGCACCACCGCCTTCCTCGACCAGCTGTCCGGCGACGCTCGCAACGACCTCGCCCTGATCGGCCAGTTCGGCGTCGGCTTCTATTCCGCCTTCATGGTCGCCGACCAGGTCGAGGTGCTGACCCGCCGCGCCGGCGAGCGCCAAGGCTGGCGCTGGCAGTCCGACGGCAAGGGCGAGTTCGTCATCGGGGAGGCCGGCGAGGTGCCGCGCGGCACCCAGGTGATCGTCCACCTGAGCGAGGGCGAGGACGAGTTCCTTGATCCCCACCGGCTCCGGAGCGTGGTCAAGACCTACTCCGACCACATCGCCCTGCCGATTGTCATGGCCATGCCCCGGGGCGAGGACCAGCCGCCGGAGGACGAGACGCTCAACCGCGCGTCGGCGCTGTGGACCCGGCCCAAGAGCGAGATCACGGCCGAGGAGCACAAGGAGTTCTACCACCACGTCGCCCACGCCTTCGACGAGCCGTGGCTGACTCTGCACTACCGCGCCGAGGGGGTGCTCGAGTATACGGCGCTGCTCTACGTGCCGAGCATGCCGCCGTTCGACCTGTACCAGCCGGAGCGGCGGCACCGGGTCAAGCTCTATGTCCGCCGGGTCTTCGTCACCGACGAGGCCGAGGGGCTGGTGCCGCCGTATCTGCGCTTCCTGCGCGGCCTGGTCGACAGCCAGGACCTGCCGCTCAACGTCAGCCGCGAGATGCTGCAGAACAACCCCCTGGTGGCGAAGATCCGCCAGGGCCTGACCCGGCGGGTGCTGAGCGAGCTGGCGAGGAAGGCCAAGGATGAGCCGGAGTCGTTCGAGAGCTTCTGGAAGAGCTTCGGCGCGGTGCTGAAGGAGGGGCTCTACGACGATTTCGAGAATCGCGAGACCCTGCTCGGCCTGTTGCACGTCGAGTCCAGCGCCGCCGATGGCCTGACCACGCTGCCCAACTATCTGGGACGGATGAAGGAGGGTCAGGAGGCGATCTACTACGTCACCGGCGACAGCGTCGAGGCCCTGCGCAAGTCCCCGCATCTGGAGGGCTTCCGCGCCAAGGGGGTGGAGGTGCTGCTGCTGACCGACCCGGTCGATGAGTTCTGGGTGCAGGCGGTCGGCAGCTACCAGGACAAGCCGTTCAAATCGATTACCCGCGGCGGCGCCGACCTGTCCTCGATCAAGCCGGCCGAGGGCGAGGGCGGGGACACGTCGGGGGCGGCCGAGGCGTCGACACCCGAGGGCATCGGCCGGGTGATCGCCGTGTTCCGGGACTCGCTCAAGGACGAGGTGAAGGACGTGCGGCCGTCGGAGCGACTGACCGACAGCCCGGTGTGCCTGGTCGCCGACGAGCACGACATGGACATCCACCTGGAGCGGCTTCTGAAGCAGCACAAGCAACTTGAGGGATTGTCCAAGCGGATCCTCGAGGTCAACCCGAGGCACCCGCTGGTGCAACGGATGAACGCGCTGCTCGAGGACACAGGGCATCAGGACACGGTGGCCGAGCTGGCGCATCTGCTGCTCGACCAGGCGCGCATCGTCGAGGGCGACCCGGTGCCCGACCCGGCCGCCTTCTCCCGCCGGCTCAGCCAAGCCCTCGCCCGCGGCCTGACCCTGGCGGCGTGAGGCCTGGAACTTCGGCTCACACGTCCGGCTTGACGGGGACGGCGAGGCGGGCGACTCCGAGGATCGGGCCGCGGCCGCCGTCGCACTGCACCAGGACAACATAGCCGCCGGGCTCTTCCGTATGGTCGATCGGCACGGTGAGCCGGACGGGCTCGCCCGGCCAGTGGCCGACCCGCTCGATCGAGCGCACGACGTTATGGTAGGCGAGGGTACGGCCGCGGTTCTCGCCGCGGCCGATGGCGGTGACGTGGCGGTCATCGTAGCGGAGCAGGACGATGTCGGCCCCCTTGACCGGCGCGTCGCCCGCGCCGATCGCGATCTGCAGCCGGTCCGGCGCCGGGCGGGACAGGGCCACCGCGACCCGCGCGGCGCCGCCGGCACCGGCCAGCGCCGCCGACACCTCGGCCGAGCGCGAGCCGACCACCGAGCGGGCGCCGTCGACGATCATCTGCGGCGTGAACACCGAGGTCAGCCGCCGGGCGCGGGCGTAGCGACGCTGGCGCAGGGTGGCCTCGGGCAGGGCGAACGGGTCGGTCCAGCCGATATAGTCCCAGTAGTCGACGTGCAGGCTGAGCGCCACCACGTCGTCACGGCCGGCCAGCTGGCCGAGCAGCCGGTCGGCCGGCGGGCAGGAGCTGCAGCCCTGGCTGGTGAACAGCTCGACCACGGCGGGGCGCGCGCCGGCGGGGGCGTCGGCGCGCGCCGGCCCGGCGGCTGCGACCAGGGCGGCGGCCAGGAGCATGATCAGGGTCCGTGTCATGACCGGATCCTGCGCCGGCAGCCCCCGGTAGGCCACTGCCCGACCTGGGAGGCCGGACGAGCCCAGACGAGCCCGGACGAGCCCGGACGAGCCCGGGCGAGCAGGCGGCGGAATCGCCACGGCCGCTACGCGCCGAGCGACCACGAGGCCAGCGCCAGGAGGGCGGCGCCGACGGTCCACACCAGCATGGTGACGTCGTCGTCCGGCGGGCGCCGGGCCAGCCGCTCGAGCAGCGCCGCCGGCACCCCGCCGAGCGCGATCACCGCGGCGGCGACCACCAGCGTGTTCACGAACACGAGCAGCCTCGGCCCCAGCCCGATCAGCTCCGGCAGCAGCACCGGCAGCAGCAGGTAGGCCGCCGGCGCGATCGGCGAGAACACCCCGGTCGCCAGCGCGATCAGCGAGATCAGCAGGAAGAACCCTCGCGGCTCCATGCGGTGCGTCCCTAAAACGCCTCGAGGGCAGGGTCAGATGAACAGGATGGCCCCCGCCCGGGGCGCCTCGTTGAGGAAGGTGACCACGCCGGCCGGCGCCACGCCGAGGCCGGGGTCGAGGTCGGCCGGCGCCAGGTCGGCGGCGCGCAGGCCCATCTCGCAGGCGAGGAAGCGGACGCCGAGGTCGCGGCAGGCTTCCATCAGCTCCGGGAAGCCGGCCAGGCCGCGCCGGGCCAGGCGGGCCGCCTCGTCGGCCGGGGCGCCGTCGAGCCCGAGCCAGCCGTCCGGGGTCAGGGCGCGCACGGCGCCGCCGGTGAAGAACAGGGTGACCGGCCGGTTGGTCGCCGCCGCCGCGCTGGCCATGACCAGGGCGTAGTGCACCCGCTCGAAGCGGCCGTCGAAGACCACCACGGCAAGCCGCTCCACCCCCTCAGCCATGGTGGGACAGGTCCCGGATCGTCGCCGCCGGGCCGCACAGCGGGCAGGCCGGGTCGGGGCGCAGGCGCAGCTTGCGGAAGCCGTGGCCGAGCGCGTCGACCAGCAAGAGGTGCCCGGCCAGGCTGGCGCCAAGCCCGAGCAACTCCTTCAGCACCTCGGTCGCCTGCAGGGTGCCGACCAGCCCGGCCAGCGCCCCCAGCACCCCGGCCTCGGCGCAGGAGGCGATGCTGCCGGACGGCGGCGGCGCCGGAAAGGCGCAGCGGTAGCAGGGCGGGCCGTCGGTGTCGCCGGGCGCGCGCTCGTGCGCCCGAAAGGTGGCGACCTGCCCCTCGAACTGCAGGAGCGCCGCCGACACCAGCGGCCGGCCGGCCAGGTAGCACGCGTCGTTCAGCAGGTAGCGGGTGGCGAAGTTGTCGCTGCCGTCGGCGACCAGGTCGTAGCGCTCGACCAGCGCCGTCGCGTTGGCGGCGGACAGGCGGGCGGCATGGGGCTCGACCGTCACGTCCGGGTTGATCAGCGCCAGCCGGGCGACGGCGCTCTGCACCTTGGGCATGCCGAGCTGGGCGGTGTCGTGCACCACCTGGCGCTGCAGGTTGCTGAGGTCGACCACGTCGTCGTCGATCACGCCGAGCGTGCCGACCCCGGCGGCGGCCAGGTAGAGCAGGAGCGGCGAGCCGAGCCCGCCGGCGCCGACCACCAGCACCCGGGCGCCGAGCAGCCGCGCCTGCCCCGCGCCGCCCACCTGGGGCAGCAGGATGTGCCGGGCGTAGCGCCGAATCTGCATCTCCGAGAGCTCCATGTCGCCGAGCCTAGCCCATTCCCGAGGCCACGGCAGCAGCCGATCGCGGCGCCTCGCCCATGCGGACCAGCCCGCCACCGGCAGATCCACGCCCTGCCAAGGCCGCGGCTCGGCTCGGCGCGCGGAGCCGGGCGGGAGCCGTCGCGCGCCGGGGCTGCCGAGGTAGGCATCTGTAGCTTTCCGTAGGCATCTGCAGCCTTCTGCCTTCATTCGCCGCCCGGCGCAGAACGAGGCCGTGGCATCGGCGACACTCTGACCCATCTCGTCTTGCTGTCATGCCGATACTCCCAATTGCCGGCTCCTTGTCCCTCCGAGTGCCGCATTCCTCGCGCATGAGAGGACTTATAGCCAACAAATCTGAAGAAGAGCCTAACCTAGGCCTCTCGCCTAGCCGGCGCCCGGGCCGGTGCTGAAGGGTGCCCGGCACGATGACAGCATCTTCAATGACGCCGAGAAGCCGAGCCCGGCGGGCCGCCCAAGAGAGCGGGAGGGGTGAGCCGAGGCTGCCGGCGCTGACGACGGGCCCATCGACCCCGATCCGCTGCGCCGGCGCCTCACCGTCGGTCTGCGGCAGGGGCATCCGGCGGGCTTAGCGCCGGAACGGCGCCGGAACGGCGCCGGAACGGGCTTCATCATCCAAGCCTGACGCCGCCCGTCCGCCGTGCCCCCGCATCGATCCTCGCGGCGGCGCAGGATCGGCACGGTTGCACAGCGTCGCCATGGCGCTTATCCTCTAACCGATCGCCTGGACACCTTTTTCGAGCGAATATCGAGCGCATTTCATCGAGCCCACTTCATCGAGCCCACTTTATCGAGGGCATTTTTATGAAACTATTCACGATCGGCGATAGCATTTCCCAAGGCTTCATGTCCGGCGCGGCGGCCCGGACCGATCTGGCCTTCTCCACCCTGATCGCGGAGGCGATGGGGCTGACGCAAGGCCCGGGATACCAGATCCCGGCTTGGTCGAAGGGTGGCCACCCGGTCAATCTCGAGAGCCTGCTGCGCCTCCTGACCACACGCTTCGGCCGCGACATCCACTTTGTCGAATGGCCGTTTGCGCTGGGCGCCGTAAGCGGCTACCTCGACGAGGTGGAGGATTTCTACGAGCGTGGGCCGGGCCATGAGCGCGCTCCCTATGGCGCCGGCCAGATCGAGTATTTCCACAACATCGCGATCCGGGGCTACACGGTCGCCGACGCGTGGCTGGTGACGCCGCGTCTGTGCGTTCAGCAGATCGCCGCCGACCCCGACGGGGGCGATGACGGGATGTTCCAGACCACGGATCACAGCTTTTATCGGACGGCGCTCACGGTTCTCAATCCGAGCCGGAACGCCGACCATGACGACTTCTCGGCGCTTCGTTGGCTCGAGGCCCACGCCACCAATGAAACGGGGGAAGGCGGCGTCGAGAACCTGATCGTCTGGCTGGGCTCGAACAACGCGCTCGGCGCCATGATGAGCCTGCATCCGGTGCCGACCTCCGGAGATGGCTCGATCGTCGGTCAGAGCCAGCCTGATCGCGATCCTTACAACCTCTGGCACGAGCAGGACTTTGAGCGCGAATACCAAGAGTTGGTGAGCCGGATCGACGCGATCATGGCGCGGAACGTGGCGCCGAACTGGAAGGTCTATGTGGCGACGGTGCCGGCCGTTACCGTCATTCCGCTGGTCCGCGGCGTTGGACAGCGTCGGGAGCGACGAGACCCGTTCGGCGTTCTCGCCAGGACGGCCAACTACTTTGAGTATTACACCTATTTTCCGTTCGACAAGTCGTTCGCCAAACGAGCTGGTGTCGGCCTACCGGTCGGCACCGTGCTGTCGATCGATCGGCGCATCGCCCGTTACAACCTTTCGATACGAGGGATCGTCAACGAGTGGAACCGTCGGCATGGCGAGACGCGCTATGTCGTGGTCGACATCAATCGGTCCCTCGTCGAGCTGGCGTTTCGGCGCAATGGACGCCGCCCTATCTATCGACTGCCGCCGGCGCTGGCCGCATTGCCTCGACCCCCCGACACCCGCTCTTATGCGGTCGACGAGCGCGGAGAGGTGGTCGCCGGCGGCATCTTCAGCCTGGACGGCGTGCACCCCACGGCGATCGGCCACGGGCTGCTGGCCCACGAGTTTCTTCGGGAGATGCGGAACGCCGGCAGCATCATCCCAGGCGACCTGGACTGGTCTCGCATCCTGATGAGCGACACCCTATGGCAAAACCCGGTGCCCTTGGTGCGAGAGGCGTTTCAGAATCGGTGGCTGGTCAAGCGGCTGATCCGTGCGGTGCACCGCAAGCTGGTCAAGAGCAGCCGCACCCCGCCGCCGCTTCAGTCGTTGGCGGGTTAGATGGCATCGCCGGTCCGCTCCCCCGCCCGGCCACCCAACGACAGCATGCTCGGGCTGGCCGGGCGGGGGAGCGGGCCGGTGCCGGATTCCGCGTCAGGCGGAAACGCCCGACCGGGCGCCGAGCCGCCGCGGCCGCCCATGCCGGCGAGCCGGTGAGGACCGTCATGGGGAAGCCGCGGCGCGCCCGGGGGGGGCGCGGGGTTGGCGGGCGCGCCCCCAGCCGAGCCGACGAGCCCTCACGTCGGCTCGACGGGATCACATGGTCGGGGCGTGCGGCTCGTCGCGGACGGCCGCCAGCGCGCGGGAGCGGAACTCGCGGCGGTAGAGGACGCCGAGCACGGCGGTGGTGGCGGCCATGAACAGCCAGGGATGGACGAACCAGGCGAGCGCGGCGAGGGCGAAGAAGTAGGCGCGTAGTCCGCGGTTCACGTGGAAGGCGACCCGGGCGATCACCAGCGCCGTGCGCTCGGCATGGGCCTCCGCGGCGCGGCGCTCGTCGGCGGTGGCGTCCTCGCGCGTGCGCGGCGCCGCACCGATCAGGATCGAGGCGTAGCTCGACAGGCGGAACGCCCAGGCGAGCTTGAAGAAGGCGTAGATGAAGACGAGCAGCAGCAGGATCATCCGGGCCGCCCAGCCCTCGGGCGTCAGCGGCCGGGCGCCGGGCAGCGCGCCCAGGGCGGCGGCGGCCTCGGCCTGGGCGCCCAGCAGGGCGAGCAGGCCGCCGACCACGACGATGGTGGTCGAGGCGAAGAAGCTGACGCCGGTGATCAGGTTGCCGGCAACCTGGGTGTCGACGATGCGTTGGTCGCGCTCCAGCATCTCGCGCATCCAGGCCCGGCGGTGGCGCATCATGGCCGCGGTGATGGTGCGGCCGGCCCAGCGGCTGTGGTCGGCAAGCCAAGTGTAGCCGACCCAGGCGACCAGGAACCAGCCGACGGCGGCGAGCTCGGCCGGCCCGGCGAGGCCGCTCGCCGCCGGACCGGCTAGGGCATCCACGAGGCCACGCTCGCGTCAGGCTCGGGTACCGGGCGGCGAGGGCCCGTCACATCATGCCCTCCCCGACACCGGCCACGGCATGGGCATAACCCCGTGGCCGCGCCGAAATGGGTGCCCAAACCGTAGACAACGTTGATTCTCTCCCCTGGGCCGCGCGCGGAGGAGGGGAGGGTAGGGGCGAGCCGCGCCGGGCTTTCCTTCACCCGCTGGACTTTCGTCAGGCCAATACCGTCCGTCCCCTCCCTGGCCCTCCTCCGTACAACGCATGGGGGATGGGAAGGTAGTCTTCTCGTCTTTCGAAATAAAGCGCCAACGCCATCGATCTCCGTCCATGCCCTGGCACGCGGGGGCGCGGGGAGGGGGCATGGGATCCCGCCATGTCCGTTTCGGGGCGGCCGTTTCGGGGCGGCCGTTTCGGGGTCCGGCGTCGGGCCGGGGTGGGCCGGCGGCTCAGGAGCCCGGGCGGTGGGTGTCGGCTGCAGCCGGCTCGGTGGCCAGCAACACGACGCGGCCCGGCTCGCCCCACAGCGCGGGGTCGCCGCCGAGATCCTTGTGATTCACCTCCGCGCGCGTCTCGGCCAGGGCGTGCACCCGGGGATCGGCCGAGCGCTGCCGGTGCAGCAGCAGCCAGCACAGCTGGTCCGGGGTCTCGACGGTACGGGTGATCTGCTCGAGGCCGGTCAGCCGCCGGAACACGCCGGGGTCGGCGATGCCGGCCGCGGTCAGCCCGGCCAGCCGGTCGAGCGCGTGGTCGGCCGCCGAGATCAGATCAAGCCCGTTGAAGCGCGCGATCACCGTCATGTAGAGCAGCGGCTGGATCGAGTAGTTGTGGTAGTGCAGCGCCGCCTCGCCGCGGCTCAACTCACGGGGCAGGGTGCCGTCCGGACGGACGTCATTCAACGCGTACTCAAGCAGGCGCAGCGCCCAAAGGAAGTTGTCATGGTCGTTGGTGGCGACGGCGGCGAGGCAGACACCGTAGGCGCCCCAATAGGCATGGTTGTTGGGAGTGGCGCCGATGGCGCGCTGCATCTCGGCGTCGTTCCGCCCGAGAGCGCCGAGGCGCTGCAGCCAGGCCTCTATGCGCTGCCGCTCGGCCGGCCCGACCGCCGGATCGCCGCGCAGCTTCAGGTAGGCGAGCGCGATCGAGCCGGTCGCCCGGTAGCGCTCGAACGCCTCCTGGTGGCTGTCCTCGTCGTACTCCGCGGCCGAGCGCCACAGGTTCCCCTGCAGCGCGTCCGCCTCGGCCCAGGCAAGCAGCCAAGCGAGCGGCGCCGTGACAGGAATCCGGCCGCGGCGGTAGTCGTCGCCGAGCCGGGCGAGGCCGACCAGGTACTCGGTGAGCGGCGCGACCGCCGCCTTCCAGCGCGCGTGCAGATCCTCGTCGGTGCGCTCGGTCGGGATCGAGGGCGCCTTGACCCGCAGGACCGGAGCCGGCGGCGGCTCGTGCGCGCCGGCATCCGCCCCGTCGAACGGGACCGCCGGCACTTCGTACGGGCCCAGCAGCAGCCGGCCCGGGTCGAGCGTCAGGTCCGCGGGGGTGTAGCGCGGCGGCCGGGGCGGCCGCTGCCAGAGGCGACGGATCCGTCGCGCGAGACGCTTCATGGCACGGCCCCCTTCCGATTCACCCGATCCGGTCCGACGCCAACCGCCGGCCCCTCCCGCTTCAGCCGATCCGGCCCGGCCTCGCCCCTCCTCCGGGACCGCGCCCGGCTCCGCTTCTATTCCTTCAACTCCTCGAAGAACTCCTTCACCCGGGCGAAGAAGCCGTGGCTTTCCGGGTTGGTGCTCTCCTTGCCGCCCGCCTTGTCGAACTCCTCGAGCAGCTCACGCTGGCGCCGGTTCAGATTGACCGGCGTCTCCACCTGCATCTGTACATACATGTCGCCGCGCTGGGCCGAGCGCAGCAGGCTCATGCCCTTCCCGCGCAAACGGAACTGGGCGCCGGTCTGGGTTCCCTCGGGCACCGTCACCTTGGCGCGGCCGCCGTCGATGGTCGGCACCTCGATCGGCCCGCCGAGGGCGGCCACGGTGAGCGAGATCGGGACGCGGCAGTAGATATCCGCGCCCTCCCGCTGGAACAAGGGGTGTGGCCGGATCGACAGGAAGATGTAGAGGTCGCCGGCCGGCGCGCCGCGCAGCCCGGCCTCGCCCTCGCCGGCCAGCCGGATCCGCGTGCCGTCCTCGACCCCGGCCGGGATGCTGACCTGGAGCGTGCGCTCCTTGCGGGTGCGACCGGTGCCGCCGCACGAGCGGCACGGGTTCTGGATCACCCGCCCGGCGCCGCCGCAGCTGGGGCAGGTCCGCTCGATCGTAAAGAAGCCCTGCTGGGCGCGCACCCGGCCGATGCCGTTGCAGGTCGGGCAGGCCGTCGGCTGGGAGCCGCCCTCGGCGCCGGAGCCGCCGCACGCCTCGCAGCCGACCGAGGACGGCACGTCGATGGTCGCCTGCTTGCCCTGAAACGCCTCCTCGAGGGTGATCTCGAGGTTGTAGCGGAGGTCGGAACCGCGGTTCGCTTGGCCGCGCCCGCGTCGACCGCCGGTGAACTCGCCGAACATCTCGTCGAAGATGTCCGCGAAGCCGGTGCCGAAGTTGAACTCGAAGCCGCCCGCGCCGGGCCGAGCGCCGCCACTGCCGTCGAAGGCGGCATGGCCGAACCGGTCATAGGCCGCTCGTCGCTGGTCGTCCTTCAGGATTTCATAGGCCTCGCTGATGTCCTTGAAGCGCTGCTCGGCCGTCGCATCGCCTGGATTGCGGTCCGGGTGATACTTCATGGCCAGCTTGCGATAGGCCCGTTTCAGCTCGTCCTTGTCGGCGTTGCGGGCGACGCCGAGAAGCTCATAATAATCTTGCTTTGCCATTCGGTCCCGTCACCCGTGCCCGTCGCCCCTGCCTGGCGACCCGGTGGCTCCCGTCGCGCTTGTGGCGTGCCGCCGCCATGCCGGTCGCCCTGGGCCTGTCGCCAATTCCCGTCTTCCTTGAAATCTCAATCCCGGGCGCAAGCCCGGCCGGCAGCGCTCCTCGGATCCTCGCGGCCCCGCTGGCGTCCCGTCACGCCTCCGCGGCCGGGTGAGGCCGGCGCGGGGGCGTGAGGGAAGAGCGGACCACGCGCCCTCCGGCGCGCCGCCCGGACCGATCAGGCCGACCGGCTCTTCTTGTCGTCGTCGACCTCCTCGAACTCGGCATCGACGACACCTTCGTCGCCGCCCGTGCCGGCACCGCCCCCGCCGGCGCCGCCCTCGGGACCGCCGGGGCCGCCGGCCTGCTGCTCGGAGCGGTACATGGCCTCGCCGATCTTCATGGCCGCCTGGGACAGCAGGTCGGTCTTGGCCTTGATCTCACCGGCGTCCTGACCCTCCAGCGCCTGCCGGAGGTCGGCCACCGCGTGCTCGACCGCCGCCTTGTCCTCGGCCCCCATCTTGTCGCCGTGCTCCGCCAGCTGCCGCTCACTGGTGTGCAGGACGGCGTCGGCATGGTTGCGCACCTCGGCCTGCTCGCGCCGCCGCTTGTCGTCGGCCGCATGGCGCTCGGCATCCTGGACCATCTGATCGATGTCGCTGTCCGACAGGCCGCCGGAAGCCTGGATGCGGATCTGCTGCTCCTTGCCGGTCGCCTTGTCCTTGGCCGAGACGTTGACGATGCCGTTGGCGTCGATGTCGAAGGTGACCTCGACCTGCGGCACGCCGCGCGGCGCTGGGGGGATGCCGACCAGGTCGAACTGGCCCAGCAGCTTGTTGTCCGCGGCCATCTCGCGCTCGCCCTGGAACACCCGGATGGTGACCGCGGTCTGATTGTCTTCGGCGGTCGAGAACACCTGCGACTTCTTCGTCGGGATCGTCGTGTTCCGGTCGATCAGCCGGGTGAACACGCCGCCCAGGGTCTCGATGCCGAGCGACAGTGGCGTCACGTCGAGCAGCAGGACGTCCTTGACCTCGCCCTGCAGCACGCCGGCCTGGATCGCCGCGCCGATCGCCACCACCTCGTCCGGGTTGACGCCGCGGTGCGGCTCCCGGCCGAAGAAGGTCTTCACGCTCTCCATGACCTTCGGCATCCGGGTCATGCCGCCGACCAGGATGACCTCGTCGATCTCCGAGGCCTTGAGCCCGGCGTCCTTGAGCGCCGCGCGGCACGGGCCAACGGTCCGCTGCACCAGGTCATCGACCAGCTGCTCCAGCTTGGAGCGGGTCAGCCGGATGTTGAGGTGCTTCGGCCCGGCCTGGTCGGCGGTGATGAAGGGCAGGTTGACATCGGTCTGCACCGCCGAGCTGAGCTCGATCTTGGCCTTCTCCGCGGCCTCCTTGAGGCGCTGCAGGGCCAGCCGGTCCTTGCGCAGGTCGATCCCCTGCTCCTTCTTGAACTCATCGGCCAGGTAGTCGATGATCTTGGCGTCGAAGTCCTCGCCGCCCAGGAAGGTGTCGCCGTTGGTGGACTTCACCTCGAACACGCCCTCGCCGATCTCGAGGATCGAGATGTCGAAGGTGCCGCCGCCCAGGTCGTACACGGCGATCGTGCCGGTGCCCTTCTTTTCAAGGCCGTAGGCGAGCGAGGCCGCGGTCGGCTCGTTGATAATGCGCAGCACCTCGAGCCCGGCGATCTTGCCGGCGTCCTTGGTCGCCTGGCGCTGGCTGTCGTTGAAGTAGGCCGGCACGGTGATGACCGCCTGGGTCACCGTCTCACCGAGATACGCCTCGGCGGTCTCCTTCATCTTCTGCAGCACGAAGGCGCTGATCTGCGACGGCGCGTAGCTCTTGCCGGCGGCCTCGACCCAGGCGTCCCCGTTGTCGCCGCGCACGATCCGGTAGGGCACCAGGCCCTTGTCCTTCTCGGTCATCGGATCCTCGTAGCGGCGGCCGATCAGCCGCTTCACCGCGAAGATCGTGTTCTCCGGATTGGTCACCGCCTGGCGCTTGGCAGCCTGGCCGACCAGCCGCTCGCCGCCGTCGGCGAAGGCCACGATAGAGGGCGTGGTGCGCGCGCCCTCGGCGTTCTCCAGCACCTTCGCCTGCGTGCCTTCCATGACGGCCACGCAGGAGTTGGTGGTGCCCAAGTCGATGCCGATCACCTTAGCCATCTTTTCCTCTATCCCCTTTGGCGGAATCTCTGAGGCCCTGCAGGCAAGCGCCTACCCGATTCCCCAGCTGCGGAGCACACGCGGCCGCCGGTCCCGGCGACCATGAATTCCATGGATATGGGGACAGCGCTTGTCCCCGCAACCGGCGCGGCTTTGCCCGCGCGCCCGCGCGACCCGGCAGGGCCCGGGGCACCGGCCGACGCCGTCACGAGCGGCGCGCCGGAGCGGCGAGCGGCCGTCCGGCGACCAGGAAGCCGACCGCGAAGCCGCCCAGATGGGCCTGCCAGGCAACCTGGGCGTCGACCCCCATGATCGCCCCGCCGAACAGGGCGAACAGCAGGTTGATGCCGAACATGACCAGGATCAGGTTGAGCCCGAAGCGCCGCCGCTCGGGGCTGGCCCGGTCGGCCAGCAGCTGGCGGGTCAGCCCGCCCATGCAGCCCGACACCCCGCCCGAGGCGCCGAACAGGAGAATCATCTCGCCCCAGTCGACAGCGAGCTGGGCCGCCGCCCCGCCGACCGCCGAGGCCAGGAACACGACGAGCAGCCCGCGCCCGCCCAGGAGCCGCTCGCAAGCGCTACCGAAGGCGAGCAAAAAGCCGGCGTTCACCGCGACATGCAGGAAGTCGACATGGACGAAGGCGTGGGTCAGCAGGGTCGCCAGTTCCCACAGGGTGCCCGCCTGCAGCGGCCCGCCGGCCGCCGCGGCGAAGTGGGCCGGCACCACGCCGAGCGCGCCGACGATGACGCGCGCCACCCCGGCCGGATTCAGCTGGATGATGATGAACACCGCCACGATCGCCAGCACCAGCCGCAGGGTGGTCGGCGGCACGTTGAACATCGGCTGGCGCGGCGGCGGGCCAGGCGGCCAGGAGCGGGCGGGTTGAGTCATGCCCGCTAGAGATGGGGCGCCCGCGGGGCCATGTCAGCCTCCATGATCGTCTCGGCCAGCTACCGGACCGACATTCCCGCCTTCTACGCCGACTGGTTCCGCCGCCGCCTCGCTGCCGGCGCGGTCCAGGTCGCCAACCCCTATGGCAGCCGTCCCTATCGGGTGCCGCTCGCCGGGCCCGAGGTCGACGGCTTGATCTTCTGGAGCCGCAACCTGGCGCCGTTCCGCTCGGCGCTCGACGATCTGGCGGCGCGCGGCCTGCCGTTCGTGGCCCACCTGACCGTGCTCGGCTACCCGCGCGCGCTCGATCGCTCGGTGATCGAGGTCGACGACGCAACCGCCCAGATCCGCGCCATCGCCCGCCGCTTCGGGTCGCGCGCCGCGGTCTGGCGCTACGACCCGATCCTGCTCACCAGCCTGACCCCGGCCGAATGGCACCGGGCGACCTTCGCCCGCCTGGCCGCCGCGCTCGCCGGCCATGTCGACGAGGCGGTGGTGTCCTTCGCCACCATCTACCGGAAGACCGCCCGCAACCTCGCCGCCGCCGCCGAGCGCCACGGCTTCGCCTGGCACGATCCGCCGGCCGGGGAGAAGCGGGCGCTGCTCGCCGACCTCGCAGGCCTTGCGGCGGACCATGGCATGGCGCTCAGCGTCTGCACCCAGCCGGACCTGCTGGTGCCGGGCGCCCGGCCGGCCGCCTGCGTCGACGCCGGCCGCCTGTCGGATGTGGCCGGCCGGCCGATCGCGGCGCGCCGGAAGGGCAACCGCCCGGGCTGCGAGTGCGCCGAGAGCCGGGACATCGGCGCCTATGACACCTGCCCGCACGGCTGCGCCTATTGCTACGCGGTGGGCGACCGCGACCGCGCCATGGAGGCGTTCCGCCGCCACGACCCGGCGCGGGACCGGCTGGCCCGGGACCGGTCCAACGCCTCCCGACGCGCCGCGCCCGCCGCCGACGCCGGCCGGTGGCGCGGGTGAAGCCGGGACGGTGGTCACGCCCCGCGAGGTGACATCGCGATAGAAATCGAGCAAGCAAGCAAAAAGAAATAGATCTTCATCTCGAGCGAAGCATGCCGATCAGGTTTCTGGTTCGCTGCGGCGAAAAAACATTATATACTGCAACGTCTTTTGCGCAATAGCCACTTTTTCTACTCGCCTGCGATAAGAAAACTCAAGAGAGATCAGCCAAATCCAATGCATCATTGCATAAATCGTCATTGCAAGCGGAGCATGGCGATCCAGGTTTGGTTTGTTGTGTGAAAAACCAACCTTGATTGCTTCGCGACACTGGCAATGACGACCCTCCTTTGGTTGGTGTGTGATGAAGACTTTGCTTTCTCCGCAACCTATGACGGCGTTGACCCCAAAGGATTGCCCGGCGCCGCTCTTGCCATACCCTGGTCCAGGGCCTGCATCTCTTCGCCGGCCGCTCCTCGGCATGGGGGGCCAGGGTGATGCGCCAAAGGCACGCACAGCGCCCGAGGTGCGGACGTCATCCGTGACGCGTGCTGCTATAGTGGATTGGCTGACCGGCGCGGGGCCGTCCCGGTTCCCGAGCGCCGCGCGGACCATGCCTTCGTCCTTGGCGCGACACGGAGGGCGCGATGACACACCGGGCCTTGGCCCTTCTCGGCGCTGCCGTGCTGCTTGCCGCGCCCGCCCTGGCGGCGGCGGAGGAGGCGGCGGACGCGGCGGATGCCGACGGCATCATGGTGGAGCGGCCTTGGGCGCGCGCCTCGGCCCCGGCGGCCCGGGCCGGCGCGGCCTTCATGACGCTGCGGACGGAGGGGTCGGCCGGAGACACCCTGATCGGCGTCGCCACGCCGGCGGCCGCGGCGGCCGAGCTGCACACCCATGAGATCGACAACGGCATCGTGCGCATGCGCGAGGTCGAGGGCATCGCGGTGGCGCCGGGCGCGCCCACAGTGCTCGGCCCGGGCGGCCTCCATGTTATGCTGATCGGCCTCGAGGCACCGCTTCGGGAGGGCGAGCGCTTCCCGCTCGAGCTGACCTTCGAGCGCGCCGGCACGGTCGAGGTCTCGGTCGCCGTCGAGGCGGCGACCGCCATGGCGCCGGGGGCCGGGCCGACCGCCGCCGGCCAGGGAGATCCCCACGCCGCCGACACCGCCCATCCACACTGAAGGAGTTGACCGATGCCCGCGCGTGTCCTTGCCCTGTTCCTTGCCCTGGCCATCGGCCTCGCCACCCTGTCCGCACCCCCGCCGGCGCGGGCGCAGGACGAGGCGGCCACGCTGGTGATCAACCTGACCAGCGACGACCTGTGGACCCAGCAGATGGCCCTGCAGTTCGCCGCCAATTACATGCAGCTGACCGGTGAGGACGTGGTCCTGTTCCTCAATGTGCGCTCGGTCGGCATCGCCAACCGGAGGGTGCCTCAGCACACCACGGCGCTCGCCGGCGAGACGCCGCAGCAGCTGCTCATGGGGCTGATGGAGGACGGCGCGCGCGTGTTCCTGTGCCCCGGCTGCACACGCCAGGCCGGCCTGTCGCTCGACGACCGGATCGAAGGCGTGGAGCCGAGCGGCCCGGCCTTCCACGAGATCCTGTCCGCTCCCGGCACCCGCGTCATGAGCTACTAGAGCGGATGAGTGGCGTGTGAATCGCTGAGGGATTCCCGAATCGGTCGCGGCGTGGTTCAAGGGTGAGGGATGGAGGAGGAGGCCAGCCCTCATGTCCAAAGTCCTGTCCGTCGATCTCCGCCGTCGTGTGGTCGATGCCGTCGAAGCCGGTTCGTCGTGCCGCGCGACGGCCGAGCGGTTCGGTGTCGGTGTGTCGTCGGCGATCCGCCGGGTCGCCCGGTCGAGAGCCGGCCACGGCCTGGAGCCGGGCAAGCGCGGCGGCACCAACCGGTCGCACCGGATCGAAGCGCATCGGGACCTGATCCTGGGCTGGATCGAGGACAATCCGGACATGACATTGGCCGAGGCCGCCGAGCGGCCGGACGCCGAGGTCGGGCATCGACCGCTGCCCCGCATCGTCTGCCGGTTCTTCCAGCGCCACGGCGTGACGCGTCGAAAAAGACGGCGCACGCTGCCGAGCAGGGTCGGGCCGACATAGCCGCGCGCCGCGCAGCCTGGTTCGAGAGCCAGCCGGATCCCGATCCCAAGCGGCTCGTCTTCCTCGACGAGAGCGGGACCTCGACCAAGATGGCGCGGATGTACGGCCGCGCGCTCCGGGGCGACCGGTGCCGCGCCGCCGTCCCGCACGACCATGGGAAGACGACGACCTTCGTCGGCGCGCTCCGGCTCTGCGGCATCACCGCGCCGATGACGCTGGACGGCGCGATGAACGCCGCGGCCTTCCTTGCTTATGGGGAGCCCGGTGCTGGCGCCGACGCTCGAGCCCGGCGACATCGTCGTGATGGACAACCTGCCGGCCCACTAGCCCGGATTTCTCACCGCATTGATGATCTCGGCTGAGAGCTTTGCCGGA
>CAZTHL010000066.1:0-20582 GCA_964613585.1 uncultured Mycobacteriaceae bacterium | reverse complement strand
AGCCGGCGCCGGGCAGGACACGCTCAGCGAACGACCTATTTCCGCAGCCTGCTAGGGCGCTCGGCCCCGGCTCGACTTCGCCCAAAGCATCCTCGCCGTCGCGAAACCCCCGCGAGAGCGGCCGCTTCAGCGTGCTTGTCCATTCCGTCAGCTGCCGGCCATGTCGAGCGCGCCGAACGGCGAGGCGCCGGCCGGCCGCTCGTCAACCCTACGTCGCCCGGGCGCGCCGTCGGCTCCCCAATGACTGGCGTCATTGACTCGCCGGTATCATTCAAGAAAATACCCTGCACAATCCTGCGTGATTTATCGTGCCGAGCATTTCGTTTCATGGAGCATGTTTTATGGATGATCAGGAGACGCCAAAGCCGGAGGGGTGGCCGGTCACGATTGACGACTGGTCACCAGACAAGGTCGATTCTGCGTTGCATCGATTGTATGAGCTGACAATCAATGCCGCTAAGGATCAAATCAATTATTATAACAGGAAAGCGCAGGTGGCGCGGGAATGGTCCCGCTGGCTGCGGGTTTTTGCCATCATCGCCGGCACGATCGGGGCGTTGGTGCCGTTGCTCCAGGTTGGTCTTGGTGGGACGGGCAGGGAGGATCTGGGGATGGGCCCCTGGGGCTATGTGTTCCTCGCCCTGGCCGGAGCGTTCCTCTTCGCTGATCGGGCCTTCGGAACCTCGTCGAGCTGGATCCGCTTTCGCCGAGCGCAGAGGCAATTGTCGAAGCGCATCGTGGAATTCCAGACCGGATGGGCGACCGCGATGAGCCAGATGGGCGGATGGGAGGATGAGAAGAAGGGGATCCGGCAGAAGCTCCTCCAGCTCCAGAAGGAGTTCGCGCTCGATATCGAGCAGATCGTCGGCGATGAGACGGAAGCCTGGATCGCCGAGTTTCGGACCAACCTTTCCGAGCTCTATCGCACCTACTGGCGCGGCGGAGAGCAGGACGGCCAAGAGGGCGATCTCGCCACGTCGAGACCTCGTGACGGCAAGGAGACCCGGGCGGTGGCCTGACCCGGCTGTGCCGGCGGCCGGCAGCCTGACCCGGGACCGATGCCGGCGCGCCAATGACGTCCGTCATAGGCGAGCCAAGGCGCGCCCGCGCGGCGTCGGGCTGGCGGGCGAACCCTCGCCGAGGCGAGGCGTCGTCTCGTTGATTTGGCGCTATGGGCCCGCGGCTTCACAATGCGCGACAGCGATCAACGAGCCGGACGGCGCAGGGTCGCGCGGCCGTTCCCGGCGCACCCGTCTTGCGGAGAAGGCGGTTCAAGTTCAGGCTCGCGCTTGAAGACTGAATTCACGACCTTCGTGAGTCACCGGCACGGGACGCAACAGACAGCACCTTCCATGTCGAGTTCTCCGGCTTGCGCGACAATGGGTACAGGACGAAGCTGACATAGGAAGCCTCCATGCAAACGTCGTAGCTTTGGCAGAAGAATATGAGAGAGGAACGATCTGTGGTTTTCCCGGCTCGTGCAAGTCAGCGTGAATGCGGCCATTCGCCGAATGTCCGGAAGGTCCGCTGAACGGCCATGAATTCCCACCTCATGTGAGCACTCGCCGCGAACGACTGGTTCAGAGGCGCGCGAGCGTGTCGACGTCGAGAGCTGCAGGATATCCAACGTGATCGATGCCTTGGTCGGCACAGGCCGCCTTACTCAGTGCTCGGCATATCGGTGTCGCTGGCATGCGGGCTGCAAGCCTGTCGGCCGACCGTTCATGCGGCGGTCCATGGATCGATGACCTCGAGGCCTGCACCCTCGAAGTCGCGCGCGTTGCGCGTGGCGATAACCGCGCCCTGGGCTCGACCGATCGCGGCGATCTGGCACTCGAACGGGCTGATCTGACGGCCGGCAGCGCGGCAACGGGCTGCGATCGTCGCATAGGGGCTCGCCGCCGTGCTCTCGAAGAGCACAATTCGCCCGCTCACCCCGACAGCAGCCGGTGAGCGCAATGGAACGGACGATGCCGGCGAGCACCGGCGCGGCCTCCTCGCACTGAGGCAGCACCGCGCCGAGCCGGGCCCCGTCGGAGCGGCCGAGCCGCTGCGCCTTGAACCCGGTCTTGCACCGGCGGAGCCCACGGCAGGGACTGCCGCCTGCGCGCCGGACGGCGAGTGCCTCGGCATGGCGCATCATGCCGGACAGGACGGCGAGCGCCCAGTCGCTGGGCCCGCTGGACGAGGCGCCCGCGAGAGCATCGCGCCATGCACGCACGTCGTCGCCCGTGATCCGGTCGACGCGGAGGCGACCGAGGCCCGGCACCTCGGTGTCCCACTCGATGCGTTCGGTCGGCGTCGTTGCCGTGCTCGCGGTCCGTCGTGTCGTGGCGGTAGCCACTGCGGTCTCTCCCGTGCTTCCGGCCGGGCCTGAAACCGCGCACCGTCCCGGGTAGCGCCCGGGAACGAGCGGGCAGCAGCCCGGCTCTTCCCCGCTTCGGGATTTCGTCGAGACCGTCTGACCGTCTTCTATGCCGCTCCCGGCATCCGCCCGCGGGCCCGTAGGCCGTTGCGCGGCATGCCGAATCTCCTGAGCCGCGGCTCACCCCACCGGAGCGATTCCCTCGCTCAGATCCCTGTCCGCGAGGCGGCCGGGGTCCGTCTGGAGGTGCACTCCGTCCGCGCCGTTCTCCGCCCCGCCCCGTCCCGCCCTGCTCTGCCCTGCCCCGCCCCGCCCCGCCCGGCCGGCGCCTTGCCGGGGCGCAGCCTACGGATCCGCCGCGCAGCGGACGCCGATGTGCCGGTGGCCGCGCTCGGGGGCGTTGGAGAAGCCGTCGCGCCAGGTTGCGGTCAGCCGCCGCGGCGAGGTGTCGAACCGGTGGTCGCCGCCGCGGGTGACCCGCTCGCCCGCCGCGTGCGGCGCCTCGCGGCCGTCGTCGGCGTCGTACGGGTACGGCCGCTTCAGCGAGCTTGTCCATTCCGCCAGGTTGCCGGCCATGTCGAGCGCGCCGAACGGCGAGGCGCCGGCCGGCCGCTCGCCGACGGGCGCCGTTACCGCGGTGCGGCCGCCGACGACGGCGCGGGTGCCGTCGGGAGGCGTGTCGCCCCAGGGATAGAGCCGCCCCTCAGGCCCGCGTGCCGCCGCCTCCCACTCGGCCTCGGTCGGCAGCCGGCCGCCGCGCCAGCGGCAATAAGCACGCGCTCCGGCCCAGGTGGTCTCGGTGACCGGATGGTCGGCGTAGCCCGGGCTCGGCACGAAGCGGCCGTTGTCGAGCCCGATGCGCGCCTCGGTGTCGTCGAGCGCGATGATCGGGTAGAGGTCGCTGCCCTCGCGCCCCTCGCGCAGCAGGTCGCGGCCCTCGGCCGGCCGATGGTCGGCCCTCAGGCCGCCGAAGGGAAAGCTGCCGCGGGCGTCGAAGGGCAGGGCGTTCAGGTACTCGGCGAAGGCGGCGTTGGTGACCTCGGTGCGGTCGATGCGGAAGCCGTCGAGCGGCACCGTGTGCGCCGGCCGCTCGTCCGCCGGCCCGTCGTCCCGCCCCAGCGGATAGCTGCCGGCCGGCACCAGGACCATGTCCCGGCGCGCCTGCCACGAGCGCGGCGCCGTCTCGGCGGTGAGCGGCGCCGGCTCCAGCGCGCCGAAGTCGGGCGGCGGGGTCGCGCGCGCCGGGGCCGCCGCGGCCAGGATCGCGCCGAGCGCCGCCGCCACGGCCGAAGCGGCGGCCGGCGGCCGCAAGGCGGGCGGGTCCGGCCGCGCCCGGGCCATGGCCCGTCCCGGCGCGTCAGCGCCGCGCGGCCTCGTGCGCCTGCGGATCCCCACCATCGCCGCCCCTCCCGTCGGCACCAGCCGGCTGTCACGAAGACCGACGAGAACGGCCAACGTTCCCATCCGCCGCGGCAACCGCCGTCGACAACCGGATTCGCCCGCGCCAGCCCGGACCGCGCCGGCGCGGCTCGCCAAAGGACGATGCCATGCAGCCGTCCCGGCGGGCGCGGTGAGCCGATCGAGGCTGTTTCGTTGCCGCAGCCAGCCCAAAACGTGGATCTCCATGCTTGATCCGCATTGGCGCTGTGAATATTGCTCCGTCGCTGCGAGCGCGGCGAAACAGTCCAGGTTCTTGTTCTGCTGCGGCAAGTCCAGAACCTGGGCCGCAGCGCTTCGCTCGCGATGACGCTGCGAATATTGCCTCGTCGTTACGAGCGCAGCGAAGCCATCCAGGTTGGCTTTTTTGCTGTGACTAACCCAAAATCCGGATTGCCGATCTTCGCTCGCGAAGACAAAAGCTCGTCATGGCGAGATCAACAAGGAAATTCAGGTCGATTGGTTGCCGCGGCGAAGCCACAGACGCGCGCGCTGCGCTTTGCTTGCGGTGACGGCCGTATTTGCCGGGGCGGCAGGGTGGGTGCGTGGCCGGGCCTTACCGCAGCCGGGCGCCGCAGCCGCGGAGGAGCCGCTCGCCAAGGCGGACCTCGACCGTCAGGGGGAAGCGGGCCCCGCTCATGATGTCCCGGCACGGGGTGTCCTGGATCTGCACCTCGAGCGGGCCGCGGTCCGTCGCCGCCCGATAGGCGCTGCCGTCGGCGGCGGGCGCCGGGGCGGGGGTGGGCACCCCAAGGCGGTGCCGGCCGTAGTCGTAGTCCAGCACCAAATCGCCGTCCCGGTCGATCTCCAGGATCCAGCCGGGCTCCTGTCCGAGGGCACGAAGATCGATGCCCCGCTCCCGCGCCTCGGTCCAGGGCGGCGAGCCGAGGCCGCCCTCGGCGTCTGCCATAGTGGAGTACTCCACACCCTTCGAAGGGGCTGTGGATACAAGCAAAGCCGCGGCTCTCGGCGCATCGCCGGACGGCTCCGTCCACAGAACAGTCCCCAGGAGCGCGGCCAGGCCGAGGACCGCGGCAGCGCGGGGGCTGGCGGGCGGGGCGTCGGGCCGGCCCGGGACGGTCCCGGCCGGCGACCGGCGCGTGCCGGGCTCCTCTGGCGCTCCATCCAACCCGTGCGTGTTGACGGCAGGGCGGGCGGAGCGACACGATTCCCGGCACCGGCCTCGCCATGGGGCAGGGCCGCGCTCGGCATGCCGGTCATGGGAGGAATAAGCCCCTGCCCGGTCGAATAGGCTTGTGCTCGCCTCAGTCAAGGATTATGATCCTTCTTGTAGGGCGATCGGCTGTCGGTCGCCGTGAAGGGGCAGGGGGCCGGGTCATGAAGCGGCGCGTCGGGACAGCGGTCCTTTTCGGGGCGGCGACCCCGGGGCGCGCCGTCATGGCGGCGGCGGGCGCCGTGGCGGGGGGCCCTACGGAAGCCTACGTTCCACTACCGGGCCGACGTGGCGCGCGCCCCGGCCGTTCCGACGCCGCGCGATGCCGCCGCGCCCCGGGCCGCGCCCCCAGTCGCGCTCCCGGCCGCGCCCGTCCCGTCCCGGCGGCGGCACGCCCGTCCCTCGTCCGCCACGGCGCCGCGGGCCGCGACCGCCGGCTACGGCGGCAACTCGAAGCCCGCCTCGGGGGCGCGGGCGCGGGCCAGGCAGCTGGCCAGAAAGCGGCCGCAGGCGGCGTACGGGCGATTGCGGAAGCCGCCCGGCGCCCGGTAGCTGACGTCCGCGACCCGGCCGTCGACGATGGCGAAGCGCGCCTCGCAGAGCTCCGAGGACAGCTCGGCGCCCAGCGGGGCGCCGGTGCTGAGGCCGTAGCGGGTGCTGCCGGTGTAGACCTCGCCGCCCAGCACGTCGACGCCGTCCGGGCGCCGCGGGCCGACCCCGGTGACCGGGTCGGAACTGTAGACCAGCTGCCGCCCGCCCGCCCGCTCGAGCACGCGCTGGGGCTCGCCCGCGCAGTCGCGCAAGCCCTGCTCGCTCAGGCCCAGAAGGGCGGTGCGCGCGGCGACGGCGCGGTCGACATCGGGGCTGGCGCAGCCGGCGGCCAGCAGCGGCGCCAGCAGCAGGACGGCGGTCAGCGGGGCAGGCGAGGGCAGGCGGGGCACGGGGCGGCGTCCGGACGGCAACGGCAAGGGCCCGTCAGCCTAGAAGCGGGCACGCCGCTTGGCAAACGCCCCCGCGCGCCCGGGGTGTCAGCCGGCGGCCAGGCGCTCGCGGATCACCTCGGCCATGCGGTCGGGCGCCGTGCCATAGGGGAACACCGCCAGGTTCTCGCCGTCCGGGCCCATCAGGTAGGTGAAGGAGGAATGGTCCATCAGATACTCGGTGGCGCCCTCGGTCTCCGCCCGGGCGTAGTAGACCCGGTAGGCCTCGGCGGCCCGGGCGACCTGCTCGGGCGTGCCGGTCAGCCCGACCATCCGCGGGTGGAACAGCTCGACATAGCCGGCGACCGCCTCGGGCGTGTCGCGCTCCGGATCGACCGTGATGAACACCGGCACCACCTCGTCGGCCGCCTCGCCCAGCCGGTCGACGGCGCTGGCGATCAGCGCCAGCTCGGTCGGGCAGATGTCCGGGCAGTAGGTGAAGCCGAAATAGACCAGCAGATGGCGCCCGCGGAAGTCCTTGTCGGTGACCGTGCGGCCGGTATGGTCGACCAGCTCGAACGGCCCGCCCACCGCCGTGCTGGCGACGATCGGCGTCGGCTCGTGGCCGGCCACGGCATGGCCGGCCGGCGGCGCGCTGTCGCCCTGCCACCACACCACCGCCGCCGCGACCACCAGGCCGAGCACCGAGAACACCGCGATCCGGATGAGTCGCGCCTTCATCGCCTATCCCCCGAGACACCGTGCGGGACCGTCCGTCCGGGCCGGTCGGAAGCGCCCCGGCAAGGCGCCGTCCGATGGCCCGGGCTCATCCTAGAGCGTTTCCGCCTGACACGGAATCGGCACCGGCCCGCTCCCTCGCCCGGCCGGCCCGAGCATACCGTCGTTGGGTGGCCGGGCGGGGGAGCGGGCCGGCGATGCCACCGGACCCGGACACGCTTGCAGATGGGATGTCTAGCAGATGGGATGTCAACGGAGGCTTTGCCGCCCCGGCACCAGTGGCGGGCGTGACCCGATGTCCCAATATTCCCGCCAACGGGGCGCGCCTCCGGCGGCACCCTCCGAAGAGGGCGGAGCAGGGCCCGGCGACGCGGCCGACGCAACGAGAGAGAGGACGAGGCAGCATGGGCAAGCGGTTCGTCTCTGTCTGGGGCGAGGGGCCGGCGGTCCGGGTCGCCGGCCGGCCGGCCGCGGCGAGCATGGCGGCGGACAGCGAGAGCGGCACCGACGGCGCCGGGGTCGAGGCCGACCTGCGCGCGCTCCGGGTCATGCGGGAGCGCGGGCTGATCTCCGCCGAGGAGCACGAGCGGCGCCGGGCGGAGCTGCTGGGCGGCTAGTGCGCGTCCGGGTGAGGTGGCATCGCGGCCCGCTGCCTCGCCCGGCCACTGAACGACCTCATGCTTGGGCTGACCGGCCGAAGGAGCGGGCGGGTGCCGATTCCGCATCACGCGGACCCGTTCCAGGCCCCGGGGTCGAGCAGCATCGCGGTCGGCGCGGCGTCGCGGCGCCGGGTCCGGTCGTCGCCGAGGAGATCACCGACAGCCGGATGACGCCGTCCCCGGTCGCGGCGCGCCGGGTCGCCTACAGGGCGCCGGTGCCGTGGTGCCTGCCGACATGGGGACCGTCGTCATTGGGTTACTCGAGCACCGCCGGACGGCCGCGCGGCCCGGCCAGGGCATCGGTGTCCGCCTGGGTGTCGACCGCGGTGAACGCCGGCGCCGGCTGGACCACCTCGGCGCCGGTGGCCATCGCCATCATCTCGCCCGTGGTGCCGCCGACGAGGACGCTGGCGGCGAGCACGGCGCCGCCGTAGAGGGACATCAGCCCGGCCTTGAGCTTGGTGACGGTCATCATGGGTGGCGTCCTCCTGGTCTCTTGTGGTTGGTCAGGGCCGGTCGGGCGGCCCTTCGGCGGCGCTTCGGGCGCCGAGCCGCGCGGCGCGGGCCGCGCCGTCCGCCGGCGCGACCGCCCTGGCCTCGGCCTGCACGGGAGGCGCGGGAAGCACGGCGCCGGCCGGGATGGCCCCGCTCGGCCGGGGCGCCAGGGGCGGCAGCGTCGAACGTGGGGTCGGCCGGCTCATGGCCCGCCGATGTGCCACGCCGCGCGCAGGAAGGGAAACCAACTCTCGCGCGCGGCGGGTCACGGGCCGGTGATGCCGGCGTGTCCGGCCGGCGCCCCGGCCGATCAGCCGAGGCGGTCGGGATCGACCGTGCCGGTGAAGCTGGTGGCCACCGGGCCGCCGAGCTCGACATGGCCGTCGGCCCGCCACAGCACCTCGAGCGTGCCGCCGTCGGCCTCGACGGTGACCCGGCGGCCGGCGAGCCCGCGCCGGTGCGCCGCCACCGCCGCGGCGCAGGCGCCGGAGCCGCAGGCCGCGGTGATGCCGACCCCGCGCTCCCACACGCGCATGCGCAGGGTGTCGGGCGCCACCAGATGGCACACCTCGACGTTGGCGCGCTCGGGGAACAGCGGGTGGTGCTCGATCCCGGGGCCGAGGGCCTCGAGCGGCACCGCCTCGGCGTCGGCGACCAGGAACACGGCGTGCGGGTTGCCCAGGCCGACGGCGACCGGATCGCGCAGGGGGCCGGCCTCGAGCGGCAGATGCAGGGTGTCGATCGGCCGGCCGAGCGGAATCTCCGCCCAGTCCAGGCGGGCCGGGCCCATGTCGACATGGATCCATCCGCCGGCGCCGGCCCGGGCGGGCAGCACGCCCGCGGCGGTGGCGACGGCGACCGGCGCGGCCGGACCGGCCTCGTCGAGCAGCAGGGCGGCGACGCAGCGGGCGGCGTTGCCGCAGGCGGCGACCTCGCTGCCGTCGGCGTTCAGGATGCGCATGAAGGCGCCGGCGGCCGGATCCGGCGGCGGCTCGAGGATGATCAGCTGGTCGCAGCCGATGCCGCGGCGCCGGTCGGCGAGCCGGCGCGCCTGCGCCGCGTCCGGGCGGAACGGGCGGACCCGGGCGTCGACCACGACGAAGTCGTTGCCGAGGCCGTGCATCTTGCGGAAGGCGAGGGGCGGCATGGCCGGATCATGCGGCGGCGCCCGCCGGACGTCCAGGCCGCGGCCGGTCCGCTCCCGCTACGGCAGGAAGAACGGCTTGCGGCACTCGCGGGCGACCCGGGCGCGGTCCAGGCCGATATCGGCCAGCAGATGGTCGGGCAGCAGAGCGAGCTGGCGGCGGGCCCGGCTGCGCTCGCGCCAGACGGCGGGCAGGGCCCAGGGCTGGACAAGCAGGTCGGCCATGTCCCGGGCCAGCGGGGTTCGCGGCGCGGGGGACGGGAACGGTGACGCGGCGCGCATGGTCATGGCCTGCCTCAAGCTGGGGGAGGCGACGGCCTCGGCGCGCCCGCCCGGACCTCGTTCGATCTCCTGGCCTCCGGCACCGCTGTTGGACGACCGCCCGGCCACCGTGGCGACGATTCACCGTGGCGACGGCTCACCATGCCGAGCGATCGGCATGGCGATGGCACGGACGGGATCCGGCGTCTTGTAACGCTTCTGCAAGGAAATCTGGGCAGAGTCGCCCGTGAACGTCAAGAGGCGTGCGCGGCGTAGCGGACCCGGGTCCCGATCGGCTGGAAGCCGAGCGCCCGGTAGATCCGGTAGGTGTGGCTGTCCGCCGACAGCCAGCACAGCCGGTCGCCTCCCGCGAAGTAGGCCGACACCAGCCGATAGCTGAGATAGCCGCCGTGGCCGCGATGGCGCAGCTCCGGCACGGTGCCGACCCCCTGCAGCTCGGCGATGTCGCCGGTGCGCAGCAGGCAGCCGGCGGCGGCGGGACGGCCGTCGACCCGGCTCAGCGCCGCGATGATCGAGCCGCTCGCGAGGCCGGCCTGCAGCACCCCGCGCCACGCGGCGTCGGGCGCGTCGAGCGGCTGGTCCCAGGCCTGGGCCTGCACCGCGAGGAACGCCTCGAGGGCCGGGTCGTCCGGCTTGAGGAAGTCGACCCGGGTGCCGTCGGGCTGATCGAAGGCGCGGACATGGCCCTCGGACATGAGCATGACCGTGGCCGAGGCCTCCGGCACGAACCGCTCGGTCTCGAGCGCCATGGAGAGCTGCGGGAAGATCTCGTTGAAGTAGTCGACCCGCAGGCGCCGCTTGTTCTCCGCGAACAGGGAGGCGACGCGGGCGATGGCCGGCGGCCAGTCCGTTACCGGCTCGGCCGGCATGGCGAAGCTGAGCTGGTCGGCCGGATCGGGCGACAGGAAGGCGCGGAACGGGCCGACGGCCAGGCAGTCCTGGCCGTGGCGGCAGGCCGTGGCCAGCGCGTTGCTCGCGAGCTGCTCCAGGGTTCGCTGCGGCATCGGCGTCACTCCTCCGCCAGGACGGGCATGAGGCGGTCGAGAGCCTCGGTGACACGCTCGGAGGAGGCGGCGAAGCACAGCCGGAGAAAGCCCTCGCCGCCATGGCCGAAGGCCGAGCCCGGGGCCAGGCCGACCCGTGCCTGGTCGACTAGGCGCAGGGCCAGCGCGCGGCTGTCCGTCGCCCCCTCGAGACGGAAGAACAGGTAGAAGGCTCCGGCCGGACAGGCAAGCCGCACACGAGGCGCGGTTGACAAGCGCGCGAAGGCCAAGTCGCGGTTGGCGCGGCAGCGCTCGCGCAGGTCCCGGACGAAGGGCTCGCCCTCGGTGACGGCGGCCAGCGCCGCGTACTGCAGGAAGGTGGCGACCCCGGAGGTGTTGTATTGTATCAGGTTCTCGTAGGTCTGGCCGAGGGCGGCCGGGGCGACCAGCCAGCCGATGCGCCAGCCGGTCATGGCCCAGGCCTTGGAGAAGCTGTGCACGACGATCAGGCGCTCGTCCGGCTCCATGACCTCGAGGAAGGACGGAGCCGGGTCGCGGTCGTAGCACAGACGGGAATAGACCTCGTCGGCGATTAGCCACAGGCCGCGCCGGCGGGCCAGATCGCGGACGGCGAGCAGGGTGTCCCGGTCGAGGGTCCAGCCGGTCGGGTTGCCGGGGCTGTTGACGAACAGGGCCTTGGTGCGCGGGCCGCAGGCGGCGGCCAGCCGGCCGGGGTCGAGGCGCCAGCCGCCGGCTGCGGGCCCGGCGGGGTGGTCGCCCGGCGCGAAGGCGAGCGGCACCTGGACGGCCCGGCCGCCCTGCAGGGCGACGGCCTGGACGATGTTGGGCCAGACCGGCGAGATCACCACGACCTCGTCGCCCGGGTCGATCAGCAGCTGGATGGTCTGGAGAATCGCCTGCATGCCGGAGACGGTGACGAAGATCCGCTCGGTCGCCACCGGCACGCGGTGCAGGGCCGACAGGTAGCGCGCGAGCGCCTCGCGCAGGGGCGGGATGCCGCGCTGATGGGTGTAGAAGGTGTGGCCCTGCCGGAGGGCGCGGCCGGCGGCATCGCGGATGAAGGCGGGGGTCGGCCGGTCGCTCTCACCGACCCACAGCGGGATCAGGCCGGGCCGCTCCCGACCATGATTGACCAGTTCGACGATGCCGCTGTCCGGCAGGCTTCGGATCGCCGGGCGGACGCCGGCGAGCCCGCCGGGCGGCGATGCCTCGGACACCATGGGCCGCTCCCGGATGGACGATGGAGCCGTCCTGCCATGGCGCGCCGGTCGGGGCAACCGCCGACGAGCGGCGTCAGGTGGCCAGCCGGTGGGCGTGGCGCGGCGCCGTGCCGGCGGCGTGCTGGACGACCTCGGTCAGGGTCTCCAGGCGGCCGTCGGCGCAGTCGAACACGGCGGTGACGTCGATCTGGTCCGGGTCGCCGTCATGGGTCGCGGCCAGGATGGTGAAGCGGATGATGGCCCGGCCTTCGACGGCGACATAGTCGCTGATCGGACGGTCGATGTGCAGCTGGCAGTAGCGGTCGCGCAGGCTCTCGACATGGCGGCGGAACGAGCCGAGGCCGAAGCCGACCTCGCTCTGGTGGGTGACCATCATGGCGTTGGGCGCCACGAAGCGCCTGAGCTCGGCCTCGTCGATGGGGCCGTCTGACGAGGCAAGGGAGTCGAACCAGCGGTGCCACTCGGCGAACTGGCTCAGGATCTTGGCCCGGTCGGCCATGGGCGGCGCGCGCCTCCGCTGCTGCTCAAAGGCGCGCCTCTTGCTGCACGACCGGCCCACGCCCGAGTGGGAAACCAGTCTAGCGGCGGGTCGTTGCATTCAAATTGCGGTCACCCTGAAAATTCACATGTGCTGACATGTCCGCCGCGCGATGGCCGGCTATCGCGGCTCGCCGACGATAACGAAGCGGCCGTCTTCGCCGCTGAACAGCCCCGGCGGGCAGTCCTGGCAGGAATGGGGCCGGCTCTTCGAAGTGAACTCCCTGGGCTCGTAGTGCTCGCAGGCGGCGAGCAGGACGGGGAGCAGCCCGGCGACGAGGGCGCCGAGGCTGATCGGGCGGAGCGAGGACAGGCGTGGCATGATCGTCAATCCGAAAAAAGCAAGCCGGCCTCCGACACGGGCGGAGGCCGGCTGCTTAGCGCAGAACGGGGGTGATTAGAAGCGGACGCGCGCGCCGCTGATCACCGCGATCAGATTGTCCGGATCGTCGAAGCCGCCCGGGAAGTCGACGTCGTAGCTGCGCACGCCGACATAGAACTCGGAGCTCAGATCATCGACGACCTGGACCACGCCGCCCCCGAAGGAGGTCGTGTCAAGGGTCTCGGTTTCGAAGGGATCGAGCGGATCCGTGAGCGCGTCGACGTCGTCGGTCGCGCCTTCGCCGTTGAAGTAGTCGAAGAAGAAGCGCGTCTGGCCGAAGTCGAAGAAGTCGAGCCTTTGGCCGATCTTGACGAAGAAGAAGTTCGGATTTTCATCGAGCACCGAGCCCGAGTCGTCGTCAATGCTTTCGACGCCACCGGCGAAGGTCAGGTTGGTGCCGAACGGCGCCAGCACCGAGGCCGAGCCGGCGAAGGTGTCCGAGTCCACCGCCCGGTTCTGCCGCCAGCCGACGCCGGCCTCGAACTCGAAGTCGGCGAACTCGCCCGCGTAGCGGATGGCGGCGTCCGGAGCGAGGCCCCTGTCCTCTTGGGACAGCGCGAAGGCCAGATTGAATCCGAACAGGCTCGGCGACGAGTAGCCGACCCGGCTGGTGCGATCGCCGTCGAGGTTGGAGAAGACCTCATCGACGTCGAGAGTGGGAGCGCCGGGGACGGACTCGAAGGCAAGGCCGCCCGCGGTGTCGTCGACGTCGGACTCGGACAGGCAGCAGCCGACGCCGGACAGGTCGATCTCGGTGATCTCCTCTGTCGCCTGGGCGCCGAAGCCGAGAGCCAGCTCGCCGAAGCGCTCATGCTCGAGAAACCACTCCGCGTGCCGAACGCTCAGGAAGTCCTCGCCCTCCTCGGGGCCCGTGCCGATCGGGCCGCCTTCATCCTCAAAGGAGATCTCGTCGGTCGTGTTGACCTCGAAACTGGCCTCGAGATAGGCGGTCGAGGTCCACGGGCCCATGTCGGCCGTGCCGGTCAGGCCGAAGCGCGAGCCCGAGTTGTCGTTGTCGGCGATGAAGATGCCGTCATCCTCGCCGTTGTCGGCATACAGGATGGCCTGGTTGATGCGGCCGCTGACCTCGAGGGTGACCGGGCTGCGGTCCGGCACCACGCGCGGGGTGGCCTCGGCGGCGGCCTGGCGGGCCTCCTCGATCGCCTGCTGGTCCTGCTGCTGCTGCGCCTCGAGCTGCTCGATCCGCTGCATCAGTGTCTCGACCTGGCTGCGCAGCGCTTCGATGTCCTGCTCCTGCGCCGACGCCGGGCCGGCCATCGCCGCGAGCGCCAAGCCCGCGCCGCCGGCCAAGCAGGTGGTCGCCCGCAAGGCCTTCTTGATCCCCATGTTCATCCTGTTCCCCTATGCCAGACGCCGTTGATCGGAGTGGCAGGCGAGCCAATGCCGACACACCCGCGCGCACGCCCCTGGAATGCGTGTCTTCCGTCTTGTACGGCAGAAGCCTTGCACACTTAAGCGATCCGGCGCCGCCAGCGTGCGAAACAGGCAACATGTGCCTTGAGAAGCACACGTGTGGCGGGACAAACAGTTGAGGGCTCGGAATCGTCGTTGGCGCTCCACCGGAGGCGGGGAAGATCTCGGCCCACGGTCGGTCCGCGCCCACAAAATCTCTTGTCTATCAAGGAAGAGGCGCGATCCCCGGCGAAGGCTCGCCGATCCGGTCTCGCGGGCCGGCGCCGCCGCCGAGTGTGTCACTTAGATGACAGTTCGGGCCCCGGCCGGTGGTGCGTCGGGGTCACATAACGGGTTGCGCGCCGGTCACGCCCGCAGCTCCGGCAGGTCCCGGTAGAGCGACAGTGCCTCGGGATTGGCGAGCGCCTCGCGGTTCGGCACCGGCCTGCCGTGCACCACGTCGCGCACCGCCAGCTCGGTGATCTTGCCGCTCTTGGTGCGCGGGATGTCGGCCACCGCCACCACCCGCGCCGGCACGTGCCGCGGCGAGGCGCCGGTCTTGATCCGCTCCTTGATGGTCCGGACCAGCGCCTCGGTAAGCTCGACCCCCTCGCGCAGGCGCACGAACAGCACCACCCGGGTGTCGCCCTTCCATTCCTGGCCGATCACCAGGCTCTCGACCACCTCGTCGAGCTGCTCGACCTGCCGGTAGATCTCGGCCGTGCCGATGCGGACGCCGCCCGGGTTGAGCGTGGCGTCCGAGCGGCCGTAGATGATCAGGCCGTCGCGCTCGGTCAACTCGACATAGTCGCCATGGTGCCAGACACCGGGGAAGCGCTCGAAGTAGGCCGCCCGGTACCGCGTCTGCTCCGGATCGTTCCAGAAGCCGACCGGCATCGACGGGAACGGCCGGGTGCACACCAGCTCGCCCTTCTGCCCGCGCACCGGCTTGCCCCTGGCGTCGAAAACCTCCACGGCCATGCCGAGGCCGCGGCACTGCAGCTCGCCGCGCCACACCGGCGCGATCGGGTTGCCGAGCGCGAAGCACGACAGGAGGTCGGTGCCGCCCGAGATCGAGGCCAGCTGCAGATCCTGCTTCACGCTCCCGTAGACATAGTCAAAGCTCTCCGGCACCAGCGGCGAGCCGGTCGAGGCCATCACCCGCAAGGCCGACAGGTCGTGGGTCGCGGCCGGCCGGTAGCCGTGCTTGTGCAGCGCGTCGATGTATTTCGCCGAGGTGCCGAAGAAGCTCATGCCGGTCGCGTCGGCCAAGTCGAACAGCACATTGCCGCTCGGATGAAACGGCGAGCCGTCGTACAGCACCAGCGTCGCCTCCGAGGCCAGCGCCGTCACCAGCCAGTTCCACATCATCCAGCCGCAAGTGGTAAAATAGAACACCGGATCGCCAGGCCGCATGTCGCAGTGCAGCCGATGCTCCTTCAGGTGCTGCAGTAGCGTGCCGCCCGCCCCGTGCACGATGCATTTCGGCACCCCCGTGGTGCCGCTCGAGTACATGATGTAGAGCGGATGGTTGAAGGGCAGGCGCACGTAGTCGATCGCCGTGGCCGGCTGCCCGGCCGTGAAGTCGCTCAGCAGCTCCGCCCGGGCCAAGCCGGCGAGGTCGGGCTTGTCGACCGTGTGCGGCACCACCACCACCCGCTCCAGCGTGGGCAGGCCCGCGGCGATGGCCCGCAGCTTCTCCATGCAGTCGAAGCGCTTGCCTCCGTAGATGTAGCCGTCGGCGGTGAACAAAACCTTAGGGGCGATCTGCCCGAAGCGGTCGAGCACGCCCTGTGGCCCGAAGTCGGGCGAGGCCGAGGACCAGACCCCGCCGATCGCCGCGGTCGCCAGCATGGCGATCACCGCCTCGGGCATGTTCGGCAGGTAGCCCGCCACCCGGTCGCCCGGCGCCACCCCGGCCTCGCGCAAGGCCGCCGCCAGCCGCGCCACCCGATGGTGCATCTGGCTGTAATTGATGGTTTGCCGGATCTGGTCCTCGGCCCAGAACACCAGCGCCGGCGTGGCGTCGCGTCGCCTGAGCAGGTTCTCGGCGAAGTTCAGCCGGGCGTCGGGGAAGAAGCGCGCCCCCGGCATGCGGTCGCCGTCGACCAGGGTCGTCGTCCCGCGCTGCTCGGCGATGACGCCGCCCAGGTCCCAGATCTCGCGCCAGAAGGCCTCCAGATTGGCCACTGACCAGGCGTGGAGCGCGGCATAATCGGGAACGGGCACGCGGTGGACGCGGGCGACCCGCTCCATGAAGCGGGTCATCTGCGCCTCGGCCACGCGCTGCTGGCTCGGCGTCCATAGCGGCCGCTCGCCCGACATGGCTGCCATCCGGTCCTCCTCCGGCCCGTTGTTCCTTGTCATTCCTTCGGTTGTACATCAAGGACGCGGCGGGGCGACAGCGAAGAGCCGCGCCCTGCAAACGCGTCATGGCCGCCGGGCCGCCCCCTCGGCGCGGCCCCTCAGCGCTCGACGGTGGTGTACAGCTCGCGCGGGTCCGCGAGGCCGCGCAGGGCGTGCCGACCGAGCGAGCGGAACCGCTCCGGCCGGCCGGTCGCCGCCACGAAGGCGCGACTGGCCACCAGGGCGCACCCCTCCGCCGCGCACAGGGCCTCCATGCGCGCCGCCTCGTTGACCGCCGGGCCGATCACGGTGAAGTCGAGCCGGCGCTCGCAGCCGACATTGCCGTAGAGCACCTCACCCACGTGCAGCGCCACGTCGAGGTCCATCGCGGCCCGCCCGGCCGCGCGCGCCGCGTCGTTGAGCGCGCCCACCCGGTCGAGCGCATCCTCCGCCGCCGCCAGGGCCGCCGCGCCGACCGCGGGAAGCTCGCCCCGCGACAGGTCGAAGGTGGCGAGCAGGCCGTCGCCAAGGAACTTCAGCACCTGACCGCCGTGGTCGAGCACCGCCTCGGCCATGGCCTCCAGATAGTCGTCGAGCATCGGCAGCAGCACCGCCGCCGGCAGCCGGTCCGACAAGGCAGTGAAGCCGCGCAGGTCGGCGAACAGGATCGCCGCCTCGAGGCTGCTGACGTCGCCGCGGCGGATGCTTCCGTTCAGCACGCGCCGGCCGGCATCGTCGCCCAGGTAGACGTCGCAGACGGTGCGCCCGATGTCGAGCAGAACCGAAGGCCGCACCGCCAGGCACAGGGGCCGCTGCAGCCGGATCAGCAGGTCGATCTGGGCCTCCGTGAAGCCGCCCGGCTGATCGGTCAGCCAGGAGTTGAGGACGCCCTCATCGTCGAGCGCGGTCGCCGCTCGGCCGAAGCCGAACGGCGTGCACATGGCCAGATAGTCGGTGGCGCCAAGCGCGGCGAACTCGGCGAAGACCGGGAACTCGGCGATCGCCGCCGCCGTGTCCAGGCGCCGCCGGAATCGGGGCAGCCGGCCCTCCAGCACCACCTTGAGCGGGCTCTGCTGCCAAGCCTCCTCGTCGTCGGACCCGTGCCGGTAGCCTTTGAACACCGGGGTCTGTTCGCGCTGCCAGAGATGGCCGACCGACTCGTACTGCGGGTGCAGGGTGGTCGAGCTGAAATGGGCGCGCAGGATCGGCACACCGGCGCGGTTCAGCCGCTCGCAGGTGCCGTCGACCACGGCGCCGACCGGCCGGCCCTCGAGCCCCTGCTCGATCAGCCAGTCGAGCAGCCCCGCCAGGGTCGCCGACGTCAACCGCGCCTCCGCCACGGCGGCCGTCCCGGGCGGACCGGCTCAGGCGGAATCGCGGCTGAGGCCGCGCTCGGCAAGCGCCCTCAGGTACCCGGCCCAGGCCTCGTCGCGCCGCTCGCCCAGCTCGTAGAGATACTTCCAGGTGTAGAGGCCGGTGGCGTGGCCGTCATCGAAGATTATGCGCACGGCATAGTGGCCGACCGGCTCTACCGTGCTGATGCCGACGCCGCGCTTGCCGGCGACCACGGTCTTCTGCTCGGGGCTGTGGCCCTGGACCTCGGCCGAAGGGCTCTCGACCCGTAGCAGCTCGGCCGGCAGGGCGAAGGTGATCCCGTTGTCGAAGTCGACCTCGAGCAGCCGCTCGTCGCGCTTGACCCGGATCTCCGTCGGCCAGTGCCGGGTGCCGAGATCGCCGCCCGCCTCCATCGGGCTCAGCGCCGCGCGTCGGGATCGAGTTGCCGGGCCTCGTCGACCAGCATGATCGGGATGCCGTCGCGGATCGGGTAGGCGAGGCGTGCTTGGTCGCTGATCAGCTCCTGCGCCTCGGCGTCATAGCGCAGGGTCGACTTGGTGAGCGGGCACACCAGGATTTCAAGCAGCTTGGGATCGACCGTCTGGCTCATGGCTTGTCCAACGCGGGGCCCGGCCGTCAATGGCGCGAGGCCTCACCTCCCTCCTTATCGATGACCGCCATCTCGATCAAGGACAGCATGGTGTCGGCCCGCTCGCGCCAGCTCGACGCCTCGAGCAGCGCCTGCTTCTCCGGCGGCTCGAACGGGCAGATCATGCACAGGGAGGTGACCAGACGCTCGTCCGGCGTGCCATGGATCGCCTCCCAGTTGACCGAAATGCCGTGGCGCTTCAGGTAGACCCCAAGCGCCGAGCACAGCCGCTCGCGGTCGAGCGCCAGCCCGGGCTCGACGCCCAGGTCGCCGCGGAACGGCTGCCAGTCGGCCGTCACCCGCCGGTAGCCGCGGATCGTCGGCAGCTCGTCGCCCAGCCGGAACCGGCTGACCCCGGTCAGCGTGATCAGGTATCGGCCGTCTTCGGTCTCGTCGAACGAGGTGATCCGCCCGGCGCAGCCGATCTCGTAGACCGGCGGCTCGTTGGCCCGGCTGGCCGGATCGGCCGGCTGGATCATGCCGATCAGCCGGTCGGACGAGAGCGCGTCATCAACCATGGCGATGTACCGCGGCTCGAAGATGTTCAGCGGCAGCTGGCCGCGCGGCAGCAGCAGGACCCCGGTCAGCGGAAAGATCGGGATCGTCGCCGGCAAATGCTCGAAGGCGGGAAGGAACGGGCTTCGTCTCATGCAAACAGGATCGAGGAGAGTTTGCGGCGGCTGGCGACGGTGAGCGGATCGCTCGGCCCGAGCGCCTCGAAGAACTTGAGCAGTTGCTTGCGCGCCGCCTGGTCGTTCCAGTCGCGGTCGCGGCGGATCGAGGTCAGCAGCTCCTCAATGGCGGCCTCGCGCTCACCGGTGCCGTAGAGCGCCACGGCGAGGTCAATGCGCGCCTGGTGGTCATCCGGGTCGGCCGCGAGCCGCTTGCGCAGCTTCGGCACCTCGCGGGCGGCGCCGGCGCTTTGCTCGGCGAGCTCGAGCGAGCTGCGCACCGAGGTGATCTCCGCGGCACCGGCGACGTTGCCCGGCAGCCCGTCGATCAGCTGTCGCGCCTCCTTGGCGCGACCGAGCGCAATCATGGCGCGCGCCAGCCCGGCGATGGCGGTGGCGTTCTCCGGATCGTGCTGCATCACCTCCTGGTAGATGGAGGCGGCGGTGCGCGCGTCGCCCTGCTCGAGGGCGGCCTTCGCCTCGTCCAGCGCGTCGGCCACCGGGTCGCCGCCGGCTTGGCCGGCCAAGTCGGCGAGCCGGTCGACGAACTGCTTGACCTGGCTTTCCGGCAGGGCGCCGTTGAAGGCGTCGACCGGGCGGCCCTGGAAGAAGGCGTAGACGGTGGGCACCGACTGGATGCGCAGCTGGGCGGCCAACTGCTGGTTCTTGTCGATGTCGACCTTCACGAGGCGCACCTTGCCGCGCGCGGCGCGCACGACCTTCTCGAGCACCGGCGTGAGCTGCTTGCACGGCCCGCACCAGGTGGCCCAGAAGTCGACGATCACCGGCACGCTCATCGATGCGTCGATCACATCGGCGCGGAAGCCGGCGGTGTCGCTGTCTTTGATGGTGTCGGCCGGGGCTGGGCCGGCCGCGCCAAGCAACGTTTCCATGGTGGTTCCTAGCATCCCGGGTGTTGATGTGTGGCAGGCGGACGGCCCGGCAAGGGCGCCGGCGGACGCCCGGGGCTCGGGCTCAGCCCGGCGCGTCGAGATCCACTATGTGTGGCCGGTGGCCGCACGCCTCAATGAAGCGCAGCAGGTCGGCCGGCGCGATGGCGGTGGTCATGGTGTTGACGAGCGGGTGGTAGTGCAGCGGGGTCTCGTCAAGCATGGCGCGGTCGAGCACCACGGTGATCCGGGTCTCGCGGTCGTTGACCAGGGCGAACGGGGTGACCGAGCCGGGCTGGACGCCGAGCGCGGCCCACAGCCGCTCGGGTGAGCCGAAGGACAGCCGCTTGGCGCCGAGCCGGGGCGCCAGCGCCTTCAGGTCGATGCGCCGATCCTCCAGGCAGACGAGCAGCCACTCGCCCTCCTTCTTGTCTCGCAGGTAGAGGCTCTTGCAGTGCCCGCCGGGCAGCTGACCGCGCAGCTCCTTGGCCTCGGCGACGGTGAAGACCGGCGCGTGCTCGACCGTGCGCGTGGCGATGCCGAGCGCCTCGAGCCGCGCCAGCAGCCCGGACGGCGTGGTCGGCAGCGGCCCGGGCGGCCCGGCGGGCCTGGTGGGGCCGGCCGGCGAGGCCGGCTCGCCGCCAGGCTCGGCCGCCGCGGCAGGCTCGTGGTCGCCCGGGGCGTCGGGAGGGGACTGTTGTGCAGAGCGCGCCATGGCCGCCTATATAGAGAAATCTGTGGCGTCGGGCCAAGCGTGCGGCGCTTGCATGGGCGGCCTCATCGGCTATAGTCGCGGCCTTCCCGAGGCGGCGACGCCCTTCCGAGGCCGAGGCCGCCGCCGGTCGAGCGGGCGTAGCTCAGGGGTAGAGCACAACCTTGCCAAGGTTGGGGTCGAGGGTTCGAATCCCTTCGCCCGCTCCA
>CAZTHL010000065.1:0-20664 GCA_964613585.1 uncultured Mycobacteriaceae bacterium | reverse complement strand
ACACCGGGGAACGCATCGACGCCGCAGCTCTTACACCACGCTACGGGGCACGATCAGCCCCCGCGCGGCCCGATCGCCATGCGGCGACAGGAGGCCGCGCGATGAGCGACGTCATCGGTCTCCGGCTCTCGCATGGGCAAGCCCGAAGGGCACGGCCGCACGTGCGTCCCAATGCGGGCATCCTGTTGGGGTGCTCAGGAAAGCGCTTCAGCGGTCACTTGCCGCTTGAAAAGCGCCGAAACAAGGAATAGGATCCTTGCAACGGGTCCGTCGTAGGACGACGTAAGGTTGGCGGGCTCGGATGAGTGCCGGACAGGAGCGGCTAGGGGCATGATCCGCGATCGAGGCAGGACCGGCGAGACGGGACGCGGGACAGCCGCTCCGGCCGTGCCGGGCGGCGCCGTGCCGGGCGGCGCCGTGCCGAACGGCGCCGTGCTGGCGCGGGCGGCGATGCGTGCGCCGTCGGCTCGGGGCGCCCTGCGGAGACCTACGCAGGCCTACAAATCGCTACGCAATGGATCCGAGGGGTGGCGCGACACCGCCGGCCTCGCGTCCCTCTCCGGCCGCCGGCCGGTCCGCCGGCCCGCTCCCCGGCGCCCGTCGCGCCGTCCGGCGACGGGATGCGACGCCGGCACCCTCCCGGGGCCGGACCGCCGCGACGGCCACGCCGCGTGCCCGGAGCGCCGGCCGTGAGCGGCGAGCTGATCTTCGTCTTCGCGCTGCTGGCCGTCACCGTCGCGCTGTTCGCCAGCGACAAGGTGCGGCTCGACCTCGTGGCGATCGGCGTCGTGCTGGCGCTGATGCTGGGCGGCATCCTGACGCCACGCGAGGCCGTCGCCGGCTTCGGCGACCCGGTGGTGCTGCTCATCGCCGGGCTCTTCGTGGTCGGCGAGGGGCTGTTCCGCACCGGCGTCGCCCAGCAGGTCGGCCTGCAGCTCACCCGGGCCGCCGGCAGCGGCGAGACCCGGCTCCTGGTCCTGCTCATGATCACCGTGGCCGTGCTGTCGGCGTTCATGAGCTCGACCGGCACCGTGGCGATCATGATCCCGGTCGTGCTCAGCCTCGCCGCGCGCGGCGACCTGTCCCCGTCGCGGCTGCTGCTGCCGGTGTCCATCGCCTCGCTCATCGGCGGCATGCTCACGCTGATCGGCACGCCGCCCAACCTGGTGGTGTCCGAGGAGCTCAAGCGCGCCGGCCTCGAGCCGTTCAACTTCTTCGCCTTCACGCCCATCGGCCTCGCCGTGCTCGCCGTCGGCATCGGCTTCATGGTCGTGGTCGGTACCCGCCTGCTGCCGCGGCGCGAGACCGCGGCGCGGGCACCCCGGCCGAGGAAGACCCTGCGCGACCTGGCCGAGGAGTACGGGCTCGCCGGGCAACTGCACCGGCTCGCCATTCCGGAGGGAAGCGCCCTCGGCGGCCGCACCATCGCCGAGGCGCAGCTGCGCACCCGCTTCGGCGTCACCGTGGTCGGCATCGTCCGCCAGGGCCGCATCGCCGCCCCGGTCATGCCGGCGCTCATCGACAGCCGGCTGGAGGCGGGCGACACCCTGATCACCGTGGCGCCGGAGGAGGCCGTGGCGCGCCTGGCCGAGGCCGAGGGGCTCGAGCGGCCGGCCTGGCACGACGCCGCCGAGGCGCAGGATCTGGCGCGCGACCTGGGCGTCGCCGAGGTGCTGGTGGCGCCGGAATCGCCGCTGGTCGGCGGCACCCTGAAGCACCACCGCTTTCGCGAGCGCTACGGCGTCAGCGTGCTGGCGGCCCGGCGCGGCGGCCGGCCGCTGCCGCTGGTGCCGGGCGAGACCATGCTCGGCTTCGGCGACACCCTGCTGGTCGGCGGCGGCTGGGAGCAGATCCGCGTGCTCGACCGGGCCCGGGACGAGCTGATCGTGCTCGCCCTGCCGCGCGAGCTCGAGGGTGTCGCGCCGGCCCGGGCGCTGGCGCCGGTGGCGCTCGCCGTGGTCGTCGGCATGCTCGGGCTGATGACCTTCGAGGTGCTGCCGGCGGTCACCGCCGTGCTGCTCGCCGCCACCGCCATGGTGGTCACCGGCTGCGTGCGCATGGACGAGGCCTACCGCAGCATCAACTGGCAGAGCCTGGTGCTGATCGCCGGCATGCTGCCCATGGCCACGGCGCTCGAGCAAACGGGCGGCATGGCGCTCATCGTCGACGGGCTGATCGGCGCGCTCGGCCCCTATGGCCCGCTCGTGCTGATGGCCGGCCTGTTCGTCATCACCTCGGTGTTCAGCCAGTTCATCTCCAACACCGCGACCACGGTGCTGCTGGCGCCGATCGCCATCGGCGCCGCCCAGGGGCTCGGGGTGTCGCCCTATGCGCTGGCCATGACCGTGGCCATCGCCGCGTCGACCGCCTTCGCCACCCCGGTCGCCTCGCCGGTCAATACCCTGGTGCTCGGGCCCGGGCACTATCGCTTCACGGACTTCGTGCGCATCGGCGTGCCGCTGCAGGCGCTGGCCATGGTGGTCACGCTTCTGGCCGTGCCGCTGCTGTTCCCCCTGTGACCGGCCGGGCCGCGTGATGAGGGGATCAAAGGCGGGCGAGACGGCCGGCGATCAGGTCGACGAAGCCGTCGGCGTCGACATGGTCGAGCACCAGCGCGTTCGGCGGCCGGCCGGTGACCCCCCACCAGTCGACCACGGTCATGCCGAGCGTCAGGGGCGAGGCGGTCTCGACGGCCACGGCGCAGCGGCGGCCGGCGAACAGCTCGGGCTCGATCAGCCAGGCGATGGTGCAGGGGTCGTGCAGCGGCCCGCCGAGGGTGCCGTACTTGCGGCGGTCGTAGCGGCCATAGGCCTCCAGCAAGTCGGCCACCGCGGCGCTGACCCGGCCGCCGGCGGCGCGCAGCCGGCCGATCCGCGCCTCGGTCATCAGTGCCTTGTGGGTGCAGTCGAGCGGCACCATGACGAGCGGCACCGCCTCGGCCGCCGCCGCCTCGAGCACCACATGGGCGGCGTGCGGGTCGACGAGGATGTTGAACTCGGCCGCCGGGGTGGTGTTGCCGCCCTGGAAGGCCGCGCCGCCCATGAGCACGATCTCGGCCAGGCGCGGCACGATCGCCGGCTGCTGGATGATGGCGAGCGCGATGTTGGTGAGCGGGCCGATCGCGCACAGGGTGATCGAGCGCTCGGGCGCCGCCATCAGGGTCGCCACCAGCCAGTCGACCGCGTGCTCGGGCCGCACCGGCATGACCGGCTCGGGCCGGACGATGCCGTCGAGGCCGGTGGCGCCGTGCACGTCCTCGGCGGTGTGCAGCGGGCGCAGCATCGGCCGCGGGCAGCCGGCGAAGACGGGCATGTCCGAGCGGCCGGCCAGCTCGCAGACGATGCGCGCGTTGCGGGTGGTGAGCGGCAGCGGCACGTTGCCGGCGACCGTGGTGAGGCCTAGCAGCTCGAGCTCCGGCGAGGCGAGCGCCAGCAGGATCGCCACGGCGTCGTCCTGGCCGGGGTCGGTGTCGATGATGATCGGCCGGGGGGCCATGGGGCTGCCTCGCCGCGCGGGAACGGGGTGAACGATGGCCCGGGGCTCGCGGCTCCGTCAAGCCGGGGGCGCCGGGACGAGAAAGGATCATGCCGGCCGCAAGACCGGTCTCGAGCGAGGCTTTCCGACCGCGGGCCGTCGGCGCACTCTTCGGTCGAGCTGCGGCGCGGCCTCCCGCCGGCGTTGCGCCGGCCGCCCGCGGGAGGCAGATTTCGGCCTCCGGACCGGCCGGGGCGGCCGGCCTTCCATCAGGGAGACGAGTGATGTTCGACGCGCCCGAGTTCGACGGCCATGAGCGGGTGGAGTGGATCCACGACCGGCGGACAGGCCTGCGCGCGATCATCGCTCTTCACCACACCGGCCGCGGGCCGGCGCTCGGCGGCTGCCGCATGTGGCCCTATGGCAGCGGCGCCGAGGCCCTGCGCGACGTGCTGCGCCTGTCCCGCGGCATGAGCTTCAAGGCGGCGATGGCCGGCCTGCCGCTCGGCGGCGGCAAGGCGGTGATCCTCGGCCGGTCGCCCGAGGACAAGACGCCGGCGCTGCTGGCCGCCATGGGCCGGGCGGTCGACGCGCTCGGCGGGCACTATATCATCGCCGAGGATGTCGGCATGACCGAGGCGGACATGCTGCGGTTCCGGCAGGAGACCGCCCATGTCACCGGCCTGCCGGTCGCCGAGGGCGGCTATGGCGATCCCTCGCCGCACACGGCCCGGGGGGTGCTGGCCGGGATCCGGGCCGCGCTCCGGCACCGGCGCGGGTCGGGCTCGCTTGAGGGCGTGCGTGTCGCGGTGCAGGGCCTGGGCCAAGTGGGCCGGCACCTGTGCCGCCTGCTGGCCGACGCCGGGGCGCGGCTCGTGGTGGCCGATCTCGACGCGGCGGTGGTGCGCCGGACCGTGGCCGAGCTCGGCGCCGAGGCGACCGCGCCCGAGGCCATCTACGATGCCGAGGTCGAGGTGCTCGCGCCCTGCGCGCTGGGCGCGGTGCTCGACGACGGCACCGTCGGCCGGCTCCGGGCGGCCATCGTCGCCGGCGCGGCCAACAACCAGCTGGCCGAGGCACGGCACGGACGGGCGCTGGCCGAGCGCGGCATCCTCTATGCCCCGGACTATGTGATCAACGCGGGCGGGCTGATCTGCGTGGCGGCGGAGGCGCTCGGCGAGGCCCGGGACCGGGTAGACGACCGGATCGACGGGATCGGCGAGACCCTGCGCGGCGTGTTCGAGAGCGCGGCGCGCGCGGGGCTGCCGACCGGCGACATGGCTGACCGGCTGGCGGCGGCGCGGCTCGAGGAGGCGGGGAGCCGGCAGACGCTGGCCGCGTGAGACGGAGACGCGGCGCGGGCGGCCGCTCCAAGCTCATTCGGCGGCGAGCGGCAGCCGGTCCTCGGCCTCGAACTGCTTGACCATGGTCTCGATGGTGGTCAGGCACTGGCCGCATTGCACGGCGCAGCCGAGCGCGGGGTGGACATCGACGGCGCAGCGGGCGCCGCCGCGCAGCACCGTCCAGATCTGCTTGTCGGTCAGCGCGTTGCAGATGCAAACGAACATGATCGATCCTTCAGGACGCTGCCTGGGCCAAGGGCCGAGGCCGGGGAACGGCACCACTGTACGGGCGAAAGGCTGCCCATTCTTCAACGGCGGCTCGGGGGCCGGTCAAGCGGGTTCATTGCCGCCGTCCCGGGGCACGCGACGGTCGGGTGAAGCTCGACGGCGGACGTTGCCTCAATGCCGCGCCTTCCTACCGGCGGCGCAGGCGGCGGGCGAAGGCGGCCATCGGGCTGTCGTCGGCCATCAGGCCGGCGGAGACCGAGAAATGGCCTTGGCGCCGGACTGAGACCTGGTCGGGCGGGATGGCCCAGCGCCGCGCCAGGGTGAGGCCGCCACCGAACGGGGCCACCGTGTCGGCGCTGCCCAGGACCATGAAGATATCGGCCGCGGGCACGACCGGCGGGCCGGCCGGCTCGATGAGCGGTGCCCACCGGCGCAGACGCTCGGCGGTCCAGCCGGCTGCGGCCAGAGCACGGTCGAGGCCGAAGGCGCGGGCGAACTCGCTGTCGAGGGCGATCTCGTCGACGCCCTCGCTGGTGGTGGCGAGCAGCAGCGCGTCGGCGCGGGCGTCCGCCGGCCAGCCGGCGGCGTGCACCGCGGCGAGCTGGGCGGTGAGCGCGCCCAGGCTGATGCCGCTCCAGCCGACCGATGGGGAGCCGGCGGCCCGCGCCCAGCGCGTCAGCAGGCCGAGCTCGCGCACGGCCGCCGCGAACAGGTCGAGCGCGCCGAGCGGCGCCGTGGCGACGAAGGGCTCGCCGCCGTACTGGCCGGGCAGCCGGCGTCGGCCGTGGAACGGAGCCTCCGGTGCGACAACCCGCAGGCCACGGCGGACATAAGACTCGACCTCGCGGAGCGGCTGGCGCAGATGCTCGGGCTCGACGCAGATGCCGTGCAGATGGATGACCGTCGGCGGCGCCACCGCGCCCTCGGGCTCATAGACCCGGGCCCAGCAGCGGCCGCCCGGACGGGTCGCCGGTGACGGGAAGCACAGCCAGTATTCCGGCCCGAGCTCGCCGCGCACGGCGCGGCTTTGCCCGGGCAGCGGCGCGGGGTCGGGCAGCGCGTAGGCCGAGGCCGGGGCGGCGAGCCGGGCGCCGTGCGCCGTGTCGACCGCGGCCGCCGCCGGGATGGCCCAGGCGCAGGCGGGCAGCCGGCGCGAGCGCGCCAGGACGGCGAACCGCAGCCGCAGGGTGCCGAGCGCAGTGGCGGCGTCCAGCCGGGCGTCCTCGGCGGCCACGCGCGCGGCCTCGCCGGCGTGGTCGTTGCCGGCCGGGTCCTTGTCGCCGAAGAAGGCGGTGCGCCAGCGCCGATCGGCCTCGTCGAGGCGGGCCTGGGCGGCGGCGACGTCCTCGAGGGCGCGGCCAAGCCAGAACGAGCCGCGGGCCGGGGCGGCCTCGGGCAGCAACTCGGCGAAGCGCGCCGGCGACCCGGCCGCCAGGATGGCGGCGGCCCAGGCCCGGGACATGGGGAAGTACCAGTCCGCCAGCAGGCGGAGCGAGACGTCGTCGAACCAGGGGCGCGCGATCAGGGCACCCATCGGGCTGCGCATGAGGCGGCCCGCGTCCGGGCGGCGGCGCAGGCGCGGCGGCTCGGGGTCGGTGCGGCGCTCGGCGGTGTCGGGGGCTGACCGTCGTCGGGCGGCGAGGCGGATCACCTCCCGGGTTGTCGGCCATGCGATGAGGGCGTCGATCTCGTCGAGGTCCGCCCAGCGCACCGCGGCGGCATCGTCGCCGGCGACAGGCTCGCCGTCGTGCGCAGGGCTCTCGGCCAGCACGTCGACCAGGGTGAAATGGTAGGCGATGCCGCCGTCCGGCGCCCGATGGATGCTGTCGACGGCGGTGATCACCTCGCTTGGCCGGATCAGGAGGCCGGTCTCCTCCCGCACCTCGCGCGCTGCGGCCTCGAGCAGCGTCTCGCCCAGCTCCTGCCGGCCACCGGGCAGGCTCCATTCATCCTGAAGCGGCGGCGTGGCCCGGCGCACCAGGAGAACGCGCCGGCCGCGGAACACCACGGCGCCGACGCCGACGACGGGCTGCTCGGGCCGGCCTGCCGCAGGCGGCGACATGCTCAGAAGAGCCGCGCCAGCGTCTCGTCCCAGGACGAGCGGTCGGCACGGATCCGGCAGTGGATCCAGTTCTCCGCCGTGTTCAGCCGGGCCTCGGCCTCGAAGACGCAATCTTCCCTTAAGATCTGTCGTATAAAAAGGCGGTCGAGACGGGGCAGGCGTGCCTGGCGCAGGGCGCCGACGGAGACCCAGCAGGCGGTCGATCCCGCGTCCTCGGGTTCCGTGCCGACATGGGCCGACGGATCACCTTCGTAGGCGGTTTCGACGGCGCCACCGGGGACGGCGGTCGCGGGCACGGGATCCGCGACGAGGCGGACCGCCGGGCGCGACGGGTTGCCTGCGGTCTCATCGCTCCCACCGACGGCGCTGAACACGAAGCGGAACCACTGGTGATCGACCGCCTCGTCGAGGACGGAGGCGACGCCGGCCAGGCGCACGCTGGCGACCTCTGTGGAAAGCTGGTCGTTGACGATGCGCAAGGTCGCTGCGGCCGGGGTCTCGCCGGGCTCCAGCGGGCCGGCAACGGCGGAGAGGGTGCCGCGCCACGGGGGCCGGGGCTTGCGGGCCAGGAGCACGGCTTGGCCGTCCACGCTGAACACGTAGCAGGCGACACCGATGCCAGTGCTGACGATGGCTCGCGCGCGAGGGGCTGGACGGGTCGCCGCGGCAATCACAAGCCACGCTCCGCGGCAAATCGACGGTCCGCCTCCGGAAGGCCCGATCGCTTGCCGGGGTCCACGGGCCCGCTCCGCGTTCGGGTCTTGGCGGCGATGCCTTGCGCGGGACCTGCGCGCGACACGCCGTTGCTCGGCTTGCAAACCATCAGCGTCTCGAGATTGTTGACGCTCTCTCTTGATGCAGGATGGCAAATGAGGCTGCAAATGGAAAGGCGCTATTGAGCATGAGGCGGGCGACCGGCTGGGGGAGGCCGGCCGCTGCCAGAGGCTCGCGGCTACGCCACCGGCCGCGCCAGGGCCGGGTTCGGCACCGCCGGCTTGCTCGAGTAGTCGTAGAAGCCCTTGCCGGACTTCCGGCCCAGATAGCCGAGCTGGACCAGGCGCGTGAGCGTATGCGGCGGCGCGCAGTACTGCTGGCGGACGTCGTCGTAGATGTTGGTCGCCATCGCGTTGACGACATCGAGGCCGATATAGTCGGCGAGGGCGAACGGCCCCATCGGATGGCTGGCGCCGGCCATCATGGCATGGTCGATGTCCTCGATCGTGCCGGTGCCGACCTCGAGCATGCGGACGGCGTTCAGCATGTACGGCGTCAGCAGCCGGTTCACGATGAAGCCGGTGGTGTCCTGCACGATCACCGGGTCCTTGCCGATGGTCTTGCAGAAGTCGCGCAGCAGGGCGAGGGTGGCGTCGGAGGTCTCGAAGGCGTGCACGATCTCGACCAGGGTCATCACCGTCGCCGGGTTGAAGAAGTGCAGGCCGGCGATGCGGGAACGGTGCTGGCACACGCTCATGAGAGCGGTCACCGAGAGCGTCGAGGTGTTGGTGGTGAGGATGGCCGTCTGGCTGGCGTTCGCCTCCAGCCGCTTGAACATGTCCTGCTTGACGGGCAGGTCCTCGACAATGTTCTCGATGATCAGGTCGCACTCGGCGACGTCATCGAGATCGTGGCTGAAGGCAATGCGACCGAGGATCGCGTCGCGGGCCTCGACGGTCATCTTCTCGCGCTCGACGAGCTTGCCGAGCGTCCGCTGCAGGCTGTTGCGGGCGCGCTCGGTGGTGCCGGGCGTCGCCTTGACGGCAACGACGGAAATCCCCGCCTGCGCCACCGTCTGGGCAATGCCGAGGCCCATGGTGCCAGTGCCGATAACCCCTACCTTTTGAATCTCGCTCGTCACTGTCTGTCCCCCTCCGGATTGAATGTGTCAATGAGCCGCAAGATGCGTGCCGGCTTGTCCGGTCACATCGGCAACTAACCTCATTCTACCGCGTTGCAGCAGCGGATGGATCTGATTTTTCGAATTAACAGCGCGGAAAGAACAGTTAACGTTCCGGTTCGGGATGGAAGGCTGCACAAAAAGTCTTCATTCAGCCTGATTCGTGCTCATGTCGAGGCGTGGCAAAAAATAAAGGCGCGTCTCCCCGGAGACACGCCTTGCAAGTGAGCCGCCGGTTTGACCAGCGTGCGGATTGTTGATCGGCAGTATATCACATAAGCGTCATTGCGCCAGCCGTAGCGCGGCCGGGCGGCTCGGCTCAGGCGGCGATGTACTGGCCGCCGTTGACGCTCATGGTCGCGCCGGTGATGAAGCCGGCCTTGTCGCTGCAGAGGTAGGCCACCATGCCGGCGATCTCCTCCGGCTCGCCCATGCGGCCCACCGGGATCTTGGCGATCTCGCCCTTGAGCACGTCCTCACGCATCTGCTCGGTCATCGGGGTGCGGATGAAGCCGGGGCAGACGGCGTTGACCGTGATGCCCTTGCCGGCCCCCTCCTGCGCCAGGGAGCGGGTGAAGCCGAGGATGCCGGCCTTGGCAGCGCCGTAGTTGCTCTGGGCGAACTGGCCCTTCTGGCCGTTCATTGAGCTGATGTTGACAATGCGGCCGTAGCCCCGCTCGCGCATGCCGGGAACAACGGCCCGGCAGGTGTAGAAGCACGAGTTGAGATTGGTGTCGATCACCGCCTTCCACTGGGTCACCGGGTCCATCTTGTGCAGGAACCCGTCCCGGGTGATCCCGGCATTGTTGACCAGGATGTCGACGGGCCCAAGCGCGCCCTCGATCTCCTGGACGCCGGCGACGACGGAATCGTAGTCCGCCACGTCCATCTTGAAGCCGGCGATGCCGGTCTCGTCCTTGAACTTGGCGATCTGCTCCTCGACGATGTCGGCGGCGGCGACGACATGCCCGTCGGCCTTGAGCGCCAGCGAGATCGCCGCCCCGATGCCGCGGGTGCCCCCCGTCACGAGTGCTACGCGTGCCATTGATTATCCTCCTTATTGTGCCACCCGAAGGGAAGCCGGGCGGTTTCCGGGCGCCCGGCGGGCGCCGTCCCCTCGACGCCCAGATCAGCCAATCCGACCGGGCCCTGTCAATCGCGCTGAACGCACAGCGCGATGCCCATGCCGCCGCCGATGCACAGGGTCGCCAGGCCACGGTGCGCATCACGCCGCTGCATCTCGTGGAGCAGCGTCGTCAGGATCCGCGCGCCCGAGGCGCCGATCGGGTGCCCGAGCGCGATCGCGCCGCCGTTCACGTTCACCTTCTCCTCGTCCCAGCCGCGCTCGCGGTTGACCGCGATCGCCTGCGCCGCGAACGCCTCGTTGGCCTCGATCAGGTCGAGGTCGCCGACCTGCCAGCCGGCCTTCTCGAGCGCCTTGCGGCTGGCCGGGATCGGTCCCGTGCCCATCACCGAGGGGTCGACGCCGGCGGTCGCCCAGGAGACGATCCGGGCAATCGGCTTCAGCCCGCGCCGGCCGGCCTCCGTCGCCGTCATCAGCACCACCGCCGCGGCGCCGTCGTTGATCCCCGAGGCGTTGCCCGCGGTCACCGTGCCCTCTTTGTGGAAGGCCGGGCGCAGCTTGGCCAGGCTGTCCGCCGTCGTCTCCGGCCGCGGATGCTCGTCGGTGTGGATCACCATGTTGCCCTTGCGCCCCGGCACCGTCACGGGCACGATCTCCTCCTCGAAGCGCTTGCCGTCGATGGCGGCGCCGGCCTTCTGCTGGGAGGCGAGCGCGAAGTCGTCCTGCTCCGCCCGGGTGATCTGCCAGCGCTGGGCGATGTTCTCCGCGGTGTTGCCCATGTGGTAGCCGTGGAACGCATCCATCAGCCCGTCGCGCAGCATCGAGTCCGCCAGCTGCGCGTCGCCCATGCGCGTGCCGTTGCGCAGGTGCATGACGTGCGGCGCCATGCTCATGCTCTCCTGGCCGCCGGCCACGACGATGTCGGCGTCGCCGGCCAGGATCGACTGATAGCCCAAAGCCACGCTGCGCAGCCCGGAGCCGCACACCTGGTTGATGCAGTACGCGGTCGTCTCCGCGGGCAGCCCGGCGTTCACCGCCGCCTGCCGCGCCGGGTTCTGGCCCTGGCCGCCGGTCAGGATCTGGCCCATGACCACCTCGGACACCTCGCCCGGCTCGACCCGCGACCGGCGCAGCACCTCGCCGATGACCACCTCGCCCAGCTTGTGGGCCGGCAGCGAGCTCAAGCCCCCGTTGAACCCCCCGACCGGCGTCCGCGCCGCGCCGGTGATCACGATTTCGGTCATTGCCGAGACCTCCGCCCTGCCGCCGGCCGCCCCCGAGGCCGCCGACAGCCCTGTTGTTGGTGCATGACGCGTCGACCCGAGCCGCGTTGACGTAAGACGCGTCGACCCGAGCCGCGTCGACCCGAGCCGCGTCGACCCGAGCCGCGTCGACCCGAGCCGCGTCGACCCGAGTCGCGCTGACGTAAGACGCGTCGACCCGACCCGGCGACGCGGCGGCCGAGCGTCCGCCCGCCGCCCCCGGGCGGGCCGGACGCTGTCCGCGGCCTCGGCATCGCCGCCCCCGGCGTCGTCAGACGTCGCGGCTCCACAGCGAGGCCATGGCCGGGCCGCTGCCCACGCACAGCGAGGCGCCGCCCAGCGTCAGGCCGAGCCGCTCCATCTCGTGGGCCAGCGTGACCACGATGCGCAGGCCGGTCGAGCCCACCGGGTGGCCGAGGGCGATCCCCGAGCCGTGGTGGTTCACCTTGTCCATGTCCAGGTCCATGTTGAACTCGTTCTTCAGCACCCGGCCGACGCCAAGCCACTGGGCGGCGAACGCCTCGTTGATCTCCCAGTACTCGATGTCCTCGAAAGTGAGCCCGGCCTGCTTCAGCGCCTTCGGCATGGCGTAGGCGGGCCCGAGCCCCATGACCAAGGGGTCGACGCCCTCGACGCACACGGTCAGCAGCTTCATCATCGGCGTGATGCCGTGCGCCTTGGCCGCCTCGGCCGACATCAGCACCGCCGCGCTGGCGCCGTCGTTGATGCCCGAGGCGTTGGCCGCGGTGACCACCCCGTCCTTCTTGAAGACCGGCCGAAGCGCGCTCATGCCCTCCAGGCTGGCATCGCGGATTGGGTGCTCGTCCTCCTTGAACTCGATGGTCTGCTTCCTGGCCTTGATCGCGACCGGGGTGATTTCCTTGTTGAAGCGCCCCTCGTTGATCGCCTGGGTCGCCCGCTGGTGGCTCGTCACCGCCAGCTCGTCGCACTCCTGGCGAGTGATCTGGTAGCGCTCGGCGACATTCTCCGCGGTCATGCCCATGTGCCCGGGCACCAGCTCGTCCTCGAGCCCGTCATGCAGCATCGAGTCCTCGATCTGGCCGGCGCCCATGCGGTAGCCCATGCGCGCCTTGGGCAGCATGTACGGCGCGTTGGTCATGCTCTCGACGCCGACCACGAGGCCGATGTCGGTCTTGCCGAGCATGATGTTGTGGGCCGCCACCTCAAGCGCGCGCATGCCGGACGAGCAGTTCTGGTTGACCGACACGGCGCCGCTGCGGTGCGGCAGGCCGATGCGCATGCTCACCTGGCGCGCCGGCAGCGAGCCCTGCATGCCGGTGTAGAGCTGGCCCATGACGATCTCGTCGATCTCCTCGGCCGGCACCCCCGAGCGCTCGATGGCGCCCTTGCCGGCCGCCATGGCCAGGTCCCGGGCCGGGACGTCCTTCAGGGCGCCCATGAACTTGCCGATCGCCGTGCGCGTGGCGCTGACCAGAACGACTTCCTTGGTTTCCATGGCGCGAAGTACCCCCTTGTCTGCCCGTCTTGATCTTGCGTGGATGGGTGTCGGCACCGAGACCGCCGCGGCGAGGACGCTGCCGGAAGCGCGGTATCGAACGATACGAGCCGTGCGCTCCCGGCGCAACCCGCCGCTGCGTGACGATCTCGGGACGCCGCCGATCGCCGCGCCGCGGCCCCGCGACGTAGGGCTTTGTAGGCCTTTGTCGGCCGGGCGCAAGCCCGCAGGCCCCGCCGCCGGCTGCGCGATCGCGGCGGCCGTCTTGCGCGCGGACCCCGATCCTGCCGCCGCCGCCGCCGGAGGCCAATCCTGCGGAGGACAATCCTGACCTCCCCACACCCAATGACCACTCCACGTCCAATGACCACTCCACGCCCATGTCTCGGCTGTTCCTGCCCCGCCGATTCCTGAGAAAAGGATTTGCTCCTATCAAGGGGCGCCTGTCAAGCCTCCAGGCCCTGCCAGCCGCCCGCGATCTCCGGTGCCCCGCGCCCGTCACGCCCGGACCCCGCGCGTCGCGACCGTTTCCGGCTCAAGCGGCATCACCGGCGAGCGCCGCCAGCCAGCGGGCGAGCGGATGCCACGCCGCCTCGGGCGCCCGGGCCGAGGCGATCATGCCGATATGGCCGAGCGGCAGCTCGAGGGTCCGGGCCCCGGGCATGGCCGCGGCCAGGGCGCGCGCGCTCGCCGGCGGCACGATGCGGTCGCGGCTCGGGATCAGGTGCAGGCTGGGCAGGTCGAGCCGTCCGGGCCGCACCGTCTCGCCCGCCACCCGCCAGGTGCCGACCGCCGGGCTGTTGCCGCCGTACCAGCCGGCCAGGCACTCGGTCGCCACGGGCCCGGCGAGCGGCACGCCGTCGTTCAGCCAGTCCTCCAGCGCCACGAAGTTCTCGGCCGCCGGGCTCCCCGGGTCGAGCGCGGCAAAGCGGCTGAACTTGCGCAGGCCGAGCATCGGATCGAGCGCCACGAACAGCCCCTGGAGCGCCTCGAGCGGCAGCTCGCCCCACCAGTCGAGCCAGCGCCCGAGCCCGGGGGCGAGCGCGCCCAGGCGCCGCGCCTGCTCGCCGTGCTCGGCGTGGAAGTCCCACGGCGTGGCCAGGAGCGCCAGCCCGGCGAGCGCCTCCGGCCGCCGCCCGGCCAGCGCCGTCACCAGCAGCCCGCCCATGCAGTAGCCGACCGCCGGCAGCCGACCCGGCCCCAGCCCCAGCGCCGCGTCGAGCGCCCGCTCGAGCCGTCCGGCGATGTAGTCGCCGAGGCTGAACCCGCGCTCCTCGGCCTCGGGCCAGCCCCAGTCCAGCAGCAGCGGCCGGAACCCCCGGCCGGCGAGCCAGCGCAGCAGGCTGCGTCGCGCCGACAGGTCGAGGATGTACCCGCGGTTGACCAGCGACGGCACGAACAGTACCGGCCGCCCCGCCGCGACGCCGCCGCCCGGCGCATCCCCGGCCGTGCCCCCGGCGATCCCATAGTCGAGCAGGCGGCTGCCGCCCTCCTGCCACAGCGCCGGCGGGTCGGCCACGTCGCGCCGGTAGGGGTGGTGGCGGTAGCCCTCGAGTCCGGCGAGGAAGCGGTCGAGCCGGTGCCGGACCTCCCGCTCGACGGCGCTACGGACCGCGTCGGCCGGGTGACCGGCGATCTCGCGGGCCAGCGCCGCCAGCGCCGCCGACGGCCTCCAGCCGGCCGAGCCGGCGCTCAACATCGGCAAGGCGCCGAGCGAGCTCAGCAGCGTCGTCTGGGCGATCAGCAGATGCAGGGGCAGCGGCCGCGGCCCCCGGCGTGGCGGCGAGCCCGGCGCCGGCCGGGCCGTTTCGCATGGAACTCCGCCGTGCCGCTCCGCATTCATCACCGTGGTCCGGGGCGCTGCCGGAGGCGGCCGGGGCCGGAGCGGCTTCGGTATCGGAAATGGCCCGCAGGAACGGCTCGAGGGCGGAGGCGAGAGCGCCGTTGGCCTGGCCCAGGAGGGCGACGAGCCGCGCCAGCGCCTCGGCCGTGCGTGGGTCGGCGGCGGCGGCGCTCCACTCTTCCTGCCAGAGATCGACGTACCGCCGAGCGAGGTCGGCGAGGTCGGGCGGCTCGGTCATGACCTGAAAGCTTAGCGCTGGCGCCGGGCTCGTTCAAAGGTGCATGAGCGTGTCGCGCGTCAAAACTGCGGCGACGCTTGCGCAGCGCAGCACGGATTGGGTACCACATAGGTAAAGAGTATGGAGCCGGAGCCGCCGGCTGCATCCGGAAAGGCGGGTCGAAGATGGCCACTCGAGAGAACAGCCCGGAATCGGAGGCATCGCCCGCTCCGATCACAATCAAGAAGTATGCCAACCGCCGGCTCTACAACACGGCGACGAGCAGCTATGTGACCCTCGACCATCTGGCGCAGATGGTCAAGGACGGCACGAACTTCACCGTGTTCGACGCCAAGACGGGGGAGGACATCACCCGCTCGGTGCTGACGCACATCATCGTGGAGGAGGAAGGCAAGGGCCAGCACCTGCTGCCGATCAGCTTCCTGCGCCAGCTGATCAGCCTCTATGGCGACAGCCTGCAGTGGATGGTGCCCCGCTATCTTGAGTATTCTATGGAGGCATTCGAGCGCAATCAGGACCAGATGCGCCAGTACTTCCAGCAGACCATGAGCGGCATGTTCCCGTTCGCGGCGTTCGAGGAGATGAGCAAGAAGAACATGGCCATGTTCGAGCAGACCATGAAGTTCTTCTCGCCGTTCCAGACTGCCGGCGAGAGTGGCGCCAACGGCGCGACCAGGGAGGCGGCGGAGGAGAGCGACCGCGCTCTTGACGACCTGCAGCAGCGCCTGGGCGAGCTGCAGAACCAGCTCCGCGAGATCGGCAAGGAGTCGTCCGGCGCGAAGTAGCGCCGTGCCCTTGAAACTGGCAAGGCGCGGCGTGGCGCTGCTGCGTGATCGGTGCTCGCAGCCGGAGTGTTAACATTCAAATGCTTGCTTGAAACGCACAGTGTGGTGCGTTCACCAGTGTCGTGCGATGACCAGTGTCGTGCGATGACCAGTGTCGTGCGATGACCAGTGTCGTGCGATGACCAGTGTCGTGCGTTGACCAGTGTCGTGCGTTGACCGACGCTGCCGACCCTTTTGCGACCTCGGGCGCTTTCACGACTGCTGCGCCGGCGAACGCAACACGGTCGGCTTGATCCTCTCGGCTGAGCACGGCCCGGGGCCCTTGACGTCCTGAATCTGCTGAAGCGAGCGGCTCGTCCCAAGACGCTGCACAGCACCGGCCAGCGTGACGATGTCATCAAGACCCGTCGTCGAAGGGCTGAAGGCCGCCGCTCGATGCCGGCGGGGTCGTGTCCCGCCGAGTGGTGTAGGAGCTGCGGCCCAACTTCCGCAGTTCGGGCTGTGATTGGAACGGAGAGCCGCAGGAATGCTGGGCTGTTGGAGGCCGAAGTTGATTTGTGGTGCTAAATGATGGTCGCTGAGGCCGCGATTTGATTTGACGTATGCGGCGTCTGCGTGGTGTCCTGACGCCAGCACGGTGCCGCGCCATGTTCGTCCGCGTCAAGAGGATCAACGGCTACGAATACCTCTATCTGGTGGAGAACGCCCGCGAGGGCGGCCGCCATGTCCAGCGCGTCATCAAGGCCCTCGGCCGGCGCGACGAGGTCGAGGCCGCCGGCACGCTCGACAGCCTGATCGCGTCCGCTGCCCGTCATTCCCGCCGCTCCATCGTCCTGTCCAGCTACTACCGCGGCGAGCTGGCCGAGCTTGAGCGCAGCAGCATCGGGCCCGACCTGGTGTTCGGCCGGCTGTGGGCGGAGACCGGCTGCGACGAGGTGCTGGGCTCGCTGCTCGCCGGGCGCAAGTTCGGCTTCGACGTCGAGCGGGCGATCTATCTCACCGTCGTGCACCGGCTGATGGTCTCCGGCTCCGACCGCCATGCCAGCACCTGGCGGCGGTCGTATCGCCTGCCGGGCGTGGAGGCGCTCGACCTCGACCACGCCTACAAGGCGATGGCGTGGCTGGGCGAGGATATCGGCGACGGCCGGGTGATGAGCGAGGCCATCGAGGAGGCGCTCTATCGCCACCGCCAGCCGCTGCTGGGCGAGCTGTCGGTGGCCTTTCTCGACACCACGACGCTGTGGTTCGAGGGCCGCGGCGGGGCGACGCTCGGTCGGCGCGGGCACCCCAAGGACTATCGCGGCCATCTCGCCCAGGTGGTGCTCGGCATCGTGCTCGACGGCGCCGACCGGCCGGTGGCCTCCTTCCTGCTGCCCGGCAACACCGCCGACGTCACCGTGTTGCTGCCGGTGGTCAAGCGCTTGCGCGAGCGCTTCGCCATCGCGCGGGCCTGCGTGGTCGCCGACCGCGGCCTGATCAGCGCCGCCACCATCGCCGGCCTGGAGGAGGCCGGCATCGACTATATTCTGGGCGTGCGCGAGCGCTCCACCCGCGAGGTCCGCACCATCGTCCTGGAAGACGACGGCCTGGCGGTGCCGCTCGTCATCCCGCGCCAGAAGGGAGAGACCCAACTCGCCGTCAAGGAGGTCAAGGTCGCCGACCGCCGCTATGTCGTCTGCCGCAACGAGGAGGAAGCCAAGAAGGACGCCGAGGCCCGGGCGGAGATCCTCGCCGGCCTGGAGCGCCAGCTGGCCAGAGGCGACAAGGCCCTGGTCGCCAACAAGGGCTTCCGCCGCTTCCTTGCCGGCGGCGATGGTCCGGGCTTCGCCATCGATCCCGACAAGGTCGACGACGATGCCCGCTTCGACGGCCTCTTCGTGCTGCGCACCAACACCCGGCTGCCGGCGCTGCAGGTGGCGCTGCGATACCGCAGCCTGTTGGCCGTGGAGGACAGCTTCCGCACCGCCAAGGCGCTGCTCGCCACCCGGCCGATCTTCCACAAGACCGATGCCGCCATCCGCGGCCACGTCTTCTGCTCCTTCCTCGCCCTGCTGCTCAGAAAGGAGCTTGCCGACCGCCTCGCCGCCAAGCGCCGCAAGCCGCTGGAATGGCAGGCCATCCTCGACGATCTCGCCGACCTCTCGGAGGTCGAGGTCGCGCAGGACGGCCGCCGCGCCCTGCTGCGCACCGCCCCGGGACCCAGCATCGACCCCGTCTGCCGCGCCCTCGGCCTCACCCTGCCCCCCGTCTTCCAGGAGCTGCCGCACCGCAACGAGACCGCCGCCGACGCCTGAAACCTGTGGTGCCTAAACCCGCAAGGCGCTGGCAACGCCTTGAAATGTCACCACTTTCTAACGGGCACTACGGAAGTTGGGCGAAGCGTCACACGATGTTCCTGACGGTTGGGTTCAAACCACGCTAGGCGAGGTCATGCATCGTCGCGAGAATGTCGTTGATTTTTCGGAAGACCCGGACCGTCTCTACACAGTTATGACCATCTCGCAGAAAGGCGAAATCCGTCCCCGCGAAGCTGGAAAAGGGCGCAACTATCCTGAATGGCGCGGTACTTATTTTAAAGACAGTCCCGGTACATGGTACGCGGCCCGTGCCGGCGATTTAGTGTTCTCATCAATCGACTTGTGGAAAGGCTGCATTTCGGTTGTACCAGAGGAATTCGATGGTGCGCTTGTTACCAAAGAATTTCCGATCTACCAGATTGGTGATGACCGGCTCCTGCCTTCCTTTCTACAGGCATTGCTATTTAGTCGATACTACCAACGTGCGTTCCGCGCCATTACAACCGGCCACAGCAATAGGCGGCGAACACAAGTTGGGGACTTTGAGGCCCTAGAGATAACCTATCCGACTGATCCTGCGGAGCAGGACCGCCTCATCGCGCACATTGTTGAAGCCCGACAGCAGCAGACCGTCGCCGCCAGAAACCTCAAGGCGGCCTGGCTAGGTTTTAGTGATCTGATCGATGGCCGAGGCGACGAGGAGCTTCCCGATGTCCAGAATGGGGATTCACCTGAAAGCGAAGCGGTGTAGCCTCGCATAGCTAGGAAAGGAGCCAAGCTCTCCCTCAGATCCATAAAACGCGTTTTATAGAGCCGTCTGGACCAAAGCCAAAAAATCAAATATGTTTTATAGCTTGGTCGCCAGGCGACCGCTCTATAAAACGAGGTTGATGTGGCTGTCGCGCTCTGGGGCAAAGTGTACTATCAGGACCGCTTCGCCGGCATCCTTCGGCAGGAGCCCGGCGGACGGTGCGCGTTCACCTATGACGGCGACTATATCGGCGCCGGCGGCCCCGCTATCGCGCACACGCTGCCCCTCCAAGAGGCCCCGCACACCACCGAGGATCGGCTTCCCCTCTTCTTCGACAATCTCGTTGCCGAGGGCTGGCTGCGCAATGCGCAGGCGCGGGCGCTCGGTGTGAATCCGGATGACCGTTTCGCCCTCTTGCTGGCCTTCGGGCGCGACTGCGCCGGCGCCGTGTCGGTCATCGACCCCGAACCCAAGGGCGAGCTGGAACTGGACGCAACCGACCAAGAGGGCATCGCGGCCCTCACGGCGCGCGCCTCCCTGTCCGGCATTCAGCCAAAACTGACCATAGTCAGAACCGCCCAAGGGTTCCGCCCTGCCCGCGCGACCGAGTTCGGTAGCCATATCGCGAAGCTGCCATCAGGCGAGCTGCCCGACATCATCGAGCTGGAATGGTTGACGGCCCAAGCCACGCGCAAGCTCCTGCCCGAAGAGCCGGTTGCCGAGATGGAGATTGCAGCTCTGGGCAACATCGCCGGCGAAGCGTTGTTCGTTCGCCGCTTCGACCGGACGCCGGAAGGCGAGAAAGTCCATTTTGAAGAGTTCAACCAGCTCTTGGGCAAGCCCTCCTTTGCCAAGTACGACGGCAGCTATGAGGACATGGCGCGGTTCATCCGGGCAACGCCGGCCTGCATCCCGGCAGAGGCCGAGCGCCTGTTCCGGCGCATCCTTGCCCGCTTCCTGACGGGCGACACCGACGCTCACCTCAAGAACTTCGCCATGCTGCACACCTCGCAAGGGCTGCGGCTGGCGCCGAGCTATGACCTCGTGGCGAGTTCCTTCTACCGGCAGTTCGACACGATAGCCCTTGCCCTCGCCGGCGCCGCCGACTTGCGGATCGGCGCCTTGCGACCGAAGCACATCGTCGCCCTCGGCGAGGGATACGGTCTTTCGCCGGCAGTTATTCGTCTGGCCGTCGCCGATCTGGCAAAGCGCCTCGACGCTGCCAAGACCGCCGTCGCCGAATCCGGTGCAGGGCATCCCGGTTTGCGTGACGGCATCATCGACATCATGGAAAAGCGATGGAACGGAACATTCGCCTCGATTGGCCAATTCTTGTCAAAGAAGCGCGCCGGCGGCGGAAAGAACAGCGGCTTACTCAGCAAAGGCTAGCCGCCATTGCCGAGGTCAGTGCGCCGACCGTCTCGCGCTTCGAGAGCGGCGACAAGAACATTCAGCTCGCTTCGGCGCTCGCGATTCTCGACGCTCTCGGCATGGTCGAACGGCCAGCGATGGAGTTCCGCGACAAGGCTGAACGGTACGACTCCGACCGCGACGCGGTGCTGTTCTCCGGTCAGACGACCGAGGGAGACGTGCCGCTAGCGGTCAGCGGCGAGTCTCTTGAAGACCATTTCGGCGCGACAGGCCAAGGGCAGCGGGCGCGGCTGGCGGCCTTTCGCGCCCATAGGCCCGAGATCGAAGACATCGCTTTGCGTAAATATCTGGCGCGGCAACGGGAACGAGACGGGGCCGTCCTCATAAGGTCAGAAGACGTTACCCGGTCCAAGTGATTCGCAATTCCTGACCTGTCTCGCGTGACCAGCTATCGGCGGCGAGACGCCACGCTACGGCATCCAGAACCGTCGCCGGTTCAGCGAGGTCGTGTCCCGCCGAGTGGTGTAGGAGCTGTGGGTAAGTCGGCCGCCGCAG